>NZ_JARXWC010000008.1:0-279731 GCF_029892995.1 Brevibacillus sp. 1238 | reverse complement strand
TTGCGCATTCGCGGGCTGGACGTGCAACGCCAGGACATTCACAGCGGCATCGCCAAGTTTGACCTGATGCTGCAAGCGTGGGAAGAGCAAGGGCAGATGGGGTTTGCGCTGGAGTACGCGACGGCGTTGTTTGCCGCCTCCACGGTGGAGCGCATGGGCAAGCATTATACGCAAATCCTTCAAGAAATTTTGCAGGCTTCTGAGCAGCCGATTAAAGAAATTCGCTTGATTTCTACGGAGGAAGAACAACTGCTGCGGGACGGCTTCAACCAGACGCAAGTGGATGAGGACTGGAGCCGCAGCGTGGTGGCGCTCATCGAAGAGCAGGTGAGCAAGCGCGGCGACGAGCAAGCAGTGATATGCGAAGGGGAGAGACTGACTTATCGCGAGCTGAACGAACGTGCGAATCAAGTAGCGCGGTTCTTGCTTGAGCAAGGCTGCGAGAAAAACGAGATCGTCGGCATCATGGCGGAACGCTCCTTGGCGATGATCATCGGGCTGCTGGCGATTGAAAAGGCAGGCGCGGCCTACTTGCCGATCGACCCCGCCACGCCGGCCGAACGGATTCAGTATTTGCTCGAAGACAGCGGAATGCGCATCGTCCTCAGTCAAACCGGATTGGTCGATCAAGCCGTTTTTGCGGATGTCGCCGTCTACGATTTGGAAGACGAAGCGCAGTACGCCAGCTATGAACGCACCAACCCCGGTGTACCGCTTTTGCCGGATGACCTGGCCTATGTGCTCTACACATCCGGCTCCACAGGCCAGCCAAAAGGAGTCATGCTGACACATGGCGGCATGTCCAATCGCTTGTGCTGGATGGCGGCGCATTACGGCATGGACGAAAACGAGGTCGTGCTGCAAAAGACGACCTATACGTTTGACGTTTCGGTATGGGAGCTATTTTTGCCGCTCATGATCGGAGGGGTACTCTGCTTCGCCGAGCCAGGCGGAGAAAAAGACCCCGAGTATCTGTATCGTCTCATCGACGAACAAAAAGTGACAACGCTGCACTTTGTACCGTCCATGCTGGCAGCGTTTCTCCACACCTTGCCGGACAACGCGGATGAAGCTTCCGAAGCTTCCTTTTCCTGCCTCAAGCGCTGCATTTGCAGCGGCGAAGAGCTAAGCATCGAAGTGAAGGACCGCTTCTTCCGAAAAATGCCGGGAGTAGAGCTGCACAACTTGTACGGCCCTACCGAGGCGTCGATTGACGTGACGTTCTATGAAGTGCGGGCAGAAGATCGGCTAATTCCGATCGGCAAGCCAGTAGCGAACACCCGACTGTACATCGTCACCGAAGAAGGCGGCTTGGCGCCGATTGGCGTGCCGGGAGAGCTGTGCATCGCTGGCATCCAGCTGGCAAAAGGCTATCTCAACCGCCCGGAGCTGACCGCAGAAAAGTTCAGGGAACTGCCGCTGCTCCCCGGAGAACGGCTGTACTTCACGGGCGACCTGGCCCGTTGGCTGGAAGACGGAAACATTGCTTACTTGGGTAGAAAAGACACCCAAATCAAGCTGCGCGGTTTCCGGATTGAACTGGGGGAGATCGAATCGGCGATCCAGTCCTATACAGACAAGATCGAGACGGTTGCCGTGGTCAGCCAGGGAACACAAGCGGAGAGCAAAATGCTTTGCGCGTATTACAGCGCGACAGAACAGATCGATTCAGGCCAGCTACAGGCGTATTTGCAGCGGCACTTGCCTGTTTACATGGTTCCGCTGCACTATCAGCAGCTCCCTGCGCTTCCGCATACGTCCAGTGGAAAAATCGACAGAAAGGCGCTTTCCCGCATGCCATTGAACGTGGAAAAGGAAAGAGCCGTTCTGCCCAAAACCGAGCAGGAAAAACAACTGTCGCTGATCTGGAAAGAAGTGCTGCAAATCGAAAAGGTCGGCATACGTGACGACTTTTTCCAGCTCGGAGGAAACTCGCTCAGCGTCATCCACTTGCACAAGCGCTTGACGGAGCAGCTCGATCCAACTATTTCGATCGCCAATCTGTACCGATATCGCACCATCGAATCTTTCCTGGCTTACACGAGTCAGAAGGCGCACGCAGGCAAGTCGCAAACGATGACAGTGCCGGAACGCAAAGAGCGATTGCTGCAAGGCAATGCCAAACGATCACAGCGACTATCAAAAAGAAAAGGGACAAATAGCGATGAGTAAACAAGTAAACGGACTTGAGATTGCCATTATCGGCATGTCGGGAAGATTTCCGGGAGCGCTGGACATCGCAGGCTTTTGGCGCAATCTGGTCAATGGCACAGAAGCGATCGCGTTTTTCTCCCGGGAAGAACTGGAAAAGAGCGGCATTGACCCGGAGCTACTCGCCCATCCAGACTACGTTCCGGCAAAAGGCTACCTGGAGAACAGCGAATATTTCGACGCCTCCTTTTTCAACTATTCACCGCTTGAAGCAGAGGTCATGGACCCGCAGGTGCGCATTTTTCACGAATGCGTTTGGGAAGCGATTGAAGATGCGGGTTATTGCACTGACACGTACTCTGGTTTGATCGGTCTGTACGCGGGAGCTGCCAGCAGTCTTTACTGGCAGTCCCTCGCTTTTTTGTCAGAGAGCGCCCAACTGCTCGGTCCGTTTTCGGCCAACCAGCTCGCAAACAAAGATTTTATGTCGATGCAGATTGCCCATCGGCTGAATTTGAAAGGGCCGAGCATGACCGTCAACACGGCATGCTCGACATCGCTTGTCGCGGTCCATCTTGCCGCGCAGGCATTGCTGAACGGCGAGTGCGACCTTGCTCTGGCTGGGGGTGTCAGCATCTCCTTGCCGTTGAAGTCCGGCTACCAGTATCAGGAGGGCATGATCCTGTCGCCGGACGGGCACTGCAAGCCGTTTGACGCAGATAGTCAAGGCTCCGTGCCAGGCAATGGGGCAGGGGTTGTCGTCTTGAAGCGCTATGAAGAAGCAATCGCGGACGGGGATCACATTTATGCGGTCATCAAAGGTTCCGCGATCAACAACGACGGAGATCGAAAAAGCGCCTACACGGCTCCAAGCGTGGAAGGGCAAGTCGAGGTGATTCAGACGGCCCAGCAATTGGCCGAGGTAGATTTTGCCGACATTCACTTTGTCGAGACGCACGGCACAGGAACCGTACTCGGCGATCCGATTGAGCTGGAAGCATTGCGCACGGCTTTTGCCAGCGAGGAAGGCACGTGCCTGATCGGCTCGGTCAAGTCCAATATCGGCCACCTCGACGCAGCGGCAGGAGTTGCAGGGCTCATCAAGGCAACGCTCAGTTTGCAGCATAAGTTACTGCCGCCGACTTTGCACTTTCAAAAGCTGAATCCGAAAATTGACTTGTCTGACTCGCCCTTTGAGATCAATGCCAGGCTGTTCGATTTGACTGCCATCCAAGACACATTGCGGGCCGGAGTAAGCTCTTTCGGGATCGGCGGTACAAACGCCCATGTCATCCTGGAGGAAGCGCCGCCGCTGCCTAAGTCCGCGAAGGGCAGAGACTCGCAGCTTATCCTGCTTTCGGCGAAAAGTGAAACCGCCCTGGACCAGTCCAGCCTGAATCTGCTCGACTATATCCGTAAAAACCCGGATGTTTCCTTGGCAGATTTGGCGTTTACTCTCCAGGTTGGAAGAAAGGCTTTCGAGCACAGGCGCTTTGTCGTTGCCAGCCATACGGATGAATTGACTGAGGTTTTGCAGTCCGTTGGAAACGAAACAGGAAAGCGCTCGCGGAAGCTGTTTACAAGCGTTGTCGAGCAGGCCGACAAGAAAATCGTCTTCATGTTTCCGGGGCTGGGCAATCAATACGTGGAGATGGGCCTCGGGCTGTACCGATCTGAGCCACTATTCCGCAAAGAGCTGGATCACTGCTTTGCGATACTCGACCGTTACTTGGATGTGCCAAGCAAGGAGTGGTTCTTTCCACAAACGGATCGCGAGCAGGCCATGCAAAAAATCAGGCAGATCGACATCAGCCAGTTAGTGGTCTTCATTTTCGAGTACGCTCTCGGCAAGTATCTGATAGAGCTAGACGTCAAGCCTGATTATATGATCGGCTACAGCTTCGGGGAATTTGCGGCCGCCTGCCTGGCAGGGGTGTTTGCGCTAGAGGACGCCATTCGCGTGATTATCCGAAGAGGCCAGCTCATCAAGCAGACCGAAGAGGGAGCGATGCTGAGCGTCCCGCTGACAGAAGCAGAGCTTTTGCCATTGCTTCCGGAAACGCTCTCCTTGTGCATCGTCAACGGGCCGTCTTGTGTCGTCGGAGGAACGAGAGCAGCGGTGGAGCAGTTTGAGGAACAACTGAAGTCCCAAAAACAGCTAGGCATTCGCCTGGATACTGCCCATGCGCTGCACTCGGCTTTAATGGAGCCGATCAGACAGGCGTTCGAGGAGGAAATGCGGCAGATTCAGCTTCATCCCCCTCATATCTCGTTTATTTCCAATATGACCGGGGAGTGGATCACGGCTGAACAGGCAACAGACCCTGGCTACTGGGCGAGACAGCTGACGGACCCGATCCGCTTTGCTCGCGGTCTGCAACACATTTTGCAAGAAGACGCGCTAACTTTTGTCGAAGTGGGACCAGACCGGAATCTGAGTGCTCTGCTGCGTTATTTTGTTCAACGCGACTCGGCCCATACGATTCTCAATATCATCCGAAATCCGCAGGAAAAAGTAGACGACCTGTATTACTTGTACACCCGTCTGGGCCAACTGTGGGGAGCAGGCCATACTGTCGACTGGACGAAGCTGTACCAGTCCGAGAAGCGAAACAGACTTTCCTTGCCGACTTATCCGTTTGAGCGTGACTATCATTGGCTGGACGGCAATCCGTTTCACATGCTGCACGACAAGCAAGCATCTGCGAAAAAGAACTTGCAAAAGAAGCCGCAGATCGAGGATTGGTTTTATGCCCCTCTTTGGCAGCAAAAAGTGTTGCCGCTTGCCGCTCAGCCGCCAGCTCACCAAACGTATCTCGTCTTCGCCAATCGGGACTCGCTTTGCGACGAGCTGATTCGCCAGCTGTCGTCTGCCGGACAAGTTCCCATCGTCGTCTACAGCGGTGCGGAATTTGCCGCGAGCAGTCAGGGATATGTGGTAAATCCGGCTTCTTCCGCGGATTACGAAAATCTTTTTGCCAGCATGCAAGAGCAAAAGCTGCGAATCGACCATGTGCTGCATTTGTGGAGCGCCGGACAAAAGCCGAGCGCCCCTCTGGATGTGTTTGCCTTGCACAAGACGCAGCAAACAGGCTTTTACAGCGTCATGCATACAGCGCGAGGCTTGCAGCGCCTGGACAGGCACAGAGTCGTCCGCATGGCAGTCGTGACGAATGAAGCCGTGGCTGTGACCGGACAGGAGACGCTGTTTCCCGAGCACTCGCCGCTGATTGGGTTAGGGCACGTCATTCCCCAAGAGATGCACAACATCCGCCAGCTGACCGTTGATATTTCGTCCGCCGAGCTCGAAGCCGGGGAAGCTGCCAAACAGATGGCCAAGATGCTGCTGGAAGAGCTTGCGCACGAGTTGGCAGATCGGTTGGTCGCGTACCGTCATTTCCAGCGCTGGGTTCCAAGTTATCAGCCTGTCAAGGTGACAGAGCCGAAGACAGAGCCTTTTCGCCAAAACGGCGTTTATGTAATTACCGGGGGCGCAGGCATGATCGGCTGGATGATCGGCAGCTATTTGGCCAAGCATTATCAGGCGACGATTGCCATCATTCAACGATCATTCCCGGTGAAGCAGGAATGGGCAGCATGGCTTGCCGAGCACGGAGAAAAGGACGAGCGAAGCATGCGCATCCGCGAAATGCTCGACGCAGAGCAAGCGGGAGCCACTATCGAGGTTTACCGGGCGCAAGTCGACGACTATTTGCAGATGTCCAATGCGATAGCCGAGATCGAAGCCGCTCACGGGACGATCCATGGCGTCTTCCATTGCGCAGCGAACATGGGAGATCACTTTTTCCATGCGATTGACCAGCTGGACGAGGGGCTTTGCCAGGCGATTTTTCAGCCGAAAATGGACGGGGTGCTCGTCCTCGATCAAGTATTGGAGCAAAAATCACTTGATTTTTGTCTGCTTATGTCCTCGACAGCGGCTGTGCTGGGCGGGTATGGCTTTGCTGCGTATGCGGCGGCGAATGTGTTCATGGATGCCTATACGATCAAGCGAAACAGACAGCGCAGCGTGAAATGGAAAACGATTGACTGGGAAGCATGGCGGAGCCGTGAGAAAGCGGAAGCGAGGTATCAGTCTTCGATCGGCGATCTGGCCATGACGCCGGAAGAAGGGATCGAAGCTCTCCGCAGAGTATTATCAATGGATCGCTTGCACCATCTTGTGCATTCCCCCGGTGATTTGGAAGCGCGGCTGGATCAGTGGATACGGTTCCTGGAGCAGCCCGCAGGAAAAGCCAATGCTGTCGCCATGCCGAAAAGCGCTCGCCAAAAACGGAAAAGCACTTCCGCGATGGTCGACTATGAAAAGCCGTCCAATCACGTCGAACAAAGAATCGCAGAAATTTGGGAGACGTTTTTGGGGATTGAGGAGATCAGCACCAACGACAACTTTTTTGAGTTGGGTGCCACCTCTTTGACATTGATTCGCATCAAATCGCTTCTGGAAGAAGAGTTCCACAAGCCGATCCCGATTGTCGACCTGTTTGCCAATCCGACCATTGCCAGCTTGGCGAAAAGCATCCAGGCAGGTGAAACCGGAACAGGCGATGAAGGCGAGGCAACAAGGCTGAAAGAGCGGGAAGTCGCCGGAAGGGAGCTTTTGGCCAGACAAGCAGAGCTGAGAAAGAGAGAGTGAGAACGAGAACGAGAACGAGCTAATCCATGGGCATGTAAACGGTCAAGACGTTTTCCCCATTTAACCAAAAAGGTGATTAACTGTGAGCGCAATCTTAGATATCATTCCCCTTCACCACGATTCACGAAACTGCAAAGAGGACACCATCGTTACCGTCGCCACTTGGTGGAAGCGTGACTACGCCTTGATGTTTTTGGAATCGTGGGGATTTGCATTTGATCAAACGCAATGGAAACAATCAGGGAAGCTGTACCAGAGCATTACGCCAGGCATCGGAGACATGTTGAACTTACTCAGGCACCTTCACGGCATCGAAATCTTTGTTAAGGGGAGTGTATCCTTGCAGGACACAGTCGCTTTGGTGGAAAGCGAGCTGCAAGAATCAAGGCCGGTTGCCATCGATTTGGATTCTTATTACTGCCCGTGGAGCCACGGCTATCAGAAGTACCACTCGATTCATACGTGTTTGATCGTAGGAGCAGACAAGGCCAGTCAGACTTATACGCTGGTAGATTGCTTTTACGAAAGGCAGAACGTCACGATTTCGATCGCGGATTGTTTTCGGCAAGAGTGCCGAGGGATCGCGCTTTTCCGCAAGCTACCAGAACATGAGCAAGCCTTCGACTGGAAACAGACGATCCTGTATGCGCTGAAACAAACGCTGTATCGGGAGCGAGAGGCGACTGCTTTTGAGAAGATGCGAGAGTTTGCCGATGTGTTGCAGCAGTTGCCAACAGTCGCTGGCGAGTTTAACGATTCGCAGCAAGTATGGATGTCGCCGCTCTTGTCCATCTTGCACGCAATCAGCAACGGCAGAAAGCATTTTGCCTCTGCCTTGCAATATGTGCATGACCGCTTTCAAATAGACAGCCTTGCTCCACTGATCCAGGACTTGACTTACTCGGCGGCTCAGTGGAGCACGGTGCTGTCCATGCTGACGAAAGCGTATTATCAATCGGGCGACAGCAAGCTGATTCAGCGGGCGGCCAGCAAAGTCCGGATGGTTGCCGAACTGGAGGAAAAGGTTGCCGATCAACTGCAAAACATCTGCGGAGAGAGGCCCCATCATCTGGCGGACGACAAGCGCGAGCGATCGAAAGCGGGTGCGGGCTACAGCAGGATGACGTTCATCGACCTGGCTGATTCCTGCAATAACAAAGGGTTCAGTCATGTGGCTGCGTCTGCTTGTACCGCCGATTTGACGCTGATGGGCGAGGTTTTCTTGCTAGAGGATGTGCCGGAGCAACCGATCTGGAATGTAAACGGGATGGAGTTTTCTCTGCCCGCGCTTGCGGAAAACAGAAACGATAACATCTCCTGCGCGGGACAAGAGATCAACGTCCCGGAAGGCTACTATTCCAGCCTGCTGATCTTGGGCTGCTCAGAGTGCGGGAGCTACACGGAGAGAATCGAGATTTTGTACGAGGACAACATCGTCAGATACATTCCGATTCAATTTACCGACTGGTATATGGAGCCGATGTTCGGGGAAACAACCGCATGGGTAGGCAAGGGCGCGGCGCGAAGAGAGGGCCAGGTGGAAATCCTCGATTTTCCGGTCAGACTGCTGGTGCAGCAATACTATTTGAATCCGAGCCGAAAAATGCTGCGGATCAAATTGCCTGATTGCCCCAATATACATATTTTTGCCATGACCTTGATGGCAAAGGGATAAGCATAGCTTGTCAAACCGCCACCCTTGGTGGACAAGCAATTTTGGCTTGATTTGGCCAGCCGCCTGGAAAAGAAACCGGGAGAAAAGGAGGGGAACCATGAACGAGAACGCAAGAACAGGCTTGGAAGTCGCCATCATCGGGATGTCGGGCGCTTTTCCAGGTGCGAAAAATCTGGAGCAGTTTTTTCATAATATGAAAAATGGCGTGGAAAGCATCTCCTTTTTCTCGGACGAAGAATTGGAAGAAGCGGGCGTACCGGCAGCGGTGTACAAGGCGGAAAACTTCGTGAACGCAAAAGGTCACCTGGAAGAGAGCGACTATTTTGACAACAACTTTTTTGGCTATACCCCGAACGAAGCCCAATATATGGACCCGCAGACCCGCTTGCTGCACGAGCATACGTGGAAAGCGCTGGAGGATGCCGGTTATCCGCCAGGTACGACCAATGACGCTGTCGGCGTATATGTGGGAGGGCGCCCGCACTTTCGCTGGGAGGCGCTGTCTTTATCGGTAGGTTCGCATAACGGGGCCGAGGAGTTTGAGATCGCCCACCTGAACGATAAAGATTTGATGAGCACGAGAGTATCCTACAAGCTGCATCTGACAGGGCCGAGCTATACGCTGTTTACCGCCTGCTCCACGTCATTGGTCGCGGTGCATGTAGCCTGCCAAGGCGTGCTCAGCGGGGAATGCGAGCTTGCAGTGGCTGGCGGCGTATCCATCACCAGCCCCTTGAAAAACGGATACGTCTATCAGGATGGGATGATTTTGTCAGCCGACGGTCATTGCCGTGCTTTTGCTGCCGACTCTAGCGGAACGGTGGTGGGCAATGGGATCGGACTGGTCATTTTAAAGCGGCTGGAAGATGCCTTGCGCGACAACGACCATATATACGCCGTCATCAAAGGAACGGCGATCAACAACGATGGCAACCGCAAAGTCGGGTACACCGCTCCAAGCGTAGACGGACAAGTCGAGGTCATTCGTGCCGCTCATCGCGTGGCCAGAGTAGATCCGGCGACGATCAGCTATATCGAGGCTCACGGAACCGGGACAGCTTTGGGTGATCCGATCGAAGTCAAAGCGCTGACCCGGGCTTTTCAGACGGGAAGAAAAAATTACTGCGGGCTAGGCTCGGTCAAAACGAATATCGGACATCTGGACAGTGCGGCGGGGATCGCGGGATTGATCAAGACGGTACTGGCAATCGACAACAAATGCTTGCTGCCTACGCTGCACTTTTCCAAGCCGAACCAAAACCTCGAACTGGAAAATACCCCCTTTTTCCTGGTGGACCAGCCGGCAGAGTGGGATCATTCGGCAGGCCCCTTGCGAGCAGGGGTCAGCTCGTTTGGCGTTGGCGGAACGAATGCGCATGTGGTGCTGGAAGAGTCGCCTGTCAGACAAGCAGCCAAGTCAAAAACGCATGAGAGCAAGCTGCTTGTCTTCTCCGCCAAGACCCGGGAAGAGCTGGAGCGTGCGACGGACGACTTTGTGACATTTGTCAAAAGGAACCCAGGTGCCGAGCTTTCCTACATCGCCTACACCTTGCAAATGGGGCGGGCGCATTTTTCCCATCGTCGCTATGTAGTCTGCGCTGCCATGTCAGATGCTTGCGCTGCGCTTGAGCAAAACGAGCCGCAAGCTTTTGGGCTGGTGGCGAAAAAGGCAGTCCCGCCGATTGCTTTTGTGTTTTCTGAGATGGACGCGGAGGAAGCGGCTTTGCTCTACCAAGCTGGTTTGCAAAGTGCGTATTGCCGGGACGAATTTGAAGCGTTGCTGCTACAGGCAAGCGAAGTGCAAGGAACCGCAGGCTCGCTTCTTCTCGATGCTCCTACGCGGTATGGGCAGATGCTGCCTTTTCTTTTCCAGCTCGCCACGGCTAAATGGTTGCTCCGCATGGGAGTACAGCCTGCTGCTGTCACGGGAGTCGGAAGCGGAGAGTATGTGGCAGGGTGTCTCGCCGACGTGTTTTCCTTTGAGGATGCGTTGCTGCTTGTGGGAAAAAGGGACGAGCTATTGGAAGAATGGAGCGGCAGCGAAGGCGATCTGTTCTTGCTGGAAGCTCTCCAGAGCGAGCTGTTTGAAGTTGTTCACACCGTCCCACTCTCGCTGCCATCAATCCCTGTGGTGTCCTACGATGCGGGGAAAACGATTTCCCGCGAAGTGACGCTTCCTGACTACTGGGTGAATCGCTTCGGGGGAGGCAGTGAAGGACAAGGGGCGTTTGTTGCCTGGCAGGAAGCTGCCGAGGAAGTTCAGCATCTGTTGTTTGGCCCAGAGCGGGAAGGCGGAGGAACAGGGCTTACAGCAGGGGGAGCCGAAAGTCAGCCCGCCTTTTTGTCCCTCGTGACTGGCCCTTCCGGTATCGAGCAGCGTCTTCTTGAAGCGATCGGTCATTTGTGGTCAAAAGGCTGCCCGATCAAATGGGCCGAGCTGAACAAGCATCTCGGGCAATCGCGTGTCTCGCTTCCCACTTATCCGTTTACGCGGAAAAATTACGGGATGGACCCCGAGCAGCTGAAACAACTGAACGATTTGCTGCAAGGTCAAGCGCCAGCGCAAACAGCGGGCAAGGCGGAGGAAGTAAAGCAGAGCAGGGAAGACTGGCTGTACATTCCATCATGGACCCGCTCAGATTACGACGAGGCAGCAGGGGAGCTTGCGCCTTGTCTCTTTGTCGTTTTCGCTACCAAAAACTCTAGCGTGATCCGGTGGATCGAGCAGATCGAGACATCAGGTCACACCGTTGTCCGCATCGAAACAGGCGAAGGCTTCTCCAAGCAAGCGGAAGCGACCTATACGGTAAACCCGGACAATCCCGCCGATCTGGTCAAACTGCTCGAAACGCTGGCGCTACCCGCTGACCAGCCCTTGAAATTCGTTCATTTTTGGTGCTACGACCAGCAGGTGGACGCTGACGACGCCAAGCGGGCGGCGCAGCAATGGAATCGGCTTGGCTATCACACTTTATTGAACCTGGCAAAAGCGATCGGACAGCTCCGGCTCCAGCAGAAAATTGCCGTCGATATCGTCGCCAGCGACGTTTTTGAAGTCATTGGAGACGAGGCGGTCGTGCCAGCCAAAGCGACACTGCTAGGCCCGGTTCGCGTCATTCCCAAAGAGTACGAAAACATCAGTTGCAGGCTGATCGATGCCGACCGCCGCGAAAACCAGCGCGTAGCTCGCTTGCTGCAACAGTGGATGGACAGCGGGGAGAGCTTCGCTGACGTGCTGGCCATTCGCCATGCGTACATTTGGGAGCCTGCCTTCAAGCAAATTCAGCTGCCTGCTTCTGCCGCTCCGGCTTCCCAGCGTCTCAAGCACGGGGGAGTGTACGTCATTACCGGAGGTCTGGGAGCCATCGGATTGCAAGTAGCGAAATTTTTGGCGGAAAAGTACCACGCGAAGCTCGTCCTTATCAATCGCTCGCACTTTTTGCCGGAAGCGGAATGGGACAGGTGGCGTGCGCTCCACGGAGAGGACGATCCAGTCAGCCAAAAAATCGCGCTGCTGCGGGAACTGCAGGCTTCCGCGAAGCAGCTTTTCTTGTATCAGGCGGATATTGCCGACGAGGAGCAGATATTGCGAATTTTCAGCCGGATCATGGAGGACAATCAGTCAATTGACGGGATCTTCCATATTGCTGGCGTTCCCGATGGAGCTGTCATCCAGCGCAGAACAAGCGAGCTGTGCGAAGCCGTGTTTGCGACAAAAGTTTACGGTACGGCGGTCTTGCAAAAAGCGATTGAGCAGTTGGCGCTACCCGTCGACTTCTTGTTGCTCTTTTCCTCCTTAAGCTCGGTCATCGCTCCACCCGCGCAAGTAGCGTACAGCGCCGCGAATGCCTTTTTGGATGCATTTGCCTTGACGAATACGAAAAACGGCGTTTTCACCCAGGCGATCAACTGGGATACGTGGGAAAATACCGGAATGGCCAGCATCTCGGCGACATTCCGTCCGGACAGCTCCGCGCTTCCCGGCATTTCGTACCACAAGCTGGCGCATCCGTTTTTCCAGTACGCCGCGAAAGAAAATACAGGACGCACGACGTTTTTGTCCCATTTTCAGACGAGCAAAGACTGGATTTTGGCTGAGCATCGGGTAGGAGACAAAGCGGTATTGCCGGGAACGAGCTATGTGGAAATGGCCTGCGCCGCCTACGCATCGCTGCATCCCGGCATGGAAGCAGCGATGCGCCTCCAGGACGTGTTCTTTTTGACGCCGCTTCTCCTTGAGGACGGGGCTGCTGTTCATGTGCGCACCGTGCTGCTGCGGGAAAACCAGGGCTATCGTTTTTCGATCGAAAGCTGCTCGGACGTGCAAAAGGCAAGCTGGATTACCCATGCTCGCGGCTATGTCGGTGCGGGGCAGAGCCAGCTGCGCGATTATCAGCTCGCTGCTGTTCGCGATGCCTGCGCTCAAAGCCAGTACGGCCCAAGCGACTACAACAATCTGCGCGACAGCCAGTTCACATACGGGCCGCGCTGGAACAGCTATTGCTGGGGAACGTTTGCACAAGCGCAAGGACTGTCGCTGATCGAACTGCCAGCGGAGTTTGCGGAGGATACCGCTATTTATCGTTTCCATCCGGCGATCATCGACGTGGCATTGGTCTATATGAATCGCGCTGAAACGGCTGGCGGTCCATACGTGCCGTTCTCCTACAAAAGCATTACGATCCACGGCAAAGTGCCCTCCAAAGTGTACAGCCATATTCGCTGCCGGACAGCTTCACGGCCGGACAGCAAAATCGTCGAGTTCGACCTGACGATTATGGATGAACAGGGGCGGGGGATCGTCGAAATCGAAGGCTACCAGGTGGCGGCCGTCTCGGCTCAACAGCCGGACAAGGATAGCCATGGGATGCCACAGGCACAGCCAAAGTCACAACCGCAACCGCAGTTGCCGTTGCAGACGAAATCGGCTTCTTTACAGGCAGAAGATGAGGCGGCGCTCGCCACTTCGGCCCCGTCTTTGACGGTGGAAGAAGGACTGCAGTTGCTCGATACGGCGCTCGCCGCCAGTTACAGTCAACTGCTCGTCTCAACCGTGGATTTGCCTGCGCGGTTTTTGGCGTACAAGCGCCAGCGGGTGAGCGGATTGGCTGAAAGCAGCAAAGAGTCTGCTGCTGAGCCGCTGATGGCCAGCAAGCCGCGCCTGTCGCTTGCGGAGGCGGAAAAGCTCATCGCGAGCATTTGGCAGGCGATCTTGGGCCATGAACACATTTCCCGCGACGACGACTTTTTTGAGCTTGGCGGAGACTCGCTGAAAGTATTGACTGTTGCTGAGCGGATTTACCAGGCCAGCAGCATCAAAATTCCGATCACGGTCTTCTTCCAGTCAACTACCGTCGAGAAGCTGGCCCGCTACATTGCGGATACGCATGATGACGGACAAGCGTACACGGCGATTCCAAAAGCAGCGCCGCAAGCGTACTATCCGTTGTCGTCGGCGCAAAAGCGGCTGTATTTTCAGCAGCAAGTCCAGCCGGATAACGTCGCTTACAACATTCCAGAAATCACCTACATGGAGGGCGATTTCGACCTGGACAAACTGCAACACGCCTTCGAGCAGGTCATTCAACGCCACGCCATTTTGCGTACAGGCTTTGACGTCATCGATGGCGAGATGGTGCAGATCATTGCAGACGAGGTCGCATTTCAAGTGGAGTACCAAGAGCTGGCCGAATCGGACGTGCAGCAGACGGTCGAGCAGTTTATGCAACCGTTTGACTTGCGGCATCCTCCCCTGATGCGGGTAAAAGTCGTCCGCTACGCTGCGCAAAAATACGTGTGGCTCTTTGATATCCACCATATCGTAGCCGACAATATCTCGGTTTCGCTTTTGCAAAACGAGCTGATCCATTTCTACAACAATCAACCGGAAGCGCTTGACCCCGTTTCGTTGGAGTATGCCGATTTTGTCGCGTGGCAAAATGAACGAATTGAGCGCGGAGATTATGACAAACAAACCGAGTATTGGCTCCGGCAACTATCAGGGAAGCTCCCGGAGGCATTGCTTCCGACCGATTTTCCCCGTCCGTCTGTGCTGAGCTATCGCGGCGACATTTATACGTTCCATCTGGAAGAGGAGACGACGGCCAGGCTGAAAGCAGGCATGAAACGCAACACGACCACTTTGTTCATGAACATGCTCGCCATTTTCCATATCTTGCTGCACAAATATACAGGGCAAGAGGAAATGATCATCGGAGCGAGTCTCGCTGGAAGAAACCACGCCGATTTGGCAAAAATGGTCGGAATGTTTGCGAATGTGCTGCCGTTTTATTCGCGACTGGAGCAAACCGCCACGTTTGAAGATTACGTAAGCGGAGTAAAAGAGAAGAGCTTGGAACTGTTCGAGAATCAGGACGTGCAGTTTGAGATTTTGGTGGAGAAGCTGGGGTTGACTCACCAGTTAAGCGCCCATCCGCTGTTTACGGTCATGCTTGTGCTGCCCGATTTCAAGCCTGCCGAGATCGCGATGCAGGGGCTTGTGTTGAAGTCCTATCCTTTCCGCAACCCTTCCGCGAAATTCGATTTGACTCTCTGGGTGTACGATTACGACAGCAAAATCGAAATGCGCATGGAATACTCGACAGATTTGTTTACCCGCAAGACGATCGAGACGATGACGGGACATTTTCTCGCCATTGCCAAGCAAGTCGTCGACAACCCCGACGTGCTTGTAAAAGAGATTGTGCTGGATACGAGACTTGCCAAAGCAGCAGCAGAAGCGTTGCTGGAAGATGGAAACGATTTTGCCTTTTGAGCAATCGAGAGCATAGGAGTGGTAGCGTATGGGAGGTCATTTCGATACGAACGTGTCGTATTTGAATGACATGTATAAAAAAGAATATGAGTATTGGCAAAACAAGCTGGCAGGCGCAGCAGAGAAAAGCTGCTTTTTTGCCGGAGCGCATGACACAAAAGCAGAGGAACTGCGCATGGAGACGGCAGACTTTGTCCTCCCGAGCCATTGCGCCAATCGACTGGTGCAAATCAGCAACCACTCCGATGCCAGATTGCACGTACTGCTGCTGGCTTATACAGCCGTGTTGCTGATGAAGCATACGGGGCAGACGGATATCGTGCTCGGAACCAGCATCTACCGTCAGCAAGCGAACGAAGAGTTTATCAATACGGTGCTGCCGATCCGCATTCCGCTCACCAACGAAATGCCGCTGCTTGACGTGATTACGGACGTCAGGCAAACCGTTTCCGAGGCTATCGAGCATCAAAACTACCCGATTGAGCTGATCTTGAAAAATGCGAAGCAGCCTGCGGATTTTCTGGACGTCTCTGTTATTTTGGCGAACATTCAGGAGCTGTCATACTTGGACAGGGCCTCGTCCAACCTCATTCTGGCTTTTGACAGACAGCACGACGAGCTGCGTGTCCGCATCCATTACAATGCCTTGCTTTACCAAAAAGAGCAGGTCGAGAGGCTGGTGGAACAGCTCTCGATTTTGTTGGAACATTCACTCAACAATCCGCGAGTGCCACTGAAAGAGCTGTCGATCCTCACCGCGGAAGAGCAGGAGCTTTTCGCTCGGATCAATGAGACGGCGGTGCGTTTTCCCGAAAAGGCGACGATCTCGTCGCTTTTTGAGGAAGCTGTCCAGGCGTATCCGCAGCATACAGCTGTTGTGTTTGAACAAAAGCGGCTGTCGTATGACCAGCTCAATCAAAAGGCGAATCAACTGGCCCATTGTTTACGGGAGCGGGGCGTAACCGCCGAATCGATAGTAGCCGTGTTGATGCCGCCGTCCGTGGACATGATCGTCGCCATTTTGGCCGTATTGAAGGCGGGCGGCGCGTATTTGCCGATTGACCCGGATCTTCCCGCGCACAGAGTTGAGTACATGAGACAAGACAGCCAGGCCGCCTATGTCGTGACACTGCAAGCGCAATCGTTGGCCAGCGGTTTTGCTGACGTGATCTTTGCCGACGACGAGCGACTCAATCATTATTCTGTTGCCAATCTAGAGCCGATCCACCAACCGAACCAGCTTGCCTACATTATTTACACGTCGGGAACCACGGGCAAGCCCAAAGGAGTCATGATCGAGCACAGAAACGTAGTCCGCTTGTTTTTTCATGACAACAATCGCTTCGCTTTTTCCTGCGACGATACGTGGGTGCTGTTTCACTCGTTCGGCTTCGATTTTTCCGTTTGGGAAATATTCGGAGCTTTGCTGCACGGAGGCAAGCTTTTGCTGCTATCGAACGTGCTGAAGCGGGATTATCGGCAACTCGTACAGCGGTTGCGAGAAGAACAGGTGACCGTCTGGAATCAAACGCCTTCCTCTTTTTACCAGTTTATCGAGGAAGAGCTGAAACAGCTGGACAAAAAGCTTTGCTTGCGCTACGTCATTTTTGGCGGGGAAGCTCTGCTGCCTGCGAAGCTCGCCGCGTGGCATGACAAATATCCCGAAACAAAGCTTATCAATATGTATGGAATTACAGAGACGACTGTCCATACGACTTACAAGGAAATTGCCGCGGAGCAGATTCGCTCGAATGAAAAGCGGATTGGCGTGCCGTTTTCCACCGTCCACTTGCACATTTTGAACAGGCAAGGAGACGTCGTGCCCACAGGTGTCGTCGGTGAAATCTGCATTGGCGGCGAAGGAGTCGCGCGTGGCTATTTGAACAAACCGGAATTGACAGCGGAACGGTTTCAGCTATGCCAGCTTGGCGGCCAGATGCAGCGGCTTTATCGCTCCGGCGATTTAGGGCGGTATTCGTCTGACGGAGAAGTGGAATACATCGGGCGCAGGGACAAGCAAGTGAAAATCAGGGGGTATCGCATCGAACTGGATGAGGTGCGCTCCCATCTGTTGACGATGGAAGGCATTCAAGAGGCTGTGGTGATGGCTCGGGAAATCGAGGAAGACGGCAAAATTCTTTGCGCCTATGTCGTGATGAAAGAAGAACAGGCAGAGCGCTTCGATCCGGTGGAAATCAGGCAGTATATGCAAACGCGCGTCGCCGACTATATGATCCCGTCCTTTATCCTTTTGCTCGACAAAATACCGTTAACGATCAATGGAAAAGTGGACGACAACCAATTGCTCCAGATGGAGTTCAGACAGAGCGGCAAGCGCGATGTTGTTCAACCAGGCACCGAGCTGGAAAAACAGCTCGCAGAGGCTTGGGGCAAGGTTCTCAAAACCGATTCCATCGGCATTCATTCCACGATTTTTGATTTGGGCGGGACTTCTTTTGACGTGCTCAAGATCAGCAAAGAGCTGACGGATCAACTGGGGCGAGAGGTGACTGTCGTGACTTTGTTTACTTATCCGACGATCAGCATGCTGGCAAACGTACTGGAAGCAGAAGTCACTACCCGGAAGCTGCAAGCCGACGCCCGGCTCGACTCGATCGAGGACGGGAAAAAAGCCCGATTGCAAAAATTACGTCTGTTAAAAAAGTAGGGATGATATGGGACACGAATACAATGGCCTGGAAATAGCCGTAATCGGCCTGGCAGGAAGGTTTCCGGGAGCAAGCAATGTCACGGCGTACTGGGAAAACTTGAAAAACGGCGTGCACTCCATCCAGACGTTTTCCGAAGCCGAGCTGATCGAGGCGGGGGTAGACCCGCAAGCCGTCAAAAGCGCAGAGTACGTCAAGGCAAAAGGGTATCTGGAGAGCGGGAATCGCTTCGATGCCCGTTTTTTTGATTATACGCCACTGGAAGCGGAGCTTATGGACCCGCAAATGAAGGTGTTTCACGAGTGCATTTGGGAAGCGCTGGAGGATGCCGGCTATGCCGCGCAGGTCGAGCAGAAGCTGATCGGCTTGTTTGCAGGAGCTTCCCCGAACCATATGTGGGAAGCGCTGATGAGCCTGTCGGGAAAAAGCGAGGCGATCGGCCACTGGGCTGCCACCCAGCTTGTGGACAAGGACTATTTGAGCCTGCGGATCGCGCATAAATTAAACCTGAAAGGCCCTGCCTTGACGATTTATACCGCTTGCTCGACTTCGCTTGTCGCTGTGCACATGGCGGCCCAGTCGCTGTTGAACGGCGAGTGCGATCTGGCATTGGCTGGCGGGGTTACCGTGACGCTGCCAGGAAAAAGCGGCTATGTCTATCAGGAAGGAATGATTTTGTCGCCAGACGGCAAATGCAAGGCGTTTGATGCAAACGGACAGGGCATTGTCGGCGGAGACGGGGCGGGCGTCGTCGTATTGAAGCGGTTGCAGGATGCCATCGATGATCGCGATCAGATTCACGCCGTCATCAAAGGCTCCGCTGTCAACAATGACGGTATGCAAAAAACCGGGTTTACGGCCCCGAGCACAATCGGACAGGCGGAAGTGATTCGCACCGCGCTCAAGGTAGCGGAAGTAGCGCCAGAGAGCGTCGCTTACATCGAGTGTCACGGAACAGGGACACCGCTTGGCGATCCGATTGAACTGGAAGCGCTGGAGCTGGCCTATCAGCCTTCGCAAAAACACTCGTGCGCGCTCGGCTCGGTCAAGACCAACATCGGTCATCTGGACAGCGCAGCCGGGATCGCTTCCTTCATTAAGGCGGTGCTGGCTATCAAGCATCGCCAGCTTCCGCCTTCGCTGCATTTTCAAAGCCCGAATCCGCATTTGGACGTAATTGAGAAAGGCTTTTACATCAATGACAAGCTGACGGAGTGGGAAAAAACGCATGAGCCGCTGCGGGCCGGGATCAGCGCATTCGGAATCGGGGGAACCAATGCCCATGTGATTATCGAAGAAGCGCCTGCCGTGCGGGAAGCAAGCGCTGGCCGAAGCTGGCAACTGATGTTGCTCTCGGCCAAAACAGAGCAAGCCCTGGAGCGATATAAGCAAAATGTTGAGGAATACTTGCATGCTAATCCAGATGCACGTCTTGAAGATGTTGCCTATTCGCTGCAGGTGGGACGAAAGCATTTTCCCGTTCGAGAAATCGCGCTTTGCAACCAGACGCTGGCACAGCCGCTCCGCTTTATCGGGCAAGATTCCAAAGCTGCTTTCGCCAAGGAAAAGCTTTCCGTCGCTTTTGTATTCCCTGACTTTGCCGCAGACAACTGGGAGGAGGGCGAGCTTGCAGAAATCGTCCATCTGTGCCAGGAAGAGCCTGCCGTCCAGCAAGTAATGGCACAAGCGCTGCGCTTGTTGAATCAGCAAGTGTTTGGGCAGGCGGCTGTGTCCATCGCGGAGCAGTTGCGCGCGCCGAAGCACGGGCAAGCTTTGCGCTTTGCGTTCTACTATGCGATCGCCAAACTGTTCAAAGACTGGGGCGTTGAACCGCAAAGCATGTGGGGATACGGCAAAGGCAATCTGCTAGTCGAGTGCCTGGAGGGGCGTCTTGCTTTTGGTGATGCGATTCACGCGCTCGTGGGTCGCGATCGGCTTGACCACTTTGCGCAAACAGAAAGCAATCGCCCTGTTTCCAAACCGGATGGGCTGTGCCTGATCTTTGGCTCGGCACAGGCTGGGGAACCTGGCATGGAACAAGTCGCGGCTTATGGTCACCAGCTCAGGCTGGAGCGCATCCATTCCTACGCCATTTTGGAAGCGCTGGGAACGATGTGGTTGTACGGTCAGGAGATCAATTGGACTGCCTATTATCAACACGAAGAGCGAAATCGTGTGTCTTTGCCAACCTACGCCTTTGACTCGCAGGAATTTCCTGTGGATAAAAGTCTGTTCAACTTCGGGCAGTTCGCCAGCCGTCTTCAGCCCAGCGAGAGCAGCGCGGCGCACAGAAGGGAAGACATCCGTTCATGGTTTTACGTGCCTGCATGGGAAAGCTCTGCTTTGCCAGCCTATGCAGAAAAAGCGATTTCTAGCGAGGCGACCTGGCTCATTTTCCAGGATCAGGCTGGCTTGGGAGAAGCGCTGGCGAGCGAGCTGAAAGAGCGCGGCGCCACGTATATTATCGTCGAGCAGGCCGAGCGCTACCAGCGAGTGACGTCTGCCCACTATCGACTGAATCCGCAAAAGCCGGAAGAGTTGGACAGCTTGCTGGACGATTTGCAGACGGTACCGGATTGTATCAGCTATCTATGGACAGTGACACCGCCAATCGAACCGGAGCTGGCGGCCGTTGAGCCGAGCCAGCAGCAGTTTTTTTACAGCCTGTTGCAGCTTGCCCGGTACATCGGGAGCAAGGCTGGCAGCAAAAAGATGCGCTTGCAGATCGTGACGAACGGGCTGTATTCCGTTACCCAGGACGAACCAATCTGCCCGCTGAAAGGGGTCGTGCTCGGGGCAAGCAAGATCATTCCTTACGAATACCCCAACAGCAAAGTTTGCACGGTCGACATCGAGCTTCCAGCGGGCGGCAAGCAGACAGGTAACCATATGGCGCTGGCGGCGAATCTGCTTCGGGAATTTCAGTTTGATTTTCCGCACAAGCAAGTGGCGCTCCGCGGCAAAAGCAGGTGGATTGAAGCGGTGCGCGAGCCTGTGCTCGTGAAACAGCCGGAAAAGCTGCCGCTGCTCAAAGAAAAGCTCGTCTGCCTGATTACCGGGGGACTGGGCGGAATGGGCTTCGCCTTGGCGGAGTATTTGGCGAAGAGCTATCAGGCGCGGCTCGTCTTGATCGGACGCTCTGCTTTTCCGCCGCGCGAGCAATGGACGCAATGGATCGAGGACAAGCCCGATCATCACTTGTCCGGCAAAATTCGCACGATCCTGTCGCTGGAACAAGCCGGGGCGATGATCGACGTTTACAGCGTGGATATTTCCGATTATTCCGCCATGCAAAAGGTAGTTCGTGAGGCGGAGATGCGGTTTGGGCCGATTACTGGCGTTTTGCACACGGCCGGGGTTCCTGACTACGCAGGGGTAATCCAGCGCAGGACGAAGGAAATGACCGACCCGATCTTGCTGCCCAAAGTACAGGGAACGATCGTGCTGGATACGCTTTTTGCAGAACGCGCACTCGATTTCTTTATCTTGTTTTCCTCCATCGGCAACTACATTTACGGGCGCAAATTCGGTCAAGTCGGCTACAACGCAGCGAATGAGTTTTTGGATGCGTTCGCCGCGTATCGCTTGCAGAAACGGGCTGGCTACACAGCTTCGATCAACTGGAACGACTGGGCAGAGGTAGGGATGTCCGTCACCGCGATGGAAAAAAACCGCAGCATGAATCGGCAAGTCAACGAGCGGCAATTTGCCGAAGAGGCGATCTCGCCGCAGCAAGGGGTAGAAGTGCTGCGCTACCTTTTGGAAAACCAGTTTCACCGGGCCATCGTCTCTGTCCTTGAGCTTCCTGCTTTAATGGAAGAAAGCAATCAGCTCAGCGAAGAGTTCATCCTGGAAAAAGAAGCGGCAGTCGCCGTGCAGACTGAGCTGGTGCCCGCCAAAATCAATCGCGCAACGCTGTCCGAAGCCGAGCTGACAGAGATTATCGCGGACGTATGGCGCAGTGTATTGGGAATCGCAGCGATCAGGAGCGACGAGGACTTCTTCGCTCTAGGCGGAGACTCGCTGAAGGCGATCACGATGATTGCGCTTCTCTATAAAAAGCTGGATGTCAAACTGCCTCTGCCGACCTTTTTCAACAAGCCGACGATTGGCGAGATCGCCTGCTTTATCCGCGGGGCGGACCGGACAGATTTCTCGCAGATTCCCAAGGCGCAAGAAAAAGCGGGCTATCCTTTGACTTCCGGACAAAAACGACTGTATTTCCTCAGCCAAATGGAGGAAGCGAACAAGCAGTATAACAATATCATTGCGTTGCGCGTGAAAGGTTCGCTTTCCTACGAAAAATTGGAGCGATGCCTGAACGAGCTGATTCGCAGACATGAAAGCTTGCGCACCTCGTTCCAGCGCATTGATGGGGAGCTGCTGCAGGTCATTCACGAGCCGTTCCCGTTTCCTGCTGACTACAGAGAACTCAACGAGCCAATCCGCGATGCGCACATCGAAGCGTGGATACAGCCGTTTGATCTCGGCGTTGCTCCTGTATGGAAGGTGGGCATTTTCAAGGAAAGCGAGCAAAGCCACGTGCTCGTCTTCAACATTCACCATATCATCACAGACGGCACCTCCAACTCGATCTTGATTGACGAGTTTACGGCTTTGTACCAGCAGGATGGACAGTCTTCTGGACTTCCCGCTTTGTCTGTTCAATACAAGGATTACGCAGAGTGGCAGCAGGAAAAGACAACGCTCGCCGGACACCAGGCGGACCAGGAGTATTGGACCGGGATGTTTTCCGGCGAAATTCCGCTGCTTGACCTGCCGACGGACTTTTCCCGCCCGCCTTACAAAACGTATCGCGGAGGCATGGAGATGTTTTCCATCCCGCAACGCCAAGCCGACGAAATCAAGCGGATGGCCACGAGCCATGAAGCGACGCTGTACATGGTTTTGCTGGCGGCATGGAACGTTCTTTTGGCGAAGCTCGGCAATCAGGACGAGATTATCGTAGGGATTCCGACTTCGGGACGGAATCACAGCGATATTCAAAATGTGATCGGCATGTTCGTTCAAACGCTTCCGCTCAAAAGCACCGTACGCAGCGACATGACCTTTGCCGAGCTGCTGAACGCGATCAAAGGAAACATGTCCCACGCCCTGGAGCACCAAGACTATCCGTTTGAAGAGCTGGTCAGCCAGATCGAGCTTTCCCGGGACTTCGGGCGCAACCCGTTGTTTGATGTGATGTTCGCGTTTCAAAATGTCAGCCGTCAAGGGAGCGGTGAGAACCATTCGTCTGCCGGGCTGCAAATCGAGCCGTATTCGTTCAAAACAAACACAGCCCGCTTTGACTTGACCTTGGATGGCGAAGAACGGGAAGGCGAGCTGTTTTTTACCGTAGAGTACGCAAGCGATCTGTTTACAAAAGAAACGATTACCCGTTTTATCCGCTATTTCCAAAAGCTTTTGCAAGATGTGATCGCGCAGCCGCAGCAAAAAATGAGCCAGCTTTCCTTGCTGGATGCCGACGAGCGGGAGCGGCTAGTCAGCGGGTTCAATCAGACAGCAGGGGAATATCCCGAGCAACTGCTGGTGCATGAGCTTTTTGAAGCCATGGCCGAAAAATGCGCTGACCAGCCTGCGCTAACGTTCCACAACCAGACGATGACGTACCGTGAACTGGATGCGCGGGCCAACCAGCTCGCTCATGCGCTCAAATCGCATGGCGTCGGCGCGGGCCAGGTCGTCGCCCTCATCGCTACCCGATCGTGCGACATGACTGCGGGACTACTGGCGATCGGCAAGGCGGGCGGCGCGTATTTGCCTGTCGATCCGAGTCTGCCAGCCAATCGAGTCGCCTATATGCTTGCGGACAGCCGTGTCCGGGTCATTTTGACCAATACGACCGTGGAGGCAGCAGGCGAGCGGCAGGTCATTGACATGCGCGATCCTTACGTTGCGGCGCAGCCTCAAGAACGGCTGCCGCTGGAAAACAGCAGCACCGATGTGGCGTATTGCATGTATACCTCAGGCACGACCGGATTTCCCAAAGGAATTTTGATCGAGCACCGCGCCTTGATCAATTTCCTTCACGGCATGACCGATGTGCTTTCTTTCGGCGAAAACGAGAAGTTTTTATCCTTGACGACCGTTTCTTTCGATATTTTCTGGCTGGAGAGCATCCTGCCGCTGTTGACAGGCCATCAGGTGGTGATTGCCGATGAAGACTGCCAGCGAGATGTGCTCAAGCTGGCAAGCCTGGTCAGACGTGAAAAAATTACCGTGATGCAGACGACGCCATCGCGCTTGAAGTTGTTGCTGGCGGAGCCGGAATTGGCCGGGCAGCTCAGTCGCCTGCGCTACTTGCTGATCGGGGGAGAAGCTTTGCCGCAGCCGTTGGCAGATGCAGCCGTGCGACTGTTGCCGGAGGGTCGAGTCTACAACCTGTACGGTCCTACCGAAACGACCATTTGGTCCACGATTCAGGAAGTGGCGGCGACGCAGCCTGTGACCATCGGCAGACCGCTCAAAAATACTCAAGTCTATGTTCTAAGTCCAGAGCTGATGCCGCAACCTGTCGGCGTCCCTGGCCTTTTGTATATCGGCGGGCACGGTTTGGCCCGTGGGTATCAGAACAATCCAGAGCTGACCCGAGAGAAGTTTATCGACAACCCGTTTCGACCTGGCGAAAAAATGTACGCGACCGGAGACATGGCAAGGTGGACGCGGGAAGGCTTGCTCGACTATTTGGGACGAACCGATTTTCAGGTGAAAATACGCGGTTACCGGATTGAGCAAAGCGAAATCGAAAATTTGCTCGATGCCCATCCTGCTGTTGAAAAAGCCGTGGTGCATGTCCAGCAGGACGCTCAGCACGAACAGCTGCTGGTCGCGTACTATACGGCTGCCTATCCGGTAACGAGCCAGGAGCTGCGGGACTATTTGCGCCAACAGCTGCCGGAATATATGATTCCGTCCTTGTTCATGCCGCTTGCGCAGATTCCGCTGACCATCAACGGCAAAATCGACCGGAAGTCGCTTCCGGAGGTAACCGGGGTCGCAGCAGAGCAAAAAGAACTGGTCGAGCCGAGGGACGAAGTGGAAGCGAAGCTGTACGACATTTGGCGAAACGTGCTGCGCAGCGAAAGCATGAGCGTCCGCGACCGATTTTTTGAGCTGGGCGGAAACTCGATTCAAATCATGCAGCTCGTGTATGAAATCAACAACAGCTTTGCATGCTCTATGCAGTTCAAAGACTTTATCGAACTGCAAACAATCGAGGCGATTGCCGGTTTTATTCGCGAAGCGATCCACGAAGAGCGCGTAGCCGACTTGCCAACCCTGATACCGGAACCAAGCCAATTGCATGAACCGTTTCCGTTAACGAATGTGCAAATGGCCTATTATTTGGGCAGAAGCAGCAGCTTCGAGCTGGGCGGAGTCTCGACGCATTCGTATCAGGAGATTGTCACCAGGCTCGATATCTTGCGTCTCAATCATTGCCTGAATTTGTTGATCCGCAGGCATCCCGCGCTGCGCACGATCTTTTTGCCCGATGCCCGCCAGCAAATTTTGGCAGACATACCCGAATACGCTATCGACATCCGCGATTTGCAAGGATGCGACAAGGAAGAAAAAGCGGCGATTCTGGCAAAAGAAAGAGAGCGCATGTCCCATGCGATTTTCCGTCCGGGACAATGGCCGCTTTTTGAAATCAAAGCGTTTCGCTTGAACGGGCAAGAAAGTTTGCTGTGCATCAGCTTTGACTTGCTCATCATGGATGCGTACAGCCTGGAGATTTTAGGGAAAGAGCTGCAAAAGCTGTATGAAGGCGCTGCGGACGAGCTGGATGAATTATCGATTTCCTTCCGGGATTACATGATCGGCTACGAGCGACTGAAGACCAGCAGCTTGTATTTGCAGGACAAGGAATACTGGATGGCAAAGCTGGACGATTTTCCGCTGGCACCGGAAATCCCGGTGCAGGTGCAACCGTCCCACGTCAAAAACCCGTACTTCCAAAGAAAGTCGAAGCGATACGCCAAAGAAAGCTGGCAAGTTTTGAAAAAGGCGGCCCAGAAGCACAATTTGACTCCTTCGGCGGTTTTGTGCACGGCATATGCCGAAGTGCTGGCGAATTGGAGCAATCAACTGGACTTTAGCCTGAATTTGACCTTGTTCAATCGTCTGCCGTTGCACCCGGATGTGGATAAGCTGGTCGGAGACTTTACGTCCGTTGCGCTGGTCGAGGTACGGCTGCATCCAGCGGATACGTTCTGGGAGAAGGCAAGAAAAGTTCAGCAATCGCTGATGGAGGCGTTGGCTCATCGCCATTTTGACGGGATCGATGTGATGCGGGAGATCAGCAAGCAGCGAGAGTTGGGGAACAAGGCTGTCTTGCCCATCGTGTTTACGAGTGCCTTGTTTGAAAATGAAGACATTGTCCAGCAAGCGACTGACGATGCGGAGTACACATCCGAATGGGAAAGCGATACAAGCGGCATCACGCAAACTTCCCAAGTCTATCTCGACAATCAGGTGGCGCTCCTTGACGGAAACATCGTCATCAACTGGGACTACATCAGCGAGTTGTTTGACCCTGTAGTGATTGACACGATGTTCGCCCAGTACCTGACCCGGATCGATACGATCTTGAACGACGAGGCTGAAAAGGAGTTGCCTTCGGTATCCGCCAGTGACAGAGCTGCGATTGATGCGTACAACGATACCACCGTGGACATTGCGAGCAAAACGTTGCACGGGCTGTTCGAGGAAACTGTGGCACAAACTCCTTTTGCCGTCGCAATCGAGGACGGCGAGACGCAGATCACGTACGAAGCGCTGAACGAGCGCGCAAACAAAGTCGCGAGCTGCTTGCGGCACATCGGCGTCGCTCCCGGCGATCTGATTGGCGTCATTGCCAAACGGGAAATCGCCACCTTTGCCTATTTGCTCGGCATTTTAAAAAGCGGCGCTGCCTATGTGCCGATTGATCCTGACTACCCGGCGGATCGTGTGGACTACATCCGCAGACACAGCCAATGCAAGCTCGTGCTTGAGTCTGACTTTTACGAGCGGAACGAGCTGGAGCATGCTGCAAAAAAATACGAGGCTGCGGCTGTTCAGCCGGAACAGTTGGCCTACGTGATCTACACCTCGGGAAGCACGGGCAATCCAAAAGGAGTCATGATTCGGCACGTAGCCGCCTGCAATACGATCCAGGATATCAATCAAAAATTCCATGTTGCCGCTCATGATCGGATTTTGGGCGTATCTTCGCTCTGCTTCGACTTGTCCGTCTATGACATTTTTGGCGCGTTTGCCGCCGGAGCGACACTCGTGCTTGTCAAAGACCAAAAGGACATGGCCCAGCTTGCCGACACGATTACGGCGAAAAACATTACGATCTGGAACTCCGTCCCTGCAATCATGGATCGCGTGGCAGCGGAGAAAAAGGAGCGCGGCGGCGAGCAGCGAGATGAGCAGCTTCGTCTGGTCATGCTGAGCGGCGACTGGATTCCGCTCACGCTGCCGCAAGCGATTCGCGAAAGCTTCCCTGGGGCGGAAGTCATCAGTTTGGGCGGGGCTACCGAGGCATCCATCTGGTCGATCTACTACCCGATCGACGAGGTTGGCCCCGAGTGGAAGAGCATTTTTTACGGAAAGCCATTAGCCAACCAGCAGTTTTATGTACTCAACTCGCGGATGGAGCTTTGCCCGCTTTCTGTACCGGGCGAACTGTATATCGGAGGAAGAGGGGTTGCGGACGGTTACCTGCATGACGCCGAAAAGACCAATCGCTCCTTTGTTCATCATCCGCAATTCGGCTATATATACAGGACAGGGGATTACGGCGTACTGCACCGCAACGGGCTGATTGAGTTTTTGGGCAGAAAGGACCAGCAGGTAAAAATTGGTGGATATAGAATAGAATTAGGAGAGGTAGAATCACGGCTG
This sequence comes from Brevibacillus sp. 1238, assembly GCF_029892995.1. Lineage (NCBI taxonomy): Bacteria > Bacillati > Bacillota > Bacilli > Caryophanales > Paenibacillaceae > Brevibacillus > Brevibacillus sp. 1238. Next base: position 251,889 of record NZ_JARXWC010000008.1, on the reverse strand, counting down.
CTGCAAATCGCCACGGTGAGAAATGCGGTCGTGCTGGTGGCGGGAGAAGCAGACAAGCGATTGTATGCGTATCTCGTGCCGGAAACCGAACCGCACGACCGGGATGCTTTTATAAATGAGATCAGGAGCAGGCTTGCCAAAGCTTTGCCCGATTACATGATACCGTATCATTTTATCGTCGTGGAGCAACTGCCGCTGACGGCCAACGGAAAAGTGGATGTACAGGCTCTCTTGAAGCTGAAACCGACTGGCACGAGCACCGGAACGGCATACGTCGCTCCCCGCAATGAAGTGGAAGCGAGCATCGTCGCTGTGTTTCAGGAAGTTCTGGAGACTGATCGTGTAGGTGTGCTCGACAACTTTTTTGAGATGGGCATTCATTCGTTGCAGATCGGAATGATTAACAGCAAGTTGAAAGACGTATTTGCCAGGGAAATCCCGATCCTCGCCATGTTCGAGCACGCCAATATCCATGCGCTGGCTGCCTATTTGACAGCGGAAAACGACGACCAGCCAGACGAAGGACAGGAAGAGACGATCAACGTCCGCAACCAGGGAAGAGAGCGGATCAAGCAAAGAAATGCGAAAAGAAGGAGGAACTCTGAAAGTGAATAAAGCCGAACTGCTGCATTTTTATACGACATTTACTCCCAACACCGATCCCGGTGAATACGGCTATCTCTTTCATGAGTTGCCCCAAGGCTTGCCAGAGCTGTGCCGATTAATCAAGTGCCAATTGATCCATCCCACGATGATCAAAAAAGTGAGGCATTTGCTGACCGATTATACGCGAAATGAAGACGAGAAATTTTACAAGATCACGGAAATGCTGGAGGCTCTGGTCGAACGCAACGCAGATGGCCTCACGTTTGAACGTTTGCCAAGCGAGCGGCTGCTCATTTCTTGCCGCTTTCATTCGCTGCTGCTGATTTCCATGCTGCGCTCCCGGGGACTCCCGGTGCGCAGCCGGGTCGGCTTTGCCAGCTATTTGTCCGAGAACGGCAGGAAATATATCGATCACTGGATTTGCGAAGTGTGGGAAGAAGCCGAAAAACGGTGGATCAGGGTCGATCCCGATTGGGAACTCATCGATATTCAGGGCGATGAGTTCCTGATGGCGGGTGACGCGTGGCTGATGGCACGCGACAAAGAAATCAATCCCCAGCTTTTCGGGGTCAAAAAATCGTGGGGGATGCACTACATCCGCAACAACTTGTGCTATGACCTGAATGCCGTTCTTGGAAACGAGCTGTGCTACTGGGACTATCCTCCGCTTTGCCAAAAAGAGATGGACGAGCTGGACTGGGAAGAGCTGCAACTGCTTGATGAGATCGCTCTTTATTTGCAAGACCCCGATGAAAATTACGCACAACTGCAAGCGTTGTTTTCCGAGCATAAGTTCCTGCACTTCAAAAGATAGGGCAGTTGTTCGATTAAACTCTAAGCGGTGATACGAAGATGGATAAATTGAAGAAGTACATTTACGAGCTGGTCGCAGCCAAGAAGCTATCGGCCAAGGAAGCGACGGAATACATCACGAGCCTGCAAAAAGCAAGCGAAGCCAAGACTGACGAGATCGCGATTATCGGCATCTCGGGACGCTTTCCCAAGGCGAATACGGTACAGCAGTTTTGGGAAAACATTCGCTTGGGAAGAGAATGCCTCGACGACTTTCCTGTCCATCGCCGCGAAGATGGACAGGCGCTGTTTTCCGACCAGCGATTTGCCCATAAACGCTTTAAAAAGGCCGGATATTTGGACGAAATCAGCTTCTTTGATCCAGACATGTTTCGCATCTCGCCGAAAGAAGCGCTGTCCATGGAGCCTTATCAGCGAATCATGCTGGAGCTTGCCTATGAGACTTTGCTCAATGCCGGTTACGAGACGCGGGATATCATCGGCTCGAAGACAGGCGTTTTTATCGGGAAAGACCATGTGACAGGGATCGAGTACCGCCATTACGTCAGCCCGGATATTTTTAGCCTGACTGGCTCCTGGCCGGGGATTTTGGCGAGCAGAATCTCCTATGTCTACAATCTGAAAGGGCCGAGCATCGTCTTCGATACATCGTGCTCCTCCGGTTTGGTAGGGCTTCATTTTGCTTGCGAATCGTTGCGCAGAAATGAATGTGACATGGCATTTGTAGGCGGCATAAGCGGCCTTTTCTATTTTCCGCCAGTCAAGGAAGACGGGTCGCTGGATCAGGTCGAATCCGCCGAAGAGAAGATTCGGGCGTTTGACAAGGAGGCGACAGGCACCGTATGGGGCGAAGGTGGCGGAGGGCTGCTCCTGAAGCCGTTGTCAAAGGCGCTTGCGGACAACGACGTCGTGTACGCGGTCATAAAAGGCAGCGGGATCAACAACAACGGTTTGTCCAAAGGCATTACAGCTCCGAATGGCGAGGCGCAGGAAGAGCTTCTGAAAAGCGTCTGGAAGCAGGCGCAAATCAATCCGGAAACGATTCGTTACATCGAAGCCCACGGGACAGGCACGGTATTGGGCGATTCCATCGAGCTGCAGTCGATTATCAACGCCTTTCAAGCATTTACGTCCAAAAAGCAGTTTTGCGGGGTTGGCTCCGTCAAAACGAACATTGGGCATCTGGTGGGCGCTTCCGGGATTGTCTCTTTAATCAAAGCAGTCATGATGCTCCAGCACGGGGAAATCCCGCCTTCGTTGCATTTCCAGTCGCCCAGCCCGTACATGGACTTGGCCAACTCAGCCGTTTTTGTCAATGACGTGCAGACCAAATGGCAGCAGCAGGATCATCCTGTCCGCATCGGAATTAATTCGTTTGGATTCAGTGGGACCAATTGCCACGTTTTGCTGGAGGAGCCGCCAAAGGCTGTCCGGCAAGCCAGTCACGGACAAGGCAGCTACTTGCTGGTTTTATCGGCGAGAAGCGAGCACAAGCTTCAGGAGCTGGCAAAAGAATACCAGCAGTTTTTGCTAACAAACCGGGACGTCGACCTGGGGGATTTGTGCTTTACCGTCAGCTCGTCCCGCAACCATTACTCCCACCGGGCCACGATTAGTTTCGACAGCTACGAGGATTTGCTGGAGAAGCTAAACGAGCTGAAAACGGCGAACAGCGTATCCGCGTGGACGGAAAACCCGGCGATCAGCTACCAAAGGCACGAGGTCGTACCGGATAACAAACAAGCGGTCGAAGCGTGGGAAATCAGGGAACGAGAGAAAAAATCGTTAGATAGGCAAGCAAACGAAGCGATCAAGGAATGGCTCGGGAAGACCACTGACGGGAAAATGATCCGGGAGCAGGTTGCGTCGTTTTACATAAAGGGAGCGAGTATGGACTGGAAGCTGCTGTACCAAGGCGGCCGCAAGTTGTCATTGCCGGGAAATATACTGGAACGGCAAAAGTTTTGGCCTGTTGGCGTGCAGCCCAAGAAAGCAGAAGCAGAGCTTTTTTATCGTACTGTCTGGAAAGAAGAAGCTCTTGCCGACATGGACAACCAGCAGCCCGCTGCTCGCGATACCGTTCTGCTGATCGTCGATGCGGCAGATACAGCCAGTTGGCGGCCGCTTTTTTCGGAAAAATACCAGGCCAAGCGGTTGATTACGGTCGAGCTGGGAGCATGCTCTGCACAAGTGTCGCCGGACTATTTCCAAGTTTCGCGCACGCTTGAAGACATCGCTGCCTTCTGCACGCAGCTTGATTTTTCGTCACTGGAGCAAATTTTATTTATGTCCCCGGCTCTCGCTGAACTGCCGGAATCACGGACGGCGTTTCAAGCGTCCATGAATCAGACAGCAGGGTCGCTTTTGCTTTTCGCCAAAGCGCTGGCAATGACGGGGAAGCTGACAAAAGAACTGGATGTCGTCCTGATGACGCAAAATGCCCAGGCCGTGCAGCCGAGCGATGCGATCTGCGATCCTTTTCAGCATATGCTGGGCGGACTCGGGAAATCGATTCGCCAGGAAAACTACGGCTTGTCCATGCGCCATATCGACATCAGCCCGGACGGCTTCGAGCCTGAGCCGCTGTTCGCCGAGCTACAGCGGAAGGGTACGGATTACTCCGTAGCGCTGCGCCAGCACCGCCGCTACATCGAGATTATCGAAAGAGTGGCGGAGGCGGGTGCACAGGAAGACGCATTTACTGTCAAAGCGGGCGATGTGTTCCTGATTACGGGCGGCTTGGGCCAATTGGGAACGGAAGTGTGCAAATACCTAAGCCAGAAAAACAAAGTGAAGCTGATCGTGCTCGGCAAGACGATGCTGCCGGACAAAGAGACATGGCCAGCGGTAGTCCGGGAGCAGACAGACAAAAGTTTGGCGGATAAACTCAATGCGGTGCTGGCTGTGGAAGCGCTCGGCTCCACGCTGGACTATCACTGTGTAGACATATGCGACGAAGCAGACATGAAACGAACGATTCAGACGATCCGCCAGACGCACCAACGCCTTGACGGAATCATTCATTGCGCGGGCGTCGGCGTTGGCGATCTCGAAGATTTGGCGATGAGCGAAGTGGAATTTGAGCGCAGACATGCCGTGAAAACATACGGAAGCTGGCTATTGTACACCCTCACGCAGGGGATCGACACAGGATTTTACCTGTTCTTTTCCTCGGCGGTTTCTGTCACCGGGGGACGCGGGGCTATTGGCTATGCCACTGGCAATGCCTTTTTGGACGGCTGGGCAGAAGTGATCAAGCGGCAAGGCAAAAAAGTGCTTTCGATCAACTGGGCTACGTGGGAAGAGACGGCTACAAGGCTCTCCATGCAAGAGGACAGGCACGTTTTCCGCTTCCTGCCGACCCATCAGGCGCTGCAAGCGCTCGACTACATTCTCCGCCGCCAGCTGTTCAAAACGATCGTCGGCCAGTTCAATCATGCCAACGAGCTTTTGGAGCTTTCGCACATCTGGCCGTTCCGTCTGGCGGATGACGTGAAGAAAGACGTGTTCAAGCATACGGCAAAACCGGGGCGCACAGCTGCTGCCGCACCTGTACCTGTGGCGCTCAAGGAGCAGGACGGATTTACAGCGACGCAAAAAGAGCTGGCGCAATTGTGGGCAGAGGTGCTCGGACTGTCGTCCATCAGCCTGTTCGATACGTTCCATCAATTGGGCGGCGATTCGATCCACGCTGCGCAATTGTACAAGCAATGGAACGAGAAGTACCCGGGCACGCTGCACGTCGCAGACCTTTATTTGTACCCGACCATTTTTGAACTGGCGAATTACTTGGACAGCCAGAAGGCGCCGGAACCTGCCACGCTTACAGTCGAGTCGATCCTGGAAGGGTACAAACAGAGCAAATATTCGCAGGAAGAGACGAAAAGACTGCTGGAACAGTGGACCGCTTTCTCCGCAGGCCAGACTGTGCCGTCTGAGCAAAAGGACGAGTACGCCATCATCGGCTATGCCTGCCAATTCCCGTTGGCGGAAAATGCCGAGCAGTTTTGGACCAATCTGACCGCGGGCATCAATGCCATCCGGCCGTTTCCCGCCTCCAGAAGAAAGGACACGGACCGTTATTTGAGCGCAGCCCAATCCTACTGTCAGGGCGGTTACCTGGAAACTATCGATCGGTTTGATTCTAGTTTCTTCCATATTTCGCCCAAAGAGGCCGAGCTGATGGACCCTGAACAGCGCCTGCTTTTGCAAAACGTGTATGAAGCTGTGGAAAACAGCGGGCTTGGCGGGAAAAGCCTGTTCGGGACGAAAACGGGCGTGTACATCGGCAAAGATACGACTGGACGCAATGAGTACAACAATATGATTGATATTCAGCATCCTTTGAAGGTTACCTCTGGCTCGACAGGGATACTGGCAAGCCGGATCGCGTATTTCCTCAACTTGAAAGGACCTTGCCTGGTCGTGGACACGGCGTGCTCTTCCAGTCTCGCAGCCATGTGCTTGGCTGCACAGGCTTTGAAGGCAGGAGAAATCGATGTGGCGATTGTAGCAGGCGTTTCTTTGGCGTACTTGCCTACCCAGCACAATTCGCTGATTGATTCCGCAGATGAAACGATACGCCCGTTTGATGCGCAGGCGAACGGCACGATGTGGGGAGAGGGAGTAGGCACCGTCGTGTTGAAGCGCATGGATCAGGCCGTGCGCGACAACCATCTGATCCACGCTGTCGTCAAAGGCTCGGCCATGAACAACAACGGAGCGTCGAACGGAATTACCGCACCGAATGCGGAAGCGCAGGAAAAAGCATTGATCGAGGCGTGGAAAGCAGCCGACATCGATCCGGAAACGATTTCGTATATCGAAGCGCACGCCACCGGAACGAGATTGGGCGATCCGATCGAGATGAAGGGCATCGCCAACGCTTTCCGCAGATTCACGGACAAAAAGCAATTTTGCGGGGTAGGTACGGTAAAAGCCAATATCGGCCACCTGGTAGGAGCGTCGGGGATGGCTTCGGTCATCAAAATGATTATGGCCTTCAAGCATGGACAATTGCCCCCGGTCGCAAACTTCCAGCAACCGAATCCATTTATCGAATTTGCGGATTCCCCCGTTTACGTCAACGACAAGCTGCAGGATTGGACCGCAACGGAGTCGCCGCGTCGATGCGGCATCAGCTCGTTTGGGTTCAGCGGGACGAATTGCCATGTTTTGCTGGAAGAGCCGCCTGCCGCCCCTGTGCAGAGCGAGGACAAGCAAGGCTGGCACCTGCTGGCTTTGTCGGCGAGAACAAAAGGCTCCTTGCGTGCGCTAATCAGCCGCTACGCCAACTATCTCAACGAGACGACTGCGGTCGATGTGCAAAATTTGTGCTATACAGCCAATGCGACTCGCGGACATTACGAGCACAGGATCGCGATCTTGTTCCGCGACCAGGCCGAGCTGCGGGAAAAATGCCAGTACGCGGATGCGACAGGGCTGGAAAATAGGCAGCAGGCTGCCGAGCAAGGGATTTTGTACAAGGTGAGCCGCGTCATCCTTGACCAAAATGATCCCTCTGAACACGGACTGCTGGAGGAAGAAAAAGTAAAGCGGACGGCGATTGCGGAAAGAACGATCCAGCAATACAAAGAAACCGGGACAGCTTTTGCGCTGGACAGCCTGCAAAACATTGCTGCCATGTACACAGACGGGGCAGATATCCAGTGGCAGCGCCTGTATGAAAAAGCGCAGCATCGAATCATCGAATTGCCAGCCTACCCGTACGAGTCGGTTCGGCACTGGATCGGGGCGCAAAACCACGAAGGTGCTACGCGAGCAGATGTAACTTATCGCCTGCAATGGGTGCGCGACGACAAAGCGAAAGCGCCGTTGCGGCAAGCTGGCGCGAAAAAGGGCACGTGGCTGTTTTTGAGCGGAACGGGCAACAGGAGTCATCAGTTGCTCCAGGAGCTGCAAGCGCGGGAAGCGGATGTCATCGAAGTTGCTTTCGGTACTGCTTTTCAAAAAGGCAGCGATCATCGATACGAGGTCGGCTCGGCGGACGATTTTTCGCGCTTGCTGCAAGAGCTGGCGCATCGGGACATTCGCCATATCGTCCACTGCATGGGCGTGACGGAGGAGAAGCTCGCGTGTGCGGACGACTTTCATGAGTGGGAAAACCGGAGCGTCTACAGCTTCTACCAGCTTGTGTGCGAGCTGTTGAAACAGTCGTATCACCAGGAGATCAGCCTGTATCTGTTGGGCGACCACGCGTTTTCCGTAACCAGGCAGGAAGCGGCCTTGAAGCCGCAGCATGCCGTTTTGTTTGGCATGGCAAAAGTGATCGCCCAGGAGTACCCGCAATGGAAATGCCGCTGCCTCGATCTCGATAGCGCTACTTCGCCGTCTACACTTTGGCATGAGTTGGTGTCGGAACAGGAAGACTTCCAGGTGGCGTATCGGGAAAATGTCCGGTATGTCGAACGATTGGAAGTGCAGACGCTGCAACAGGCAGAGCGTCAGGACATATCGATCCGGGAAAACGGCGTCTACCTGATTACGGGCGGACTTGGCGACATCGGGCTTGCAGTCGCTCACTATCTCGCTGGGAAGCGGCCAGTACACCTGTGCTTGCTCGGCAGAAGTGCTTTTCCTCCACGCGGACAATGGGCGGAAATCGTCCGGGAACAGCCTGATTCCGCACTAGCGGGCCAGATCGAACAAATCCGCAGCCTTGAGGAAAAGGGAGCCTCTGTAGAGGTGTATACGGTTGATGTGGCTGACGAGCGCAGGCTGGCAGCTGCTTTGGCCATGATTCGCCAGCAGTACGGGGCGATCCATGGCGTTTTCCATTGCGCGGGTGTGGCTGGTGAAGGTCTGCTTATCAACAAAGGGCAAGCCCAAATAGCTCACGTGCTCGATCCAAAGGTCGTCGGCACCTGGCTTTTGGATCGTTACACCGAGCAAGACAACCTCGACTTTTTTGTCCTGTTTTCCTCTGTGACCAGCTTGCTTGGCGGGCTTGGACAGGCTGATTATACGGCTGCCAACGCTTACTTGGACGCTTTTAGCGATTACAGGCACGCCAAAGGCCAACGGAGCGTGACGATCAACTGGCCTGCCTGGAACGAGACTGGCATGGCGGGGAGATACCGCATTCAGAAAGAAGCTTCGCCGTTTCACGGCATGCATCCGGACCAAGCGATCGAGATTTTGGATGCCGTTTTAACGAGAAAACTTGCGCGCGTAATCGTCGGCGAGCTGAACGAGGCGCATTTTCAGACGCACAGCTATCACTTGCCGTTTTCGATTTCGCCGGAAATCAGCAGCTTGTTCACACAGACGGTTGCTGCGCAGACGACGGAAGTCCAGCCGCTTGTGCCGATATTGAGCGGGCGAAACGACCACAGATACAGCGCTGTAGAAACGCAACTGGCTGCTGTTTGGCAAAAAGTATTGGGGATACCGGAAGCGAATGTGTACCAGTCTTTTCAGGAGGCGGGAGGAAACTCCATTCTCGCGACGAGTCTCGTCAAGGAAATCGAGCAGTTGTACCCGGGGCGGATCAACATCGCCACGCTGTTCGCCTATCCTTCGATTGCCAAAATGGCGGAGTATCTCGAAAACAAAGACAAGCCGAATGCACACGAACCGTCCCGCAAAGTCGGAGAGAGCGAAAGTGTTCCCTTGCAGGACAAGCTGAGCGACTTTATCAAGGGCGATGTTTCGATGGAAAACATATTGGACTACCTAGACAAGAAAGCGTGGGGAGAAGAAGATGAGTAGCCGAAAAGAGATGAATGACAGCATTTTGCAGTTGCTGAAATCGGGACATCTCAATCAGGAAATGGCGATTTCCATGTTGGAAAAGCTGAATCGCAGTCCAGAGCGAAAGCACCGTCAGGACATTGCCGTCATTGGAATGGCCTGCCGCTTCCCCGGAGCAAGCAATCCCCAGCAGTTTTGGCACAATTTGGTCCAGGGGGTAAACAGCATCGGGTATTTCCCGGAAGAGCGGTTGCACGATTTATCCGGCTTCGTTCCAGAGCTGGAAGAGCTTTTGGCAAACGCCAATCATCAAGCTGGCTACTTGGATCAAATTTCCTGCTTCGATCACTCTTTTTTCCATATCGGACACAAAGAAGCGATGGCGATGGAGCCGTATCAGCGACTGTTTCTTGAGACGGCCTACCATGCGATCGAGGATGCCGGGTATGGGGGAGCCAGACTGAAACATTCCAACACGGGCGTATTTGTCGGATTGGAGACGGCCTACCAGTCTCATTACCGCTCCCTGCTGCAAAACGAAGATATTTCGTCGCTTGTCGGTTCCCTGGTAGGACTTTTGTCCAATCGGATCTCGTATTTTCTCGACTTGCGCGGGCCTGCTTTCGTGCTGAACACAGCGTGCTCATCGGGGCTGGTCGCCTTGCATCAGGCGTGCACGGCTCTGGCGAACAACGAGTGTGAAACGGCGCTGGTCGGCGGGGTGAATCTGATGGTCATTCCGCAAGTGACCGGAAAGCTGCACGATTTGGAGACGTCCGATGGAAGAGTGAAGGCTTTTGACAAAAATGCCGACGGAACGATCTGGAGCGAAGGAATCACAGCGCTCATGCTCAAGCCGTTAGCGAAGGCGCGGGAAGATCGCGATCCCGTCTATGCGGTTATCAAAGGAAGCGGCGTCAATGCAGACGGCGCTTCCAACGGCTTGACCGCCCCCAATCCGGATGCCGAGACGCAACTGTTTTTGCGCACGTGGGAAAAAGCCAAAATCGATCCGCTGTCCATCTCCTATATCGAAGCGCATGGCACAGGCACGCTGTTGGGCGATTCGATCGAGTTGCAGGCGATCAACGACGCGTTTCAACAAGCTGCGTCCCGGCCTCATGTGTGCGGGGTCGGTTCTGTCAAGACGAATATCGGCCATACCGTTGCCGCATCAGGTCTGGCTTCGCTCATCAAAGTCGTGCTGGCTCTCCGGCACAAAAAAATTCCTGCTACGCTGCACTATCAGTCTGCAAACCCTTTTCTCGATCCGCAAAACGCTGCGGTCGAAATCGTCGCCGAGCTGAGAGACTGGAAAAGAGCGGATGGGGAGGCACTGCTTCGTGCCGGGGTCAACTCGTTTGGCTTCAGTGGAACCAATTGCCATGTCGTCGTGGAGGAAGCGCCGGAAAGCGACCGTCTGGAAGCGGAGACAGAAGCAGAGCTTTTGCCGCCAGTTCATCTTTTGACGCTCTCCGCCAAGAGCAAGCCAGCACTGGTTGAATTGCTGAAATCCTACCATTCCTATTTGCATACGCATCCATCAACCAATCTTGAAGATCTTTGCTATACAGCAAACACAGGCAGAGGGCAATACGAGAACCGGATCGCGTTCGTGTTCCAGTCCGAAGAACAATTGCTGCAGCAGTTGCTCCAGGCAGATTTGTCCCAAGCAGAAGCGGCGAAAGACAAAGGAATTTACCTCTATCTGCGTGCCGAATCCAGCCGTGACGGCGGCAATCCCGCCAGCTCTTTTGCTGTCCCGGACGTGTCGGCCACGACCGACCGTGACGGCTGGCAGACGAGAGCGTCACTGGAAAAGCTGGCGGAGCAATACGTCGCGGGAATGTCGATCCCGTGGGAGTTGGTATACCGTCAGCCGCGACAAAAGCTGAACTTGCCTGTGTATCCATTTGACAAAATCAAAATCTGGCCAAAAGCGGACAAACAAGCGAACGGCTCCGTGCCAAACGCAGCGGGAAGCAGCGCGCTTGCGAGCGAAGGGCCATCCGTACTACCCGCAGCCGAGCATGCTCTTTATCAGCGCATCCAGTGGGTCCCTGCCGAGCCTTTCTCCGCACAACCGGAGAGAGCAGAGAATGTGCTGGTCATTACCGACTCTACCGATTGGGGCTGCGAGCTGGCCGACGCCATCGCTGCGCGCAGCCAGCATGTCGTTCATGCCCGGCTGACGACGACAGCCTATCGCCAGGAGAACGCCTCCCGGTATGGACTGGCATGCTCGCAAGCCGATTTTGACCAGCTCATTCGCGATACAAGCCAGGCAGCGCTCAGCAAAGTCGTCTTCGCTGTCGCTGTCGGAAAAACAGCCGAACCCGACTATGAACATGCCGATGCCGGGCAGCTTTTGCACGCGCTGTTTTATTTGACAAAAGCATTAGGAAAAACTCGCTCTGCTCCAATCGAGCTCGTCCTGGTCGGGAAAAACGCGCAGCGAGTCCTGGCTGACGATGTCAGCGTCCAGCCGGAAGTTGCTGCCTTGTTTGGGCTGGGAAAAGTCATTCGGGAGGAAAACAGCGGACTGCCTTGCAGGTGCATCGACTTCGATGATGCTACAACTGTCAGCGATATCGCGGCGGAAGCTTTGGGAAGCACCGGACATTATCAGATCGCGCATCGTGTTGGTCAAAGATACTATCCCCAGTTGGCGCCGTTGGACTTGTCAGCGGTTGACGACAGCGGCCTGCGCTTCAAGGAGCAAGGCGTGTACGTCATTACAGGCGGCACGGGCGGAATCGGCCTGGAGCTTGCGAAGCATATTGCCCTCACGTACAAGGTAAAGCTGGTTCTCATCAGCCGCACCAAATTGCCCGAGCGTTCCTTGTGGGACGAGTTCAGCCAGCACGAGCAATGGGGCAAGTTGCTGCATCAACTGAAAAGCATGGAGAGCAACGGTTCCCAGGTGTATACATACAGCGCCGATGTAGCCAACCGCGATGAGATAGCCTCGGCCATACGCGACATCTACCGCGTCCACGGAAAAATCGACGGCATCATTCACGCCGCAGGCTTGCCGGGAAGCGGCATGCTCGTGGACAAGGACGAAGCGGCATTTTCGGCCGGGCTGGCTGCCAAAATTAGCGGGACAGAGCATCTGCATGCGTTGACGCGCGAAAATCCGCCTGAGTTTCTCGTTTTGTTTTCGTCCATCGCGGCGGTAGTCGGGGGCATTTACTTGGGGGATTACGCGGCGGCCAATAGCTACCTCGATGCTTTTTCCGGAGTCGCAAGCTCGCCTACGCGGATCATCACGATCAACTGGACGACGTGGATGAATACAGGCATGGCAAAACATTCGGGCGCCAGCCTTGATGCTGCTTTTCGCTCCATTTCGCCTCGCCGGGCGATCAAGGCATTCGAGCAAGTCCTGCACAAGAACCTGACAAGCGTCGTCATCGGGGAAATCAATACGGACAATGACTTGTTCTGGAACAACGCGCTGCCGATCGCACTGGCTCCCGAGATTCGGGCGAAGATCAAATTGCCGGAGGTCGAGATAAACGTAGAGCTGACGGGCAGAGCCGATGACACCTATACCGATCTCGAACAGCAGATTGCACAAATCTGGGGCAACGTCTTCCGCATGCCGACCATCGATATTTACGATCATTTTTACGAACTGGGCGGAACCTCGATCATGGGCATCAAGATTGCCAACCGGATCAACGAGCAATGCCAGGTGACCTTGTCGGTACAGGATGTGTTTACGCATTTGACCATTCCTGATTTGGCCGAGTTTGTCCGGCAGAAGCAGCAGGAACGCAGCGGGGGAGAAGCAGCCAAGCCAAGAGAAGCGGTTCCAGACAAGCGGGTCATGCCGCTGTCGCACGCGCAGAGACGCATCTGGTTTTTGCAAAAAATGAATCCTGAGCTGGTCGCCTACAATCTGCCGTTTATTCGCACGTATGAGATGGCGATTGACGTTGCGCTCCTGGAACGGGCTGTCGCTTATCTCGCTGCCCGACACGTCATGCTGCGCACACGATTTACGCTCAAAGACGGAAGTCCCGTGCAGGAAGCGTTGCCGGAGTACCGTCCGACTATCCAGGTGATGAATCTCACTGAACAGACAGACCAGGCGCTTTTGCTGGAAAAAAGCATCCACGAGCAAAAAATGAAGCCGTTCGACCTGGAGTCGCCTCCGTATCGCATCTATCTTTACCAGCTTGCCAAGGAGAGGTTTTGTCTCTACGTCAATTTTCACCATATTCTTACGGACGGCTGGAGCATCGATATTTTTTACCGGGAGCTGTTCGGCGTTTACCAGTCGTTTTTGCAGCAGCAGTCGCCAAGGCTGGCCGAGGCGAAGCACGATTACTTTGACTGGATTGCCGCACAAAAAGACTGGGAAAACAGCGGGGAGTTCACGGAGCACGAAAGCTACTGGCTGAACGAACTGGCGAAGCCGTTGCCGACGTTGGCGTTGCCTGCTGACAAAAAGCGTCCTTCCGTGCAAACGTACAACGGCAGCTATTACAAGTTCGAGATCGGCGGCGAGCTGTATGAAAAGCTCAAGACCCACACGGAGCAAGAGCAGATTACGTATAGCAATGTTTTGCTGAGCGCCTACTTCCTGTTGCTGCACAAGCTGTCGCAGGACGAAGACATTATCGTCGGTGTGCCTACTGCTGGAAGAAACCAAAAGAAATGGGAAGAAGTAGTGGGGATATTCATTAACACTTTGTGCATTCGCGTTTCTTTCAAAGACATCTCTACGTTTTCACAGTTGCAGCATGTCGTACAGCAAAAGGTTTGGGCGGCGATCGACAAAGCGCAATACCCGTTTGATCTGCTGGTGGAAAAGGTCAATCCGGAGCGTGATTTGGCGAGAAATCCCGTCTACAATGTGCTGTTCCAGTTTTTTGACAAGCTGCATCTGGAAAATGACGGGATCAGTCAGTTTGAACTGAGTTGCCTCGCGAAGGAAAGCGATCAGCGAATCGAGATTTCCTTTGAGTACAATTCGGACTTGTATACGGACAGCACGATCCGGCAGTTTGCCCGCTTTTTCCTGCACATACTCGCACAAGTGACAGAGCGCCCGGAAATCCCGCTCAAAGAAGCGGCCCTGCTGACTGGCCCAGAGGCGGAGGAGCTGCTGCACCGTTTTCAAGGGGCGCAGATGGACGGGCAGGAGCCTCTGCCGATCCACAAGCAGTTTGAAGCCCAGGCGCAAAAAACGCCGCATGCGATCGCGCTAGTATGCGAAGACGAGCAAATGACGTATCAGGCACTAAACGAACAGGCCAATCAGCTCGCCTGGCTGCTCATAGACAAGGGCGTCGGCAAAAATGTGCCCGTCGGTATTTTGGTCGACCGAAGCTTCCAGACAGTCGTGGGCATTTTGGCGATTTTGAAAGCGGGTGGCGCCTACGTGCCGCTCGATCCAGGCTATCCCGAGGAGCGCATTGCTTACATTCTCGCGCACAGCGGAGCCAAGCTGTTGCTGACCGAAAATCGCTTGCTGGAAAAAGCGGGGCGAATCGGACAGGAGCAACAGATCGAGCTTGTCAATCTGAGCCTGTTCCAAGAGGACTATGCTGCAAGCGCGATGGATGCCGCTCGCCGGGAGCAAGCACTGTCCACGTCCAATCCGCCGACAACGAGCAGCGGAGCTGACTGGATGTATATCATGTACACTTCTGGTTCAACAGGCAAGCCAAAAGGCGTGCTGGTTACCCATGCCAACGTCCATAATTTTTTGGCGTGGAGCATAGCTGACTTCCGGCTCCGGGCCGACGATGTGTTCATGCTGGTCACCTCGATCAGCTTTGATATCTCTGTCTTTGAACTATTCGGGGCGCTGTTGAGCGGAGGGCGTCTTTGCATCTTGACGCAAGACAGGCTCAAGGATATGGACCGATTGCTGGCGTACATGGAGCAGCAGCAGGTCTCGATCTGGCATTCGGTACCGAGCTTGATGGTGCAGCTCACGACTTATTTGAAAGCCAACAAGGAGCGGCATGGTCATTCCTTCGTGCTGCCATCGATCAGACACGTGCTGCTGGGCGGAGAAGCGTGGAGCTTTGCCTTGGCCAAACAAGTACGGCAAGTGCTGCCGTCTGCTGACATTCGCAACATGTACGGACCGACCGAGACGACGATCTGGGTGTCCAGCTACCAAGTGGAGCCAGAGGCAGACGCAGAGGCTCCGTATGGGGCTGTGCTCATTGGCAAACCGATTGCCAATAATCAAATCATGATTTTGGCGCCGGATGGCAACGTTTGCCCGCCGGGAGTGATCGGTGAAATTTACGTAGCCGGGCAAAATGTGACCAGCGGCTACTTCCGGGACGAGGAACGGACGAGTCAAGCATTCATCCAGCGAGCCAGCGGCCAGCTTTGCTACAAAACAGGCGATCTCGGTCGTTACTTGCCGGATGGCAACATCGAATTTATCGGCAGAAGAGATCAGTTGGTAAAAGTGCGCGGTTACCGTATCGAGCTTGGCGAGATCGAACATGCGCTCCGGGATGCGGCGGCGCTGCAACAGATCGCCGTGACGACGGTAAAAGACGGGGAGACAAGCAAAATCGTTTGCTACTACACAGCAGACAGGCCGCTCCCGATGGGTCAATTGAAGGAGTACGCGCGGAAAAAACTGCCGGAATACATGGTTCCCGCCCAATTTTTCCACGTCGAGCAGTTCTGGTTGACCCCGAACGGCAAAATGGACTGGAAGGCAATGGAGCAGCATTGCCAGTATGCAGAGGCCAGCCCTCTGTTTGCGGAAGCCCGGGATGAGGTCGAGAAAAAGCTCGTGGAAATCTGGAGAAAGCTGCTTGGCGCGCCTAACATCGGAATCCACGAAAACTTTTTTGATATAGGTGGAAACTCCTTGCTGATCGTGCAATTGCAGGAGCTGATCCAGACGGAGCTGTCCCACGACATGTCGATTGTGGAGCTTTTCCAATATACGACGATCGAAAAGATTGCCGAGCAGATCAAAGCAACTGCCGTGAACCGTTCAAGCGTGGAAGCGGGACAAAAAAGAGCAGAACTGCGAAAAAGACGAAGAACCATGCGAAGCTAAGGAGCCGTTTGGGGGAAAGGAAAATCGCGATGGAAAATGCTCATGCGCTCAGCGAGAAAATCGCCATCATCGGCATGGCGGGAAAATTTCCGCAAGCGGAAAACATTCAGCGGTACTGGCACAATCTGGTCGAAGGCGTGGAAGGAATCCGCTTTTTCACAAAAGAGGAGCTGTTGGAGTCGGGCGTAGACCCGGCTCTGCTCGATCGGCCGGACTATGTGCCGGCTTGCGGTCAACTGACAGAGATCGAATGGTTTGATGCAGCCTTTTTCCAATATACGCCGCGAGAAGCGGAAATCATTGATCCCCAGCAGCGCCTGTTTCTGGAAGCTGCCTGGAATGCGCTGGAGGATGCCGGACAAAGCGTGTCGCAACTTGACGGAGCGGTGGGCGTATTCGCCGGGATCGGGGCGAACAAATATTTGACGCATGTGGTCAGCCGTCCAGACTTGCTGCGCATTTTGGACCATCGCCAAATCGAGGTCGGAAACGACAAAGATTTTTTGACGACACGCGTTTCCTACAAATTGAATTTGACTGGCCCGAGCTTTTCTGTACAGACGGCTTGCTCCTCCTCGTTGGTGAGCGTGCACCTGGCATGCCAGAGCTTGCTGAACGGGGAGTGCGACATGGCCTTGGCGGGAGGCGTATCTGTCCAGTTTCTCGGCAAGCATGGCTATTTGTACAAGCAAGGGGGCATCGAATCGCCGGATGGACACTGCCGCTGCTTCGATGAAAAAGCGGAAGGAACTGTCTTCGGCGACGGCGTGGGCGTGATTGTGCTCAAAAGGCTGGACGAGGCTATCCAGGACAAGGATCATATTTACGCAGTCATTAGCGGTTCGGCCATTAACAACGACGGCGCAGGCAAAGTGGGATACACTGCTCCCGGGTTCGAGGGCCAGATTCAAGTCATTTCCGAAGCGATGGAAGTGGCCGGAGTGACTCCGCACGAGATTGGCTATGTGGAGGCACACGGCACAGGAACGAAATTGGGGGATCGGGTAGAGATGGCGGCCCTCAAGGAAGTTTTCAAGGAGCGCGACCCGGCCGATCCATGCTACATCGGATCGGTCAAAGCGAATGTGGGACATCTGAACACCGCTTCCGGCATCGCGGGCCTGATCAAAACCGTTCTCGCCATCCACCACGAAACGATCCCGCCGCTCTTGCATCTGCAAAAGCCGAATCCGCAGCTCGAATTGGAGAACAGCCCGTTCCGGTTGAATAACACCCCGG
The DNA here is from genome assembly GCF_029892995.1 of Brevibacillus sp. 1238. Lineage (NCBI taxonomy): Bacteria > Bacillati > Bacillota > Bacilli > Caryophanales > Paenibacillaceae > Brevibacillus > Brevibacillus sp. 1238. The sequence continues at coordinate 234,464 of NZ_JARXWC010000008.1, read as the reverse complement.
TGAGCTGGCGTGCGGAGGCAAGCAAAAGGGTGGCTGGCGTCAGCTCGTTTGGCATCGGCGGGACCAATGCGCACGTAATTGTCGAAGCGCCTCCAGCGATGCACTTCCGGGAAGAAGCGAACGAGTGGCAACTGCTGACGATTTCGGGGAAAACAAGTGCGGCGAGACAGCGCAACTATGAAAATGTGCTCGCTTTTCTGCGGGAAAATCCGCAAGTTAACCTCGCACAAGTAGCCTACACGCTGCAAACAGGCCGGGAGTCGTTCGATTTTCGCGGGATTGTCCTGTGCCGTGGGCAAGAGGCGCTTGCCCATCCAGAGAAGCTGCGGTTCGTTTGCAACGAGACAGAGGGGAGCGCGGAAGAGAAGGCGGTCGTTTTTGTCTTTTCACCAGCAGGGAGCGCCACGCATGGCAACATGGCCCGCGACTTGTATCAGCAAATTCCTTTCTTGCGGGAGCAGATGAATCAATGCTTCCGGTTCGCGGAACGCATGCTTCGGCTGGATGCCAACGCGATGCTGGACAATGATTCGCCCCATGGCACAATCGCACTGTTCATCCTGGAATACTCGCTGGCGCAGCTATGGCTTCACTGGGGAGTGACGCCAAAAGCGATGGCGGGGGATTGGCTCGGGGAGTACGTCAGTGCGTGTCTCGCAGGCGTTTTGGCTTGGGAAGACGCTTTGCAGCTGCTGTTTTTCCGCGGGGATTTCCATGCAGACATTGCGCTTGCTCAACCGACGATTCCGTTCTTGTCGAATCGAAGCGGCACGTGGATAACGGAAGAACAGGCGACCTCCTTGGACTATTGGCGGGAGCTGGTCGGCTTGTCCGGTCAAGGGATGGATGTCGCCAGCTTGCCTGCACTTGCCCAGGTGAAAAAGCCCGTGTTTCTCGAAGTCGGTCCAGGGAACAAGCAGCTTGAACGGCTGGCAGCAAGCGAACAGTTTCACTCCGCGCCATTGCTGTCTTCCTTGCCTGCTTCCACGGAAAGCGAATCCGCCTGCAAAACGCTGCTTGGCTCGTTAGGGCGACTGTGGCTGTACAAGGCGAGCATCAACTGGAAAAACGTCCATGCGCCACAGCACCCGCGCCGACTGCCTTTGCCGACGTACGCTTTTGACAGGCAATATTACTGGATTGAGCGATCGTTCGCAGCGCCTGTCGACACATCTGGCAGCGAAAAGCGGCTGTCTCCATCTGCGCTTCTGATCAAACAGGGCGAGCAGTTCATCCGGGACGGACAGGCCAGCTACACGCTAAATGCGCTCCAGATGCGGCAACTGGAAGAACTGCTGGCGAGCTTTTCTACTGACTCTCCCGCAGAAAAGCTCGCACCGCTCGCCAGCGCTTCGGCTCCCGCGCAGCCGCCGCGTCAGCAGCGACAGGAGGACATGGCCGCGTGGCTGTGTACCATTTTAGAGGAACTGCTCGGCAAAAAACCAATCGGCGTCCATGACGACTTTTTTGACCTGGGCGGCGATTCCGTGACGGCCATCCAGTTCGCTTCGCGGTTGAAAGAACAGCAGATTGAGATTGCCTCCGATCTGCTGTTTGATTACTCGACGATGGAGGAATTGGCGAAGCAAATTCGACTGGAAAGCGACAGCCAGCCGTCGACGGAAGCAGTGGCGGGGGAAGACCTGACCATACAGGAGCAGCAGGCGAGGCAGATCAGCCTGGAAAGCAACAGCGAATCATCCGGGAACGCTCTGCCAGATGTCACGCCAGGCACGCTGTTTTTCAGCATCGGTCAGGCCGATCAGGAAATTTTGCGGGGTACAGTGGATGCGCAAGAAGTGGAAAGCGTCTATCCGCTGACCTTCATGCAGCTGCTTGTCTTGAACCACAATATTCTTCACGCCAGACAGGGCACTGTCAACGTGCTCTCGTTCCCGATTGCGGAGGAACTGAGGCTCCACGATTTCCGGATGGCCTGGCAGAGAGTGATCGACCGCCATTCTGTGCTGCGAACCGGGTTTATCTGGAGAAGGATATCCAACCCGGTGCAATTCGTGAAAAGACAAGTAGAGGTTTCTATCGACGTGCTTGATTGGACAAAGCTGTCTGAGGCAGAGCAGCAGCGCGCTTTGGGCGAATGGATCGCAGAGGAACGACAAAAAAACTTCAAGGTGGATGAAGTTCCGCAGATGCGTTTCCAGCTCATCCAATACAGCAAGGCAAGCTATCAATTTGTCTGGACTTATCAAAATTCCCTGTTTGACGGCTGGAGCATGAATCTCATTTTGCAGGAAGTATGGGCAAACTATCAGCTTGGCGAATCGCTCATCAGCGAGCCGCACATGCAAGCGACTCCTTTCCTCGACTATGTGAAGTGGCAAAAACGGCAGGATGACCAGGAAGCGAAGCGTTTTTGGACAGAGGAGCTAGGCAAGTTCCGCTATCAGGAGCAATTTGTGCAGACGACACCGAGCCAGCGAAACAGCTACGTGAGTGCTGTGAAAAGTGTTGCCCTTGCGCAAGACGAGGTCTATACTGTAAGAGAATTTTCCAGAAAGAACCAATTAACGATAAATACGGTAGTCTTAGGTGCGTGGGGGTTGGCGCAAGCGCGCTTGTTCGCACAGCATGACGTGCTGATCGGGATGATTACATCGGGACGGGTCCCGGAAATCGAGCAAATGGACAAAATGGTCGGATTGTTCACAAACAGCCTGCCAGTCCGGCTGACCTACAGCGACACCGATCAGGTCAAAGCGTGGTTTGTCGCCTTGCAGAAAAAAATCGTGACCATCAGGCGCTACGAGTACATTACGTTGCAGCAAATTGCCCAGTGGTCGCAAATCCCGCTCGATTTTTTGCAAACGGTGATCAACACGCGAAGCCTCGTGTATACGCATTTCCCGTTTCAGGGGCAAGCTGGCGAGCAAAGGCCGTTTCAAGCCGAGAGCAGCGGTCAACTCCATCTTCCACTGCGCCTGTTTGTCAACCCGGGAGAGGAACACTTCACGATCCGGGCCGAATACGACAGCAACCAATTTGCCCACGACACTGTCGCGCAATTGTTGGACGAAGTGAAACGTCTGCTGGTGGCTATCCCTAGCGTTGACGGGGTTGCCGATTTGTGGGCAGAGGCAAAAAATCAGATAAAGTAGGGCGCATGCCACGTAGGAGAATGATTAACGATATGAAAATTGCCATTGTCAATGGACCGAACATGAATCTGCTCGGATTGCGGGAAACCGGAATTTACGGGACCGTCACCTGGAAGCAAATCGAGGACAGGCTGAACAAACTGGCTGGTGAATGGCAAGTGGACATCCTCTTTTTTCAATCTAATCACGAAGGGGAAATTGTCGATTTCATTCAACAGCAACTGCATGCCCTGGACGGTGTGGTTATAAATCCGGCGGGTTTCTCCAAGACCGGATACTCGATACTGGACGCGTTGACTGCAGTCGGCATTCCCTATGTCGAGGTGCACATGTCCAATATTTTTGAACGGGGCGGCTGGCATGCTGAATCGATCTTTTTCGCAAACGCTGTGGGACATGTGATCGGCTTGAAGGCCAATGTGTACGAGCTTGGTTTGCGAGGGATCATGCAGCACGTCAAGGAACAGCGAACATCGATCAGTGGGAAGGAATGGAGAACGGGTGCACATTGAAGTCTACAACGCCAAGCTGCATAATCTGAAAAACATTACAACGACGATTCCCAAGCAGCAATTTATCGTGGTCACGGGAGTCAGCGGGTCGGGGAAATCCAGCTTTATTTTTGACACCTTGCATCACGAGGGACAGCGCATTTATTTGGAAGCGCTGGGCATTGCGCACGATGTGCTGCACTACGACTCGTTTGACATGATCCAGGGACTGAGTCCGACGATTGCCGTACAGCAGAGAACGGTCAGCAATCTGAACCCGCGATCGGTCGTCGGCTCCGTCACCCGCATCCTCAACTTGTTGGCGATCATTTATGCCCAGGAGGGACAACGAGCGGGCAAAGAGGCAAGCCCTTACCAACTGGACGAATTTGTGCCGGGGCTGTTCATGTTCAACTCTCCGCACGGCTCATGCCCGGCTTGCGGAGGGCGGGGCAGCGTGGTCGAGGTGAACGTGGAGAAGATTTTGCCGTCTGAGCGCGAAACGATTGAACGCTGGCATCAGTTCGCCTACCAATTCCCCAACGCGAAAAAAGAGGAAAAGGAGTACGTGTACAAGCGGCTGGACAATTTCACCAAGCACTTTCAGTTGAGCGCGGACACGCCTTTTGCCGATTTGCCGAGGGAAGCCAAGGAAACGTTTTTGCATTATCGCCCCAAGCGGACGCAGAGCAAAGGCCACCTGATCTTTTACGGAGTCACTGTCGTCATTGAAGAAAAGCTGAAAAAGATCAACGTACAGCAAATTCCCGATCTACAGACGACGCGGCCGTGCACGAGATGCCAAGGGTTCCGGCTTGGACCAAAAGCGCTTTCCATCACGATCGAAAACAAGCATATCGGACAGCTTAGCCAAATGAACGTAGGCGACCTGGCAGCGTTCCTCCGGCATTACCAGACGGCGCGGCCGCATACTCCTTTTATTGCCCATTTGCTTGGAGAGATTTTGCGCAAGCTGGATTGTCTGGAGACGGTCGGCTTGTCCTATTTGAACCTGTATCGCGAAATCCCGACGCTGAGCGGAGGGGAGACCCAGCGGCTGCACATCATGTCGCATTTGTCGGCTAAGGTCGATTCGATCATCTACATTTTTGACGAGCCTACAGCCGGATTGCACGAAAAGGAAAAAGAAAAGATCATCGAAAGCTTTCATCGGTTAAAGCAACAGGGAAATACGGTCATTGTCGTAGAGCATGATGAAAGCGTCATCAAGCATGCCGACTACATCATCGACTTTGGCCCTTTGGCTGGCCAGCTTGGCGGTACGATCGTCTATCAGGGGAGCTTCCCCGGCTTTCTCCATTCCCGCAATTCGATCACTGCCCAGTATTTGCGCGAGAAAAAGCATCCTCGCAAAGAATACGCATGCGGTGTGGACGCGTCTGCTGCCAAGCTGTCGATCCGAAACGCGCGAACAAACAACCTGAAAAACATCGACGTCGATATACCGCTGCACGCCATCGTCGGAATCAGCGGACTGTCCGGCAGCGGCAAAAGCTCCTTGGTGATCGATACGCTCATTCCCAAGCTCCAGTCATCGTTCAAGGCAAAAGCGGGCAAGCAAAAACCGCTGGTGGAGGAAGAAGAGGAGCACGACGACGACTTTGCCCATGCGCAAGCCGACGCCAAGCTTTCCGGAGCCGAAAACATTGATGGCTGCATCGTCGTTACGCAAAAGCTGGCACGCCGCCATGAAAATTCTTGCGTAGCCACGTTTTTGGGGGTATGGGACCACATCCGGCATATTTTTTCCATGCAGGAGGAGGCCATCGCCCTTCAGTTTACGCGCAGCTCTTTTTCGTTCAACTCGACAGGCTCGTGTCCGGTTTGCAACGGAAACGGGCATATCAAAAGATGGCTGGGGCAGCTGACGTTCAGCGACCCGTGCCCTTCCTGCCGAGGCAAGAGATTCAAGCAGGAAGTGATGCAAGTTCGCTACAAAGAGCGCACGATCTCCGACATTCTGGAGATGTCGATTTCCGAAGCGCACGAGTTTTTCCAGGATCACGCCAAAATCAGCAAGATGCTCGGCACAATCGAAGAGCTTGGCATGGGCTATATCCTCATCGGGCAAAGCCTCACTACATTGAGCGGCGGGGAAGCCCAGCGCTTGAAATTGGCGAGAGAGCTGGGGAAAAGCAGCAAAGGAAGCTACTTGTACATTTTGGATGAACCGACTGTCGGACTCAGCTACTATGACACCGAAAAATTGCTGGTGATTCTCGGCAAGCTGATCGCAAGCGGGCACTCTGTCCTGCTCATCGAGCACGATCCGTACGTGCTCTCCTATTGTGACTACTTGATCGAGCTGGGACCAGGCGCGGGCCACAAAGGCGGCGAAATCATCGCCAAAGGAGCGCCCGCAGAAATCAAAAAGCTGGCTGGCTCGATGATCGCTCCCTTTTTGGAATAAAAGGCACAGCTTGCTTGTAGCCATGCACGAAAAATCCTGATTCGAAACGGAAAAGAGGAGATGCTTGTGAAGAGCGTAACGCTGCCAGTCGTCCAGCCGCCCATTTACGGCTATCAATTTTTTGCCTTTCCTCTATGTATCGTCTTGCAGGACAAACGAAGTCTGCCCTGGCTATACAGCAATTTTATCCAGGTGTGCTTCGACAAGCGCCCTGACCCGCCTGTTCCGTTTACGTTTTACATTCACGACTACACGCTGAATCCATGGCTGCACGTCGAGCAATTGCAGCGGGGCACGATGGGCATCGTCAACAGAAACATCGTCGATTTCGTTCGCGATTGCCTCTTGGAAGGCTACTATGTGTACCTGAATGTCGATGAGTTTTACATTCCCGAGCGCGCGGTCTATCAAAAAAGCCATTTCTCCCACGATGTGCTGGTGCACGGAGTCGATCTTCAGAACGAAACCTTTCAATTGCTCGGCTTTACAGACAAACAGATGCTGGCCACGACGAGCGCGTCCTTCCAAGACTTTGCGCTGGCGTATGACAGCATCGCCCAGATTGATCACCAGGCCGTTTGCAATCGTATCTACTTGTACAAGGTGAAGGATGCGGGAGCGTATGAGTTTGATCTGGCATTGGTGCAGGAAACGCTGGAAGAATATTTGAAGTCGAGCAACACGTCCAGGCGATTTCGCATGGTTGCCAATCCGTGGGATCATTGCGCCTACGGATTGGACACCTATCCGTGCCTGCAAGACTATTACGAGCGCTTGCTTGCGGGCAAGGCCAGCCTCGACGTTCGTCACGTCCACAGCTTGTGGGAGCACAAAAACTTGATGGTAGCCCGGATCAAGTACATGGAGGAACACACCGACTATCTGACCTCGCCCAATCAGCTTCGTGCGGCGTATGGCGAGATTGAGCGCAAAGCGCGGAATACGCGCAATCTCATGCTGAAATTTTACATGCAGCAGGAAGAGGCGACCTTGCATAAAATCATGCGGTATCTCGATGAACTAGCGGAAGCGGAAGCGCTGGCGATCGAGGAGTTTTTGAGCGTGCTGAAAAGGCATCAGCCGCAACTATTGTAGTTTTTCGCGTTTCCTCGGCCGTTTGCCCAAGCAGAGCAAAGTCTTTTCTATTTTCCAAACAATGAACGGAGGATACTTGGATGATAACCAAAAACGAAATTGAAGAAAAATTGGTGCACATCTACATGAGCCAGATGCAAGAGCTGCAAGTAGGTCCAGAACAAGTGCAGCAGAGCGGAGTCGATTTCTCTTCCCAGCACATTCGCTTGCAGGATGTCGGGATCAACTCGCTCGGCTTTATTCGCTTGGTGGTAGCGATTGAAAACGAATTTGGGTTTCAATTTGACGATGACATGTTAAATGTCGAACTGTTTGAAACGATCCAGCAGTTGATTGCCTACATCGAGGGCAAAGTGAGCCAGTAAGACGACAACCGCTCGGCTCTTTTGCCAGAGCATATCATTTCTTTTGAAAGGTGGAAAAACCGATGAAATTTTATGCAGATTTACCGATGTGGCTCCATCACCATGACCAAAATCAGCTCCAGATCATCCATGAGGCCGCGAATTTGCTGGAGGCAAACGGCTTTACCGGGTCCTTGCTGTTTTATCAGCACACGACTCTCGATCCGTGGATTGTGGCGACCAGCACCTTACAGGCTACGAAGGAGCATTTGCCGATCATCGCCTTGCAGCCAAATACGATTCCGCCGTTCACAGCAGCGAAAATGATCCACTCGCTTGTTCATTTGTTCGGGCGCAAGGTGGCGTTAAATATGATCCCCGGTCAATCGCCATCGGAGCTTAGACAAGTCCATGATACGGTTCCGGCCGAAGAGCGGTTTGATCGGCTGGTCGAGTATATCGAGATTTTGCGAGCCTTGCTCGACTCGAATGAGCCTTTGACCTACGAAGGCAAATACTTCACCTATCATGACCTGCAAGTGTTTGCCAAGGTCGAGGAAGATTTGAAGCCGATTATTTTTATGCCAGGCGCTTCCACTTTGTTTCAAAAGGCTGCCCACCAGTCGGTCGATGTCGCCATCCAGTTGGCAAGCCCGGTCTCGCAGCTTGTCAAAAGCTTTGACATTCTTTACGACTCCCATGTGGAATTGTGTTGCCGGCTGGGGATTATCGCGCGCCCGACTTCTCAGGAAGCGCTGGAGATTGCCAAAGAGGAAGTTCCGATGCGCTTCATGCAAATTGTGAAAAAGCAGGGGAGAATGGCCGGATTTTATACGGAAGAAGAAGAGCGGATTTATTTTCCTGTCGAGCAAGGCAAGGCGTTCCGCGGACCGTTGCTGGTCGGCTCTTACGACGAGGTGGCGAGCTATTTCCGCCAATACAAAGAGCTGGGAATCAAGCATGTCATTTTAAGCTGCATACGTTCCCAGGAAGATTTGCATCATGTGAGACAGGTGCTTGATCGAGCAGGCGTGATGGACGCGGTTCAGCCTGTTTCCTAAAAACAGCCAACCTTTCCTCGCATTGACAAGGAGGACGGGCATGAGGTAGTATATTCGTAATGGTTTCCATATAAATGCATTTTTGTTATTTTGAACTATACATGATATACGGTGATTTTAGAAAGATAACTTTAGCCAGACAAAAGTTATCTTTCTAAAATTTATTTGTGATAAAACTTGCCCTGCCAGATGAAAGCGAACGAGAGGGAAAGTTTTTTCCTATATCCTCGTCAAAACAACCTGATGTATTTTATTGAAGCTTAGGCACATTAGAGTAACTCAGGGGCCATACGACATGGTGTAGTGTATACAGATTCGATACACGAAATGGCGGAGCTATGCCCGAAAATAGGCTTGATCAATCATGCTTGGCTTGAACAAAGGGGAAAACAAAGTGGAAAATAATAGCGGCTCTACGGATTGCATGAAGTTGTTTTGCTTGCCGTATGCAGGCGGATCGGCCACTGCTTTTAGCAAGTGGAAACGGGGGCTGGACCCAAGAATTGAGCTGGTGCCAGTAGAGCTGGCGGGAAGAGGGCGGCGTTTTCGCGAACCTTTTTATCCTTCCTTGCCAGACGGCGTCAAAGACATTTTTCCGTTTATCAGGGAGCAGAACGGCGATGGCGAATACTCGTTGTTTGGACACAGCATGGGAACGCTGTACATTTGTGAGCTGATGAACCAAATCTGCGAGCACGGCTGGAAAAAGCCGCGCCATCTGTTTTTATCCGGGATGTATCCCCCGCATATTCGCGACAAGAAAAAGATTCATCACTTGCCGGATGACGAGTTCATCCAGGAAATCATCCAGCTTGGCGGCACGCCCAAGGAAGTGGCGGAAAACCGGGAACTGATGCAAATTTTCACGCCTGTTCTGCGGGGCGACTACAAAAACGTCGAAAACTATTTGCTGGAAGCGGCCCCGGAAATGTGGGACATCAATGTGACGGTTTTGACAGGCGATGACGATGACCTCGTGACGGCAGACGATATTAGCCAATGGAGAGCGTACACAAGCGAATCCTGTACGATCGTGACCCTCCACGGCGGACATTTTTTCATCCACGAGGAAGAAGAGAAAGTGATTGAAATTATCAATCGCACCTTAACTGCATAAGACGCGCGTATGCGAGCAGCTAACCCTTGCCAGTGACTGGTGGAGGGTTCGTTTTATTTTGGCTGTAAACAAATTTGAAAAGGGAAATGGGAGTTTACCATGGGGCATAAATACGACGATCAGACGTATACAGGGCTGGAAATCGCTGTCATTGGCATGGATTGCAAATTTCCAAAGGCAAATGATGCCAACCAATTTTGGGACAATCTCAAAAATGGAGTCGAAGGGATCTCGTTTTTTTCCGAGGAGGAAATGCTGCAATCCGGAATCGATCCAGCGCTATGCAACGACCCGAATTATGTAAAAGCAAAAGGGTATCTGGAAGGGATCGACCAGTTTGACTCGGCCTTCTTTGATTATACCCCCCGTGAAGCAACCGTACTGGACCCGCAAATCAGAATTTTTCACGAAGTGGTCCTAAACGCCCTGGAGCATGCGGGCTACAATCCTGAGGTGTACAAAGGCCAGATCGGCTTGTACGCAGGAAGTACCGAAAATGTAAACTGGCTGCTGAGACAAATGCTCGCTAATGAAAACCCCACTTTCAATGTAAGCTTTCGCGAGTACCTGTGCACATCTATTTCCTACAAGTTAAAGTTGAAAGGTCCAAGCGTCTCCGTGCTGAGCGCTTGCTCGACGTCGCTGGTTGCCGTTCACCTGGCCAGCCAGGCTTTGCTAAACGGCGAGTGCAGTATCGCGGTTGCGGGCGGTGTCCACATCTCCCTTCCGTCGAAAAAAGGCTACTACTATTCCGACGACCTCATTTACTCGCCAGATGGTCATTGCCGTGCCTTTGACGCCTCTTCCGCAGGGACGCTCATCAGTGACGGCGCGGGAGTGGTCGTCTTGAAAACGTTGCAGGACGCGATCAAGGACCAGGATCATATATACGCCGTCATCAAAGGATCAGCGATCAATAACGACGGCCATCGCAAGGCTGGTTTTTCTGCCCCGAGCATTCAAGGGCAAAAAGAAGTCATCGAAGCAGCGCTCCAGATGGCGGAAGTGGATGCGGAATCCATCACCATGGTAGAAGCCCACGGGACCGGGACGAAAATTGGTGATTCCATCGAAGTCGAAGCACTCAAACGGGCTTTTCAGACGAATAAAAAGGCGTACTGCGCGATCGGCTCGGTAAAGTCGAGCATTGGGCACCTGAATGAAGCGGCTGGGATTGCAGGCTTGATCAAAACGATTCTTTCGTTGGCCAACAAACAAATTCCCCCGTCGCTTCATGTGCTCAATCCGAATCCGAAAATCGAGTTCGAGAATACGCCGTTTTACATCAATCATTCCTTGCGCGACTGGGATCGATCAGCCACTCCGCGCCGGGCAGCCGTCAGCTCTTTTGGCATCGGCGGGACGAATGCGCATGTCATTTTGGAAGAAGCGCCTATACGCGAAAAGCGAGCAGCCACAGAGGAAGCTCGCTTGTTTGTCTTTTCCGCCAAAACGAAAACGGCTTTGCAGGAGCAAATCAGCCGCTTCAAAAGCCACCTGAAGCAACAGCCCAATATCGACCTGCGCGATGCCGCATATACGCTGCAAGCAGGGAGAATGGCTTTGTCCAATCGTGCTTATTTGATTGCGCGAAGTTATCAGGAGCTGCTTCCGCAATTGGATGCGAAAAGTCTTCCGCTCCGCACCGTGGAAAAGGGGGAAGCGACTGCCCTGTATCTCGTGCCGGAGATTAGCGGGGATGCGCACATCGCGCAACTTGCGCTCGCACTGTACCAAAACTACCGACCGTTTCGAGAGGAAATGACGCAATGTCTGGGCAAAATCGGTTCGCACAGCAAGCTGGATTTGCAACAGTTGTTTGCTCCGGGAGTAAAGGACGCGACACAGCTTCGAGCGATCCACTTCCTGTTTGTATATGCCTTTGCAAAAGTCACGTTCGCTTGCCAGGAGCAGCCTTTCGGAATCGTTGGCTTCCGAAGCGGAAATTTCGTAGCGGTCACGCTGGCAGAGGCAGTAGCGCTTGAGCATGCTTTTGTTGCTTTCCTGGATAACGAGATCACAGCGATTACGGAGAACCCGATTTCCCAACCGCGCATCCCGCTGTTTTCTGCCGGAAACGGCGAAAAGCTGTTCCGCGAGCATTGCCAGGATCGCAGCTTTTGGCATGCAGCGCTGACTGCGCCGCTCTCGTTTGCAGCCGGGCTTGCCGCTCTTTGCCAAACGCCGAAGACGATCGTCGCTTTCCTAGGAAATAACACAGAAACGGCAGGCGATTACGCTGGCTTGCCTGTGCAGGAATGGGTTTCGTTGTCTGTGTGTGAAGCTGCTGTTTGGAAATGGATCGGGGAGCTGTGGAGCAGGGGAGCAACTATCCATTGGGAAGCGTTGCATAAACGAGCGGAAAAAGGGCGGATTCCGTTGCCTACGTATCCTTTTGAGCGGAATCGCTACTTTTTGGATGATGACCCGGTAAAGCTGGGGAACGCGTTTTTGCAGCAAATAAAGGAGCAGGCGTCGGCGCAAAAGGATGCCGCCGATTGGTATTACGCACCGACATGGAAACGGGCGGCGTTTTCAGAATCGTCCGCAAAGTCTGCGCCAAAGCTGCGGCGGTCCGCAATCATTTTCCACGATACAAGGCTGGACGAAGCGGTTGTGGAAGCGTGCAAGCGCCATTTTGAGCAGCCCTTTTTTGTAGCCCGGAACGGCGCTCCTGTCGCTGGGGCTGACAACGGATACGGGCTGGCAGATAACAGCAAAGCAGCCTACCAAGATGCTTTGCAAGCGTTTGATCAGAAAACGCAAGCGGAACCGGATGCGATCCTGTACTTTTCGCTTTCAGAAGAAGACTTCGTGGAAGAGGATCAGGAGCAAGCAGAGCGCATGCTGGAAGAAAACTACGACAGTCTCCTGCATCTCGTACAAGCGCTGGATGAACGGGATGGCTCGACGGCGATTCAACTTGCTGTCGTGGCGAATCGTCTCTTTGATGTGCTCGGCAGCGAAGAGATTAACCCTTGGAAAGCGACGCTGCTTGGCCTCGTTCGCGGCATTCCGTTGGAGTTTCCCGATCGAAGCTGCCAGTTGATCGATATTTCCGGCCAGGAGCAGCTTGTCACTTCCGGTCTGGTCGATCAGCTTTTGCAAGAGATCGAGGGAAGGCAAGATGAGCTGTTCGCTCTGCGCGGAAAGGCGAAATGGCTTCCCCACTATGATCGGACATCGCCCGTATCCCGTTCGGGGGCAAAGCTCAAAGACGATGGCGTTTATTTGCTTATCGGGGGAATCGGCGGCATCGGACTGGAGCTGGCCGATTACATCGCCAGCCAATGCAAGTCCAGCATCATTCTTGTAGGGCGGTCGTTCTTCCCTGCAAAAGAAGAGTGGGGCAACTGGCTGCGGGATCACGGCAAGCAAGACCCCATCTCGGTTAAAATCGCCCGCATGCAAAAGCTGGAGCAAAAAGGAGCGCGAGTTTTCGTCTATCAGGCGGATGTGTCCGACTTCTCCGCGCTTGCCGCGACACTGCGGCGCGCCCAGCAGGAAGCAGGAGCGATTCAAGGTGTGATCCATGCCGCCGGGCTTCCGGGCAGCAGCTTGATCCAGCAGGCAACCAAGGAGGCGACGCACCGGGTCATTCACTCCAAAGCCTCGGGTTGCCTGAATTTGAGCCGGATTCTGCGGGAAAACGACCTGGACTTTTTTGTGCTCTGCTCGTCCATCAGCACGATTTCCCCGATGATCGGGCAGTCCGATTACAATGCGGCCAATGCCTTTTTGGACGCGTATGCCGACTATCGCAACCGGGAAGGCAAAGTGGCTTTCACCAATCTGAAATGGGATATATGGAAAAACGTAGGGATGGCCGTCAAGTCCGGGATCGCGCCAGCTTCGAAGCAAGCGCTGGAGCATCCGCTGTTTGACTACAGCTTTCAGGCGGGCGGCAAAGAGCTGTTTTTTGCCAGGCTGACCTTGCAGCAGCACTGGGTTTTGCAGGATCATCGCACAGAGGAACATGGGGTGCTGTCGGGAACGGCGTTGATCGAAATGGTGCGGGAAGCTGCCGGCAAAAGCATGCTGAAAAAGCCTTACGTCCTGCAAAACGTGCATTTCCACACGCCGATAACGGTACGCGAGCAAGAGGAAAAAGAAGTGCTGCTTCTGTTCACTCCGAATAGTCGTGAAGGCTATTCGTTTACAGTGTACAGCCGTATGCGTCCAGAAGCAGATACATGGCTGCCTCATGTTACCGGGACAGTCGAGACGGTCGAGCAGCCTCTTGAGACCGTCAATCTGGAAGCGCTGAAAGAGCGTTGTGCCGATAAGGATGTGCTGTTTACCGACGCGGATCACAAGAAGCACGGAGGTTATCTGATCTTCGGGGAAAGATGGCGCAATATTCGCCAGGTCATGGCCGGGAAAGCAGAAGGACTAGCGGTGATTGAGCTGCCCGAAAAATATGCAGCCGATCTGGACGACTATCACTTGCACCCGGGGATGCTCGACTCGGCAACGAGCTTTTTGCTCGGCTTTATCGACAAAACAGAAATGTTCATTCCGCTGTCCTACGAATCGCTTGCCGTTTATGGCAAAATGCCGCGGCGCATTTACAGCTACTGCAAGTATTTGGACGTAGAGTTCCCGCAAGACGGCCTGGCGAGCTTCGATATCCAGATCATGGACGAGGCGGGACGTGTGCTCGTTGAGATTCGCAACTACACGATGATCGCCGTATCCGGTTCGGTCGCCGAACGGATCAGCGACGGAAACAGGCAAAGCATCACGCTCGATCTCGCCAAATGGATGACGGCAGGCACATCTGGAAAAGATCTTGGCCAGGTCGGCATCTTGCCGGAAAAGGGACGTGAAATATTCGGCAAAATGCTCGCGTCTGGCGCTTCTACTGTCATCATTTCCACGACAGACCTCGAAAGCCGTGTGCAGAAAAGGCGCGACAGCAATCAGGACGGATGGGGCAGGAGCGACGAGCAGCAATCGACGAGCGTACGGATTCAGGGAAAAAGGCCGCCGCTATCCGTAGAGTATGTCCCGCCGCAAACCGATTTGCAAAAAGCGTTGTGCGCCATTTACGAAAATGATTTAGGCATAGCCCCAATCGGGATAGCGGATGATTTTTTTGAACTGGGCGGCGATTCGCTCAAGGCGATTCACGTCAGCACGAGCATCCGCAAGCAGTTCCATGCCAATATGACGTTGACAGACTTTTTTCAGGAAAAAACGATTGAGAACATCGCGGCATTCATTCAAAACAACCAGCAGGCGAGACAGCAGGCCATAGCGCCAGTTGCTGCCAAGCCTCATTACATGACCTCGCTTGCGCAACAGCGGGTCTTTTTCTTGCAGGGACTTGTGCCGAATACAGTGGGATACAACGAGTCGACCGCTGTTTTGCTGGAAGGATCGATTGAACCCGAAAAAATCGAACGCATATTTGCGAAAATCATCGAGCGACATGAAAGCTTACGTACCTCGTTTCAAGCAGTGGACGGCGAGATTGTCCAGATTGTGCACCCGCATGTTGACTTCCGGGTAATCTCGCTGACATCGGATGAGCATTCCGTGGAGCGCGATGTGGAACAGTTTATTCAGCCGTTCGATCTGACTCAGGCACCGCTGTTCCGCGTAGGGCTGATCAAGCTCGGGGAACAAAAAAGCGTTCTGGCACTCGACATCCATCACATCATTTCTGATGGAACGTCCATTAATTTGTTGATAAAAGACTTTGCGGAACTGTACAGCGGCAAGTCGCTTCCGCCATTGGCCGTCCAGTACAAAGATTACGCCGAGTGGCAGCACGCGTTTGCCCAGTCAGCCGCTTACCGGGCACAGAAAGCGTACTGGTTGCAGCAACTGGAAGGGAAATTGCCTGTCCTGCATCTGCCGACAGATTTTCCCCGCCCGGCTTCGCTTAGCTTTGACGGCAACCGGATTATTGTAGAGCTGGATCAACAATTGAGCGAGAGCATCAAGAAATTTTCCCAGGAACAACAGGTTACCTGGTTTATGACGATGCTTGCGGCTTATTACGCCTGGCTGGCGAGACTCAGCGGAGAATCGGACATACTGGTAGGCATTCCGCAAGCAGGCCGAAACCACGAGGACGTGAAAGAGATCGTCGGCATGTTCGTCAATTCGCTCGTCCTGCGCAATCGACCGGAGAGGGAAAAAAGCTTCCGCGGCTTCCTCCACGAAGTAAAGGCGAGCCTGCTGGCAGCTTTGGAAAATCAGGATTTTCACATTGAACTGATTTTGGATCAGCTCGACGTGAAGCGCGACCCGAGCCGCACCTTTTTGTACGATACGATCTTCAACTACCAGAGCATGAAAAACCGGGCAGAGGATGCAGGAACGCATGACGGAGACTTGCAGCTCTCTGCGTATCCGGTCACGGCAAAAACAACGAAAGCCGATCTGAATATCCATTTATACGAGACAGGCGCAGGCATTTGTCTGGAATGCTTTTACCGCACAGACTTGTTCAGGCAGGAGACGGTCGAGTACCTGTTTGCTGAGTACCGCAAATTGCTTGCGAGCATCACGCAAAATCCGGACTTGCTGATCGGCGAATTGCCGATTTTGCAGCAAAGTGAAGTGCAGGGCAGGGAAAAGGCGGTTGTGCCGTCTTGCGAGTACCAGCCTTTTTCCTTCGACGAGCCTGCTGCAACGGTCGTGTCGCGGTTTGAACAGCAAGTCGCGCAGTACCCCGACCAGATCGCCGTCAAACACGGCTCCGCTGTTCTGGATTACAGACAGCTCAATGCCAGGGCGAATCGCGTTGCCCGGAAAATCGCAGAGCGTACGGCTCAAACAAGCGGACACGCACCTGTTGCCCTGCTCTTTGGCAACACGCTGGACATGGCCGTTGCCTTGATCGGCGCGCTGAAAGCAGGGGTGCCCTTCGTGCCGCTGGATCGAAGCGCTCCAGCAGAGCGGTTGGCTTACATGCTCGGCGATACGCAATCGGCCATCCTGCTGACCGATTCGCAAAACCTCGCTTTGGCAGCAGAAGTGGCGGGCAAGGCGATGCTCGACATCACCACGATCAATCTGTCGGAAGAAACTGGCGGTGCTTCGGAAGAGAACCTGGAGCTGAGCATCAAGGGCGAGGACATCGCCTTTATCCTCTATACGTCAGGCTCCACGGGAAGGCCAAAGGGAGTGATGCAGAGCCATGCAAACGTCTACTACTATCTGGCGCAGCTCAGCAAGGAACTGCGGCTTCATTCGCAAGATCGCATCGCCTTGCTGACTTCGTACAGTCACGCCATTGGCATTCTCGATATTTTGGGCAGCCTGCTGAACGGTGCTGCGCTGCATCTTTACGATTTCAAGCTGGACGGAAGCATGCCGCGATTCGCGCACTGGCTGAATCAGGAGCAGATTACGCTGTTCCATTCCGTCCCTTCCGTCTTCCGCTTTTTCATGAAGAATCTGGACGACGCTGTACAGCTTCCCCATATCCGCATGGTTTTGCTGGGGGGCGAGGTCGTTTCCGGCACCGATTTTGATTTGTACAAGCAAAAATGCGCGGACGACTGCCTGTTTGTCAATTTCCTGGGCTGCTCCGAATTGATGGTCATTTCCTTTTACATCATGAACAAAAACATGGCCGTCCCGCAGGCGAAAACGCCAGCCGGATATGTCGTGGATGGCATAGAGCTGCGGATTCTCGACGAAAGCGGCCGGGAAGTGAGCATTTTCGAATCGGGCCAGCTTTTTTATCAAAGCGCCTACTTGTCTCCGGGCTACTGGAATCGGCCGGAAGAGACGGCCAACGCTTTTGTCGGCGATCCGCGAACAGGGACGGGCAGGCTGTACAGAAGCGGTGACTACGGCCGACTGTTGCCGGACGGCTGCCTGGAATACAACGGTCGAAACGATTCGCAACTGAAAATCCGCGGCTACCGCGTAGACCTGAACGAGATCGAGAGCGTGATCGACGGGCTGGATTGCATGTTGAAAAGCGTTGTCAAAGCGATCTACGACGAGAACGGCGAGCCGGTGATTGTCGCCTACTATGTGCTGAAACAAAGCGAAGCGGAAAAAGCGATCATCGGCCAAGTGAAGCAACTGCTGCCGAGCTATCTCGTTCCGTCCTTTTGGCTGGAACTGCAATCGTTTCCGATGGTCGGCCCGAACAAAATCGACCGCAATGCTTTGCCAGCCGTTGAGGCCAACAGACCGAGAAGCTCGCACATCGTTCCTCCGCAAAATCGCATGGAAGAGCTGCTCGTGAGCATCTGGCAAGACATATTGGGAAAAGAGCCTGTCGGCGTAGACGACGGATTTTTTGAGCTGGGCGGACACTCGCTGTTGCTGATGCAAGTGCAAAACCGTTTGGAAAAGGAATGGCAAACGACGATTGAGATGGCCGACTTGTTCAAATATCCGACGATCCGCTCATTAGCTTCGTTTTTACAGGACAAACAGATCAGCAAAACCGATTACTTGCAGCAAAGCACGCAGCGGGGCGAGCTGCGGAAAAGCCTGCGCCAGCAACGGGGAAAACGGTAAAAATCCATCGGGGAGACAGCTGTCCGGAGTGCCTCGCGCTTCCGATGGCTGCTCCCGCTTTGGACAATGACAGGATTAAAGGAGAAGCGTATGCAAAAAAGTGTCGTGTTTGACTTCGATGGAGTGATTATTGATTCGCTTGAGGTGCAGCGCAAGGCGTTCTATGACAGCTTTCAGCTCGTTTCCGACGGTCCGCTCCCTTCCTTTGAGGAGTTTCTTGGACACAGCGGCGATTCGATTCCGAATATTTTCGCCAAAATGAACCTGCCCCAGAGCATGGTCGAGCATTATCGCAAAATCGCCAGCTCCAACATCCACCTGATCGAGATTGTGGCGGGGATGGAAGACGTGCTGCGATTCATTCAACAGGAAGGCTGGAAATGCGGATTGTGTACGGGAAAAGATCGCAAGCGCACCATCCACATCCTGGAAGAATTTCGCTTGATCGATTATTTTGATGGGGTGGTCTGTTCCGATGATGTCACCCATCCAAAGCCGCACCCGGAAAGTCTGCTTGTTGCCATTGAGCAATTGCAATCCGGTATTGATCACTCCGTCTTTGTTGGCGACGGGAAAAACGACCTGATCTGTGCCAGGGAGGCGCAAGTGAAAAGCATCGCAGTCGCCTGGGGCCATAATTCGGTAGAGGTGCTCCAGCAGGAAGCTCCTACTTTTTTTGCGTACAGTGTCGACGAACTGAGACAGGCATTGCAAACCCTTTTTCAACACCCGAGAGTGTCATTATAAATAAACGGGAGTGAGTGGAGTGGTGGATGAAGAGTTGATCCATTCAAAAATCGCGATCGTCGGCATGTCCTGCCGTGTTCCCGATGGCGATACCCCTTTGGCTTTTTGGCAAAACATCGTCCGCGGTGTGGAATCGATCAAGACGTTTACGGATGAGGAATTGAGAGAGGCAGGTGTTCCTGCTGATCTCCTTCACGACCCGCACTATGTAAAAAGAGGGGCCGTCCTGAACGATACAGCGTATTTCGACGCGGGCTTTTTTCGCTATACGGCCAAGGATGCCGAGATTACCGATCCGCAGCATCGCGTCTTTCTCGAATGCGCCTGGGAAGCGCTTGAGGATGCGGGCTGCGTCCAGGATATCGAGCGTCTTGTCGTGGGCGTGTACGCCAGCTCGTGCATCAGCAGCTACTTTTTGCGTCTGTACGAAGATCAGGAGCTGGTAAAACGGCTTGGGCACGTGCAAATCGGCATCGGCAACGAAAAAGATTTTCTCGCTTCCAAGGTGTCGTTCAAGCTCGGCTTGCGCGGCCCTTCCGTCAATGTGCAGACAGCGTGCTCTTCCTCCTTGGTCGCGGTTCATTTGGCCAGCCAAAGTCTGCTGAATGGCGAGTGTGACATGGCGCTGGCAGGGGGCGTGACGATCCGCAGCGAACAGACAGCAGGCTATGTCTACCAAAAAGAAGGCATGGTTTCTCCGGATGGACATTGCCGTGTCTTTGATGCCGACTCTGCGGGAACGGTTTTTGGCAATGGCATCGGCATCGTGGTCTTGAAGCGGTTGGCAGATGCGATTCGCGATCGCGACAACATTCAGGCGGTCATCTGCGGCACGGCGGTCAACAATGACGGAGAAGAAAAAATCGGGTACACCGCGCCGAGTCCAATCGGTCAGGCGCAGGTCATTCACGAGGCGCTCACCGTCGCCAACGTTTCGCCGCGGGAAATCAGCTATATCGAAACACACGGAACCGGAACCGAGCTGGGCGACGCGATTGAAATAAAAGCACTCAAAGAGGTTTTCCAGGCCGAGGCGACCTCGCGCCAATTTTGCGCCATCGGGTCTGTCAAACCGAATATCGGCCACCTGGATACGGCAGCGGGCATCATCGGTCTAATCAAGACGGCCTTGGCTCTGAAACATCAAGTGATCCCGCCTTGCATTCACCACGAGCAGCCGAACCCGAAGCTGGCATTGGAGCATAGTCCCTTTTACGTCAACACACGTCCGCGTTCGTGGAAAGACGTCAGCGATTCGCCGAAGGCAGGCGTCAGTTCGTTTGGCATTGGCGGGACAAACGCCCATGTCGTTCTGGAAGCAGCTCCTGTCTATGCTTCCGATGCTTCTGCGAGACAGCAGCATCTGTTTTTGTTCTCAGCCAAAACAGAAAAGGCATTGGCGAATACGTGCCGGAAAATGGCGCAATTTTTCCGTGCCCAGCCTGCGCTTTCCCCTGCGGATGTGTCGTATACGTTGCAGACGGGGCGCGCTCATTTTTCGCATCGGAAAATGGTGGTTTGCTCTTCCGTAGGAGAAGCTGCTCGCTTGCTGGAAGCAGCCGCAATCGGCACGGCAAGCGAAAGCAGGCAGGAGGAGCTTCGCACGGCTTTTTGGTTTTCAGCGCAAAACCAAGCGCTTTGCACGATGGCGCGCGAGTTGTACCAGACTGAACAGTGCTTTTCCCGCATCTTGGACGGTTATGTCCACGACTTGTCCAAAGCTGCGTTGGCTGCGCCCAGCCTGGATCGCCTTTTGACGGGTGCCGACCTGTTGCATAATGACGACGCTTTTGACCCGATGTACGGGGAACTGAGCCAGTTTCTTTGCCAAAGTGCCTTGGCCGACTTTTTGGTTTCTCTCGGAATCAAGCCGCAGGTGGCGATTGCGGACGGGGCAGGCTTGTTTGCGGCTGTCTATCAGGCGAAGCTGGCAACCGTGTCCGACCTCGCGAAAATCATCGTCCTGAAACACAAGTGGCTTCGGGCAGCAGAAGAACAACAAAGCCGGATCGAAGCAGAACTGGCTTCGCTGTTGCGGGCAATGCCAGCGGGCAGCGCGGATCACGCTATCTTGTCCGGCGGGACTGCCGTCACGAGCGAGCTGGTTGGTCAGACAAACTTTTGGCTGCACACCACGCAAGCATCCGCTTTGCCAGCGACAGCAAAGGCTCCGCTCACGGAGAGCGATGTTCACCTTGTCATTGGGATCGGGATGAAGCAGCCATCCGGGGCGGAATGCAGCCTTCCTGCCATCCATCTGTTGCCTGCGCATGGAGAGATGGAGTCGGCGGAGTGGCGTTTTGCCAAGAGCTTGGGCGAGCTTTGGCAGCAGGGGGCTGCGATTGATTGGCGGGAACGGTACTCCGGCGAGAACAGAAGCCGCCTGTCCCTTCCGACGTACGGGTTCGATCGCGACAAGTATTGGTTTGAGAAAAAAGCGCGTACCGCCGCCCCTCAGCCACAGCCTAATCTTTCTCGCAAAAACGAACCGGAGAAGTGGCTGTATCGGCCTGTGTGGAAGCAATACAACGGATCTGGCCGTACCCGTACAGACGACGAGCAGTCTGACACCTACCTGCTGTTTATCGATACGGACGGAATCGGCGAAGCGGTCAAGCAAGCGCTGCAAGCAAAAGGAAAACGCGTGTGCACGGTAAAGGCAGGGCAGCACTTTTCCAAGCTGGACCCGAATGCGTACGAGATTCATCCCGAAGAAACGGAGCAGTATCTCGCGCTGTTGCGGGAAGTGTTTACGCCGGGCCAGACCTGGAAAATCGTGCACTTGTGGAGCCTTGCAAACGAGTGCGCAGATGCTTCCCCGGCTGCCGGGCCGTCTGTGTTTTACCGTCTGCTGCACTTGGGCCAATCGTTTGGCATGCTCGATCCGCAGCAGCAAATCCAGCTTTTCGTGATTGCGTCCGCGTCTCAATCGATCACCGGGAACGAAGCTTTGCTGCCACAGCAGGCTATGGCGCTCGGGGCGGCTCAGGTGCTCACGCAAGAATTTGGCAATGTCCGCTCGGCTTTCCTGGAAATCGAGCCGGAACCATTCGTGAAACAAGGGCAGCCTGGCATGACGCTGCTTGTGGAGGAGTTGCTGAAGCAAGAGCCGGAAAACTTGCTCGCGATCCGCAATCGTCATAAATGGGTGCGCACGTTTGAACCGCTTCGCTTGGACCCGCCGACAACTGCACAGCCCGAAGCAGGCGGCGTGCATCTGATTCTCGGCGGCTTGGGCGGAATTGGCTTGACCGCAGCGGGGGCGTTAGCCCAGCACGGTCCAGCTACGATCATTTTGACAGGGCGTTCGCCATTTTTGCCGGAAACGCAGTGGGAGGAATACGTATCCACCACTTCCGCAAGCGACCCGCTGCACCAGAAAATTTGCGAACTGATGCAGTTGCAAGCATGGGGCGCCCAAATTCATCTGTATCAGGTCGATGTAAGCGATGAAGCACAAATGAAAGCTCTTTTGGAAGAGATAGAGGCGACGATCGGACGGATTGACGGAATCATCTTTTCTGCTGGCAGAGTCGTGAGCGATTTCTTTCAGCACGCGATCCCCCATATCCGTCGCGACATGTGTGAAGCGGAGTTTGCGGTCAAGCAAACAGGGCTGCTCGTTCTGGAAAAGCTGATCCGGGAAAAAGAGATCGGGTACTGCCTGGTCAATTCCTCGCTGTCCTCGATACTCGGCGGAATCGGACTGGTTGCCTATACGGCGGCTAACCAATTCATGGACAGCTTTGTGCAAAAGATGAACCAAGGGCAGCAGCGAACGCGATGGATGTCTGTCGGTTGGGACGCCTGGAACTTTTCGCTTGCCGATCCAGGCAGCCGCACAGCGACAAGCGAACGGCTGGAGCAATTGATTTCGCCCGCAGAAGGCCGACAACTGTTTGCGCATTTGTTTTCCCTTCTGCACCAGGAAGAGCATGTCATCGTGTCCACGACAGACCTGGAGCCGCGGCTTGAGCAGTGGGTAAACCGCCCTCGCTACATAAAAGCAGGCAAGCAAGAGAGCCAGAAAGAGATTCCCCTGGAGCAACTGCTGCAGGAGACGATTCAGGACGCGATTGGGAATGCGAACATGGGACTGGACGACAATTTCTTTGATGCAGGCGTCACGTCGCTTGATATTGTCGGGATCAACGATATTCTCCAGAAAACGATTCAGAAGCCTGTTCTGATCTCTTCCTGGTTCGAATACCCGACCATCCGCAAGCTGGCCGGGTACCTGAAAGCGGAAGACAACGATACGGCGGCAAACGATCATGGCTTCGATCGCTCTGAAATTGTCCATAAAGGGATGGATAAATTAAAGCTGCTGCGCCAAAAAGGAAAGGAGGTGCGAAATGGCTGACACGCGAAACTTCAACGGCCTGGAAATCGCCGTGATCGGCTTATCCTGCCGCTTTCCGGGAGCGAACAATCGCCAGCAATTTTGGAACAACCTCAAGGACGGGCTGGAGTCGATCACGTTTTTTAGCGACGAAGAGCTTAGAGCAGAAGGAGTACCACAAGAGCTGATCGAGCATGAAAACTACGTCAAGGCTGGTGCGATCATCGATCAGTTTGAATATTTTGACGAACGCTTTTTCGGGTACAGCCCCAAAGACGCTCTGGTCATGGACCCGCAAGTTCGCCTGTTTCACGAGGTAGCCTGGGAAGCTATGGAAGACGCCGGATACGTCCCTGACCATTATCCCGGATTAGTAGGTGTCTTTGCCGGAGCATCGAGCAATTACAGCTGGAATGCCAGAGTGTATTCATATGAAGGGGAGCACCGGGATCTCTTTTCCGAAATCCAGTTGAGCAACAAAGACTTCCTCGCCTCGCGCATTTCCTACAAGTTCAATTTAAAAGGGCCGAGCTTGACGCTCACCACCGCATGCTCGACTTCGTTGACCGCCATTCACGCCGCTTGCCGCAGCTTGCTCAGCGGCGAATGCGACATGGCGATTGCAGGTGGCTGCTCGATTTTGATTCCGCACAAGAGCGGATATATGTACGAAGAAGGGCACTTTCTGTCAAAAAACGGCCAAATTCGCGCCTTTGACGAAGCGGCATCCGGCATTCTGTTCGGGAACGGCGTCGGAGTGGTCGTGTTAAAGCCGCTGGAAAATGCGCTGGCGGACAAAGACCATATATGGGCGATTATCAAAGGCAGCGCCGTCAACAACGACGGCAACCGCAAAGCAGGATACATGGCGCCGAGCGTCGAGGGGCAAAAAGAGGTCATTCAAAGCGCCTTGCAGCTCTCCGATGTAGAGGCGGAAAGCATCTCGTACATTGAAACGCACGGGACTGGAACACAGCTCGGAGATTCCATCGAGTTTACGGCGCTCAAGCAAGTGTTTCGCGAGCGGCAAAGCGAGTGCGTCCTAGGCTCGGTCAAAAACAACATCGGCCATCTCGATGCAGCGTCAGGAGTAGCGGGTTTCGTGAAGACCGTCCTCGCCCTGAAACACCGCCAGATCCCGCCGATGATCAATTTTGCCAGGAGCAACCCGGCTTTGGACATGGAAAACAGCCGCTTTGCGATCAACACCACACTGCGCGAATGGCAGCGTGGAGCGTATCCGTTGCGGGCGGGAATCAGCTCGTTTGGCGTCGGGGGGCAAAATGCGCATCTGATCGTCGAGGAAGCGCCAGAGGTCAGCGAATCGCTGGATACAGAGCAGCAGCCACAGCTCGTTTTGCTGTCCGCGCAAAACAGCGAATCGCTGGAACAAATGGCAGACAATCTGGCAAAGCATCTCGAAGAGCACCCCGAGATCAAGCTGCAAGATGTCGCCTACACCCTGCAAAAGGGCCGGAAGTCATTTGAATACCGCAAGCAAATCGTTTGCAAGAGCCGTACCGAGCTGATCCGCGCCTTGACGGATAAAGGCTCCCGGCAGGCACAAGCTTACCGTGCGGATGGAGAGCCTGGACAGATCGTATTCATGTTCTCCGGCCAAGGCTCGCAATACGTCAATATGGGACGCGAACTGTATGAACAGGAGCAAATTTTTCGAGAGAGTCTCGATCATTGCTTCTCTCTGCTTCAACGATATTCCCCGGTCGATTACCGTTCCATTTTGTTCCCGCGTGACGAGCAGCAGGAACAGGCCAAGCAGGCAATCGCCAGCCTCGATCACGGGCAAGTGATTTTGTTTGTGTTCGAGTACGCACTGGCCCGGCTTGTGATGGAGTGGGGAGTTCAACCGGATGCCGTGATCGGCTACAGTCTGGGTGAATATATCGCGGCTACCATCGCTGGGCTGTTCACGCTCGAACAGGCACTGCAGCTCGTACTCAAGCGCGGGGAGCTGTTTCGCAGGCTGCCTGATGGCAAAATGCTGAGCATTCCGCTCTCTGTGGCGGAAGTGACTCCGTTTTTGTCTGACTCGCTGGAAATTGCCATCGACAATCAAGCGTCCTGCGTAGTCGGCGGCCCGACACCGCTCATTGTGGAGCTGGAAGAGAAGCTGAAACAGGACAAACGGATGTGCACGCCGCTGCCGTTCCCCAAAGTGATTCATACGTCACGGGTCGAATCGATACTGGACGATTATCAGGCCGCTTTACAGCCGGTAGCCTTTCAGGATATGCAAATTCCTTTTCTCTCCAGCGTGACAGGAGAATGGGCAGAGCAGGCAGACTTGGCAGCTCCTGACTATTGGCTGCGCCAGTTAAAAGACACCGTGCAGTTTACGAAGGCGCTCCAGTTGTTTGCAAACCAGCGCGCCGTATTTATCGAAATCGGGCCAGGACACGATTTGAGTGCGCTGGCAAAACGGACGTTCGACGCTGGAACCGTATCTGTTTCCGGGCAGAACATACTAAACCTGATCCCGTATGCCAACAGCACTGTCTCGGAGCAGCTTCATCTGTACAAGCGGCTCGGCAAGCTGTGGCAGTACGGTGTGAACCTGGACTGGGACAAAGTCAACCCGGATGGAACGCGGGTTCCGTTGCCGACTTATCCTTTTATGCGCAAAAAGTTTTGGCTGGAAGCGGCCTCGTTTCAGCCGCAGGCAGCGAGTTCGCAGCAGTTGGCGAGGAAGCCGATCGAGGACTGGTACTACGTTCCATCATGGAAGCGGCATACCCCCGTCTTTTCAGCCAAAGACAGTACGTACAAACAGAAGCGGCGGCTGATTTTTGCCGAGCAGTCGAAAGTCAGTGAGCTTTTGACGCAAAAAGTACAGCAGTTGAGCGAGCAGTGTATTGTCGTTTGCAAAAGTGCGCAGCGGCAGCAGATTCGCGGCAACGAATTTGCGATCAATCCGGGCCAGGACGAAGATTACGACTGGCTGTTTCAACAATTAAAAGACAGTTCGTTCACGCCGGATGAGGTCATCCACATGTGGAGCTTAGAAGCGGCCGGGCCGTTGCCGAGCCTGGAGACGACACTGGACAACGGCTACTACAGCTTGCTTGCGATTGCCAAGGAATTTGGCAAGCATTTTGACGGACATTCGCTGGAGCTAAAAGTTTTGGCAAACGGAGTCTGCTCGGTGGCCGATGTTGGCAAGCTGAACCCGCAAAAGTCGATCATGCTAGGGCCGATCAAAGTTATCCCGCTGGAATACCCGACGATTCGCTGCCATTTGTTTGACAGTGACTTCACATCGGAAGCGAACGATCTGGAAAAGGCGCTCGATTCGTTCGTCCGCCCGCTTTTGTCACAAACCTGGAACGGTATCGTCGCCTATCAAAACAAGCATTTTTGGCTGCCGACGCACGAGGCCGTTTCCTTCGATTCCAGTGACAGCATGGAGCTGAAGCCGGGAGGAACGTACTTGATCACGGGCGGTTTGGGCGGAATTGGGCTGGCCATCGCCGACTTTTTGGCGCAAAAGGCGCAAGCCACCCTGATTTTGGTGGGCAGGACATTGTTCCCGACTAAGGAAAAATGGCAGGAGCTGCTTGCAGACAACAACGCAGACGACAAGCTCAAACAAACGATTCATCGACTGTGCGCAATCGAGCAGGCAGGCGGAAGCATTCACCTCATCCATGCGGACATCAGCGACAAGCGCCAAGTGGAAGAGCTGCTGCAAAAAGCAGACCGCCTAGGCGGGGAACTGAATGGAGTGATCCATGCTGCTGGCGTCGCCGATGGGGAAATGATCCAGCGTTCCACAAGAGAAAGCGGCAAAAAGATGCTGGCAGCCAAGGTCGAGGGCACATCGCTGCTTTATGAAGCTGTGCGCGACAGGCCGCTCGACTTTTTTATCCTGTTTTCTTCCTTGAGTGCGTACATCCCCTCCATCGGGCAAGCAGGCTATTGCGCTGCAAACGCGTTCCTCGACTCGTTCGCAAACTATTGCCATGGAAATAATAGTCAGTTTCCCGTTTTGTCGATCAACTGGGAGAGATGGAAAGCGACGGGAATGGCAAAGGAAATCGAGGAGAAGCATCGGCAGTTGACGGGTGAGGAGCTGGCGCATGCGATCACGGAAGCGGAAGGCGTTCACATCTTTTCCAGGGTCGGGGCGATCTCGCTTCCGCAGGTTGCCATCTCTGCCTATGACTTAAACGAGCTGATTACCCGGTACCAGGACGCGCAATTCCCGCTTGTCTCAGAGGGTATCGCCTTTGATTATCCGCAGCCTGACAGCGCTGTTAAATACGAGCGGCCCGATTTGACAACGGAATATGTCGCGCCGCGAGATGAACGGGAACAGCAAATTACAGCGGTATGGGAAGCGCAGTTTGGCATGCAGCCAATCGGTGTTGACGACAGCTTGTTTGAGTTGGGCGGAGACTCGATTATGGCCCTGTCGATTGTGGGAAAAATCCAGAAGC
The DNA here is from genome assembly GCF_029892995.1 of Brevibacillus sp. 1238. Classification (NCBI taxonomy): domain Bacteria; kingdom Bacillati; phylum Bacillota; class Bacilli; order Caryophanales; family Paenibacillaceae; genus Brevibacillus; species Brevibacillus sp. 1238. The sequence continues at coordinate 206,767 of NZ_JARXWC010000008.1, read as the reverse complement.
TGTACAACGAACGCATCCCTATGGCTTATTTTCTTCACCATCCCACTGTCGCCGGACTTTCTGCCTATTTGCAGCAGACGAGTCCGAGCCAGGTGGGAGGGGTTCGCGTCGCACCGCGCAAAGACCACTATCCGCTGACGTCCGTTCAGAAGCGAGTGTACTTCCTGCAAAAGATGCACCCGTTGACAACGGTCTACAACAATCCGGGCGTGTACCAATTGGACGGGGAAGTAGAGCCGGGCAAAATCCAGCACATTTTTGAACAGCTCATCGGGCGTCATGAGATTTTCCGCACCTCCTTTGGCTTTGTGGGGCAAGAGGTCGTGCAGACTGTTCATGAGACGGTTCCGTTCGCCATCGAGGAGCTGGTGCTGCCGGAAGAAGGAATGGCGTTGGCGATCTCTGCCTTTATCCGGCCGTTTGACCTGGAAAAAGCGCCGCTCATTCGCGTTGGTTACGAGCCAAGCAAAAAGCTGCTGCTCATTGACATGCATCACCTCATATCAGATGAGACGTCGTATCAGCTGCTGATCAAAGATTTTCTGGCCTTTTACAAGGGCGAGGAATTGCCCGCATTGCCTGTGCAGTACAAAGATTACGCGGAATGGCATGCAGCCATGCGAGGCACCCCTGCCTTTGAAAAACAGAAACAATACTGGCTGGCGCAATTCGCGAATGGCGAGCACGAAACGAAGCTGCAGCTGCCGACCGATTTCAAGCCGCCGCTTGTCCAGAGCTTTGAGGGAGATTTCGTTTCCTTTCACATTGATCGCGATACGACTGAGCGGTTCAAAAGCATGCTGAAACAGGAAGCGGCTACAGTCAATATGGGACTGCTGGCTGTGTACGCTGTCCTCTTGTCGAAAATATGCCAGCAAGAGACGGTCATCGTCGGAACCCCCGTATCCGGGCGGAAGCAGACGGAGCTGGAAAATCTCATCGGAGCCTTCGTCGATACCGTTGCCTTGAAACTGAGCGTCGATGCTGCCGACTCCTTCTCGCAGTTGCTGCAAGCCGTCAAGCAAACGATTTCTGCTGCGCTCGACCATCAGGACTATCCGTTCGAAGAGTTAATCAACAATCTGGATATTCAGCGCGATTTGAGCAGAAATCCATTGTTTGAAACGATGTTCAGTTTCCGCGATGTGTACGACAAGACCGACCAAATCGGCGGGGTCCAGGAGATTACTTCGTTTTACAAGCATAAAACGGCCATGTTCAGCATCCGCTTTACCGCTTGGGAGGAAGGGCCGCAAATCGGGTGCGAGATTGAATACTCCACGAAGCTGTTTGCCAAAGAAACGATGGAGCGCATGGCGCGCTACTTCGCGCAGATTATGCAGCAGGCGGTAGCCGAGCCGGAAGCTGCCTTGGCAAAAGTCGAGATCATGTCCGGGCAGGAACAACAGCAGGTGCTGGTCGGCTTTAACCAAACGCGGCAGCAGGTGGACCCAGGCGCTAACGTCTTGTCCCTGTTTGAGCGCCAGGTGGAACAACATCCGGACAAAGCAGCCGTATCGCTGGGAGCAGCGTCCCTGAGCTACCGGGAGTTGGAGCAGGCGGCAAACAAGCTGGCCCGGTACTTGCAAAAACGAGGGGTGACGCGGGAACAGCCCGTAGGCATATACATCGAGCGTTCGCTTGACATGGTGATCGCCATGCTGGCTGTCCTGAAAGCAGAGGGCGCTTATGTTCCGCTCGATGCCAGCATTCCGTTGCAGCGCTTGCAGCAGATTCAGGAAGATGCTGGTGTCAACGTGATGATTTCCACCAGCGATTTGCTCGCAGACGGCAAGCTCCGCTGCCAAAGCCTCGTGCTTTTGGATCAGGAGTGGAGCGAGATTAAGCAAGAGTCTTCCTCGCCGCTGTCCGCCGCAATCGAACCGTCACAGACGGCTTACATCATCTTTACATCCGGTTCTACAGGAAAGCCGAAAGGGGTCATGGTTCCGCATCGCGCTTTGGGCAACTTTTTGCTGTCCATGTCGAGCCAACCGGGCATGACAGCCGCAGATAAGCTGCTGTCCGTGACGACCTTCTCCTTTGACATTTTCGGGCTGGAGCTGTATTTGCCGCTCATCACTGGAGCGACAGTCGTTCTTGCCAGCAAAACGGAGATGGCGGATGGCAGGCAGTTGAGCCGCTTGCTCGAAACGCACGGGATCACCGTGATGCAGGCGACGCCAGCCACGTGGAAAATGTTGCTCATGTCCGGCTGGACAGGCAATCCGCAACTGAAAGCGCTATGCGGTGGAGAAAGCCTGCCGCAAGACTTGGCGCGAGAAATGCTCGGCAAGGTCGGCTCCTTCTGGAACATGTACGGGCCGACTGAAACGACGATCTGGTCCACGATTGCCGAGATTACCGATGCAGAGCAACTGACAATCGGCAAGCCCATCGCCAATACGCAAATTTATATTTTGGACCGGGACAAAAAGCCCGTTCCCGTGGGCGTCTACGGAGAAATGTACATCGGCGGCATGGGTGTGGCATTCGGGTATATCAACAATCCGGCGCTAACGGCCGAGCGGTTTGTTGCCAATCCGTTCGACGGCGAGATGCAGCCTACGATGTACAGGACAGGCGACATCGCGCGTTTTATGGCGGATGGCACGATTCAGTGCGCGGGCAGGATTGACGATCAAGTAAAAATTCGCGGCTTCCGCATCGAACTGGCTGAGATCAAGGCGGTCATTTCCGCGTATCCCGGGATTCGCGACAATGTCGTCGTGCTGGAGTCGCTGGCGGAACGTTCCGGGAAATCCGCTGCGGATGACGAGAAAGGCTTGACGAGCTACCTGGTACTCGCGGCAGAGGCGACGATCGAGATCGATGAGCTGAAAGGGTTCCTGCTGGAGCAGCTGCCCGCTTATATGATCCCGCAGCAATTTTTCGTGATCGAGCAAATTCCGTTGAACCATAACCAAAAAGTCGACCGCAAGAAGCTGAAGTCGCTGCAGCAAACACAGCTGGTCAGCTCCAAACCGTTCAGACAGCCGACTACCGAGGTGGAAGAAAAGCTGGCTTCCATCTGGAAAAAGCTGTTGCATCTGGAGCAAATCAGCGCCGCGGATTCGTACTTCGATCTGGGCGGAACATCGCTTACGGTGGTGCTGATGCAGGAGCAGATCAAAGAACAATTTGGGCTGCAAATCCACGTAGCGGATATTTTTACCCATCCGACCATTGAGCGGCTGGCTGCGTCCATCGAAGCGGCGATCTTTGCCTCGCAAGGAGCGGGCAAGCGCGGGGTTTCCCTGCCGACTCACTACTTCCTGTCGGCAAGCGATTCCGGCGAAAGCTTGCCTTTGGCGTTGGAGCTGCCCCCTGCCACGGCAAAGGGCTTATTCCAAATCGCCCAGCTTCATGAAATGCGCATCGAGGAAGTCATGCTTGCACTGCTGTTTTACTTGCTCAAGCAGGTGTCGAACGAAGCGAGCATCTCGATCCACCTGTTGAACAAACGCGAGCAGCTCCAGTTGGTTACGCTTGACTTTTCCGGCATGTCTGACTTCGACTCGCTGTTCATGACAGTCAAGGAAAAGATCGCCCAAGCGGAGCAGCACCAATCGTTCCCATCTGTTCCGCCGTATCGGATCGGACGGGAGCAGGACAAAACGATGTTTTTGCTGTACCCGTTGGTTCCTGCTGTTTCACAAGCCGTATCGTCTTCTTTCAATGCCGTCTGGGGCTGGGAAGTCGACAGCGAGGAGCGGATCAGGATTCATCTGGAGTACGACAGCCTGCTGTTCAAAGCGGCCGAATTGAAAAAAATGGTGCAGGGCTTTGCCCATTTGGCGAAGCAGCTAGTTTCGCGCGTCGTTCATACGTAAACAGTGCCAGTCGTCGCGCATCCGGGCGACTGGTTTGTCAATTCAATAAACTGGGCGTGCTCCCGCGAAAAGCGCGTCCAGTCCCAAGCTAACCAAAAAAGGGAGGATACAGTTTATGATTAAGATCGCCTTGCTATTTCCAGGTCAAGGAAGCCAGTACAATATGATGGGAAAAGCTCTTATTGAAAGCTCTCCCGAGGTTAGGGACATTTTTCAGCGCACCAACGAGATTCTCGGCTACGATTTGCTCGCGATCATCAACGAGGGCAACCTGGAGCAACTGACGCGCACCGAACATGCGCAGCCTGCGATTTTTGCCTACAGCTATGCCATTTTCCAATCGATCTGGAAGGAGAAGAAATTTTTCCCTTCCTTTATGGCTGGACATAGCCTGGGCGAATTTACGGCTTTGACATGCGCCGAAGTGTTCCGCTATGAGGATGCGCTGCGGCTCGTAATGGAGAGGGCGACAATCATGCAGCAAGCTACCGCAGACGGATTTGGCGGCATGGCTGCCATCAATGGCTTGCACCCGCTGCTCGTCGAAGAGGAATGTGAGCGCGTATCGAACGGCGAGGACAAAATTGTCGTAGCCAATTACAATTCCTCCAACCAGGTAGTGATTTCCGGCGCAAAATCGTTGGTGAAGGTCGCCATGGAAAACTTGGCGAAAATCGGTGCGATTACGATTCCCCTGCAAGTCTCGGCGCCTTTCCACACCCCGTATCTGGAACTGAGCAATCAAATGTTCCAGCGGGCCATCGCGCAGACACCAATGTCCATGCTCAAATGGCCGGTGATCTCCAATGTGGACGCGAAGCCGTACTACCAACCGACAGAAATTCAGGAGCGGCTCAACGTGCAAATGATCAGCGCAGTCAGATGGAAAGAAACGATCGAATACATGCTGCGCCAAGGCGTAAACACTTTTATCGAGCTTGGGCCAAAATCCGCTTTGACCAATTTGCTCAAACGCGACTATTCGCACGTGCGCGCCTATTCCTATGAAGACAACTATCAGGAAATCATGGCGGTCATTGACGAGCAGACAGCGGAAAAGCGTCCATCTGTCGTTTCCCGTTCCTTGGCCATCGCCGTGTGCACAAGAAACCAGAACTGGAATGAAGAGGAGTACCAAAAAGGGGTCATTGAGCCGTACAGAAAGATACAAGCTTTGGGCAACAAGCTGGAGGAAGAGGGACGCGAAGAGTCGATCGAAGAAATCAAGCAGGCGATCGAGATGCTCCGTTCCGTGTTTGTGACGAAAAAAGTGTCGCTGGAAGAGCAGCGCGAGCGGTTCACGCAAATTTTTGACGAGACGAAGAAACGACACCTGTTTGCTGACCTTGCCCCGGTCATGTTTGCCGAAAAGGAAGCTGTCAATGAAAAGTAAGCCGCTGTTCGAGGATATCCAGATCGACCTGGAGGAGGAGAGCGCAGGTACCTGGGAGGACTTGGGGAGGGCGGCAGAGGCTCCGAAGAAAGACGTAGCGATCATCGGAATCGCGGGGAAGCTGGCGGATGCGCACAATGTCGGAGAGTTTTGGCGCAATCTCGCGCTCGGCAAAGATTCGATCCGCCGCATTCCTTTGTCGCGCAAGCACGACTACGAGGAGCTGCTGTCTGCTTTTTTGCAGAAAGAGGTGCGCAAAGAGCAGAGCGAATACGCGGAAAGCGGGTATTTGGAGCAGGTTGATCGGTTTGATTGCGAATACTTTTCTATCTCGCGCAAAGAAGCCAAGCTGATGGACCCGAATCAGCGGCTTGTTTTGCAAAGCTGTGTGGCTGCGATGGAAGATGCAGGGTATGGAAAAGCGCGGTTGCGCGGAACGCAGACGGGCGTTTTTTTAGGGTACAGCAGTGACTTTGGCGGGGAGTACAAACATTTTCTCGCGGGGGAAAACGCTGAGCTGGCGGACTTGGCGATGACGGGGAACATCAAGTCGATCATGGCGGCAAGACTGGCCTATTTGCTCGATTTGCACGGACCGAGCATGCTGGTCGATACCGCCTGCTCATCCTCGCTGGTTGCCGTGCATCTCGCTTGCCAGTCGATTCGCCGCGGTGAATGCGAGCAGGCTTTTGCCGGAGGGGTGAAAATCCAGTTTCAACCGTTTGAAAAGACCCAGACCGGAATCGGCATCGTATCTCCAACCTTTCGGGCGCGGACTTTTGACAGCGAGGCGGACGGCACCAGTCTGGGCGAAGGCGTCGGAATCATCCTGCTGAAAGATGCGGCAAAGGCGATTCGGGACGGCGACCACATTTACGCCTTGATCAAGGGCAGCGCCATCAATCAGGACGGGCAATCACTCGGGATCACCGCGCCGAACTCCAGGGCGCAGGAAGACCTGATCGTCCGGGCTTGGCAAGATGCCGGCATTCATCCGGAAACGATCTCGCTGATCGAAGCTCACGGCACGGCAACCCGCCTGGGCGATCCGGTAGAGATCGAAGGAATCAAGCGAGCTTTTGACCGATACACCACGAAAAAACAGTTTTGCGCAATCGGCTCGGTCAAAACCAACATCGGACATCTGGATCACGCTGCGGGAATATCCGGCCTGCTCAAATGCATTCTCGCGCTGAAGCACGAAATCATGCCGCCGACGCTGCATTTTCATAGCCCCAACAAGGAAATCGATTTTGTCGACGCGCCAGTCTATGTGAACGACACAGCCCGTCCGTGGGAACAAGCAGAGCACCCGAAAAGATGCGGCATTAACTCTTTCGGGTTGAGCGGAACGAACTGCCACCTCATCCTGGAGCAATATCAGCAGGCTGAGATGGCTTCGCTCGAAAATCGTGGCGAAGGAGAGTGGCACCTGCTTGCGCTGTCAGCCAAAACTCCCGCTGTGCTCGACCAGCTGGTCAGCGCCTACTATCAGGCAGTCAACCAGAGCGGACAGCTCGATCTGGCGAGCTTGTGCTACACAGCGAATGTCGGACGCGATCATTTTGCGCACAGACTCGCAATCGTGTTTAACGACAGGACGGATTTGCTGCAAAAGCTCCAGGCTGTTCGCAAAGCGGGAGTCGAGAAGCTTGCCGTGAAGCATGTGTTTTACAGCGGAACCCCCCGCGAGGACGCAAGCCATGCCAGCCAGGGCGGGAAGGATAACGCACGCTTGCATGAGCTGCTTCGTTTGGCGTTGCAGTATGCGGCTGGCGAGACAGTTGCCTGGAAGGAGCTGTACGCAGATCAACGCCATTTAGCGATTAGCTTGCCGACGTACCCTTTTCAGGACATTCGCTGCTGGATCGAGCCGAAAGACTTGGAGAAAAAGTTCGCCCCGCTCGTCGATAAACGGCTTGTTGGCAGCAACGGCATCGATATTTATGAGACGAGGTTTGCGGTCGAGACGCATTGGGTGCTGGCGGAGCACAAAATCGCGGGGCATTGCGTGCTCCCAGGCACGGCCTATCTGGAAATGATGAGCGAGATTGTGCGCAAAAACATGCCTCAGCAAGCCGCGCTCGTGCTGGAAAACGTCATGTTTTTGCAGCCGCTTGAGGTCAAGGAACAAGAACCGAAGAGCGTCCACATAATCTTGCAAAAGCAAAAGTCGTCGCTTGATGTCATGGTGACATCGCCTTCTGAACATTCGGACGATTGGATCGTTCACTGCCGCGCAAAAGTGCTGCTTCAACCTGAGCTGCCCAAGCAAAAGCAACTGTCTCTTTCGGAGCTGCTCAGTGAAGCAAACAGGCAATCGGTAAGCGGCTACAAGCCAGAGGCTGATGCCCCTGTGCAAACAGGCCCGCATTGGGAGTGCATGAAGGAAATTTATTTGGAGCAGGACAAAATCGTCGCCTTTTTTGAGCTGCCTGCGCCCTTTACATCTGAACTGCACGCGCATGTTCTGCATCCTTCTTTGCTGGATTGCGCAGTGAACATTCCGATCAGCCAAATTCGCGACGGGCTGTTTTTGCCTTTTGCCTATAAAAAAATCGTTTTTGCCGGACCTATGCCTGGCCGATTTTACAGCGTGCTGCAAAGGACAGACAAAGAGACGGCAGACAGGCAGGAAGCGATCTCCTTTGATATCTTGCTCGTTACGGAAAAAGGGGAAGTTTTTGCCGAGATTCACGACTACACGCTAAAAAGGGTGCCGATGGAAGCCGCACCGTCCGCCGTCTTTTCTCCCAAAGGGCTGTTCCATCAAATCGTCTGGGAAGCCATGCCTTTGCTGGCAGAAAACAGACAGCCGGACACGGCGCAGCCGCTTACGCTTGTTTTCGGCGGCCATGAGCCTGTCACGCAGCAACTGATTGCGGAGCTGAAAAAGAAGGGGACTCCTGCGATTGTCGCCACGCCAGGCAAGCAGTTTGCCAAGCTCGCCCATGATCAATACGAGCTAAGTGTCGATCAGCAAGCTTTTGATGCGCTATGGGAGGACATCGGGAACAAGGGCGTGCAGCGCATCGTGCATGGCTTTTCCCTGTCTGATGCTGCCGAAGAAAGGGCAAGCGACGAAGGCTTGTTCAGTCTGTTCCATCTGGCAAAAAGCTTGGTTGCGCAAAACGTGCGACAGCCGATTGATCTGGTCCTGCTAGGCGAACTGGCGCTTCCGGTTACACAGACGGAGCCTGCCGTCCAGCTCCAGCCGATGCACAACGCTTTGTATCACCTTGGCAAAGTGGTCAGCAGCGAATGGTCGCATCTGCGCTGCCGTTGCATCGATCTGGATGCCGCTACCGCGATCCCGGACATCCTCGCTGAACTGGAACATCAGCCAGACAGCTATATCGCAGCCTACCGGAACGGACAAAGATACGGGCAAAAAATGGTGGAACTCGATTGCCAGCTGCCTACGGGCCAAACACTTAACTTGACTGAATCGGGTTGCTATGTGATTACCGGCGGAACAGGCGGCCTGGGCTTGACCATGGCTAGACATTTGGCAGAAAAGCAGCCGGTTCATTTGGTGCTGATCAGCAGGTCAGGCTTTCCCGCAGAGGACGAGTGGACAGACATTTTGCAAAAAGGCGAGCAGCAAGAGGTCATGCGAAGGATCGAGATGCTGCAACAGATCACAGCGTCAGGCAGTACATACACCATCTACAAGGCAGATGTCGCCAGCAAGGAACAGCTTGCGCGCGCGCTTGAGGAAGTGCGGGCAGCACATGGCAGCATCAATGGCGTCATTCATGCGGCTGGAGTCGCCGGGGATCAATTTTTGTTCAACAGGGAAGAGGAGCGTTTTCGCGAGGTGCTGCAAGCCAAGACGGCGGGGAGCCTGAATGTGGCGGAGCTGATTACCGAGCCGCTGGAATTTTTCGTCTGCTTTTCATCTGTCGCCACATTGGAAGGGACGCCGGGACAAGGTGATTATGTGGCGGCGAACGCGTTTTTGGACAGCTTCGTCTACAGCCTGCCCGCCCAGCAAAACGGCATGACGCTCAACTGGGCACCGTGGGCTGAGATCGGCATGGCCTACGATTATGGAACGTTTCAAAAAGAACTGATCTTTCACTTGCTGACGCCACAGGTCGCTGTCGCTGCTTTTGATGCTGCGCTTGCCCTTGGCGAAAAACAGGTCGTCATCGGCAAAATCAACAAGGAAGTCGCGAGAAAGCACTTCCGCAGCAACTTCTTTTACGCAGGAAACAGGCTGTTGATCGATTATGTGGACGGGGCGGCGGCAACACCTGGAGAAAGCCAGCCAGTCCAGCCAGCTACTGGCGTGTTTCACGGCGATCCGCAGCACGCATCCTTGCAAGAAATCAAAGCGTTGATCCGCCAGCTATGGAGCACACTGCTCGAATCCGATTCGATTCAACTGGACGACAATTTTACGTCTCTTGGCGGCAATTCGATCTTTGCGGTTTATTTGCTCCAGGAACTGGAAAAGTATTTTCCGGACCAACTGGGCATCTCGGATATTTTTACGTATCCCACGATTAACAAGATGGCCGAATATGTGCATTCCCGGATGAAAAAAGAGCAACCGTCTTCCTCTGGCAGCGTGAGTCAGGAGGAGGAAGACCAAAATCTCGATCAAATCTTGCAGCGCTTGGCCAATGGTGAACTCGATGTGGAAGAGATTGATCGATTGCTGGGAGAAGAAGAATGAAAGAAACGCGAAAGTACATTTATCAGCAGATCAAGGATCAACAGTTAAGCATTGAAAAGTCCAAGGTCATTTTAAAAGAGATCAAGCAGGCGGGGGCGAAGAAACATAAGGACATCGCGATCATCGGGATGTCCGGCCGCTTTCCTGGCGCTCGCAACCTCGATGAATACTGGAAAAATTTGCTGGCAGAGGTCGATTGCATCACGGATTTTCCGGAGAGCCGACAGGCAGGCGTTGCAGGGTTTGTGAGCAGGCTGCAACAGGAAGCTCCTATGGAGGTCGCCTATGAAAAAGGCGGCTACCTGGATCAAATTGATGATTTTGACGCGGAGTATTTCAAAATATCGAACAAGGAAGCCGTCATGATGGACCCGATGCAGCGCCTGCTTTTGACCACTGTGATGGAAACGGTGGAGGATGCCGGGTATGGCGGAAACCGGATCGTCTCGTCCAAAACGGGCGTTTTTATCGGCAGGGACCACACCGTCGGGAACATGTACACACACCTGCTGGATCAAACAGACGAGCTGGCATTGACTGGCTCGTATACGGGCATTTTGGCGAGCAGAGTTTCCTATTTTCTCGACTTGAAAGGACCTAGCGTCGTCGTGGATTCTGCCTGCTCGTCGGGATTGCTCGCGATTCACAACGCTTGCCAGGCGATCAGGAACAACGAGTGCGACATGGCGATCGCTGGCGGGGTGTGCCTGATTTTTTTCCCGGTGAAAAATCCGGCGTTTGGATTGGTCGAATCGAAGCTGCATCTGGTCAAACCTTTTGACAAGCACGCGGATGGAACGCTGTGGGGCGAAGGGATCGGAGCGTTGCTGCTGAAGCCTTTGGATAAAGCGATTCAGGATCGGGATCACATTCATGCCGTCATCAAAGGGAGCGCGGCCAATAACGACGGGAAATCGAACGGGATCACGGCACCGAATGCAATCGCCCAGGAAGAGGTGTTCACCAGAGCCTGGACGAACGCCGAAATTCCACCCGAGACGATCGGTTTTATTGAAGCGCACGGGACAGGAACGGTACTCGGCGACCCGATTGAAGTCCAGTCGCTCGGCAATGCCTTTAAAAAATATACGTCGCGAAAACAGTTTTGCGGGATCGGCTCCGTCAAGTCCAATATCGGCCATTTAGCCGCAGCGTCTGGAACCGCCTCCGTCTTCAAGGTCATTTTGTCGCTCAAGCATAAAAAGCTGGTCAGCACGCTCCATTTTGACGATCCGAACCCGTTCATCGACTTTACGGGTTCGCCGCTCTACATGGTGGACAGGGTGGAAGAATGGCCACGCGATCAGGACGATACCCCGCGGCGGGCAGGCGTCAGTTCGTTTGGCTTTAGCGGCACCAATTGCCACCTCGTACTGGAGGAAGCGCCAGAAGAACAACCGGGCGCAGCCAGCGCTCGTCCTTGCCATGTTTTCACGGCTTCGGCCAGGGACAAAGAGACGCTGCTCGAACTGCTCTCGCGTTACCGCCATTTTTTGAGCGAGCAGAAAAGTTTGTCTTTGGAAGACCTTTGCTTGACTGCGACAACGGGACGCGGGCATTATTCGTGCCGCCTTGCCCTCCTCGTGCGCAGCTTGCCCGAGCTGCAAGAAAAGCTGAACCAGGTGATGACGGAGCAGCTGCCATCCGGCCAGGAGCATGCCGGAATCTTTTGCAACGAATTTAAGGTCGTTCCCGAGAGCAAGCTGGATAAAGCGGTCGGAGAGATTACCGAATCCGCCTTGCAGCTGCTGCTGGAAAAAGCGCAACAACAGCTCGCCCGCACCTCCACTGATGATGAGCACGGGATGGCGGAGGTTTGCAAGCTGTATGTTCAGGGAGCCGAAATCGATTGGCGGCACTTCTACGGAACAGGGGAACATCGCCGTCTGGCCTTGCCTGTCTATCCTTTTAAAAAGACCTCGTTCTGGCCGCAACCGGATGGCGGGCTGGCGCCGCAGCATCAGGAAGTCATCCCGGGACGGAAAGTGCTTGAATCGTATCGGCAGAGCGTCTATGAAATCCCTTTGCGAGTGGAGAAGCAGTGGATGTTGCAGGAGCATCTCATGATGGGCTTTCCGATCGTCCCGGCGACTGCTCTGATCGAATGGGCGAGAAAAGCCGGAGACAATCATTATGGAGACGCCTCATTCGAGTTGCGGGATTTTCGCTTTATCAGTCCGTTGGTCGTCCCTGAGGGGGAAGAACGGATCGTCCATACGATTATGGAAAGTCAGGAAGACTTGCTGCAACTGCGGATCGTCAATCGCAAGGCAGCGGATGACGGTGGAGCGGGGCAGGACTGGCAGTTGAATGTCGAAGGCAAAATCGTTCCTGGCGCGACTGCTGAGCCAGCATGGATGGATATTCAGCGCATCAAGCAGGACAGCGCCTGGGAGCAGGTGGATGCGGATTTTGCCACGGTGCGAGGGCGTACGAGATTCGGGCCGCGTTGGAACAACATTCGAGCTTTGGGCAAATGCGAAGAGCGTGTGCTGGTCCACGTGCAGTTGGCGGAAGCTTACGCGGACGACTTCGCCTTGTACGGCTTTCATCCGGCCTTGCTCGACACAGGGCTGAATGCCGTGACCATGTTTGTTTTGTCTGACCTCTATCTGCCCTTTTCCTTTAAACGGATGAGCATCTACAACCAGATGCCTGCTTCCTTTTACAGCTACCTGCAAAAAAGAGAGACGCGCGGCGACAGCCGGGAGACGGTGTCCTACGACATCAGCCTGATCGACGAGCAAGGAAACGTGTTTGCCGAAGTCGAGAACTACACACTGAAACGCATCTCTGCCGCTATGGTGGCGCACGATTTGTTTTACCAGATTCGCTGGGTGAAAGCGCCGCTGGAACAGCGCGGAGAGGTTGCTGCGGGCAGCGTGCTGTTGTTTGGCGACAGCGAAGGCGGGAGCGGACGTGGAAGTGGAACAACGCGGGAACTGATTCGCCAATGGGAAGCGCGCGGCGTCGAGCTGATTCAGGTCGCTTACGGGGATGGCTACCGCAAAGAGCGAGAAACGAAGTACGTGGTAGGAGATGCGGAAGCGGATTACCAGCAGCTTTTTGCCGACTTGCAGGAGCGGGGCATCAACCGGATCGTCCACGCTTATGCGCTGGATGAGCAAAAGGGCGTGGACAGCCTCTCCCGCCTGCAAACGACGCAAGCTCGCACAATCCATAGCCTGTTTTCTATCGTGAAATCGCTCGTGCAAGCCAAGTACAGGCAGGAGATAGAATTGGTTATACTGGGCCGGAATGGCTGGGAAGTGACAGGCACCGAAACAGAGCTGGAGCCGTGCCATACAGCGTTGTTCCAGTTGGGGAAAGTAGTCAATGCGGAGTATCCCCATCTGAAATGCCGCAGCATGGATCTCGACGACGAGACGGACTGCGGCAGTCTTTTGGCGGAAATGTACGGGAAAACTGGCACGTATCAAGTTGCCTATCGCGGCAATCAGCGGTACGTACAGGAATTTGCTCGCTGCCCGGTCGAAGAGTCTGTGCAGCCGTTGGAGCTGCAAGAGGACGGACTGTATCTGATCACTGGCGGCACGGGCGGGATCGGGCTGGAAATCGCCAAGCATTTGGCTTCCCGCAAAAACATTCGCCTTGGTCTGCTCGGCCGCAGCGGTCTGCCACCGCGTGCAGACTGGGAGACAATCAAACAGAAGTCGAGCGAAGCGGACAGCAAAACGCTCCGCATCATTGCAGCCGTGGAAGAAATCGAGCGGTCGGGCAGCAGCGTCACGGTTTGCGCGTGCGATATCGCTGACGAACAGCAGGTAGCAGACACTTTGAAGCAGCTTTGCGAGGCATACGGAGCGGTCAAAGGAGTCATCCACGCGGCAGGCGTGGCGGGCAGCGGATTCCTGTTTACGAAAACATGGGCCGAGTTTGCGAGGGTGACCCAGCCGAAAATCGAAGGCAGCTACTTGCTGTACCGCTTGCTGGAAGAACGCCCCGACTTTTTCGTGCTGTTTTCCTCAACCGCGACGATAGAGGGCAGTCCGGGGCAGAGCGATTACGTAGCGGCGAACGGCTACCTCGACGGCTTTGCTTCCTACCTGCGCCAGCAAGGCATTCGCGCCACGACGATCAACTGGACCGCGTGGGCAGAAACCGGGATGGCGGCGGACTTTGGCGTGACCACCAGCAACGCCCTGTTCAAACCGCTGCAAACGAATGAAGCAACCGCTGCTTTGGACCAGGCGCTGGCTATGGATCGCAAGCAAGTGGTGATTGCCTCTCTCAATCAAGAATGGCTGCAAACCAGCGGGGAAGACCTGTTTTTGAAAGTAGAGAGCGGGCTGATCGACAAGAACACGAGCAAGGGCCGCTCCAAAGCCCCGTCTGCTCCTGCCAGCGCGCAGCGTGCTTTTACGCTCACGGGCCGCAAAGATGAAACTTATGACGACATCGAGCAGACGATTTCCCGCATCTGGGCGGAAACGATGCACTTGTCGACTGTCAACATCTACGACAGCTTTCTCGCACTGGGGGGCGATTCACTGATCGCGACCCAACTGCTGAAAAAGCTGGAAACCGAGTTCCCGGGCGCACTCGACTTGCCTGATCTGTTTACGTATTCGTCTGTGGCGGAACTGGCTGACTACATCAGGCAGGGCCAAAGCAGCGAGCCAAAAAGGCAAGAAGAAGCGAAACAGCAGGACTCCTTCGATTCGTTTGACCAACAGCTACAATCCATTTTGGACAACCTTTCTTCCGGGGAGCAATCTGTAGAAGAGATGGTGGACCTTTTGTCGCAGCGGAGGAATCGAACAGATGAATAACATCGACCAAATCAATGCGCTGATCTTGGAAAGTGTAAAAGAAAATCGCCTGGACAAAGAGCTTGCCCGCAAGCTGCTGCACCAAGTCAATGCAGCTTCGCCCAAGCCCGAAAAGGACGCCGTTGCGGATATCGCCATCATCGGCATTTCTTGCCGGCTTCCTTTTGCAGACAACCTGGAGCAATATTGGACGAATCTGCTTAACGGAACGAATGGCATCACCGATTTTCCGCTCAAGCGGCGCATGGATACCGATCCTTTGCTGCGCAAGCTTTGGGGAGAACCGCACTATGCCAAAGGCAGCTACCTGGAAGAGATAGACCGCTTCGACGCCGAATATTTCCGCATCTCGCCCAGGGAAGCCGAGTTTATGGACCCGCACCAGCGCTTGCTTTTGGAAGTCACGGCAGAAGCGATTGAAGATGCGGGATACATGGGCGAAAAAATCGACGGCACCGATACGGGCGTCTTCATCGGAAGAGATCACCATTCTTCCGGCCTGTACCAGCAATTTATCGATTCGTCGAACGAATTGGCGATGACTGGCAATCTGCCCAGCTTCCTCTCGGGCAGGATTGCCTTTTTCTTTAACCTTTTCGGGCCGAATATGGTGATCGACACGGCGTGCTCCTCCGGGTTGGTAGCGGTGCATCACGCTTGCGAGTCGCTCAGGAAACGAGAATGCCGATTGGCTATCGCCGGAGGCATCAGCTTGAATCTCGTGCCGATGGCTAATTCGTCGTTTAAAATCGTGGAAAACAGCGACGGCATCGTCAGGCCATTCGACAGCCACGCCAAAGGCACCACCTGGGGCGAAGGGCTGTCGGTCATCCTGCTGAAGCCGTTGCACGATGCCTTGCAAGACAAGGACCGGATTTACGCCGTGATCAAAGCCAGTGGCGTAAACAGCGACGGAGCTTCCAATTACATCACCGCTCCCAATCCGCAAGCCCAGGAGCAGCTCTTGACGGACGTGTGGACAAAAGCGGGTATTCACCCGGAAACGATTTCCTACATCGAAACGCACGGCACCGGAACCGTCATTGGTGACCCAATCGAAGTAAAGGCCATGAAGCAAGCTTTTCAACCCTACACGCGCAAAAAACAGTTTTGCGGGATCGGTTCCGTCAAATCGAACATCGGTCATCTCGTAGGAGCTTCGGGGATGGCTTCGCTGTTAAAAGTCGTGTTGTCCTTGAAGCATAAACAACTCGTTCCGACGATCAATTTTGCGGAGCCAAATCCGTATATTCCTTTCTCCGATTCGCCCTTTTACTTGGTTGATCGGCCTCTAGCCTGGGAAACTGGAGGTGTGCCGCGCCGGGCTGGCATCAGTTCTTTCGGCTTTAGCGGCATGAACTGCCATGTGCTGCTGGAGGAATGGAATCAACAGCAGACGGAGAAGAACGAGCAGGAAACGCCTCGGCTGTTTACGCTATCGGCCAAAAGCCGTGCGAATTTGTCGGACTTGCTGCGACGCTACTGCCATTTTTTGCAGGCCAATCAGCAGGTGGATTTCTCTGCTCTCGTCTATACGGCGCAGGTTGGAAGGGAGCATTTTTCCCATCGCTTGGCGATTATCGCCCGGAACACAAGCGAGCTGTTGCAAAAAATCGCGGCGATCATGCCGCTGGATTTGGACAATTTGCCTGAGACGCTTGGGTATTACGGGCAATCCGCCAGCGCCTGGAAAGCGAAAAACCATCTGCTGCATCCAGATACAGTGGACAAAGCAAATCGGCCGCTTCATGAAAAGGCCAATCAACTGCTTTACGCCTGGGCAGAACAAGGCTCGCTGGCCAGTGTCGACTCTCTTCGCGAATTGGCGACATCGTATGTGCAGGGAGCACGCATCCACTGGACAAAGTTGTACGAGGGACAGGCTGTGCAAACGATAGAGCTGCCTGTCTATCCATTCAGCAGAGTGAGGCATTGGCCGACGCCGACGGATGAGAGAACGGCAGACGCGGCAGCAAAAGGGCAACTGCCGGGAGAGTGTGTCCTGTCTACATCCGGGTTGCGCGTATACGCAGCAAAGGCAGCGATGAGCGAGCTGTGGATGCTGCAGGAACACCGCATCCTCGGCAACGGGGTTTTGCCGGGAGCAGCCTATCTGGAGATGGCCGGGGCAGCCAGCAAAGCCTTTTTCGCGCAACAAGGCGTGGTCATCAAAAATGTATCTTTGTCCCACATGCTTTCTTGCTCGCCGGATGAAACGAGAATCGTCCATACGATCGTCCAGGCGGAGCACGGACACGTCCGCTTTACGATTGCCAGCCGAGACGAAAGCGATCCGGAAGCAAGCTGGATCACCCATGCAACAGGAGAAGTACATCCGCTTGCGCCGCGCACAGGCAAGACGCTGCCGATTGCGTCCATCATCCGCGAAATGGAGCAACAGGACGCTGGCAAGTTTGCGCCGCTCTACTCGGGATTGATTCAATACGGTCCGAGATGGAGAGGCATCGAGCAGTTTTATGAAAACGACCGCGCTGCCTTGCTGCATATCCGACTGGCCGATGAGCGGGAACAGGGCACTTACTCGCTGCATCCGGCGTCGCTCGATACGGCATTGAGCTTTTGGCATCTGTTGAGACAGAACGAGGCGGAGCATGAATCGTATTACTTCCCGTTTTATTACCAAGCGCTCCATCTGTACACGGACATGCCTGCTTCCTTTTACAGCTACCTGCGGAAAAGAGAAGCACGCAGTGACAGCCGGGAGACGGTGTCCTACGACATTAGCCTGATCGACGAGCAAGGAAACGTGTTTGCCGAAGTCGAGAACTACACATTGAAGCGCGTTTCTGCGGCGATGGTCGCGCACGATTTGTTCTACCAGATTCGCTGGGTAAAAGCTCCGCTGGAACAGCCAGGAGAGGTCGCTGCGGGCAGCGTGCTGTTGTTTGGCAACAGCGACAGCGGAAGCGAGAGTGGAAGTGGAAGCGGAACAACGCGGGAACTGATTCAACAATGGGAAGCGCGCGGCGTCGAGCTGATTCAAGTCGCTTACGGTGACAGCTACCGCAAAGAACAGGAAACGAAGTACGTGGTCGGAGATGCGGAAGCGGATTACCAGCAGCTTTTTGCCGACTTGCAGGAGCGGGGCATCAACCGGATCGTCCACGCTTATGCGCTGGATGAGCACAAGGATGCACCCAGCCTCTCCCGCCTGCAAACGACACAGGCACGCACGATCCAAAGCTTGTTTTTTACGGTGAAATCGCTGGTGCAGGCCAAGTACAAGCAGGACTTGGAGTTAATCGTACTGGGCCGGAACGGCTGGGAGGTCACTGGTGCCGAAAAAGCGCTGGAGCCGTGCCATACAGCCATGTTCCAGCTGGGAAAAGTAGTGAATGCGGAGTACCCGCATGTGAAGTGCCGCAGCATTGACCTCGACGACGAGACGGAGTGCGGCAGCCTTTTGGCGGAAATCTATGGCGAAAGCGTAGTGTACCAAGTTGCCTATCGCGGCAATCAGCGGTATGTCGAGGAATTTGCTCGCTGCCCGGTCGAAGAGTCTGTGCAGCCTTTCGAACTGCAAGAGGACGGACTGTATCTGATCACTGGCGGCACGGGCGGGATCGGTCTGGAAATCGCCAAGCATCTCGCTTCCCGCAAAAAAATCCGCCTTGGTCTGCTCAGCCGCAGCGGACTTCCACCGCGTGCAGACTGGGAGGCAATCAAACAGAAGTCGAGCGAAGCGGACAGCAAAACGCGCCGCATCATCGAAGCCGTGGAAGCAATCGAGCGGTCGGGCAGCAGCGTCACGGTTTGCGCGTGCGATATTGCCGACGAGCAACAAGTAGCGACTACTTTCAAGCAGTTGCGCGAGGCGTACGGAGCGGTCAAAGGAGTCATTCACGCGGCAGGCGTGGCGGGCAGCGGATTCCTGTTTACGAAAACATGGGCCGAGTTTGCCAAAGTGACCCAGCCGAAGATCGAAGGCAGCTACTTGCTGTACCGCTTGCTGGAAGAACGCCCTGACTTTTTCGTGCTGTTTTCCTCGATCGCAACGGTGGAGGGCAGTCCGGGGCAGAGCGATTACGCAGCGGCGAACGGCTACCTCGACGGCGTTGCCTCCTGCCTGCGCCAGCAAGGCATTCGCGCCACGACGATCAACTGGACCGCGTGGGCAGAAACCGGGATGGCGGCGGACTACGGCGTGACAAACGGCAACGCTCTGTTCAAGCCGCTGAAAACAGCTCAGGCAGTCCAGGCATTTGCCAGCCTGCCAGACGTTCCGCGCGTAGTCGTGGCGGATATCCGCTTCGAGCAGATCGCTGCGTCGCTGGGCAAGCGCTTTCCGTTGCAGCTCGCTTCTGAATTGCGCGGAAAAGTCGCGGAGCGAGCAGCAACGACCGCACCAGGAGAAGCTTTTTCCAGCGATGTGCCGATTGTCGGCAAACAGCAGGACGAGCTTACCGAGACCGAAAAACAATTAGCGCAAGTATGGGCAAAAACGTTTGGGCTGGCAGAGATCGACCTGCAAAAAAGCTTCTACGAAGTCGGCGGAGACTCGATTATGGCGACGCAAATGGCCAATCTGCTGAACACGCACTTGAACAAGCCGATCACGATTGCGGAAGTTTTTGAATTTCCCACGATTCCGGAGCTGGCGGCTTACTTGGACGAAAACCTGCTGCCCGCACAAGAGACGCCCGCAAGCCAGGAAGCGACAACCGAACAACAAGCCGGGCACGATCTTTCCAAGGCGCAATACCGGATTTGGTTTTTGCAAAACTACGATCCGCACACGACAGCCTATCACTTGCCTGTCATCAAACAGTTGAAGCTGGACATTGATCTGGATGTGCTGCAACAAAGCCTGGACATGCTGACCCGGCGCCACGCCTCGCTGCGCACCGTCATCAAAATGGTCGATGGCGTCCCGAAGCAATTCGTTTTGCCGGAGTGGCAAAACGTCATTCAGTTCAGCGATTATCAGCAGGAATCGTCAGGCGCAGCCATGTCGGCCCGACGATTGGAGGAGCACAATGCGACTCCGTTTGATTTTGAGCAGCCGCTGTTCAGGATGGAACTGCATCGTTTGACTGATGATGAGCACCGTCTTTGCGTCAGCATGCACCACATCATTTCCGATGGCTGGAGCGTTGGGCTGTTTTTCCGGGAATTGATGGAACTGTATGAGAGCATTCGCTCGAACCATCCTGTCCAGCTGCCAGCTGTATCGTTGCAATATGGCGATTGGGTCGAGCAGGAGAAAAAGTGGTTGGCCTCTGCTGAGTTCCGGAACATGGAGCGGTACTGGATGAGCGAGCTGGCGAAACCGCTGCCAGTGCTGAATTTGCCGACCGATTTTGAACGGCCGCACTCTCTCGTCTACGACGGCAGCTACATCAAATTCACGGTTTCCAAAGAGAAAACCGAACAGTTGCGTTTGCTTGCGAGAAATCGCTCGACGACTCTCTACATGACGGTTCTCGCCGTCTATTTTTTGTTCCTGCACAAAATTAGCCAGGAAGAGGACATCATCGTCGGGTTCCCGGTGTCTGGCAGGGAGCGACAAGAATGGGAAAACGTCATTGGGCTGTTCATGAACATGGTGTGCATTCGCGTCGATTTTCGCGGACTTTCCCGCTTTGACGAGGTTTTGGAGACAATCAAGCACAAATGCGTCAAAGCGTATGCCAACGGCCGCTATCCGTTCAACACGCTCGTAGAAAAGCTGAACCCGGAGCGAGATCAGAGCCGCACGCCTGTTTTTTCCACGATTTTTCAGCTGTACGATAACGTCCCGCAAGACAACGACCGGATCAGTCTGTACGATCTGAGCTGCATTTGCAAAATGGAGCAGGAGCAAATGGAAGTCAGGATGGAGTACAAAACGACTCTGTTCGCCGAGGAGACGATCCGCAAATACGTTGACTATTTTTCATTTTTAATTGACCAAGTGATCGACAATCCGACGGCAATGCTCGGCCGCTATGAGCTGTTGGATGCCAAACACAAGGCAGCCTTGCTCGAAAAAAATCCGCAGCCTGTTGCTCTGGATGCTCCCGGACAAGTACACCGCCTGTTTGCAGCGCAAGCGCAAAAAAATCCTGCGCAGACAGCAGTCGTTTTTGAGGGGCGGAGCTTGACCTACCAGCAGTTGGATGAGCGCTCCAACCAATTGGCTGCCTTGCTCACGAGCACAAGCGGTCAGGAATCACAGGAGCCAATCGGCGTTTACATGCCGCGCGGTATCGAGATGATTGTCGCGCTGCTGGGCATTCTCAAGGCTGGACGTCCATATGTCCCATTGGATGTTGATTTTCCGCATGAGCGCATCGCTTATATGATTCAGCACAGCGAGATCAAAACCGTTTTGACGGAGCAAAGCGTCATGGCGAACTTGGAAACAATCGCAGGGACGCATCTGGAGACAGTAGTGGATTTGTCAGAGGATGCTCTCCAGCCAGAAACGGTGGGGCAAATTCGCTACTACGGCAGCGAGCATATCCGCGCACAGTCCGCCGCTCCTGTGACAGCGCCGCCAGCTGAATTGATGTACATCATGTATACATCTGGCTCGACCGGAACGCCAAAAGGCGTCATGGTTACCCAGCAAAATGTGATCCATTATCTTTTGTGGAGTCAGCAGCAATTTCAACTGGGGCCTGCGCGTAACATGATGCTGGTCACTTCGATCAGCTTTGACATTTCTGTCTTTGAAATTTTTGGCTGCCTGACAAGCGGAGCCACCTTGCATGTGCTGTCGCCTGAGCGGCTGCGTGACCCGGCTTTGCTGTTTTCCTATCTGGAGGAGCAGCGGATCGATGTATGGCATTCTGTGCCGACTTTAATCAGCCAATTCATTCTCGGCCTGTCGCAGCAAGATGAACAACGCTTGGCGTGCTTGCGCCAGTTCGCAACCGTCCTCGTTGGCGGCGAAGCCTGGAGCCCGGCATTGGCAAAAGACATTAGCAGCCATTTCCCAAACGCGAAACTGTACAACCTGTACGGACCGACAGAAGCGACCATCTGGGCTACGTGTTGCGAAGTAAACCAGGAGCTGAAAGGCAAATCGGTCGTTCCGCTTGGCCGACCGCTCGGACAAAACCAGGTCTATATTTTGGACAAGGACGGAAACTTGTGCGGTCCCGGCGTGCCCGGCGAGATTTGCATTAGCGGACCTGGAGTCACTCCCGGGTACTTCCGCGACAGCGAGAAGACCGCGCAAGTATATCGCTTCCATCCGTTTGCCGATCAGCTCGTCTACCATACCGGAGATTTGGGCAAATACGGGACAGATGGACAGCTTGAATATATTTCCCGCAATGACGGCCTGGTCAAGGTCAGAGGATACCGGATTGAAACCGGAGAAATCGAGCAGCGGATCGCAAGCGTACCGGGTGTCACGGCTGTTTGCGTCGTGGCAGTCAAAGAAAGCGAATCGAACAAATTGATTGGCTACTATACGTCGACCCGTGACATTGCCGTGCAGGAGTTTCAGGATGCGTTGCGCAAAGCGCTGCCTGCTTACATGATTCCAGCCCGATTTGTGCGTCTGGAAGCGATGCCTGTCACGTCCAACCAAAAACTGGATCGAAAAACGCTGCAAGCCATGTCTCTTCCTGCTGACTCGATGGCACCAGACACAGAGCAAGGCGAGCTGCATGCTCCGAACAGCGATGTGGAAAAGTTCCTGCTTCAGCTATGGCGCGATCTGCTCCGTCTCGAACAGATCGGGACTCGGCAAAACTTTTTCGATCTCGGTGGAAACTCGCACCTGATCGTCCAGATGCAAGCTAGAATCGAAGAGAAATACCCGCAAAAAATCAAAGTGATCGATCTGTTCGAATGCAAAACGATCAGTGCCATGGCGCAGCACATCGAAAGAAGCTCGTCAGCTCAAGCACAACCGGGTGTGAAAAAAGCAGGGCAGCCAAGCGACATCGACAATATTTTGCAGCTATTGGACGATTTTAGCGAGGGAGAAGCATCGGTAGAAGATATCCTGAAAAAATTAGGAGAGTAACGCTTATGGCAAAAAAAGAAGAGATGTACTCCTATATATTGCAGCAGGTCGGCTCCGGGCAATTGGACAAAAACATTGCCGCACACCTGATTCATTATTTGCGACAGGATCAGCAAAAGGAGACGGATAACGACATTGCCATTGTGGGGATCGCCGCCCGGCTAGGCCAGGCCGACACGGATGCCCGGCTGGAGCAGCTTCTGCACCTGGGCATCGACTCCATCCAGGATATCCCGGCAAACAGGCAGGAAAATGCTGCCCTTTTCCTGCCCATGCTTCCCATCGACCAAGCCAAAGCGCAGTTTGACCGAGTTGGATATTTGCCCGAGATCGATCAGTTTGATCCGGGCTTTTTCCAAATATCCCCACGCGAAGCAAGTCTGATGGACCCGAATCAGCGGCTGTTTTTGCAATTGGCCTGGGAAGCGATCGAAGAGGCTGGCTATGGGGGCGCGAAGCTGGCAGGCAGCAAGACAGGGGTGTTTATTGGCTACAGCACGGATTTTGGCGAAGTGTACAAAAAAGGTATCCAGTTGCTGGCACCGGAAGCGATGGGGATCGCGATCCCCGGCAACATCCAATCGATTATCGCCAGCCGCATTTCGTACCTGCTCGATTTGAAGGGGCCAGCCGTCGCCATCGATACGGCTTGCTCCTCTACTCTGGTCGCGATTCATTTTGCCTGCCGCCAGCTCATCGAAGGTTCTTGCGATCTGGCATTGGCAGGCGGAATCAAGCTGCACCTTTTCCCGCTGAAAAGTCATGAGCACGTCAAAATCGGGATTGAGTCCTCAGACGAAAGAACGAAAACGTTCGATGCCAGCTCCGATGGCACTGGAAAAGGCGAGGGCATGGGAGCCGTTCTGTTGAAGCCGCTGAAAAAGGCGCTGGAGGATCGCGACCATATCCATGCGGTGATTAAAGGCAGCGCGATCAACCAGGACGGCAATTCGATCGGCATCACCGCGCCAAACTCGAAAGCGCAGGAAGAAGTCATTTGCGAGGCATGGGAGATAGCTGGCATCGATCCCGAGACGATCAGCTACATCGAAGCGCATGGAACGGGCACAAAGCTAGGCGATCCGATTGAAATAGAAGGAATTTCTCGCGCATTTTCGCGCTATACGAAGAAAAAGCAATTTTGCGCCATCGGTTCGCTCAAAACCAACATCGGCCATCTCGATCATGCCGCCGGAATTGCTGGCTTGGTAAAAGTAATCCACGCCATGAAAAGCAAAAAGCTGTTTCCTTCGCTGCATTTTCAAAAGCCGAATCCAAATATTGATTTCAGCTCGTCCGCGGTTTATGTGAACGACCAGCTGCGCGAATGGAGCACAGCCGGAGCGCTGCGCACGGCAGGGATCAGCTCGTTCGGGTTGAGCGGCACGAATTGCCATATGGTTTTGCAAGAAGCTCCGCCCGCTTTTGCCGAGCGACAGCAAGCAGCTTCGCTTCATTTGCTTCCGCTGTCCGCCAAGGAAGAACAGGTGCTGTTGACACTTGTCGCGGAATATGCCGCTTATGTATCCCGCAATCGGCAAGTTGATCTGGACGATTTGTGCTACACGGCGAGCACAGGGCGCGGTCACTACAGTCATCGGCTGGCGATCGTTTTTACCGACTGCGACGATCTGCTCAGCAAACTGGAACAGCTCAAGAAACACGGTCTTGCCTCGGGAGAAAACGTGCGCTACCAGGTTCACGAAGGGGAAGCGGGCGGCGACACAACCATGGGGCGGGCTGGGGCGGGCGTCTGGCGAAGAGTGACAGAGGAAGAAAAGCAAGTACGGACGCTGCAGGCTGAGCAAAAACTGCAAGACATGAAAAGCGCTTTGCCAAACAGAGAGTTGCCTGCCTATGTGTCCTTGGGAGAGCTGTACGTCGCAGGCGCCGAAATCGACTGGGAGCAACTGTACGCGGGGATCGCTTGCAATCGCATCAGCCTGCCTGTCTATCCTTTTCAAAAAGTTCGCTGCTGGCTCAACCAGGAGGACTTCGCGGCCTACAAACAGTCGCCCGCACGTCCACAAGAGCTGCGGCATCCGCTGCTCACGAGCTTGCCTGCAAGGGAAAGTGCTTCCGGCGAGGTGACGTATACCGTCGGCTTGTCGGTCAAAGACGATTGGGTTTTGAACGAGCATCGCGTGGGCAGCGAGTATGTTTTGCCTGGCACCGCCTACATCGAGCTGCTGCTGGAAGTGGGCAGGCAGCAAGGCGGGCTTGCCGTCATCAAGGACCTCGCCTTTTTGCAACCTTTTTCGCTTCAGGACGGGGAGAACTGCGAACTGCACATCGCGGTGAAAAAAGCGGGCGAAGAAAAGCATTTTTCCATCGCCAGCAAAGATCAGTTGGACGGCTCGTGGCGCAAGCATGCAGAAGGAAAGCTGTGCCACCCGACGCAAGAGCAAAAACGTGTAGACCTGCCGGCTCTCATGCAGAAGCTCCCGGTGGCTGCCCGCGCAGCCGATCTGCAAGCGAACGGAGCCTACATCGCGACAGGCGCTCGCTGGGACAACTTGCAGGAATTGCGATTGGCAGGTGCAGAATGTCTGGTTGCCATCCAGCTTGCCGAGCCGTATCGCGCAGAAACCGCTCGCTACCACTATCACCCGGCGATGCTGGACAACGCGGCAAATATCGCGATTCGCAGCATCGATGAGCAACTGTATTTGCCGTTTTACTATCAGGAAATTCGCGTCCACGCCCCGATCCCTTCCGCCATTTACAGCTATGTGCGCCAGCGGGAGCAAGGGGAAGACAACCAGACGGCGACCTTTGACATCGACATCGTCAATTCCGCTGGCGAGGTGCTTGTGGAAATCGAAGGATACACGATCAAGCAGGTGCGGACACAGTTGACGGCTGCGAGCTATTACGAAAAAGACTGGATCGTGCAAGAAGCGCAAACGGTATCTCCTTTGCCAGCAAAAGCGGACGAAACGGTCGTCGTGTTCACAGGGGAAGGCGAGCTGGCGGAGCGGCTTCGGCAGCAGCTTGGCGTTGTCTACGGAGACGTGATCGAGGTCGCCTTTGGAAAAGAAGCAGGGCAGGTCAAGGATCGCGAGGATTACCATCACTTGTGGCCGCAATGGCAACAGCAGGCGAAAAAGGTCAGGAAGATCATTCATCTGCTGAGCATGACGGACGCCAGCGCCCCAGCGGAAAAAGGACTCGATGACGCCGAGCAAAGAGGCTTTTACAGTCTGTATTATTTGCTCGACAGTCTGTTTGCCCAGCCGAGTAGCGGGAAGGAATGGGAAATCATCCTCGTCGGCGACCACGCCAACCGCGTCACAGGCGATGAGATCACCCTGCGGCCGGAGCACGGCTGCTTGCTTGGCCTTGGCAAAGTGGCACGAGAAGAGTTCCCTCACGTTCGCATCCGGTTCATCGATGTCGACGCGCATACCGATCCGCGTAAGGTCGTGGAGGAATTTGCGGTCGCAGCTGCCCCGTACCAGGTAGCGTATCGCCACAACAAGCGATATGTGGAACGTTTGCAAGAAACGACACTCGCACCAGCAGAAGACAGGGACGCAATCAAAGCAGACGGCGTCTACGTAATTACAGGCGGAATCGGAGGACTGGGTCTGGAAATCGGCAAAGAGATCAGCCGCTTGCAACAGGTAAACCTCCACCTCATCAGCCGCCAAGGCTTGCCTGCGCGCGAGACGTGGACGGAGATCGAAGCGGCAGGAACGGATCAGCAGCGAATCCAGCAGATCGCTTCTATTCGCGAGATGGAAAAGCAGGGTGCGCACGTGCAGATTCACGCGGCAGACATTAGCGAAGAAAGCCAGCTTCGGCAAGTGCTTGAGAACATTCGCAAAGAAGCTGGAGCGATCCATGGCGTGATTCATTGCGCAGGCGTAGCCGGAGAAGGGTTGCTTGTGCGCAAGCCGGAAAGCCGCATCCGGGAAGTGCTGGCTGCCAAGGTGCAAGGCACCCGGCTGCTCGATCAGCTCACCGCAGCGGACAATCTCGATTTCTTTGTGATGTTTTCCAGCATGAACACGGTGACTGGCGGTGCAGGCCAGAGCGATTACGTCGCGGCCAACAGCTACCTCGACCTGTACGCCTCGTACATGCGCCAAACAGGCAAAAAGGCGCTGACGATCAACTGGCCGCTCTGGCGAGATGTAGGAATGGGGCAGGCGTATGATGTGGACAATCGCCACAGTCCTTTCGAGAGCCTTGCGCCCAGACAAGGGGCGGCGATCTTTGCAGAGCTTTTGCACGCCGACCAAAGCCAGATCATCGTCGGTCAGTGGAAGCGCCGACTCACGAAAGAGACGATCGGACACAGCCTGGCGCACGATTACGTCCTGAGCGATTTGCTGGCAAGCTTTTTCCGCGGACAGCTCGAAGCTCCACGCGAGGAAAAAGCGGATCGTCCTGGCGAGCAGCAGCCGCTGCGCATTTTGGATCAGGACGAAACGAGCTTGTCTGCGACAGAAAGAGAAGTCGCGAAAATTTGGGCGCAAGTTCTCGGCGTCAAAGAAATCAGCGTTTCCGCCAAGTTCAACAGCATGGGAGGCAATTCTATCCTGGCTGTCTATTTGTTCCGGCTTCTCGAAGAAACGTACGGGCCAATTCTCAATATTTCCGATGTGTTCACTTATTCCACGATCTCGGAGATGGCTGATTACATAGATAGCAAGCAGCAGCCTAGTGCAGGTGCCGCAGATGCCGCCAGCGAAACGACGACGCTGGATTTGCTGCAGCGGCTGGCCAGCCGGGAAATCTCCGTACACGAAGCGCTCGGCGCCTACAAAAACAAAGGGGGAGGTGTGTAATGACGGCAGTAGAACAACTCATTTTCGAACTGGTCGCTTCGCAAAAAATACATCCGACCGATGCTGCCGCGTTGCTTGCGCAGTGTCAAAAGCTGACCGAGCCGATAGCGGACAAAGAAATCGCGATTATCGGCATGGCAGGCAAATTTCCAAAAGGAGAAAACCTCGCCCGCTTTTGGGAGCAACTGAAGCATCAGCAAAATTGCATCGACGAGTTTCCCGATTCACGCGTTCGCGATTGCATCGACGAGCGTTTATGGGGCAAAAACGACAAAAATCAATGGTTTTTTAAAGGCGGGTATTTGGAGCGGATCGATCAGTTTGACCCCGGCTTTTTCCAAATCTCGCCTGTCGAAGCGAAATTCATGGACCCGATGCAACGATTGATGCTGGAAACGTCCTATCAAGCGATCGAAGACGCCGGATACTACTACAAAGAGCTGAGCGGAACGAATACAGGCGTCTACATCGGCACGGATCATACGTGGGGGCAATGGTACCGGGACAATGCGGCGGAAAAAGACCCGCTGCTGTTGTCCGGCACCTGGTCAGCGATCTTGTCGAGCCGGATTTCGTATTGGCTGAATGCAAAAGGGCCAAGCCTGGTCATCGACACCTCGTGCTCATCGGGACTGGTCGCCGTTCATGAAGCGTGCCGGGCGATTCAGTCCGGCGTTTGCGACATGGCGATCGCCGGAGGGATTCACCTCAATTACAGCCCGATCAAAAATCCGATGCTCGGTCTTGTCGAGTCGGAAGATTATCTCATCCGCACCTTCGACAAGCGGGCAAACGGAACGGTTTGGGGAGAAGGAGTCGGCGTCGTCATCCTCAAGCCGTTGCAGCACGCGCTTCGCGATCGGGACCACATTTACGGTGTGATAAAAGGAAGCGCCGTAAATAACGACGGAACATCGGACGGAATCACGGCACCAAACTCGCGCGCGCAGGAAGAAGTCATTTGCCAAGCGTGGCAGGAAGCCGGAGTTGCCGCCGAAGCGATCTCGTACATCGAAGCTCATGGCACCGGAACCAAATTGGGAGACTCGATCGAGATTGACGGACTGGTCAAAGCGTTTTCCCGCCATACGAAGAAAAAACAGTTTTGCGCGATCGGGACCGTCAAGACGAATATCGGACATACGGTTGGGGCATCGGGGCTGGCATCGTTGCTCAAAGTGATGCTGGCGATCCGCCAGGGCCAGCTTCCGGCGAGCATCAACTTTTTGGAAGCGAATCCGTTCATTGATTTCTTTGCTTCCCCTGTCTATGTCAATGATCGTCTCCAGGAGTGGACGACTGCGGGCGAACCGAGAATCGCCGGGATCAGCTCGTTTGGCTTTAGCGGCACCAATTGCCACATGGTCGTAGGAGAAGTACCCGCCAGGCAGCAAAAGCCGGAGAGTGTCGATCCTTCGCTCTATTTGCTTCCGCTGTCTGCCAAAGACGAAGCGGTGCTGTTCAAGCTCGTCGAGGAATATGTCGCGCATTTATCGCAAAACCGGGAGCTTGATCTGGAAGATTTGTGCTATACGGCGAGCACGGGACGCGGCCATTACAGCCATCGCTTGGCGATCATTTTCACCAGATACGACGATTTGCTCGCCAAGCTGGGGCACCTGAAACGACACGGGCTTGCTTCCGGCGAGCAAGTATTGTACCAGGTACACGAGATCGTCGTCAGCGGAGGAGCGACAGAGCAGCAGCTCGGCGCGAAGAAAAAATGGACCGAGCGGGAGAAGCAGGAGCTGTCCCGGCAAGGAGAGGACTTGCTGACAGCCAAGACGGCGCAAGGAAAAGACGCTTCCTTTTACTTGGCTTTGGGCGAACTGTACGTCTTGGGAGCAGCGATCGACTGGAAACGGATGTACGACCCAGCCAGCTGCAGCCGTCTCAGTCTGCCCGTCTATCCGTTTCAGAAAACGCGTTGCTGGGTGGAAAGCAGCAGCCAAGGCTATCGGCAAGCCGTGCCGCAAACGACAGGGCACCCGCTGCTTCGCGGGACAACGTGCGACAGCCTTGAACAGACGGTGTACACGACCTCTTTTTCCGTGGCGACAGACTGGGTCGTGAGCGAGCATCGAGTGGGCAGCGAGTACGTATTGCCTGGCACGGCCTACATCGAGCTGCTGCTGGAGGTCGGCAGGCAGCAGGGCGGGCTTACCGTCATCAAGGAGCTTGCCTTTTTGCAGCCCTTTTCGCTTCAGGAAGGGCAGAGCCACGAGCTGCAAATCACGCTGAAAAAAGCGGACGGTGAACATCACTTCTACATCGCCAGCAAAGATCAGACAGATGGCTCGTGGCGCAAGCACGCGGAAGGGAAGCTGTGCCGCCCTATGCAGGAGCAAAAGTACGTAGATTTGGCGGCTCTCCAAAAGGCGTTCCCTGCGGCTCGCGACACGCCGGACTTGCAGACAGATGGGGGCTTTATCACGACAGGAGCGCACTGGAACAACATCAAGGAGCTGCGGGTTGGCGAGAAGGAGTGCCTGGTTGCCATCGAGCTTTCCGAGTCGCAACGCGCAGAAGCAGCGCACTACCACTATCATCCAGCCATGCTGGACAACGCGGCGAACATTGCGATACGCAGCATTGATGAGCAGCTGTATTTGCCGTTTTACTATCAGGAGATTCGCGTCTATGGCCCGATCCCTTCCGCCATTTACAGCTATGTGCGTCAGCGGGAGCTGGGGGAAGGAAATCAGACGGCGACTTTTGACATCGACATCGTCAATCCCGCTGGCGAGGTGCTTGTGGAAATCGAAGGATACACGATCAAGCAAGTGCGCACGCAGTTGACGGCGGCGAGCTATTACGAAAAAGACTGGATCGTCCAAGAGGTGCAAACAGCATCCCCTGCGCCAGAAAAAGCGGACGAAACGGTCGTCGTGTTCACAGGGGAAGGCGAGCTGGCCGAGCAGCTTCGGCAGCAGCTTGGCGCTGTCTACGGAGAAGTAATTGAAGTCGGCTTCGGAAAAGAAGCGGGGCAGGTCAAGGATCGCGAGGACTACCATCACTTGTGGCCGCAATGGCAACAGCAGGCGAAAAAGGTCAGGAAGATCATTCATCTGCTGAGCATGACGGACGCCAGAGCCACAGAGGCAAAAGGATTCGATGACGCCGAGCAAAGAGGCTTTTACAGTCTGTATTACTTGCTCGATAGCCTGTCTGCTCAGCCAAGTAACGGCGAGGAATGGGAAATCATCCTCGTCGGCGACTACGCCAACCGCGTGACAGGCGATGAGATCACTCTGCGGCCGGAGCATGGCTGCTTGCTCGGTCTTGGCAAAGTGGCACGAGAAGAGTTTCCGCACGTTCGCATCCGGTTCATCGATGTCGACGCCCATACCGATCCGCATAAGGTCGTGGAGGAATTTGCGGTCGCAGCTGCCCCGTATCAGGTAGCGTATCGCCACAACCAGCGGTATGTGGAGCGTTTGCAGGAAACGACACTGGCAGCAGCAGAAGACAGGGACGCAATCAAAGCAAACGGCGTCTACCTAATTACGGGCGGAACCGGAGGACTGGGCCTGGAAATCGGCAAGCAGCTCAGCCGCTTGCATCCGGTAAACCTCCACCTCATCAGCCGCCAAGGATTGCCTGCGCGCGAAACGTGGACGGAGATCGAAGCGGCAGGAGCAGATCAGCAGCGAATCCAGCAGATCGCCTCTATCCGCGAGATGGAAAAACAGGGTGCGAGCGTGCAGATTCACGCGGCAGACATTAGCGAAGAGAGTCAGCTCAGGCAACTGCTGGAAACGATCCGCACCGAGTCTGGCACAATCCATGGCGTGATTCATTGTGCGGGCGTAGCCGGAGAAGGGCTGCTAGTGCGCAAACCGGAAAGCCGCATCCGGGAAGTGCTGGCTGCCAAGGTAAAAGGCACCCGGCTGCTCGATCAGCTCACCGAAGCGGACAATCTCGATTTCTTTGTGATGTTTTCCAGCATGCACACCGTAACAGGCGGCATCGGGCAGAGCGATTACGTTGCGGCCAACAGTTACCTCGACCTGTACGCCGCGTACATGCGCCAAGCAGGCAGAAAGGCGCTGACGATCAACTGGCCGCTCTGGCGAGAAGTGGGGATGGGGCAAGCCTACCAAGCCGACAACCGCCAGAGCCTGTTCGAGAGCCTTACGCCCAGACAAGGGGCGGCGATCTTCACAGAGCTTTTGCACGCAGAGCAATGCCAGATCATCGTCGGCCAGTTGAAGCGCCGACTTGCGAAGGAGACGATCGGGCACAGTCTGGTGCACGATTACGTGCTGGGAGAAACCATCGAGAGGGCCGTCACGCAGGCGATTGGCAGCGGCAGCTATCCGGCAGACTCGTCAGCCACAGAAACTACGATCATTAAAGAAGCAGACCATCAGGAGATTACGGCGTGGGACCAGGAGATCGCGCACATCTTGGCGAGAGTGCTGGGACTTGAAGAGATCAGCATTTTTGCCAACTTCGAGGACTTGGGCGGCAATTCGCTGCTCGCGGTCAGACTGCAAAAGGAGCTGGACGCAGCCTATCCCGGCGTCTTCATGATTTCGGATATTTTTTCGTATCCGACCGTTCACGATATGGCGGCTTATTTGGAGCGAAAGCGCGCCACCCCGGCAAAACGCAGCATGACGATCGAGCAAATCATGAATGATTTGGAGCAAGGCACAATAACGGCGGACGAAGCCGATCTGCTGATCAGAGAGATCAGCGAGCAAGTCTAGCATGATCGCGGAGGTGAGAAGCATTGGAAGCGTTTTCGCTACCCGTTGAGCCATTCAACGGCACATGGGTGAATTGTGTTAACAACAATTTGATTTCGATATTGATGAACCACGACAAAAACTTCGCGTACGCCCCGTGCCTGGCGCAAGCACAGTATCAGCTACATTCCGTCGCAGACGACGGCAGTCAGGAAGCGGCAGAGCACAGCAGCCAGGCGCATGAAGAAGGAAGCCTGCTGCTGGACGTTGTCCGCGCGCTGGATTTTTCTTCTGTGCTGGATTTCCAAACCCACTCCTTGGAACCAGCAGACAGTGTGCACTTGGCCATCAAGCAGTTTTTGCACAGCGGATATTACGTGTTTGTCGATTTGGACCGCTTTCATTACCCTTCTGGCGTGGACGCGGAAAAGCACCGGCAAATTCACCCTGCTTTTCTGTACGGCTACGACGAACAGACGAAATCTTATCTGTTGATTGAGGATTGCATGCAGCCGAGCAAAATGGAACCATACGCGCTTCCCTACGATTGCTTCGACCGGGCCTTTGCAGCCGCGCAGACGTCTTCCCTGATTGTCACGCGCGTAAAGGAACAAGAAGAGGTGGCGTTTTTTTCCAGGTGCACAAAAGAGCTGATTAGCGCGAATCTCCAGACGCTTCTGCGGGAAGAGTGCAAACCATACAAAACCGATCATGCAGGAAATTCGCTCATTTCCACAACGTACGGACTGTCTGCGATCAAGCAATTCGCAGACAGCCTGGAGGCGAGATTGTTCGGGATTTCCCTTTCGCAGTTTCAGCGCAAGGCGGTGGCGCTCAAAAACCCGTATTTCTTTCGCAAGTCTACCGTTCATTTGCCTTTGATCTTGCATAAGCAAAACTGGGTGAGCGAGCAAGAATTTCAGCAGCTGAGCAGCGAGTATCAAACGCTGTGCCAGGAGTGGGAGTTATTCGGAAACTCGCTGATCAAATGTTATTACAAGAGCTGCTACAGCAAGGCTTCCACCCCGGCGCATCAGCGCGAAATCGAGTCGTTGCGAGAGCTGCTCGGCGGCATGTACGAAAAAGAAAAGCGCGTAGCGTCGCTCACGCTTGAGCTTTTGACATGCTCGACAGCATCGGGACAAACAGGAAATTTTTGATAAAAAGCGGATAAAAAGGAAGGAAAAACCTTTCGCATAAACGAATGAGTCAGAACCAACAGATGACAGATGAAGAGGATGAATGCTTTGGCCGAACAACGTCACATGTCCATAGGGATTGTCGGAGCCGGGTGGATCGCTGAACACGCGCATCTCCCGTGCTTTTTGTCGCTTGATAACGTGTCCGTGCGAGCGATATACGATACGGACGAGGCACGGGCTGCGCGCCTGGCCGAACAGGCGGGAGCGGCGGCGTGCTCACGTCTAAGCGAGATCGGACAGGTCCCTTTGGATGCCGTCATTTTATGTACGCCCAATCACACCCACTACGAAATCGCCAAGCACTTCCTGGAAAAAGGCATCCACGTGCTGTGTGAAAAGCCGATGACGACCACAGCGAAAGAAGCGGAGTCATTGCGCCATCTGGCAGAAGAAACCGGAACCGTTTTGATGATGGGCTTTGTCAACCGTTACCGTGACGATATCCGGGAGCTTCGTTCACGAATCGCAGCCGGGCAAATTGGCGAGGTGCAAATCTGCGAAGTCAGCTGGCGCCGCAAAAGAGGGATTCCCCGACCGGGAAGCTGGTTTACGCAAAAGCAGCTTTCGGGAGGGGGCGTCCTCATCGATTTGGGTAGCCATATGCTCGACCAGCTGCTTTTTTTGACGGGTGCCGAGGAGCCTGTTGCTTGCCTGGGCAGCTTCCATTCCCGTCCGGTTTTCACTCAGGAAGGGTACAGCAATTGGCTGGGCAGCTCTGAATCGGAAAAGGTTGAAGTGGAGGATACGGCAGTAGGCATGATTCAGTTTGCCAACGGTATGCTCGGCAAGGTGCATGTAAGCTGGCAGGACGATGTAGCAGGAGATTTTGTGCAAATCCATCTGAAGGGCGAGCGGGGAAGCTTGACGCTGAATACCTTGTTCGGCTTCAGCGATCAAGGATTGTACAAACAGCCCCATTTGCTGCTGACGTTTGCTGGTCAAGAGGTCCAGTATTTTCCCTTGCCTGCAAAGCCAGATCCGCTTGTTGCTTTTCAACGCCAGGCGGAGCAGTTTGTGGCGTGTATCCGCGAAAAAAGCCAGCCCGTTCCCTCTGCACAAGATGGCGAAAAAGTGGTTCGACTGATCGAGCTTCTCTATCAATCGGTGCGCAAAGGACTTGTTGTCACATGAGCGCTGGACTCGTCGCTGTTGATCTTGGCGGTTCTACGGCGAGAATGGCGCTCTTCGCTCTCGGTGGCGCCACGATGCTGGAAACTGCCCGGCTGGAATTGGGGCAGGAAATCGAACCGCTGCAAGCCATTTCGCAAGTCATCAGCGTCATCGAAGGCTGGGAACAGAGGGCGCAGATGGAAATACGCAGCATTGTAATCGGGCTGGCTGCTGTGCATGATGCCGCAGGAACCATTGTCACTTGGCCAAATCGTCCGGAATGGAACGGCTTTGCCTTCCGCGATACTTTCGCCGCCTTGGCAGGCAAGCCTGTCGTGCTGTTTGACGATGCCAATCTCGCGGCGCTCGGCGAGTATGCTTTTGGCCTTGAGCATTCGGTCCAACATCTGCTGTATACAGTAGTCGGGACCGGAATTGGCAGCTCGCTTGTATGGCAGGGCAATGTGTATACAGGGGCAAGGGGCGCAAGCGGAGAACTGGGCCATATCACGGTCGATCCTTGGGGAGAAAAATGTCCCTGCGGAGGGTTCGGCTGCTTGCAAATGTACGCGTCTGGCCGGGCGGTGGAACGCATCGCGCAAGCCAAAGGGCTGTCGGTTGCAAAAGCGAGTGACGTGTTTCATTTGGCCGCTGCGGGAAACGCAACAGCACAGGCAATCGTCGACGATTCCTTGCGAATGCTGGCGATCGGGATTGCCAACGCTGTGCGCCTGTTCGACCCGGATATGGTTGTCGTCGGCGGCGGCATGGCAAGCAGATTTCCGGAACATTATCGCTCCCTGGAAAAACGCGTTCAACAGTTCCTCGGCACCCTGCCGCAGCAGAATGTCCGCGTAAAACTTTCCGCCCTGGGAGACGATGCGGCACTTTGGGGCGGGATCGCTTACGGTTTGCAAATGTTTGAAAAAAATAAAGAAATGGAAGGTGTTCGCAAATGAGTAACCTGACAGAAAGATTCCCAAGCTGGCCAATGGCAGATGAAAACCAGGAAAAAGAATTGCTGGAAGCGCTGCGCAGCAATCAATGGTGGCGCATGTCCGGCACAAAAGTAAAAGAATTTGAACGAGTATTTGCCCAGATGCACCACGCCAAGCATACGCTGGCCGTTACAAACGGAACACACGCGATCAAGCTGGCTTTGCAGAGCCTGGGAGTCAAGCCGGGTGATGAAGTGATCGTTCCGGCTTTTACCTTTATCTCGACGGCGTTGCCAGTCATCAGCTTGGGCGCGATCCCTGTCCCTGTAGACGTAGACCCCGGCACCTTTTGCCTCGATCCGGTAAAAGTGCGGGAAGCGGTTACGCCGCGCACAGTCGGGATGATTCCTGTGCATATGGCGGGACACCTGTGCGATATGGACCAGCTCCAGCAGATTGCCGATGAGTTTCATCTGTTTATTATTGAAGACGCCTGCCACGCGCACGGCGGTGAATGGAAAGGAAAACGCGCAGGCAGCATGGGTGATGCCGGGGTGTTCAGCTTCCAGCAATTTAAACTGATGACGGCGGGAGAAGGCGGCGCGCTCATCACGAATGCTCAAGATTTGTATGACCAGGCTTTCCTGTACCACAATGTGGGCCGTCCAGTTGGCGACAAAAAGTATCAGCACCTTGTCGAAGGTTCCAACTATCGGATTTCCGAATTTCAGGCTGCTGTCCTGCTGCCGCAAACCGCGCGCCTCGCTGAGCAAAACAAGCGCCGCGAGTACAATGCGCAAGTTCTCGATGCGGAAATGAAGGAAATCGATGGCATCATTCCGCAAATCCGTCAAGAAGAGTGCACGATCCATACGCACTACATGTACATGTTCTACTACAATCCGGTCGAATTTGGCGGGATCACAAGAGAGCGGTTTGTGGAAATGCTGAACGAACAAGGCATTCCCGCTTACATTGCCTACACGCAGATTCACGATACGCCAATCTTCAAGCAGTTCGTCGCCGATCTGGGCGATAACTACGCTTTCCCGAACCAGTTGCACTGCCCTGTCTCGAAGAAAATTGCCGAAGAGGTCATCTGGATTCATCATCGGGCACTGCTGGGTGATGCGGAATCGGTCAAAGGGATCGCCCAAACGGTCAGGGAACTGCAAGCGAGCACAAAAGCAAAGCTCGTATAGCCCACCCAGGGCCGAAAAAATTTCTCGATAGCTGATGTGGAGAAGGACGGGTACCGGAGCACAAGCGCCGGGACCCGTTCCTTTTTATCCAGAAGGGGGAAAGCAGACGATGAACGGAACCACCCAGACGAGGCTTGACGATGTCGAAGAAAGACTGAAAGCGATTTGGCTGGATGTCCTCCAGCGAAGCGACGTGGGCATTGACGACAATTTTTTCGAAGTCGGCGGCCACTCGCTAAAAGCGCTGGAGCTTGAGGTCAGAATCGGCGTGGAGTTTGATAGCGAAATCTCTTTGGAAAACATCTTCAACCATCTCACCATCAGGGAGCTGGCGGCATACATCCGCAGTTCGCAGGACGACGCGATTTCTTTCATAAAGCCTGTCCCGGACAGACCTTACTACCCTGTTTCCTGGACACAAAAAAAGATGTTCTTTGCCTATTTCGACGGGCTTGAAAATGCCGTTATCGACATTCGCAGAGTGGAGCATGAGATCGAGCCGTCTGAGCTGGAGCAAGCTTTTCAATACATAATGAAAAGACACAAATTGCTGCGCACCACGGTCGGCATTCAAGCTGACGCAGTCGTTCAGTTCGTTCACGACGAGTCGCAAGCGGATTCTTTTCGACTGCTTTACTGGGAAGCCCCGGCGGAAAAAGCGTTGCAGGAGGAGTTCATTCGAAAATGCGTGGCCGAAATCAATCGGCCGTACACACTTGACCAGCTCCCACTCTTTCGGATTGGCCTGGTTCGCTTGCCGGGAGAAGGCAGTCTGTTGATTTTGCATTTTCACCATATTATTTTCGACGCCTCTTCGCTTCGACTGGTGTATCACGAATTGGAGTGCATCAGCAAGGGAGAACTGCTGCCCAAGATGCAACTGCAATACGCCGATTATTGCGTATGGCAAAACGAACTGGAAAAGTCGGAAGCGTATCAGGAAAAGAAAGCTTTTTGGCTGGATATGTTTGCCGACGAGCTGCCCGTTTTGAATCTGCCGCTTGATCGTCCTCGTAGCAATGGCCTGATCTCGACGTATGGCAACAAAAACTTCTATTTGAGTGAACAGACGACAGAGGCCATTCAGACCGTCGCCAAACAGCATCAAGTCACACCAAGCATTTTGCTGACGGCCGTTTACGGCCTGCTTCTCTCCAAATATTGCGCGCAAACCGATATCACCCTGGGGATGCTGTCTTCACGCCGCTACAGTGGGCTTGAAAACAGCATCGGCGTGTTTTTGCGAACCGTTCCGATCCGGTTTCAGGCTGTTCCGGAACAAGCGCTTCCGGAATATTTGCAACAGGTCAAAAACAGCCTCATCCGTTCGCTGGAGCATCAGGAGTACGACGTCGATGAGCTGGAGGAAAGCATTTGCCGACACCATGGCGTGTCCAAGACAGACCATCCTTTGTATCGCGTCTCGCTGAATATCCACACGGAGATGGATTCTGTGACGGAATCGATCATCGGAGCGGAAGGCGATACATTACAGAGCGGGAACAGTCAAGATATTGCCTGCGGCATCTACTTTCTCGATTCGGGAGCTATCTGCCTGAACATGGAATACAACATGGAATTGTTCGATCCCGGCACGATTCAGCGAATGGGCGAACACTTCACCATCCTGCTGGAAGCGGTCCTCTCGCAGCCAGCGCGCAAGCTGGAAGAGTTCAGCTTGCTGACAGAAGCCGAGCGACACCATATTTTGCACTTTTTTAACAAGGAAACGGCTGATTTGCCTACAGAACAAACGTTGCAAGCGATCTTCGAGCAGCGAGTTGAGCTGTATGCGGACAAGCTTGCCGTTAGTTGCGCAGATCAATCGCTCACATATCGCGAGCTGAACCAAAAGGCCAATCAGCTGGCGAGAGTGCTCGTGGACAAAGGCGTTGGCCCTGGCGTAACGGCAGGCGTCATGCTGGAGCGGTCTGTCGACATGATGGTATCTTTGTTGGCGATTTTGAAGGCGGGCGGCGCGTATTTGCCGATCAGCCCGGACTATCCGCCAGATCGGGTGACGTTTTTGCTGGAGGACAGCCAGGCCAAGGTCGTCCTCGTTGATCAGGACGTGCAGGACAGCAGCCCGCATGTGAAGTCGCTGTACGTGAACGTAAAAGAGCCCGCCTCCTACACCCATGACGATTCCAATCTGGCGCCGAGAAGCACTCCTGCTGATCTGGCCTATATCATGTACACCTCTGGCTCCACTGGCCAGCCAAAAGGCGTCATGATCGAGCATCGTTCCGTGGTCAACCGGATTGCCTGGATGCACAAACAATTTCCGATCACAGCAGATGACTGCGTTTTGCAAAAAACACCGTTTACCTTCGATGTTTCCGTCTGGGAGCTGTTCGGATGGTATTTCCACGGGGCGCGAGTCTGCTTCCTGGCGCCTGGCATGGAGAAAGATCCCGAAGTCATTCTCGCCACGCTCGCTCGCGAGCGCATCACGCTTATGCACTTCGTTCCCTCCATGCTGAGCAGCTTTCTTTCCTATATAGAACCGCGCATCGAGCAGGAAACAGAACGGCTGTCCAGTCTTCGCTTCCTGTTTGCGAGTGGGGAAGCGCTGCTCCCGAGTACCGTCAACACCTTCAACCGGATGATCCATGCGCGAACCGGGGCGAGACTCATCAACTTGTACGGCCCGACCGAAACCACTGTCGAGGTGTCGTGGTTCGATTGCTCCGCTGACTACGGAGTGCGTCCTGCGCGGACGATTATTCCTGTGGGCAAGCCCATTGACAATATCCGCCTGTACGTTGTGGATCAAAAAGACGGCCTCCAGCCGATTGGCGTGGCAGGCGAGCTGATGATTTCCGGGATCGGGGTAGGAAGAGGATATTTGAATCAGCCCGAGATCACGGCGCAAAAATTTGTCGACGATCCGTGGAGTCCTGGCAACAGAATGTACCGAAGCGGAGACCTCGTCCGCTGGATGCCGGATGGCAACATCGAGTACCTCGGCCGTATTGATGAGCAGGTCAAAATCAGGGGCGTGCGCATTGAATTGGGCGAAATCGAGAATGCGCTGCTGGAGCTTCCCGAAATTGAGTCAGCCGCAGCCGCGATCAAAACGAGTGCGGCCGAAGAGAAGCTGCTCTGCCTTTATTACGTGCCCCGCGACGAGGTCAAGCCGGATGAGGTGAAGAGCTATCTTGCCAAAAGATTGCCGCGCTTCATGGTACCGGATGCGATTGTGGCGATAGAGGAAATCCCGTTAACGGCCAGCGGAAAAGTAAACAGAAAGCTGCTGCCGACGCCTGTTGTAGAGGTGGAGTTCACTGCGGATGAACTGCCTGAAAGCGAGCTGGAAAAGAAGCTGGCAGACATTTGCCAAAAAGTGCTGCATGTCGAGCAGCTTGGCGTTCACACCAACTTGTTCTCCGTCGGGGCCAATTCGTTGAAAATCATTTTGATTGCTTCGCAAATTCGCCGGGAGTTAAACATGGATGTTCCCGTTAGCGCCGTTTACACCAAGCCGACGATCGCAGAAATCGCCGCCTACCTGCAATCGGAGGCGTCGCCAGCATCAGCAGACGGCAATCACGACCTGGTGTTAATCAACAAAGGCTCTGCCGAAGCCCCGTCCTTGTTTTTGATTCACGATATAAGCGGCAGTATCGACGCTTATTTGGAACTGGTCAACTATCTTGGCGACAGATTTACGTGTTATGGCATTCCGGCAGAGGTCAACCATGACGTGCACAGTCAGGAAATCAGCATCGAAG
Source organism: Brevibacillus sp. 1238 (assembly GCF_029892995.1). NCBI lineage: Bacteria > Bacillati > Bacillota > Bacilli > Caryophanales > Paenibacillaceae > Brevibacillus > Brevibacillus sp. 1238. The sequence continues at coordinate 166,404 of NZ_JARXWC010000008.1, read as the reverse complement.
CGCTGGCGCAGAACTATCTGGAAAAAGTCAAAAAAGTCCAAGGCGAAGGTCCATACCATTTGGCAGGCTGGAGCCTGGGGGGATTGCTCGCTTTTGAAATCACGAGACAGCTGGAGACCGACGGAGATGAGGTAGACATGCTCGTCCTGATCGATTCTTCTCCGCCGCTATTGCATCAGCACCTCCAGCAGCCTGACCCGGCGGTCGTGGCTTCAGTCAGACAGCAAATGGCACAAGTAGTGACAGCAGCAGAGTGGAGCGCCCAGCTGGAGCAGGAAACGACGTTGTACGGCTTGTACAAAAAGGTGGCGCAGTACATGGAGCAGCACAACTTGACGCATGAAACACTGGAAGCCGTGATGCCGAAAGAGATCATGCAGGCGATTCCGGGTTATGCCCACGGCCAGCAAGTTGATTTTTACCGTTATGTGCATCTGTTTATCGATTTGCAGCATGCCTATGTCCACTATCAACCGCCGCGAAAAGTGTTTGCCCAGGCTCATTTGGTCAAAGCGCAGAAATCGGCTATCGAGGAAAACAAGTGGAACGCCTTTTTCTATCGTCCCATCACCTTGCATGAAATCGAGGGAGATCATTTCTCCATTTTCAAAGAGCCTGCTGTTGCGGAAATGGCTTCTTTTTTTGCAGCGATTGCCCCCGAGCGCGGGTGATGTGAATCCTCTTATTTTGATACAAAAGGAGCGCAACTCATGATGCAGAAGCTTGCTGGTGCTGCCAACAGGAACGACCAACGACCAAGTAACGGCGAACAGTCGATGTCTGATTGGCAAGGTACACATGCACTAAATTTGCCGTTGGATTTTGTACGGCCAGCCGTTAAAGGCACGCAGAAAGAAGTCGTCGCGCACAAGACTGGACTGGAGTTGAAAAGCAAGCTGGAGCTTGCGGCAGAAAAGGAAACGGTATCTGCGGAAGTCTTTCTGCTTGCTGCTTTCATGCTCCTGCTCGCGAAATATACAGGCCAAGAGCATGTCGTCGTGGGCTGGTCGTCTGATTCGCTTCAGCAGGCTGGAGGTAGCGAGACAGCCCGCACCGCCGTTGCGACTGGTCATGTGCATCAGGACAGGACATGGCGCGAATTTTTGCTGACAGTCGAGCAGACATGCATGCAGGTTCATGCCGCCAAGCGATTTTTTTACGAAGAACTGCTGGCAACCATGGAGTTGCCCCAAGATCCGAGCAGAAATCCGCTCTTTGATGTACGCATCAAAAAGCGGCATACAGATACAGCCGGGGAAAAGGACGACTTCGCGCTCGCATTCGACTTGGAACAGGACGGCATCTTTTTGCAAGTCGAGTATGATGTCCAGCTCTTTTTGCCCAGTACGATGGAGCGGATGCTGAGCCACTACGTCAATTTGTTGGCACAGCTTGCGCAGGATGCCGACCAGCGCCTGGCGGACGTGGACATGCTTTCCGCCGCCGAGCGCGAGCGGCTTGTCTACGGCTGGAACGAGACAACTACAGCCTATCCGGCAGAGCGGAGCATTGCGCACATGTTGAAGCAGCAGGTCGAGCAGCGCCCGGATGACATCGCTGTCGTGTTTGGCGAGCAAAGCCTGACGTACGCGCAGCTGCACGCCCAATCCAACCAGATTGCTCACGCCCTGCACCATAAAGGAATCGGCAAAGGGGATGTCGTGGTCGTCATGGCGGAACGTTCGCTGGAGCTGGTTACGGGCTTGTTTGGCGTGCTGAAAGCGGGCGCTGCCTATACGCCTGTCGACCCCGGCTATCCGGCGGAGCGGCTGCGCTACTTGCTGCGTCATTCCAAGGCGAAGCTGCTGCTCGTCCAGCGCTCCGTGCAAGATCGCATCACCGATTCAGAAGCCGAGGTCGTCGCGGTGGAAGACCTGCTGGCGGCTGAGTGTGCGTGGCCCAGCGAAGACTTGCCACTTTCCTACGACCCGGAACAGCTGATGTACGTCCTCTACACGTCCGGCTCCACCGGCAATCCGAAAGGCGCCATGATTCGCTCGCATTCGTTTGTCAACTTGCTGCACTGGTACACGCGCGAATTTGCGCTGGGTGAAAACGACCGGATGCTGCTCATCGCTTCTGCCAGCTTTGATCTGGCGCAAAAAAACCTGTACGCGCCGCTCATCACCGGAGGGCGGCTGGTGCTTTTCGCGCCGGGTCTCTACGACTACGAGCAAATGTCAGCCACAATCGAGCGCGAAGGGATTACTGCGATCAACTGCACGCCCAGCGCTTTTTACCCGTTGGTAGAAGCCAATGCCGACGACGATTATCAAAAGTTGAGAAGCTTGCGCTGGGTATTTTTGGGCGGAGAACCGATCCATATGAACCAGCTCGCGCCGTGGCTGCGCAGCGCCCAATGCCAGGCGGAAATCGTCAACACATACGGCCCGACCGAATGCACGGATATTGCGTCGTATTACCGCCTACACGGAAAAGACTGGCAAGGAGAAACAAACCTGCCGATCGGCAAACCGATCGACAACGTCCGATTGTATGTCGTGGACAAGGACATGCGCCTGGTGCCGGAAGGACTGGAAGGTGAACTGTGCATCGGTGGTGTCGGGGTAGGTTTTGGCTACTACAACGCTCCGGAGTTGACGCAAGAACGATTCGTGCAGAGCAGAGAGCTGCCAGAGCAGGTCGTGTACAAGACAGGCGACGTCGTGAAAAGGTTGCCGGATGGACAGATCGTCTTCATCGGCAGGGTCGACCATCAGGTAAAAGTTCGCGGCTTCCGCATTGAGATCGAGGAAATCGAGAAAAAGCTGCTCGACCATCCGCAAATCAAGGAAACGGTCGTCACCGCGCTACAGGACGCCGGGGGAGACACGACCTTGCGCGCTTATGTGGTGCCAGCCCAGACCTTGACCACAGAGCAAATTTACGATTATTTGCAAACCGAACTGCCAAGCTACATGATTCCACAGTTTGTGATCGTGCTGGAGGCTTTGCCGCTGACGCCAAACGGCAAAGTCGACCGCAAAGCGCTGCCTGTACCTTCCGAGGAACTGGCACAAGCGGAAGAACAAGCTGCGGAAGCGGAGCTGCAAGACGAAACCGAGCAACAGCTGCTGAAGCTCTGGCAAGAGGTGCTGGGCATTCGCAAGGCAGGTCGCAAGGACAGCTTCTTTCGCTTGGGTGGTCACTCCTTAAAAGCAGTTGCTCTGCTCTCGCGCATCAAAAAAACATTTGGTGTGGCGATCCCGATCCACACCTTGTTTCGTCAACCGACGATCCAACAGCTTGCAGAAGTCATCCGCCACTCGCCGAAAACGAACGTCGCCTCGATTCTGCCAGCAGGAGGGCAGGAGTATTACCGGCTTTCCTCGGAGCAGGAACGGCTTTATGTGCTGGAACAATTCGAGCATGTCGGCACCGCTTACAACGTCCCGTGGGCGGCTCACGTGTCTGGACCGTTCGACGCAGCCCGCTGCCAGCAAGCTTTTGCCGCACTGAGCCTCCGGCACGAGACGCTGCGCACCTGCTTCGAACTGATCGGAGACACCGTGTTGCAAAAAGTGCTGCCAAAAGCGGACGGCTTTTTCACGTATGAAGAAGCGAGCGGAGAACAGCCCGACCAGCTTATCCGCCAATTCGTCCGCCCGCTTGACCTGCGTGTCGGTCCGCTGTTTCGGGTGAAAGTAATCCGACTTGGCGCAGAGGAACACCTGCTTTTGCTCGATATGCACCATATCATTGCCGACGGGATTTCCCTTCAAATTGTGTTGCAAGAGTTTGCCGCGCTATACAACGAAGGCAAGACGCTGGAACCGTTGCCCATGCAGTACAAAGACTATGCAAACTGGCAGTGCAAGCACCGCGAGACATTGCAGAGCCAGGAAAAGTATTGGCTCGATGTGCTGCAAGGGGAGCTTCCGGTGTTGAATCTGCCGCTGGACTATCCACGGCCGCCGCTGCAAAGCTTCGCGGGAGACAAGATAACTGCGCGCCTAGATACTTCTTTGGTCGGCAAACTGAGGCAGGTGGCGGAGGAAACAGACACGACCCTGTACATGGTGTTGCTGGCAGCCTATCATGTGCTGCTGCACAAATATACGGGCCAAACCGATATCATCGTCGGCTCTCCGATCGCAGGCAGACCACAGGCTGAATTTGAACATCTGGTCGGGATGTTCGTCAACACGCTCGCCTTGCGAAACTTCCCGCATCCAGACAAGCCGTTCCGCACCTTTCTGGCCGAAGTCAGGGAGAGTTGCCTGCAAGCGTACGAGCACCAGGAATGGCCGTTTGAAAAGCTGGTCGAGAAGCTCCAGCCTACGCGTGATTTAAGCCGAAATCCGCTGTTTGACACGATGTTCGTCCTGCAAAACATGGAAAACTCTCTTCCGAGTCTGCCAGGAGTGGAGCTGGTTGCCCTGCCGATCAACAGCCAGTCGTCCCAGTTTGATCTCATGCTGGAAGCCGTTGAACAAGCAGGCAGTCTGCAACTGAATCTGGAGTTTTGCACCAAGCTGTTTGCTCCGCGCACGATGGAAAAGCTGCTGCGCCACTACGTCAATCTGCTGGCACAGCTCGCCCAGGATGCCGACCAGCGCCTGATCGACATGGACATGCTTTCCGCCGCCGAGCGCGAGCGGCTTGTCTACGGCTGGAACGAGACAACTACAGCCTATCCGGCAGAGCAGAGCATTGCGCACATGTTGAAGCAGCAGGTCGAGCAGCGCCCGGATGACATCGCTGTCGTGTTTGGCGAGCAAAGCCTGACGTACGCGCAGTTGCACGCCCAATCCAACCAGATTGCTCACGCCCTGCACCATAAAGGAATCGGCAAAGGGGATGTCGTGGTCGTCATGGCGGAGCGTTCGCTGGAGCTGGTTACGGGCTTGTTTGGCGTGCTGAAAGCAGGTGCTGCCTACACGCCTGTGGACCCGGGCTATCCGGCGGAGCGGCTGCGCTACTTGCTGCGTCATTCCAAGGCGAAGCTGCTGCTCGTCCAGCGCTCCGTGCAAGATCGCATCACCGATTCAGAAGCCGAGGTCGTCGCGGTGGAAGACCTGCTGGCGGCTGAGTGTGCGTGGCCCAGCGAAGACTTGCCACTTTCCTACGACCCGGAACAGCTGATGTACGTCCTCTACACGTCCGGCTCCACCGGCAATCCGAAAGGCGCCATGATCCGCTCGCATTCGTTTGTCAACTTGCTGCACTGGTATACGCGCGAATTTGCGCTGGGCGAAAACGACCGGATGCTGCTCATCGCTTCTGCCAGCTTTGATCTGGCGCAAAAAAACCTGTACGCGCCGCTCATCACCGGAGGGCGGCTGGTGCTTTTCGAACCAGGTCTCTACGACTACGAGCAAATGTCAGCAACAATCGAGCGCGAAGGGATTACTGCGATCAACTGCACGCCCAGCGCTTTTTACCCGTTGGTAGAAGCCAATGCCGACGACGATTATCAAAAGTTGAGAAGCTTGCGCTGGGTATTTTTGGGCGGCGAACCGATCCATATGAACCAGCTCGCGCCGTGGCTGCGCAGCGCCCATTGCCAGGCGGAAATCGTCAACACATACGGTCCGACCGAATGCACAGATATTGCGTCCTACTACCGCCTACACAGCAAAGACTGGCAAGGAGAAACAAACCTGCCGATCGGCAAACCGATTGACAACGTCCGGCTGTATGTCGTGGACAAGGACATGCGCCTGGTGCCGGAAGGGCTGGAAGGTGAACTGTGCATCGGCGGTGTCGGGGTAGGTTTTGGCTACTACAACGCTCCGGAGTTGACGCAAGAACGGTTCGTGCAGAGCAGAGAGCTGCCTGAGCAGGTCGTGTACAAGACAGGGGATGTTGTAAAAAGATTGCCGGATGGACAGATCGTGTTCATCGGCAGGGTCGACCATCAGGTAAAAGTTCGCGGCTTCCGCATTGAGATCGAGGAAATCGAGAAAAAGCTGCTCGACCATCCACAAGTTAAAGAAGCGGTCGTCACCGCGCTACAGGACGCCGGGGGAGACACGACCTTGCGCGCTTATGTCGTGCCAGCCCAGACCTTGACCACAGAGCAAATCTACGATTATTTGCAAACCGAGCTGCCAGGCTACATGATTCCGCAGTTTGTGATCGTGCTGGAAGCCATGCCGCTGACGCCAAACGGCAAAGTCGACCGCAAAGCCTTGCCAGTGCCGTCCGCAGAACTGGAGCCAACAGACACCGTCCAACTGCAAGGGGAAATCGAGCAGCAACTGGTGAAGCTGTGGCAGGAGACGCTGGGCATCCGCAAGGTAGGTCACAAGGACAGCTTTTTCCGCTTGGGTGGGCATTCGCTAAAAGCGGTTGCGCTGCTCTCGCGGATGAAAAAGGCATTTGGCGTATCAATCCCGATTTCCACCCTGTTTCGAAAGCCGACAATCCAGCAGCTTGCGGAAGTCATTCGCCACTCGCCGAAAACGAGCGTGGACGCGATACCGACAGCAGGAGGGCAGCAGTACCATCGGCTTTCCTCGGAGCAGGAGCGACTTTATGTGTTGGAACAGTTCGAGCACGTCGGCACGGCTTACAACGTCCCGTGGGCGGCGCATGTGTCTGGACCGTTCGACGCAGCCCGTTGCCAGCAAGCTTTTGCCGCACTGAGCCTCCGGCACGAGTCGCTGCGCACCTGCTTCGAGCTGATCGGCGACACGGTGGTGCAAAAAGTGCTGCCAAAAGCAGACGGCTTTTTCACGTATGAGGAAGCGGGCGGAGAACAGCCCGACCAGCTTATCCGCCAATTCGTCCGTCCGTTTGACCTGAGTGTCGGTCCGCTGTTTCGGGTGAAAGCAATCCGACTTGGCGCAGAGGAACACCTGCTTTTGCTCGACATGCACCATATCATTGCCGACGGGATTTCTCTCCAGATTGTCTTGCAAGAGTTTGCCGCGCTGTACGAAGGCAAGACGCTGGAACCGTTGCCGATGCAGTACAAAGACTATGCAAACTGGCAGTGCAAGCGCCGCGAAACATTGCAGAGCCAGGAAAAGTATTGGCTCGATCTGCTGCAAGGGGAGCTTCCGGTGTTGAACTTGCCGCTGGACCATCCGCGGCCGCCATTGCAAAGCTTCGCGGGAGACAAGGTAACTGCGCGCCTAGATCCCTCTTTAACCCGCAAGTTGAGACAAGTGGCGGAGGAAACAAATACGACCTTGTATACGGTGCTGTTGTCGGTCTATTATGTACTGCTGCACAAATATACGGGCCAAACCGATATCATCGTCGGCTCTCCGATCGCAGGCAGACCGCAGGCAGAGTTTGAACATCTGGTCGGCATGTTCGTCAACACGCTCGCCTTGCGAAGCTTCCCGCATCCAGACAAGCCGTTCCGCACCTTTCTGGCCGAAGTCAGGGAGAGTTGCCTGCAAGCGTACGAGCACCAGGAATGGCCGTTTGAAAAGCTGGTCGAAAAGCTGCAACCTACGCGCGATTTAAGCCGAAATCCGCTGTTTGACACGATGTTCGTCCTGCAAAACATGGAAAACTCTCTTCCAGCGATAGAAGCCATCAAGCTGGTCGCTCTGCCGATCCACAACCAGGCGTCCCAGTTTGACCTCATGCTGGAAGCCGTGGAACAAGAAAAAGGTCTTCAGTTGAATCTGGAGTTCTGCACCAGTCTGTTTGCCACAAGCACGATGGAGCGGCTGCTGGGCCACTACATTCATCTGCTGACAAAGCTTGCCCAAGATGCCGACCAGCGCCTTGCGGACATCGAGCTGCTCTCCGACGCAGAGGGTGACGACCGGACCCAGCCGAACACGGCTTACCCGGTCGAACGAAGCTTGGCGCTTACGCTGGAGCATGAGCAACAGCTCAAGCAGCGTGCGGAGAAACTGGCCGTCAAGTTCGACACAAGCTACGCGGGCATGAATACACTGCCTGCTTTGGAAGCAGTGGAAGAACGCCCTGATTACCCGGCCTCATCAGCGCAAAAGCGGTTGTTCATGATCGATAAACTGCTGGGAAGAGGAACCTCTTACAATGTTCCCGTCATACGCAGAGTGAACGGAAAATTGGACAGCAAGCGGCTTGAACAAGCCATGCGGGACTTTGTCCAGCGGCATGAGTCACTGCGGACGGCGTTTCAACTGGAAGTGGAGAGCGGGGCACTCCGGCAAAAAATAGATTCCGCTGTCTCGTTTGCGTTTCCGGTGTATGCGCTGACAGAAGCAGAAGCGGCAGAGATGATCCGCGATTTTGTCAGACCGTTTCGCCTTGACAAGGCACCGCTGTTTCGCGCGGCGCTGATCGAGCTGACGGACAGGGAAGAGAGCATTCTGATCATCGACATGCACCATATCATAACCGACGGCATGTCCGTAGCGATCATGCTTAAAGAATTGGCAGCCCTGTACGAGAAAAGGCAACTAGAGACGCTCCGTCTGCAATACAAAGACTACGCCGTTTGGGAAAACCAGCTGATGAAAACGCAAGAATGGCAAAAGCAGGAGCAATACTGGCTGGACGTATTCAAAGAACCTGTTCATCCGGTGCGCTTGCCATTCAGTCGCCCTGCGGCCTTGACAGCAGAAGTGAAGTCCCGAACACTTCATGTTTCCCTGGAAGAAAAACTGGCCGCAGAGCTGCAAAATCTCGCTTACTCGACAGATACAACCTTGTTTATGGTCATGCTGGCTGCTTTTACCCTCCTGCTGTCCAAGCTGTCTGGGCAGGACGATATTGTAGTCGGCACTCCCATTTCGGGAAGACATCATGATGGACTGGAAAATATCGTAGGGATGTTTGTCAACACGTTGGCCATTCGCAACAGGCCACGCAGCAGCCAGTCTTTCCTCGCGTACGTGAGCGAGGTGAAAGAGCGTCTGCTGGAAGCATACGAAAATCAGGACTACGCCTTCGACCATCTTGTAGACAAACTGAACGTCCCACGCGAGATCAACAGCAACCCATTGTTCAATGTCATGTTCCAATTCGCGCAGCAAGATGAAGCAGAAAAAATCGACGGTCTCAAGCTGCTGCCTGTCGAGTATGACGGCGCTCCAAGCAAGTTCGATCTGCACGTTGTCGTCGTACAGGAAGATCAGCGCACCATGCATCTGGAAATGACGTACCGGGAGACTTATCTTCCAGACGACACAGTTCATGAGTTCCTCTCACATTTTCACGACCTGGTTCAGCAAATCGTCGAGAATGCGAATCGCGATCGAGAAGAAATCGCGACAACCAATCCATGACAACCGAAGCATACGGACAAAATCCCGCCTTTCACTTAGGCGGGATTTTTTTTTGCATCCACGCTAATCTGAAACAGATACGAGGGCGTGCTTTAGCCAACCACGTCTGATAAACAAGTCGCTTTTCCTGTCTGTTTTTGGCATAATATACCATAACAACCAAAAGCAACGACAGCTCATCCAGATAGGCTAGGCTGAGCGGAAAAAGCAAACTCGGACAGGAAAGGAACTGGAGAATGAATAGTAGCGCTCTATTTCAGGAGTTTCCGGTGTTGAAATCGGACCATTTGATACTGCGAGAGATTGAAGATTGTCACCTGGAAGAAGTGTTTGAAATTTACAGCAACGATAGCGTCTTTGAGTATTGCGGCATCATTCCCAAGCACAAAAAGGATACCGTTCTGACCATGATCGGCCATTTTAAAAGAGATTACCTGAAAAAATCGAGAGTGAAATGGGGGATTTTCCCCGTTCAGCAGAGCGATACATTAGTCGGCATTATCGAAGCCTTCGAGTTGAATCAACGCGTAAACATGGCAACGATCGGTTACTTTTTGGCGGAAGCGCACTGGGGAAAAGGGATTGCCTCCGAAGCGGTCAAAATGGTCGTGCGCTTCCTGATGGAAGAAGTCAACGTGAACAGAATCCAGGCAGAAGTCATGCCGCCAAATGAAGCGTCCAAAAAGGTGTTGCGCAATAATGGCTTCGTCATGGAAGGAACGCTCAGACAGGCAGCGCTCTGGTCAGGCAAAGGAATTGTCGATTTAGAAATATACGGCTTGCTGCGGGAAGACTATCAGAGCTTGCAAACGAGGTAGACAGATTGTGCAACGAGCAGTTATCCGCTGAATCGGGCTGTTTTGTCGGCCGCAAGCGGTCACATCCCATTTCAAAAAAGTCGAGACGTTATTCACAAAAAAAGGTTTCATCCCCGGCAGCGAAGAGGGGATGAAACCTTTTTTGTTGCCGCGCTGTCAATCAACGGCTGAGAAAATACGAGACGAGCGTATCCATCGGCACGATTTCCACGGTTTCACAAAACGAATCGTTTGGCGCACAAGCAGTCAAGGTGTATTCGTCATCCAGAAGGTATGTCTTGAAGTGCCACCTCGCTTGTTCAAATACGCGCGCGCCCTCGACAGTTCCCTGGCTGACAGTGGAGAAGCTGTTCAGCGGAAGCGAAAGCCCTTTGCCGATCGCTTTGATGTAGCTTTCTTTCGCCGTCCAGACCGCAAAAAAACGTGCTTGTCTTCGTTCGCTGTCCGGTTCTTCCTCGATATACTCGTATTCCTCTGGCGCAAAAAACTGCCTGGCAATTTGCAAGTCAATCTGATGCTTTTTTTCAATATCGATTCCTACGGTACAGTCACCGGTGATACAGACCACCCAGTCGCCCGAATGGGAAAGGTTGTAGTGCAAGCGGTTCAAGGGCCCTTGCAGGGACGGTTTTCCATAGGCGTTCGTGCCAAACGAAATGCTTTTCGCAGAAACGGCGAACGTTTCGGCGGCAATTTTTCTAATCAGCAGATCGGCCAGCAGTCCGCGGACGCGATCTTCGCGGCGGAAGAAAGCACCGAGCCGCTGTTTTTTGTCTTCGGCAACAAAGGACAGCAGGTGAGGAATGTAATCATCTGAAAAATCGGCAATAGAGACTGCGTATATGGGCATCATGCTGAACCTCCAACTCTGTATGAAAACACACTTTCTGTAAAAGGACGCGCGTGCAGTCTAGCTCATGTGCGGGTGTGGGCATGCCCTGATGACACCATTGGCTCGATCAGCTCAATGCCAAGGTCGATCATCCGCTCATCGCCCATGAGCGACACGAGCACTTTTACCCGCCGTTTGTGCTTGTCCACTTTTTTCACAATTCCTTCCATCCCTTTGAGTGGGCCAGACTCCACATATACCTTGGAATCTTGCGTGTAGACCTGGGAAAAATCAATCTGCTCATCGTGATTCAGCAGCCTGAGAATGATCGTGATTTCTTCCTCGGGAATCTTTTTGAAACAGAGCGCCTCTTCCCTGTTTTCCACCGGATCGCGGCTTTTCCGGGGAGAAGTCGATCTGTCGTACATCAGGTCGATTTTATTCAGATAGTTCAACATCCGAATAATTTTGGAGTGACTTCTAATAAAGTAATACTTCGAGAAATTCATGTCCGTTTTTACAAAAATGTAGCCTGGAAACAAATCCTTTTCAACCCGCATAATCTCGCCGTTTTTCTTCTCGGGAACGATACGTTGTGGAACCATGGAATACAGTGTTTCTTTGTCAAAAGATTTATTCAACCAATTTTTCACAGAATGTTCATAACCCGTTTTCACATAAAACGCATACCAGTTCATAAAAATGCAAGACTCCTTTTCATAACGTTTCTAAGATCATTGGCAGGTGCAGCAGCTCAGAAATCCTCAGCCTTCATTAAACTCGTCGCTCTCTAGTTGGTTCCTGACTCGGCTCGTTGAAGCTCTTTTCCTGTAACAACCATTGGGAAACCTTATGTCTCGCTTCGCATACATGAACCGGATTTTCGGTCTGCAAATGGAAGCAACATCAGCCATGCGCAATAATGTGCGATATAAGTAGTTATTTACATAATATTATTTTATTTTACAAATAATGGTAATGAAAAGTTTACTCATCGTCAAGGTCATCCAGAAACAGTAGTCGTTCTGGTCACTATTCGGGCTTGCATTTTCCATAGGCTGAATGTAGAGCTTCTGTAGGTGAGCAGGGAACGAAAGAGAGCAAATACTGACGAATATGTATAGACAGCTGGTGGATCGCAAAGTACATGCCAAACTGCTGGTGGATTTTCCTTGAACCAAATTTCGCTGGCAGCCAGCATGGTTCAAACCTTTTCTCTAAAAAGCTGCGTACGTCAAAAAAGAGGGGGTAGGAATTGTGCCTTTTTATCACATGCCTTTTTACGAAAGTCTGCGGACTGATCAGGACAATAGCTGCTGATCCAGATAGGCAGCACACAGGAAAACAACCTCTCGTTTTTCCGTAGAAGAAAATTCCTGTTTTCCCAGTATAAAGCATTATATGGCTTGTGAACATATAAAAATTTTAATGTTATGAAAATATTTATCGTCAAAATATAGCCGCTACGCTTTCCTTTTTTATAGACACGTTGAAAAGGAAAAATGTTGCAGCGCCGAAACGAGCCAATCACTGGCTTCGCCAAAGGGAAAAACACGCTTGCCCCTTATTGATTACGCAAGCGGGAGCAGGTTTGCCAAGCAAAACTTGGATTTACGTAAAAAGGTTGTAAAAAAACTTGTTGAACTTTTTACAAAATATCCCTATTTTTTAATCGACTTCCAATTTTTCTCTGCTATAATGAGTTTCAGCGTCAGTAACCTAGTGCTTTCAGCCTGTCAGCCGATCGGGGAACTTCCTGTGATTGTTTTCATGCAAATCAGTTTTCCTTCGTTCGCAGGCGGTAAGCAGGGCCGTATCCGGCAGGCGGGAATACCAGCACCCATTTTCCGCTACAGCATGAGCAAAATATGACTTTAGTATGAAGGAAAATTCCCAGAAACAGGAAATTTTCTTGTTGTTAAAATTACCCAAATGATGGAAAATGGGAAATTGGGAATGGAACGTTGACCTTGCCTGTCTCTTGTTGGCAACCATTTCGTCACACTTCATGATAAGCAGAAGTAATTCCATTATCGGAGGGGACATATGTTAGCAAATCAGGCCAATCTCATCGACAACAAGCGGGAACTGGAGCAGCATGCGCTAGTTCCATATGCACAGGGCAAGTCGATCCATCAATTGTTCGAGGAACAAGCAGAGGCTTTTCCAGACCGCGTTGCCATCGTTTTTGAAAACAGGCGGCTTTCGTATCAGGAGTTGAACAGGAAAGCCAATCAACTGGCAAGAGCCTTGCTCGAAAAAGGGGTGCAAACAGACAGCATCGTCGGTGTGATGATGGAGAAGTCCATCGAAAATGTCATCGCGATTCTGGCCGTTCTCAAAGCAGGCGGAGCCTATGTGCCCATCGACATCGAATATCCCCGCGATCGCATCCAATATATTTTGCAGGATAGTCAAACGAAAATCGTGCTTACCCAAAAAAGCGTCAGCCAGCTCGTGCATGACGTCGGGTACAGCGGAGAGGTAGTTGTACTCGACGAAGAACAGTTGGACGCTCGCGAGACTGCCAATCTGCACCAGCCCAGCAAGCCTACGGATCTTGCCTATGTCATTTACACCTCAGGCACGACAGGCAAGCCAAAAGGCACCATGCTTGAACATAAAGGCATCGCCAATTTGCAATCCTTTTTCCAAAATTCGTTTGGCGTCACCGAGCAAGACAGGATCGGGCTTTTTGCCAGCATGTCGTTCGACGCATCCGTTTGGGAAATGTTCATGGCTTTGCTGTCTGGCGCCAGCCTGTACATCCTTTCCAAACAGACGATCCATGATTTCGCTGCATTTGAACACTATTTGAGTGAAAATGAATTGACCATCATCACACTGCCGCCGACTTATTTGACTCACCTCACCCCAGAACGCATCACCTCGCTACGCATCATGATTACGGCAGGATCAGCTTCCTCCGCACCCTTGGTAAACAAATGGAAAGACAAACTCAGGTACATAAATGCATACGGCCCGACGGAAACGAGCATTTGCGCGACGATCTGGGAAGCCCCGTCCAATCAGCTCTCCGTGCAATCGGTTCCGATCGGCAAACCGATTCAAAATACACATATTTATATCGTCAATGAAGACTTGCAGCTACTGCCGACTGGCAGCGAAGGCGAATTGTGCATCGGCGGAGTCGGCTTGGCAAGAGGCTATTGGAATCGGCCCGACTTGACCGCAGAAAAATTCGTAGACAATCCGTTCGTACCAGGCGAAAAAATGTACCGCACAGGTGACTTGGCCAAATGGCTGACGGATGGAACGATCGAGTTTCTCGGCAGAATCGACCATCAGGTGAAAATCAGAGGTCATCGCATCGAGCTTGGCGAAATCGAGTCTGTTTTGTTGGCACATGAACACATCACAGAGGCCGTGGTCATTGCCAGAGAGGATCAACACGCGGGACAGTATTTGTGCGCCTATTATATTTCGCAACAAGAAGCAACTCCTGCGCAGCTCAGAGACTACGCCGCCCAAAAGCTTCCGGCTTACATGCTGCCATCTTATTTCGTCAAGCTGGACAAAATGCCGCTTACGCCAAATGACAAGATCGACCGCAAAGCGTTGCCCGAGCCTGATCTTACGGCAAACCAAAGCCAGGCTGCCTACCATCCTCCGAGAACCGAGACAGAATCGATTCTCGTCTCCATCTGGCAAAACGTTTTGGGAATTGAAAAGATCGGGATTCGCGATAATTTTTACTCGCTCGGCGGAGATTCGATCCAAGCGATCCAGGTCGTGGCTCGTCTGCATTCCTATCAATTGAAGCTAGAGACGAAAGACTTGCTGAATTACCCGACGATCGAGCAGGTTGCTCTTTTTGTCAAGAGCACGACGAGAAAAAGCGATCAGGGCATCATCGCTGGAAACGTACCGCTTACACCCATTCAGAAGTGGTTTTTCGGGAAAAACTTTACGAATACAGGCCATTGGAACCAATCGTCTGTGCTCTATCGCCCGGAAGGCTTTGATCCTAAAGTCATCCAAAGTGTCATGGACAAAATCATCGAACACCATGACGCGCTCCGCATGGTCTACCAGCACGAAAACGGAAATGTCGTTCAGCACAACCGCGGTTTGGGTGGCCAATTATACGATTTCTTCTCTTATAATCTGACCGCGCAACCAGACGTCCAGCAGGCGATCGAAGCAGAGACGCAACGTCTGCACAGCAGCATGAATTTGCAGGAAGGACCGCTGGTGAAGGTTGCCTTATTTCAGACGTTACATGGCGATCATTTGTTTCTCGCAATTCATCATTTGGTCGTGGATGGCATTTCCTGGCGCATTTTGTTTGAAGATTTGGCAACCGGATACGCGCAGGCACTTGCAGGGCAAGCGATCAGTCTGCCCGAAAAAACGGATTCTTTTCAAAGCTGGTCACAATGGTTGCAAGAATATGCGAACGAGGCGGATTTGCTGAGCGAGATTCCGTACTGGGAGAGTCTCGAATCGCAAGCAAAAAATGTGTCCCTGCCGAAAGACTATGAAGTGACTGACTGCAAACAAAAGAGCGTGCGAAACATGCGGATACGGCTGCGCCCGGAAGAGACCGAGCAGTTGTTGAAGCACGCCAATCAGGCCTATCAAACGGAAATCAACGATCTGTTGTTGGCGGCGCTCGGCTTGGCTTTTGCCGAGTGGAGCAAGCTTGCGCAAATCGTCATTCATCTGGAGGGGCACGGGCGCGAGGACATCATCGAACAGGCAAACGTGGCCAGAACGGTCGGATGGTTTACGTCGCAATATCCGGTATTGCTCGACTTGAAGCAAACCGCTCCCTTGTCCGACTATATCAAGCTCACCAAAGAGAATATGCGGAAGATTCCTCGTAAAGGGATCGGTTACGACATCTTGAAGCATGTGACACTTCCAGAAAATCGCGGTTCCTTATCCTTCCGCGTGCAGCCGGAAGTGACGTTCAACTACTTGGGACAGTTTGATGCGGACATGAGAACGGAACTGTTTACCCGCTCACCCTACAGCGGCGGCAACACGTTAGGCGCAGATGGCAAAAACAATCTGAGTCCTGAGTCGGAGGTGTACACCGCTTTGAATATAACCGGATTGATTGAAGGCGGAGAGCTCGTCCTCACATTCTCTTACAGCTCGGAGCAGTATCGGGAAGAGTCCATCCAGCAATTGAGCCAAAGTTATCAAAAGCATCTGCTTGCCATCATCGCGCATTGCACCGAGAAAAAAGAAGTAGAGCGAACGCCCAGCGATTTCAGCGTCAAAGGTCTCCAAATGGAAGAAATGGACGATATCTTCGAATTGCTTGCAAATACACTGCGCTAAACAGATGTTGGCCACCATTTTCAGGGGCAACTGCGTGCTTTCATTCCCATTTTTATACATTTATAACAAATAAAGATATATCCGAGGTGCCGTAATGAGTGTATTTAGCAAAGAACAAGTTCAGGATATGTATGCGTTGACCCCGATGCAAGAGGGGATGCTGTTTCACGCCTTGCTCGATCAAGAGCACAACTCGCATCTGGTACAGATGTCGATTTCGTTGCAGGGCGATCTTGATGTTGGGCTATTTACGGATAGCCTGCATGTGCTGGTAGAGAGATACGATGTATTCCGCACGTTATTTCTCTATGAAAAGCTGAAGCAGCCTTTGCAAGTTGTCTTGAAGCAACGGCCTATTCCGATCGAATTTTACGACTTGTCTGCCTGCGACGAGTCCGAGAAGCAACTTCGCTATACGCAATACAAAAGGGCGGATCAGGAGCAGACGTTTCATCTGGCGAAAGACCCGTTGATGCGGGTCGCCCTTTTCCAAATGTCCCAGCACGACTACCAGGTCATCTGGAGCTTTCATCACATCCTCATGGACGGCTGGTGCTTCAGCATTATTTTTGATGACTTGCTTGCCATCTACTTGTCCTTGCAAAACAAGACGGCACTCTCCCTGGAGCCCGTACAGCCATACAGTCGCTTTATCAACTGGCTGGAAAAACAAAATAAACAGGCCGCTCTCAACTATTGGAGCGACTATCTGGAAGCCTATGAACAAAAGACTACCTTGCCGAAGAAGGAAGCTGCCTTCGCCAAAGCATTTCAACCAACCCAATACCGCTTTTCGCTGAACCGCACCTTGACCAAGCAGCTCGGGACCATCGCCAGTCAAAATCAAGTGACGCTATCGACGGTGATTCAAACGATCTGGGGAGTTCTCCTGCAAAAATACAATGCGGCCCATGATGTGCTGTTCGGCTCTGTTGTATCCGGACGCCCTACAGACATCGTCGGAATCGACAAAATGGTTGGCTTGTTTATCAATACGATTCCATTCCGGGTGCAAGCGAAAGCTGGTCAAACGTTTTCCGAGCTGTTGCAAGCTGTGCACAAAAGAACTTTGCAATCACAGCCGTATGAGCACGTGCCTTTGTACGACATTCAAACTCAGTCCGTCTTGAAGCAGGAGCTGATTGACCACCTGCTGGTCATCGAAAATTACCCGCTGGTAGAGGCTTTGCAGAAAAAAGCATTGAACCAGCAGATCGGCTTCACGATTACTGCTGTGGAAATGTTCGAGCCGACCAATTACGACTTGACTGTCATGGTGATGCCAAAAGAAGAGCTTGCCTTCCGTTTTGACTACAATGCGGCTCTGTTTGACGAACAGGTCGTGCAAAAACTGGCGGGGCACCTCCAACAGATCGCGGATTGCGTGGCAAACAATCCGGGAGTCGAGCTTTGCCAGATTCCGTTGCTGACAGAAGCAGAAACTAGCCAGCTGTTGGCAAAGCGTACGGAAACAGCGGCTGACTATCCTGCCGCAACCATGCACGAGCTGTTTTCGCGGCAGGCAGAAAAAACGCCTGAGCAAGTGGCGGTGGTCTTCGCGGATCAGCACCTGACGTATCGGGAGCTGGATGAAAAATCCAATCAGCTCGCCCGCTTTTTGCGCAAAAAAGGCATTGGCACGGGCAGTCTTGTCGGCACGCTGCTGGATCGCTCGCTGGACATGATCGTCGGAATCCTCGGCGTCTTGAAGGCAGGCGGCGCATTTGTGCCGATTGACCCGGAGCTGCCTGCCGAACGAATCGCTTACATGCTGACGCATAGCAGAGTTCCATTGGTCGTGACGCAAAATCATTTGCGGGCAAAAGTGACCACGCCTACAGAAACAATCGACATCAACACAGCGGTGATCGGGGAAGAGAGCCGCGCCCCTATCGAATCGCTCAATCAGCCGCATGACTTGTTTTACATCATCTATACGTCCGGAACGACGGGACAACCGAAAGGCGTCATGCTGGAGCATCGCAACATGGCGAACCTGATGCATTTTACGTTTGATCAGACGAACATCGCTTTTCATGAAAAAGTGTTGCAGTATACCACGTGCAGCTTTGATGTTTGCTACCAGGAAATTTTCTCCACGCTGCTATCCGGGGGCCAGCTCTACCTGATCACGAACGAGCTGAGACGGCATGTGGAAAAGCTGTTTGCTTTCATCCAGGAAAAGCAGATCAGCATTTTGTCTCTCCCGGTGTCCTTCCTGAAATTTATTTTTAACGAACAAGACTACGCGCAAAGCTTCCCGCGTTGTGTCAAACATATCATCACGGCCGGGGAACAACTCGTCGTCACACACGAGCTGCAAAAGTATCTGCGCCAGCATCGCGTATTTTTGCACAATCACTACGGCCCGTCGGAGACGCATGTGGTGACGACCTGCACGATGGACCCGGGACAGGCGATACCAGAGCTGCCGCCCATCGGAAAGCCGATCAGCAACACAGGCATTTACATTTTGGATGAAGGGCTGCAATTGAAGCCGGAAGGGATCGTCGGGGAGTTGTACATTTCCGGCGCAAACGTAGGGAGAGGGTATTTGCACCAGCCTGAGCTGACCGCGGAGAAGTTTCTCGACAATCCGTATCAGCCAGGCGAAAGAATGTACCGAACGGGTGATCTGGCGCGTTGGTTGCCGGATGGCCAGCTCGAATTTTTGGGCCGAATCGACCATCAGGTAAAAATCAGGGGCCATCGCATCGAGCTGGGAGAGATCGAATCGCGCCTGCTCAACCATCCCGCCATCAAGGAAGCGGTGGTTATCGACCGAGCAGACGAGACAGGCGGCAAGTTTTTGTGCGCCTATGTCGTCCTGCAAAAACCGCTCAGCGACGAAGAGATGCGGGCATACTTGGCGCAAGCGTTGCCGGAGTATATGATCCCTTCCTTTTTCGTGACGCTGGAGCGGATTCCAGTCACGCCGAACGGAAAAACAGACAGGCGAGCTTTGCCGAAGCCGGAAGGAAGTGCCAAGACGAAAGCGGATTACGTCGCCCCGACGACTGAGCTGGAACAAAAGCTGGTCGCGATTTGGGAGCAAATTCTTGGCGTGTCGCCGATCGGCATTCAAGATCATTTTTTCACGCTGGGCGGCCATTCGTTAAAAGCGATTCAGCTCATTTCCCGCATCCAAAAGGAATGCCAGGCGGATGTCCCGCTGCGCGTCCTGTTTGAGCAACCGACGATTCAAGCGCTGGCAGCGTATGTGGAAGGCGGGGAGGAAAGCGCGTATCTCGCCATTCCCCAGGCCGAGCCGCAAGCGTATTATCCCGTGTCGTCTGCGCAAAAACGCATGCTCATCTTAAACCAGCTCGATCCGCACAGTACGGTTTACAACCTGCCTGTCGCGATGATCCTCGAAGGAACGCTGGATAAAGCTCGGCTGGAGCACGCCATTTCCAGCCTGGTGGCTCGCCATGAGTCGTTGCGCACGTCGTTTCATACGATCAACGGGGAGCCAGTTTCGCGCATCCATGAGCAAGGCCACTTGCCGATTGTTTACTTGGAAACGGCGGAAGAGCAAGTGAACGAGGTCATTTTGGGGTTCATGCAGCCGTTTGATCTGGAAACAGCTCCGCTATGCCGGGTTGGCTTGGTGAAGCTCGCAGAGAACCGTCACGTCCTGATCATCGACATGCACCATATCATTTCGGACGGAGTCTCTTCTCAGCTCATCCTGAATGACTTTTCCCGTTTGTATCAAAACAAAGCTTTGCCAGAGCAGCGCATTCACTATAAAGACTTCGCCGTTTGGGAAAAAGCGTGGACACAAACGAACGATTACCAAAAACAGGAAAAATATTGGCTCGATCGATTTGCGGGCGAAATCCCGGTTTTGAACCTGCCGATGGATTACCCGCGGCCAGCTGTTCAAAGCTTTGAGGGCGAACGTTATTTGTTCCGCACAGAAAAACAGTTGTTGGAAAGTTTGCAGGACGTAGCCCAAAAGACAGGCACGACCTTGTACATGGTGCTTCTCGCAGCCTATCATGTGCTGCTTTCCAAATACTCCGGGCAGGATGACGTGATGATCGGCACCGTGACTGCCGGCAGGGTGCACCCGGATACGGAGAGCATGACGGGGATGTTCGTCAACACGCTGGCGATGCGCAATCAGTCTGCGCCGACCAAAACGTTCCGGCAATTTTTGCTGGAGGTAAAAGACAACACGCTGGCCGCTTTTGAACACGGGCAATATCCGTTTGAAGAGCTTGTCGAAAAGTTGGCGATCCAGCGAAACCGGAGCCGAAACCCGCTGTTCGACACCTTGTTCATTTTGCAAAACATGGATGCCGACCTGATCGAGCTGGATGGACTGACCGTGACTCCTTATGTGCCAGAGGGGGAAGTCGCCAAGTTCGATCTGTCGCTGGAAGCAAGCGAAAACCAGGCGGGACTTTCCTTCTGCTTCGAATTTTGCACCAAGCTGTTCGCACGCGAGACGATCGAGCGCATGTCGCTTCATTACTTGCAAATTTTGCAGGCAGTCAGCGCAAACACGGAACAGGAGCTGGCGCAAATCGAGATGCTGACTGCGCATGAGAAGCAGGAGCTGCTCGTTCACTTCAACGACACGGCCGCCCTGTATCCAGCGGAGAGCACGCTGTCGCAGCTGTTTGAAGATCAGGCACAGAAAACTCCTGAGCAAACCGCCGTCGTCTTCGGCGACAAACGACTGACGTACCGCGAACTGAACGAGCGGGCCAACCAGCTCGCGCACACTTTGCGGGCAAAAGGCGTGCAGGCTGAGCAAAGCGTAGGGATCATGGCGCAAAGATCGTTGGAAATGGCGATCGGAATTATCGCTATTCTCAAAGCGGGCGGGGCGTATGTGCCGATCGATCCGGATTATCCGAATGAGCGGATTGCTTACATGCTGGAAGATTGCGAAGCCCGTCTGGTGCTGACCCAGCAGCAGCTCGCCGAAAAGCTGGTCGCAAACGTGGAATGCCTGTATCTGGATGAGGAGGGCAGCTACTCGCCTCAGACGGAAAACATCGAGCCGATCCATACCGCTGCTGATCTCGCTTATATCATCTACACATCCGGTACGACAGGCAGGCCAAAAGGCGTCATGGTAGAGCATCGGGGAATCGTCAACAGTGTGACGTGGAACAGGGACGAGTTTGCCCTTTCTGTCCGGGACAGTGGAACGCTGTCGCTATCCTTTGCCTTCGATGCCTTTGCCCTTACTTTCTTTACGTTGATTGTATCAGGCTCCACGGTCGTCCTGATGCCGGATCACGAAGCCAAAGATCCGATCACGCTGCGCAACCTGATTGCCACTTGGGAATGCAGCTACGTCGTTTTCGTGCCCAGTATGTTCCAGGCGATATTGGAGTGCAGCACTCCGGCAGACATCCGCTCTATCCAGGCAGTCATGCTCGGGGGCGAAAAGCTGTCGCCGAAGCTTGTTCAGCTGTGCAAAGCGATGCATCCGCAGATGAGCGTGATGAATGCATACGGTCCGACGGAGAGCAGCGTCATGGCCACCTACCTGCGAGATACACAGCCAGATCAGCCGATCACCATCGGGCGGCCGATTGCCAACACCGCCATTTACATCGTAGACCAGCACCATCAACTGCTGCCTGTCGGGGTGGTAGGGGAAATCTGCATCGGCGGTCACGGCTTGGCGCGGGGCTATTGGAAAAAGCCGGAGCTTACTGCGGAGAAATTCGTGGCCAATCCAGCTGTTCCGGGAGAGCGCATGTACAAAACAGGCGATCTGGGCAGATGGCTCCACGACGGCACGATTGATTTTATAGGCCGCGTCGATGACCAGATCAAGGTGAGAGGATACCGGATTGAGGTCGGGGAGATTGAAGCGGTCTTGCTCGCTTATGACCAGACGAATGAAGCTATCGTCGTTGCTTATCAGGACGATCGCGGCGATTCCTATCTGGCTGCGTATGTCACGGGAAAAGCGGCGATAGAGGAATCCGAGCTTCGCGCGCATCTGTTGCGAGAGCTTCCGGCCTACATGGTGCCGACCTACCTGATTCAACTGGACGCTTTGCCGCTCACGCCAAACGGCAAGGTCGACCGCAAAGCACTGCCCAAGCCGGAAGGAAAGCCTGCAACAGGAGCAGCGTATGTCGCACCCGCTACAGAAGTGGAGGCGAAGCTGGTCGCCATTTGGGAGAATGCGCTGGGGATTTCCGGCGTCGGGGTGTTGGATCACTTTTTTGAGCTGGGCGGTCATTCCTTGAAAGCGATGACGGTTGTGGCGCAAGTGCATCGCGAGTTTCAAATCGACCTTTTGCTGAAGCAGTTTTTTGCAGCGCCAACCATCCGGGACTTGGCCCGCTTGATCGAACACAGCGAACAGGCAGCCGGCGCCGCCATTCAACCGGCAGAGCCGCAAGCGTATTATCCGGTATCTTCTGCTCAGCAGCGGATGTACTTGCTCCATCAGCTTGAAGGTGCCGGAATCAGCTACAACACACCGGGCATCATCATGCTGGAAGGCAAGCTCGATCGCGAGCGGTTGGCGTCTGCGCTGCAAGCGTTGGTAGATCGTCACGATATTTTGCGGACGTCTTTTGAGATGGTCGGAGACGAGCTGGTGCAAAAAATTCATGACCGCGTGGCCGTGAACATGGAGTATGTGACGGCAGCGGAGCAGCAGATCGATGACCTTTTCCACGCGTTCGTCCGTCCGTTTGATCTTTCTGTGCCGCCATTGCTCCGCATGAGCCTGGTGAAACTCGCGGATGAGCGTCACCTGCTCCTGTACGACATGCACCATATTGCTGCCGATGCCGCATCGATCACGATCCTGTTCGATGAACTGGCTGAATTGTACCAGGGAAGAGAACTGCCGGAAATGCGCATCCAGTACAAAGATTTTGCTGTCTGGCAAAAAGCCTTGCATGAGTCGGATGCCTTCAAGCAGCAGGAAGCGTATTGGCTGAGCACGTTCGCTGGAAATATCACCGCTGTCGATGTGCCGACAGATTTTCCGCGCCCAGCCGTGAAAAGTTTTGCAGGGGGGCAAGTCACCCTGTCCATGGACCAAGAGCTGCTCAGTGCTTTGCACGAGTTGGCTGCGCATACGAATACGACGCTGTTTATGGTTTTGCTGGCCGCCTACAACGTGCTGCTCGCAAAATACGCTGGGCAAGACGACATCATCGTGGGAACGCCGATCTCCGGCAGGTCACGTGCGGAGCTTGCGCCTGTCGTCGGCATGTTCGTCCATACGCTGGCGATCCGCAACAAACCGACCGCCGAGAAGACATTCAAGCAGTTTTTGCAGGAGGTCAAGCAAAACGCGCTCGATGCTTTCGACCACCAGGACTACCCGTTTGAAAGCCTTGTGGAAAAGCTGGGCATTCCGCGCGATCCGGGGCGCAATCCGCTGTTTGACACCATGTTCATCCTGCAAAACGATGAGCTGCACGCAAAAACGCTGGATCAGCTCGTCTATCGCCCTTATGAATCGGACAGCGCGCTTGACGTGGCGAAATTCGACTTGTCGTTCCATCTGACCGAGCGGGAAACCGACCTGTTCTTGCGCCTGGAATACTGCACCAAGCTGTTCAAGCAACAAACCGTAGAACGAATGGCGCACCACTTCTTGCAAATTTTGCGAGCGGTCACGGCCAATCCGGAAAATGAATTGCAAGAGATCGAGATGCTGACAGCAGCAGAAAAGCAAATGCTGCTGGTGGCGTTCAACGATACGCACAGAGAATACCGGGCAGATCAAACGATCCAGCAACTTTTTGAAGAGCTGGCGGAAAAAATGCCTGAGCACACGGCGCTCGTATTCGAAGAAAAGCGCATGTCGTTCCGGGAGCTGAATGAAAGAGCGAACCAGCTCGCAGCCGTTTTGCGGGAAAAAGGAGTCGGGCCAGCGCAGATCGTCGCTTTGCTGGTAGAGCGTTCCGCCGAGATGGTCATTGCCACGCTTGCCACGTTAAAAGCGGGCGGCGCCTTTTTGCCCGTCGATCCTGATTATCCGGAAGAGCGAATCCGCTACATGCTGGAGGACAGCCAGGCAAAACTGGTGGTGACCCATGCGCACTTGCTGCACAAAGTGAGCAGTCAGTCCGAAGTCGTTGATGTGGATGACCCTGGAAGCTACGCAACACAGACAGGCAACCTGCCGTGCGCAAACACGCCGTCCGATTTGGCTTATATCATTTACACGTCCGGTACGACGGGCAAGCCAAAAGGCGTCATGCTGGAGCACAAAGGGGTAGCGAATCTGCAAGCGGTATTTGCCCATCATCTGGGCGTCACGCCGCAAGATCGGGCAGGGCATTTTGCCAGCATCTCGTTTGACGCATCGGTGTGGGATATGTTTGGCCCGTTGCTGTCGGGAGCGACCTTGTACGTCTTGTCCCGAGGCGTCATCAACGATTTTCAGCGATTCGCCGAATACGTTCGCGATAACGCGATCACCTTCCTCACTTTGCCGCCGACGTACGCGATTTATCTGGAGCCGGAGCAGGTGCCGTCGTTACGCACCCTGATTACAGCCGGATCGGCTTCCTCCGTTGCACTGGTGGATAAATGGAAAGAAAAAGTCACCTATGTCAATGGATACGGCCCAACAGAGAGCACCGTTTGCGCGACACTGTGGAAAGCCAAACCGGATGAGCCAGTCGAAACGATCACGATTGGCAAACCGATTCAGAACACCAAGCTATACATCGTGGATGACCAGTTGCAGTTGAAAGCGCCGGGGCAGATGGGAGAACTGTGCATCAGCGGCTTGTCGCTGGCGAGAGGCTACTGGAATCGTCCAGAGCTGACCGCCGAGAAGTTCGTCGACAACCCGTTTGTGCCAGGAACAAAGATGTACCGGACAGGCGACCTGGCAAGATGGCTGCCAGATGGAACTATCGAGTATCTGGGCAGAATCGATCACCAAGTGAAAATTCGCGGACATCGTGTGGAACTCGGCGAAGTGGAAAGCGTGCTGCTGCGGTACGACACGGTCAAAGAGGCAGCTGCCATCACACACGAGGACGACCGCGGCCAAGCTTACTTGTGCGCCTACTACGTGGCGGAGGGAGAAGCCACGCCTGCGCAACTTCGAGCCTATATGGAAAACGAGTTGCCGAACTACATGGTTCCTGCCTTCTTTATCCAGTTGGAAAAGATGCCGCTGACACCGAATGACAAGATTGACCGAAAAGCGCTGCCGAAGCCGAACCAGGAGGAGAACCGGACTGAGCAATATGCAGCGCCGCAAACCGAGCTGGAACAGTTGCTGGCTGGCATCTGGGCAGATGTACTGGGGATCAAGCAAGTCGGAACGAAAGACAACTTCTTTGAATTGGGCGGCGATTCGATTAAAGCGATCCAGGTATCCACCCGCCTGAATGCGTCAGGCTGGACGCTTGCGATGAAAGAATTGTTCCAGTACCCGACGATTGAAGAAGCTGCTCTGCGCGTCATCCCGAACAGCCGAGAGAGCGAGCAGGGTGTCGTAGAAGGCGAGATTGCCTTGACACCGATCCAGAAATGGTTCTTCGCGAACAACTTCACGGATCGTCACCATTGGAATCAGGCTGTCATGCTGTTTCGCGAGGACGGCTTTGACGAGGGACTCGTGCGGCAAGCGTTCCAGCAAATCGTCGAGCATCACGATGCGCTGCGCATGGTCTACAAGCAAGAGGACGGGGCGATCAAGCAAATCAACCGCGGACTGATCGACGAGCGCTTCCGTTTCTACTCTTATGATTTGAAAAATCACGCGAACAGCGAAGCTCGCATCCTGGAGCTGTCTGATCAGATCCAGAGCAGCATCGATTTGGAGCACGGCCCACTCGTTCACGTGGCTCTGTTCGCCACAAAAGACGGGGATCATTTGCTGGTCGCGATCCACCATCTTGTCGTGGATGGCGTCTCCTGGCGCATTTTGTTCGAAGATTTTTCCTCAGCCTACTCGCAGGCTCTCCATCAGCAGGAGATCGTCTTGCCGAAAAAGACGGACTCCTTCAAAGACTGGGCGGCTCAATTGCAAAAGTACGCGGACAGCGACGAGCTGTTGCGGGAAGTGGCATATTGGCACAACTTGGAGACTACAACGACGACTGCGGCACTGCCAACAGATTTTGTCACGGCAGATCGCAAGCAAAAACATACGCGGACACTGTCGTTCGCGCTGACAGTCCCGCAGACAGAAAACCTTTTGCGTCACGTTCATCATGCCTATCACACAGAGATGAACGACCTGCTGCTGACAGCGCTCGGCTTGGCCGTAAAAGACTGGGCACATACGAATGGCGTCGTCATCAATCTGGAAGGCCATGGGCGCGAAGACATCCAGAACGAAATGAACGTCACGCGCACGATTGGCTGGTTCACTTCTCAATATCCGGTGGTGCTCGACATGGAAAAAGCCGAGGACTTGCCGTACCAGATCAAGCAAACCAAAGAAAACTTGCGGCGGATTCCGAAAAAAGGGATCGGCTACGAGATTTTGCGCACGCTGACGACAAGCCAGTTGCAACCGCCATTAGCTTTTACGCTACGGCCGGAAATCAGCTTTAACTACCTCGGTCAATTCGAGTCGGACGGAAAAACAGGCGGGTTTACATTCTCGCCGCTCGGAACAGGGCAGTTGTTCAGCCCGGAATCGGAGCGAGTGTTCCTGCTGGACATTTCCGCCATGATCGAGGACGGCGAGCTGCGGATCAGCGTAGGGTACAGCCGTCTCCAATATGAGGAAAAAACGATTGCCAGCCTGGCAGACAGCTACCGGAAGCACTTGCTAGGCATCATCGAGCATTGCATGGCAAAAGAAGAAGGCGAGTACACCCCGAGCGACCTGGGAGATGAAGAGCTGTCCATGGAGGAGCTGGAAAACATCCTGGAATGGATTTGATCCGGCGACAACAAAATTGATTTTCCTCCAATAAAAGTGGGGCACGCGGCGCTTTTATTGGAGGAACCCTCTTTGAACCGATAAATCACAGAGTTGAGGTGCCAAATGAAAAAGCAGGAAAACATCGCAAAAATTTACCCGCTAACCCCATTGCAAGAGGGTATGTTGTTTCACGCTGTCACGGACACGGGCAGCAGCGCCTATTGCCTCCAGATGTCTGCAACGATCGAGGGCGATTTTCACCTGCCGCTTTTTGAGCAGAGTCTGAACAAGCTCGTGGAAAACTACGAAGTATTGCGCACGGCTTTTGTATACCAAAACATGCAGCGACCTCGCCAAGTCGTGTTCAAGGAAAGAAAAGTGACCGTTCCTTGCGAAAACATCGCGCATTTGCCAAGCGCAGAGCAGGACGCGTACATACAAGCGTACACGAAGCAACATCATGCATTCGACCTGACAAAAGACAACTTGATGAAAGCAGCCATTTTTCAAACGGCCGAGAACAAGTACCGATTGGTTTGGGCCTTCCATCATATTATCGTGGACGGTTGGACATTGGGCGTCTTGCTGCATAAGCTGCTGACCTATTACGCAGCGCTGCGAAAAGGCGAGCCGATTCCGCGGGAAGCGACGAAGCCGTACAGCGAATATATCAAGTGGCTGGATAAGCAAAACAAGGACGAGGCCCTCGCTTATTGGCAAAACTACCTGGCAGGGTATGACCATCAGGCTGCTTTTCCGAAAAAGAAGCTTGGAACGGAAGCAAGCCGCTATGAACATGTCGAGGCGATGTTCACGATCGCTCCCGAGAAGACGCAGCAGCTGATCCAGATCGCGAACCAAAATCAGGCGACGATGAGCAGCGTGTTTCAAGCTCTTTGGGGCATTTTGGCCAGCACATACAAAAATGCGGACGATGTCGTTTTCGGCTCGGTCGTATCAGGCCGCCCGCCGCAAATCCAAGGAATTGAGAGCATGGTCGGCTTGTTCATCAACACGATTCCGACCCGCGTCCAGACGAACAAACAACAGACGTTCAGCGAACTGCTGCAAACTGTGCAAAAGCAAGCCCTGGCGTCTGCCACCTACGATTTCGCGCCGCTGTACGAAATTCAGAGCACAACGGTGCTGAAACAGGAATTGATCGATCATTTGGTCACGTTTGAAAATTACCCCGATCATTCGATGAAGCATCTGGAAGAATCATTAGGGTTTCAATTTACCGTAGAAAGCGGAGATGAGCAGACCTCCTATGATTTGAACGTGGTCGTCGCCCTCGCTCCCTCGAACGAGCTGTACGTGAAACTGAGCTACAATGCCGCGGTGTATGAATCGTCATTCGTAAACAGAATCGAAGGGCATCTCCGCACCGTCATCGACCAGGTGATCGGCAATCCGCATGTACACCTGCACGAGATCGGCATCATCACCGAAGAGGAAAAGCAGCAACTGCTCGTCGCCTACAACGACACGGCTGCTGAATATCCGCGGGACAAAACGATTTTCGAGCTGATCGCGGAACAAGCGAGCCGGACACCAGCGAAAGCAGCAGCTGTTTGCGGCGAGGACACCCTGACCTATCGGGAGCTGATGGAGCGTTCTGCCCAGCTTGCCAATGCTTTGCGCGAAAAAGGAATCGCCAGCGGCAGCATCGTCTCGATTATGGCGGAACATTCACTGGAGCTGATCGTGGCGATCATGGCTGTCCTGCGGTCAGGTGCTGCCTACTTGCCGATTGATCCCGAGTACCCGCAAGATCGCATCCAGTATTTGCTCGATGACAGCCAGACCACGCTGCTGTTAACCCAGTCGCATCTGCAACCAAACATCCAGTTTGCAGGCAGCGTGCTTTATTTGGACGATCGTTCCTTGTACGAAGGCGGCAGCACATCCTTCGCACCCGAGAGCAAGCCTGATGATTTGGCGTACATGATCTACACTTCCGGTTCTACCGGCAATCCAAAAGGGGCGATGATTACTCATCAAGGCCTGGTCAATTACATCTGGTGGGCCAACAAGGTGTACGTCCAAGGCGAAGCGGTGGACTTTCCGCTGTACTCTTCCATTTCGTTCGATTTGACTGTCACCTCGATCTTCACGCCGCTTCTGTCCGGCAACACGATCCATGTGTACAGAGGGGCAGACAAGGTACAGGTCATTTTGGACATCATCAAAGATAACAAAGTCGGGATCATCAAGCTGACGCCGACACACCTGAAGCTGATTGAACACATCGACGGCAAGGCCAGCAGCATCAGGCGGTTCATCGTCGGCGGCGAGAACTTGCCGACAAAGCTGGCGAAGCAAATTTACGACCATTTCGGAGAGAACGTGCAAATTTTCAACGAGTACGGACCGACCGAAACCGTTGTCGGTTGCATGATTTACTTGTATGACCCGCAAACAACGACCCAGGAGTCGGTGCCAATCGGTGTCCCGGCAGACAACGTCCAGCTTTATTTGCTCGATGCTTCCATGCAGCCGGTGCCCGTCGGCTCGCTTGGCGAAATGTACATAGCCGGAGACGGCGTAGCCAAAGGGTATTTCAACAGACCGGAGCTGACGAAGGAAAAGTTTATCGACAACCCGTTCCGTCCGGGAACCAAAATGTATCGAACAGGCGACCTGGCAAAATGGCTGCCTGATGGAAACATGGAGTATGCAGGCAGAATGGACTATCAAGTGAAGATTCGCGGCCATCGGATCGAGATGGGCGAAATCGAAACGCGCCTGACGCAGCATGAGGCGGTCAAGGAAGCGGTCGTGATCGTGGAAAAGGATGAGAGCGGCCAAAACGTGCTGTACGCGTACCTTGTTTCCGAGCGGGAACTGACGGTAGCTGAGCTGAGAGAATTTTTGGGGCGCACGCTGCCTTCCTATATGATTCCTTCCTTCTTTATTCGCTTGGCGGAAATTCCGCTGACCGCGAACGGAAAAGTAGAGCGAAAAAAATTGCCGAAGCCAGCTGGCGCAGTCGTTACAGGCACCGCGTATGCAGCTCCGCAAAATGAAATCGAGGCAAAGCTGGCCGAAATTTGGCAGCAAGTGCTGGGCATAAGCCAGGTAGGGATTCACGACGATTTCTTTGACTTGGGCGGACACTCGTTGAAAGCGATGACTGTCGTTTTCCAAGTCTCGAAAGCGCTGGAAGTGGAATTGCCCGTAAAGGCCTTGTTCGAACATCCAACCGTAGCGGAGCTGGCCCGCTTCCTTTCGCGGTCGGAAAAAACCGAGTACACCGCGATTCAACCCGTGGCAGCGCAGGAGTTTTACCCGGTTTCATCTGCGCAAAAAAGAATGTATATCCTGCAACAGTTCGAAGGCAACGGAATCAGCTACAACATTTCGGGTGCGATTCTCCTGGAAGGAAAGCTGGACTACGCCCGGTTTGCCAGCGCTGTGCAACAGCTGGCAGAGCGCCACGAAGCTTTGCGCACCTCGTTCCACCGGATCGACGGCGAGCCTGTGCAAAAAGTGCACGAGGAAGTAGAAGTGCCGCTTTTCATGCTGGAGGCTCCCGAAGACCAGGCGGAGAAAATCATGCGCGAGTTTGTCCGTCCGTTTGATCTCGGGGTCGCTCCGCTGATGCGAACAGGTTTGCTCAAGCTGGGCAAAGACCGCCATTTGTTTTTGCTCGACATGCACCATATCATCTCGGACGGCGTTTCTTCGCAAATTTTGCTGCGTGAATTTGCCGAGTTGTACCAGGGAGCAGACTTGCAGCCGCTTTCGCTGCAATACAAAGATTTTGCTGCTTGGCAAAATGAGCTGTTTCAGACGGAGGCATACAAGAAGCAGGAGCAGCACTGGCTGAACACGTTTGCTGATGAAATTCCGCTCTTGAACCTGCCGACTGACTATCCGCGCCCTAGCGTGCAAAGTTTTGCAGGCGATCTCGTCCTTTTTGCCGCCGGAAAAGAACTGCTGGAGCGGTTGCAACAGGTAGCGGCAGAGACTGGCACCACCTTGTACATGATTTTGCTTGCCGCCTACAATGTGCTGCTGTCCAAGTATACCGGCCAGGAAGACATCATCGTCGGCACGCCTGTCGCTGGACGTTCCCATGCGGACGTGGAAGACATCATGGGCATATTCGTGAACACATTGGCGCTGCGCAACCAGCCTGCCAGCAGCAAAACGTTTGCGCAATTTTTGCAGGAAGTCAAGCAAAACGCGCTTGCAGCCTATGACCATCAAGATTATCCATTTGAAGAACTCGTGGAAAAACTGGCGATTCAGCGGGATATTAGCCGAAATCCGTTGTTTGACACGTTGTTTTCTTTGGAAAACGCGAACCAGCAGTCGCTTGCCATCGCCGAGCTGACAGCGTCGCCCTATGAGCTGTTCAACAAAATTTCCAAGTTCGATCTCGCTTTGAACGCAAGCGAATCGCCAGCGGACATTCAGTTCCAGCTCACATTCGCAACCAAGCTGTTCAAGAAAGAAACGGTCGAGCGAATGGCCCGGCATTACCTGGAAATTTTGCGCTGGATCAGTGAGCAGCCAACGGCAAGCCTCGCGGACATCGACATGATGACGGAAGCGGAAAAACGCACACTCCTTCTGAACGTGAACGATACGTTTGTCGAGCGTACCGCCGCGACCGCCTTGCATCAATTAGTGGAGGAGCAAGCAGCACGCACGCCTGATGAAGTGGCCGTCGTGTACGAAGAATATGCCTTGACCTATCGCGAGCTGAACGCCAGGGCGAACCAGCTGGCCCGTTTGTTGCGCAGTCACGGAACCGGACCAGATACGTTGATCGGCATTATGGTGGACCGTTCGCCAGGCATGGTCGTCGGGATGCTGGCTGTGCTCAAAGCAGGCGGCGCGTACACGCCAATCGACCCAAGCTATCCGCCAGAACGAATCCAGTACATGCTCAGCGACAGCCAGGCGCCGATTTTGCTGACGCAGCGTCATTTGCAGGAGCTGGCTGCTTATCAAGGGGAGATCATCGACGTAGACGAGGAAGCGATTTACACCGGAGCCGACACGAACCTGGACAACGTCGCTGGCAAAGACGACTTGGCCTATGTGATCTACACATCGGGATCGACGGGCAATCCGAAAGGCGTCATGATCTCCCATCAGGCGATTTGCAATCACATGTTGTGGATGAGAGAGACGTTCCCGCTGACGACCGAGGATGCTGTCCTGCAAAAAACGCCGTTCAGCTTCGACGCTTCCGTATGGGAGTTTTATTTGCCGCTCATCACCGGCGGACAACTGGTGTTGGCAAAGCCGGACGGGCATCGCGACATCGCCTACATGACTCGTCTCATTCGAGATGAGAAAATCACGACCTTGCAGATGGTTCCGTCCTTGCTGGATCTGGTCATGACCGACCCGGGCTGGAGCGCATGCACGAGCTTGCAGCGAGTGTTCTGCGGCGGGGAAGCATTGACGCCTGCCCTCGTCTCGCGTTTTTACGAGACACAGCAAGCTCAGTTGATCAACTTGTACGGCCCTACAGAGACAACCATTGATGCGACTTATTGGCCTTGCCCGCGCCAGCAGGAATACAGCGCAATTCCGATCGGCAAACCGATCGACAACGTCCGGCTGTATGTCGTCAATGCCAGCAACCAGCTTCAGCCAGTAGGCGTAGCGGGAGAGCTGTGCATTGCCGGAGACGGTTTGGCCCGCGGCTATTGGCAGCGCGAGGAGCTGACGAAAGCAAGCTTTGTCGACAACCCGTTTGAGCCGGGCGGCACCATGTACCGTACCGGAGACATGGTCCGTTATTTGCCCGATGGCCATATCGAGTATTTGGGACGCATCGACCATCAAGTCAAAATCAGAGGTCACCGCATCGAGCTGGGGGAAATCGAAGCCACGCTTTTGCAGCATGAAGCGGTCAAAGCGGTCGTCGTCATGGCCCGCCAGGATGGCAAAGGGCAAAACAGCCTGTACGCCTATGTCGTAGCGGAACAGGACATCCAGACAGCGGAGCTGAGAACGTACCTGTCTGCCACCTTGCCAGCCTACATGGTTCCGTCCGCTTTTGTTTTCTTGGAGCAGTTGCCGCTTTCAGCGAACGGCAAAGTGGATCGCAAGGCATTGCCTCAACCGGAGGATGCCGCCGCCTCTGCTGCCGTGTATGTGGCGCCGCGCAACGAATGGGAAGCCAAGCTCGCAGCGATATGGGAAAGTGTGCTTGGGGTCGAGCCGATCGGGGTTCACGATCATTTCTTTGAACTGGGCGGACATTCCTTGAAAGCGATGCACGTCATTTCTTTGCTCCAGCGCAGCTTCCAGGTGGACGTACCGTTGAAAGTCCTGTTTGAATCGCCAACGATCGCGGGCCTGGCCCCACTTGTTGCGGCTGCCCGCAAAGGCACGTACACAGCGATCCCCCCTGTCGAAAAGCAGGAGTATTACCCGGTTTCCGCGGCACAGAAGCGAATGTTCATTCTGCAGCAAATGGAAGGAGCAGGTATCAGCTACAACATGCCAGGCTTCATGTATCTCGACGGCAAGCTGGATACAGAGCGGCTGCAACAGGCGCTGAAAAGTTTGGTGCAACGCCACGAATCGTTGCGCACCTCGTTCCACTCCGTGCAAGGCGAGACGGTTCAGCGTGTGCATGACGATGTCGAACTGGCTATCTCGTTTGGCGAAGCGACCGAAGCAGAGACCCGGCAAATAGCCGAGCGGTTTATCCAGCCGTTCGATCTGGGAACAGCCCCGCTGTTGCGCGCCGGACTCATCAAGCTGGCGCCAGAGCGTCACCTGTTCATGCTCGATTTGCACCATATTGTCGTCGATGGCGTCTCCATCGGCCTGCTCATCGAGGAATTTGCCCAGCTCTATCACGGGGAAGAGCTGCCAGCGCTGCGCATTCAGTACAAAGATTTTGCCAAGTGGCAGCAGGACTGGTTCCAGACCGAGGAATTTGCCGAGCAGGAAGCCTACTGGCTCAACACCTTTACGGGAGAAATCCCCGTGCTTAATCTGCCGACGGATTATCCAAGACCGTCTGTGAAAAGCTTTGAGGGAGATCGCTTCGTCTTTGGCTCCGGCACTGCTTTGCCAAAACAATTGCATCAGCTCGCCCAAGAGACAGGCACGACGCTCTACATGGTTCTGTTGGCCGCCTACAACGTGCTCCTGTCCAAATACTCCAGGCAAGAGGACATCATCGTCGGCGCTCCTACGGCTGGCAGGTCCCATGCCGAAACGGAGTCCATCGTCGGAATGTTTGTCAACACACTGGCCTTGCGCAACGAGCCAGCCGGGGGCAAAACTTTCCGCGACTTTTTGGCCGAAGTGAAAACCAACACGCTGGGAGCGTTTGAGCATCAAGATTATCCGCTCGATGAACTCGTCGACAAGCTGGACATGCAACGGGATTTGAGCCGCAACCCTTTGTTTGACACGGTTTTCATTTTGCAAAACATGGAGCAAAAGCCGTTCGAAATGGAGCAGTTGACGATTACTCCTTATGTGGCAGAGGTGAAGCAAGCCAAATTTGACCTGTCGCTGGAGGCGTACGAAGAACACGCGGAAATCATCTTTAGCCTGGATTACAGCACCAAGCTGTTTTCGCGCGAGACGATCGAAAAAATAGCGACCCATTTTATCCAAATCTTGCGGGCGGTCATTGCGGAACCGGAAATGCCGTTGTCCGAGATCACCATGCTCACAGAGGCGGAAAAGCAGCGCTTGCTGGTCGACTTCAACGGTGCGCACAAAGATTTTCCGCAAAACAAAACGCTTCAGGCGCTTTTTGAAGAACAAGCGGAAAAGTCGCCGCAGGCAACAGCCGTGGAAATCAGCGGGCAGCCCCTGTCCTATCAGGAGCTGAATGAGCGAGCCAACCAGCTTGCCGCTACGCTGCGGGAGCGGGGAGTACAGCCTGACCAACCTGTAGGGATTATGGCGAACCGCTCTGTGGAGATGGTCGTCGGCATCCTCGCCATCTTGAAAGCAGGCGGAGCTTACGTGCCGATCGACCCGGAATATCCGGAGGAGCGTGTCGCCTACATGCTGACGGATTGCCAAGCCCGCCTGGTGCTGACGCAAAAGCATCTGGGAGCGAAGCTTGGTTCCAGCGTGACCGCGGAATGCCTGTATCTCGACGACGAGAGCAACTATGGTGTGCACCGTTCGAATTTGCAGCCGATCAATACCGCTTCCGATCTGGCTTACATCATCTACACATCGGGTACGACTGGCAAGCCAAAAGGGGTCATGGTCGAGCACCGGGGCATCGTCAACAACGTGCTGTGGAAGAAAGCGGAGTACCAAATGAAGGTTGGCGACAGAAGCTTGCTGTCTCTGTCCTTTGCCTTTGACGCTTTCGTTCTGTCCTTCTTTACGCCTGTGCTTTCCGGGGCAACTGTCGTACTGGCGGAGGATGAAGAAGCCAAGGACCCAGTCTCTTTGAAAAAGCTCATCGCCGCTTCGCGCTGCACCTTGATGACAGGCGTGCCGAGCTTGTTCCAGGCCATTCTGGAATGCAGCACGCCAGCGGATATCCGTCCGCTGCAAACCGTCACACTCGGCGGAGAAAAAATTACGGCGCAGCTTGTTGAAAAATGCAAGCAGCTGAATCCCGATCTGGTCATCGTCAACGAGTACGGCCCGACAGAAAGCAGTGTCGTCGCCACCTGGCAGCGCCTTGCGGGTCCGGATGCTGCCATCACCATCGGGCGGCCGATTGCCAACACCAGCCTGTACATCGTGAACCAATATCACCAGCTACAGCCAATCGGCGTGGTCGGGGAGATTTGCATCGGCGGCCGCGGCTTGGCACGAGGCTATTGGAACAAGCCAGCGCTCACGGAAGAGAAGTTTGTTTCCCATCCGTTTGCGGCAGGCGAGCGCATGTACAAGACGGGCGATCTTGGCAAGTGGCTCCCGGACGGAACGATTGAATACATTGGGCGCATCGACGAACAGGTCAAAGTCCGAGGCTACCGAATTGAAATCGGCGAGATCGAGTTGGCTCTGCTGGCAGCGGAAAAGCTGACAGCGGCTGTTGTGGTCGTCTATGAGGATCAGCTTGGCCAGTCGGCTCTGGCAGCGTATTTTACCGCCGACGAACAGCTTGATGTCACGAAGCTGTGGTCGCATCTGTCGAAGCGACTTCCGTCGTACATGATTCCTGCGCATTTTGTGCAGCTCGATCAGCTTCCGCTTACGCCAAACGGCAAAGTCGACAAGAAAGCCTTGCCGAAGCCAGAAGGCAAGCCCGTAACCGAAGCGCAATATGTCGCGCCGACAAATGCGGTGGAAAGCAAGCTGGCAGAGATTTGGGAACGCGTGCTCGGTGTTAGCGGCATCGGCATTCTCGACAACTTTTTCCAGATCGGCGGACATTCCTTGAAAGCGATGGCTGTCGCTGCACAGGTGCATCGCGAGTATCAGGTTGAGCTTCCGCTGAAAGTGCTGTTCGCGCAGCCTACGATCAAGGCGTTGGCCCAGTATGTCGCCACGAGCGGAAAAGAGACGTATGTGCCGATCGAGCCTGCACCGTTGCAAGAGTATTATCCTGTTTCATCTGCGCAAAAGCGGATGTATGTCCTGCGCCAGTTTGCGGACACAGGCACGGTTTATAACATGCCGAGCGCGTTGTATATCGAAGGCGATCTGGATCGGAAGCGTTTTGAAGCCGCCATCCACGGATTGGTCCAGCGGCACGAATCGCTGCGCACATCCTTCCACACCGTAAATGGCGAGCCTGTCCAGCGCGTACACGAGCATGTCGAGCTGAATGTGCAGTACGCGGAAGTGACGGAAGCGCAAGTGGAGCCAACCGTCGAGTCGTTCGTGCAAGCATTTGATCTGACAAAAGCTCCGCTATTGCGGGTCGGACTTTTCAAGCTGGCAGCGAAACGGCATCTGTTCCTGCTGGATATGCATCACATCATCTCGGATGGCGTCTCGGCCGGAATCATTATGGAAGAGTTCTCGAAGCTGTATCGAGGCGAAGAACTGCCTGCGCTTTCCGTCCATTACAAAGATTTCGCCGTCTGGCAGTCTGAACTGTTCCAGAGCGACGTCTATACCGAGCATGAAAACTACTGGCTGAACGCGTTTTCTGGCGACATTCCGGTGCTTAACTTGCCAGCCGATTTTTCTCGTCCGCTGACACAGAGCTTTGAAGGAGATTGCGTTTCGTTCCAGGCAGACAAAGCGTTGCTGGACGATCTTCACAAGCTCGCCCAGGAGAGCCAATCGACGTTGTTCATGGTATTGCTGGCGGCTTACAATGTGCTGCTTGCCAAGTACAGCGGACAGGAAGACATCGTCGTCGGCACACCGATTGCGGGCAGATCGCACGCCGATATCGAGAACGTTCTGGGGATGTTTGTCAACACGCTCGCTTTGCGCAACTATCCGGCCGAGATGAAACACTTCCAGGCATTTTTGGAAGAGGTCAAGCAAAATACGCTGCAAGCATACGCCCATCAAGATTATCCGTTCGAAGCACTGGTCGAAAAGCTGGACATCCAGCGGGATCTCAGCCGCAATCCGCTGTTTGACACCATGTTTATTTTGCAAAACCTGGACCAAAAAGCTTACGAGCTGGATGGGCTGAAACTGGAGGCATATCCGGCACAAGCAGGCAACGCCAAATTCGATCTCACGCTGGAAGCGCACGAGGACGAGACAGGCATTCATTTTGCGCTCGTCTACTCGACCAAATTGTTCCAGCGAGAATCAATCGAAAGAATGGCGGGTCACTTCCTGCAAGTGCTGCGCCAAGTCGTTGCCGACCAAGCAACTGCCTTGCGCGAGATCAGCCTGCTCAGCGAGGAAGAGCGCCGAATTGTGACCGTTGATTTCAACAACACGTTTGCCGCGTATCCGCGCGATCTGACGATTCAGGAGCTGTTCGAGCAGCAGGCAGCAAAAACTCCGGAGCATACTGCGGTCGTGATGGACGGACAGATGCTGACGTATCGGGAGCTGAACGAAAAAGCGAACCAGCTCGCCCATGTCCTTCGTCAAAACGGAGTCGGGAAAGAGAGCATCGTCGGTCTGCTCGCAGATCGTTCGCTGGAAATGATAACTGGCATCATGGGGATTCTCAAAGCGGGCGGCGCCTACCTGGGCCTGGACCCGGAGCATCCGTCCGAACGCCTGGCTTACATGCTGGAAGATGGCGGCGTGAAAGTTGTCCTCGTGCAAAAGCACTTGCTGCCGCTCGTCGGCGAAGGGCTGATGCCAATCGTTTTGGAAGAGGAGAGCCTGCACCGGGAAGATTGCAGCAATCCGGCGATTGTCAACGGTGCGAGTGACCTGGCTTATGTGATGTACACCTCAGGCTCTACAGGCAAGCCAAAAGGAGTCATGGTCGAGCATCGCAACGTCACCCGCTTGGTTACGCATACGAATTACGTGCAAGTGCGCGAGAGCGACCGGATGATTCAAACCGGCGCGATTGGCTTCGACGCCATGACATTTGAGATTTTCGGAGCCTTGCTGCACGGGGCCAGCCTGTATTTGGTGAGCAAGGACGTCTTGCTGGATGCCGAAAAGCTGGGCGACTTCCTGCGGACGAATCAGATTACGACCATGTGGCTGACCTCGCCGCTCTTCAACCAGCTTTCGCAAGACAATCCGGCGATGTTTGACAGCTTGCGCGCCTTGATCGTCGGTGGCGAAGCGTTGTCGCCGAAGCACATCAACCGAGTAAAAAGTGCCCTTCCTGACCTGGAAATCTGGAACGGATACGGCCCGACCGAAAACACGACCTTCTCGACGTGCTATTTGATTGAGCAGCATTTTGAAGAGCAGATTCCGATCGGCAAGCCGATTGCAAACTCCACCGCGTATATCGTCGACGGCAACAATCAGCCGCAGCCGATCGGCGTACCGGGTGAACTGTGCGTCGGTGGTGACGGTGTCGCAAGAGGCTATGTGAACAAGCCGGAATTAACCGCCGAAAAGTTTGTGCCCAATCCGTTTGCGCCTGGCGAAACGATGTATCGCACCGGAGATTTGGCGAGATGGCTGCCGGATGGGACGATGGAGTATTTGGGCCGAATCGACCAGCAGGTCAAAATCAGGGGATACCGGATCGAGCTTGGGGAAATCGAGACGGTCTTGTCCCAGCAGGCACAAGTAAAAGAAGCAGTCGTGGCCGTGATCGAGGAGGCGAACGGGCAAAAAGCTCTCTGCGCTTACTTTGTGCCAGAACAGGCCGTCGACGCCGCAGAGCTGCGAGAAGCGATGTCCAAACAATTGCCTGGCTACATGGTCCCTGCTTACTATGTGCAAATGGAAAAGCTGCCGTTGACCGCGAACGGAAAGGTCGACCGCCGGGCATTGCCGCAGCCATCCGGCGAGCGGACGACAGGAAGCGCCTTTGTCGCTGCGCAAAATGATACCGAAGCGAAGCTGCAACAGATTTGGCAAGAAGTTTTGGGCATTCCGGCAATCGGCATTCACGACAACTTCTTTGAAATCGGCGGTCATTCCTTGAAGGCGATGAACGTCATCACGCAAGTCCATAAAACATTCCAGGTGGAGCTGCCGTTAAAAGCGCTGTTTGCCACTCCGACGATCCATGAGTTGGCTGCGCATATTGCCGAGAGCGCATTCGAGCAGTTCGAGACGATCCAGCCAGTCGAGCCTGCCGCGTTTTATCCCGTGTCGTTTGCCCAAAAGCGAATGTACATCCTGCATCAGTTCGAAGGAAGCGGGATCAGCTACAACGTGCCGAGTGTGCTGGTGCTGGAAGGCAAGCTCGATTATGACCGCTTTGCTGCTGCCATCCAGAGCCTGGTTAAACGGCATGAATCTTTGCGCACCTCGTTCCATTCGGTAAACGGGGAACCGCTGCAACGAGTACATCCGGATGTCGAGCTGCCTGTCCGCCTTTTGGAGGCGACAGAAGATCAGAGCGAATCGCTCATCCAGGAGCTAATCCAGCCGTTTGATCTGGAGATAGCCCCGTTGTTCAGAGTGAATCTGATCAAGCTTGGCGCAGAGCGGCACTTGTTCTTCATGGATATGCACCACATTATTTCCGATGGCGTATCGCTTGCGGTCATCGTCGAGGAAATTGCCAGCTTGTATGCAGGAAAACAGCTTTCCGACCTGCGCATCCAGTACAAAGACTTTGCTGTGTGGCAGACCAAGCTGGCTCAGTCGGATCGCTTCCAAAAACAGGAGGATTTTTGGACCCGGACGTTTGCCGGGGAGATTCCTTTGCTGAATCTGCCCCATGATTATCCAAGACCTTCTGTGCAGAGCTTTGACGGTGACACGGTCGCGCTTGGCACCGGACATCACCTGCTGGAACAACTGCGCAAGCTCGCTGCCGAGACTGGCACGACCTTGTTCATGGTGCTGCTGGCTGCCTACCATGTGTTGCTCTCCAAGTACGCCGGACAGGAAGAAATCGTCGTCGGCACACCGATCGCAGGCCGCTCGCACGCAGATGTAGAGCGCATTGTCGGGATGTTCGTCAACACGCTCGCTTTGAAAAATACGGCCGCTGGCAGCCTGAGCTTCCGCGCCTTTTTGGAAGACGTGAAGCAAAATGCGCTCCATGCCTTCGAGCATCAAGACTATCCGTTCGAGCATCTGGTCGAGAAGCTGCAAGTGCGGCGCGATCTGAGCAGAAACCCGCTGTTTGATACGATGTTCAGCCTGGGGCTTGCCGAATCAGCCGAAGGAGAAGTAGCGGATCTGAAAGTGTCGCCTTATCCGGTGAACGGCCACATCGCCAAATTCGACCTTTCCCTGGATGCGATGGAAAAACAGGATGGACTTCTTGTTCAATTCAGCTATTGCACGAAGCTGTTTGCAAAAGAAACGGTTGATCGACTGGCCGCCCATTACGTTCAGCTGTTGCAAACAATCACAGCCGATCCCGACATCGAGCTCGCCCGGATCAGCGTGTTGTCCAAAGCAGAGACGGAGCACATGCTGCACAGCTTCCTCGCAACCAAAACGGCCTATCCGACGGACAAAACGTTCCAGAAGCTGTTCGAGGAGCAAGTGGAAAAAACACCGAACGAGATTGCCGTTCTGTTCGGCAATGAACAGCTGACCTATCAGGAATTAAATGCAAAAGCAAACCAGCTCGCCCGCGTCCTGC
This sequence comes from Brevibacillus sp. 1238, assembly GCF_029892995.1. Taxonomy (NCBI): domain Bacteria; kingdom Bacillati; phylum Bacillota; class Bacilli; order Caryophanales; family Paenibacillaceae; genus Brevibacillus; species Brevibacillus sp. 1238. The sequence goes on along the minus strand of NZ_JARXWC010000008.1, from coordinate 125,336 downwards.
GGCGAAAAGGCGTCAAGCCGGAGAGCACCGTCGGCATTCTCGTAGACCGCTCGCTCTACATGGTCATCGGCATGCTGGCTGTGTTGAAAGCAGGCGGGGCATTCGTCCCGATTGATCCAGACTACCCGCTGGAGCGCCAAGCGTTCATGCTCGAAGACAGCGAGGCGAAGCTGCTGCTCACCTTGCAAAAAATGAACAGTCAAGTTGCCTTCCCTTATGAAACCTTTTATCTGGATACAGAGACAGTGGATCAGGAGGAGACGGGCAATCTGGAGCACGTTGCGCAGCCGGAGAACGCCGCTTACATCATCTACACATCCGGTACGACGGGCAAGCCAAAAGGGGTCGTCCTCGAGCACCACAGCTATGCCAATGTCGCGTTTGCCTGGAAAGACGAATATCACCTGGACAGCTTCCCGGTCCGTTTGCTGCAAATGGCGAGCTTCGCCTTCGACGTCTCGACGGGCGATTTTGCCAGGGCGCTGCTGACAGGCGGGCAACTGGTCATCTGCCCGAATGAGGTCAAAATGGACCCAGCTTCGCTGTACGAGATCATCAGGCGTCACGAAATTACCATTTTCGAAGCGACACCAGCCTTGATCATGCCGTTGATGCACTACGTTTACGAAAACGAACTGGATATGAGTCAAATGAAGCTGCTGATTCTCGGAGCAGACAGCTGCCCGGCGGAAGACTTCAAAACGTTGCTCGCGCGCTTCGGCCAGAAGATGCGCATTATCAACAGCTACGGCGTGACAGAGGCGTGCATTGACACCAGCTACTACGAAGAAACAGACGTCACCGCCATCCGCTCGGGAACGGTGCCGATCGGCAAACCGCTTCCGAACATGACGATGTACGTGGTCGATGCGCATTTGAATTTGCAGCCTGTCGGCGTCGTAGGCGAATTGTGCATCGGCGGAGCAGGGGTTGCGCGCGGTTATTTGAACAGACCTGAGCTGACGGAAGAGAAGTTCGTGCCGAATCCGTTCGCCCCAGGTGAACGATTGTACCGCACAGGTGATCTGGCGAAGTGGCGCGCAGATGGCAATGTCGAGTTCCTCGGACGCAATGACCACCAGGTAAAAATCAGGGGTGTTCGCATCGAGCTGGGCGAGATCGAGACACAGCTGCGCAAGCTGGACGGAATTACGGAAGCAGTCGTGGTCGCAAGAGAAGATCACGGGCAGGAAAAGGAATTGTGCGCATACGTCGTGGCGGACCACAAGCTTGACACCGCAGAATTGCGGGCGAATTTGCTGAAGGAACTGCCGCAAGCGATGATTCCAGCGTATTTCGTCACCTTGGATGCGCTGCCGCTGACTGCCAATGGCAAAGTAGACAGACGTTCCTTGCCAGCGCCGGATGTCACCATGCTGAGAACGACCGAGTATGTAGCGCCGCGCTCCGTCTGGGAAGCCCGATTGGCCCAAGTATGGGAGCAGGTGCTGAATGTTCCGCAAGTGGGTGCGCTAGACGACTTTTTCGCGCTCGGCGGTCACTCCTTGCGTGCCATGCGCGTCATTTCCAGCATGCACAACGAATACCAGGTCGACATCCCGCTGCGCATCTTGTTCGAAAAACCGACGATTCAGGAACTGGCGGCGTTCATCGAAGAGACAGCCAAAGGGAATGTCTTCTCGATCGAGCCTGTGCAAAAGCAAGCGTACTATCCGGTTTCCTCGGCACAAAAGCGCATGTACATCCTCGATCAATTTGAGGGAGTCGGCATCAGCTACAACATGCCATCGACCATGCTGATCGAAGGCAAGCTGGAGCGAACACGGGTGGAAGCGGCGTTCCAGCGCTTGATTGCGCGACATGAAAGCCTGCGCACTTCGTTTGCCGTCGTCAACGGAGAGCCTGTGCAAAACATTCACGAGGACGTTCCGTTTGCGCTTGCCTATTCGGAAGTCACAGAACAGGAGGCGCGCGAACTCGTTTCTTCCCTCGTGCAGCCGTTCGATCTGGAGGTCGCACCGCTCCTGCGCGTCTCGCTGCTGAAAATCGGCGAGGATCGTTACGTGCTCTTTACCGACATGCATCACAGCATTTCCGATGGCGTATCCTCCGGCATTCTTCTGGCAGAGTGGGTGCAGCTGTATCAAGGCGACGTTTTGCCGGAGCTGCGTATCCAGTACAAGGACTTTGCTGTGTGGCAACAAGAGTTTTCCCAGTCGACCGCCTTCCACAAGCAGGAAGCGTACTGGCTGCAAACGTTTGCCGATGACATTCCTGTGCTGAACTTGCCGAACGATTTCACCCGCCCCAGCACCCAAAGCTTTGCCGGGGATCAGTACACGATCGGCGCGGGCAAAGCGCTCACGGAAGGCTTGCACCAGTTGGCGCAGGCGACGGGAACGACTTTGTACATGGTTTTGCTCGCCGCGTACAACGTGCTGCTCGCCAAGTATGCCGGGCAGGAGGACATCATCGTCGGCACGCCGATTACAGGCAGATCCCATGCCGATCTCGAACCGATCGTCGGCATGTTCGTGAACACGTTGGCGATGCGTAACAAACCGCAGCGCGAAAAGACTTTTAGCGAGTTTTTGCAAGAAGTCAAGCAAAATGCGCTGGATGCGTACGGCCATCAGGACTACCCGTTTGAAGAGCTGGTGGAAAAGCTCGCGATCGCGCGCGATTTGAGCCGAAATCCGCTGTTTGACACCGTGTTTACGTTCCAAAACAGCACGGAAGAGGTCATGACGCTGCCTGAATGCACGCTTGCGCCGTTTATGACGGACGAAACAGGCCAGCACGCCAAGTTCGACTTGACTTTCAGCGCTACGGAAGAGCGGGAAGAAATGACGATTGGCGTGGAGTACAGCACAAGCTTGTTTACGCGGGAAACGATGGAACGGTTCAGCCGCCACTTCCTGACGATTGCAGCGAGCATCGTGCAAAATCCGCACATCCGTCTGGGCGAGATCGACATGCTTTTGCCAGAAGAAAAACAGCAGATTTTGGCCGGGTTCAACGATACGGCAGTCAGCTATGCGCTGGACAAAACGCTGCACCAGCTATTCGAAGAGCAGGTCGACAAAACACCGGATCAGGCAGCGCTTCTCTTTAGCGAGCAATCGCTGACGTACAGCGAACTGAACGAGCGAGCAAACAGACTGGCAAGGGTCCTGCGCGCAAAAGGAGTCGGACCGGACCGTCTGGTAGCGATCATGGCGGAGCGCTCGCCGGAAATGGTGATCGGTATTCTCGGTATTTTGAAGGCAGGCGGCGCTTATGTTCCCGTCGATCCCGGCTATCCGCAGGAGCGCATTCAGTACCTGCTCGAAGATAGCAACGCAGCCCTGCTGCTCAGCCAGGCGCATCTGTTGCCGCTGTTGGCCCAGGTGTCAAGCGAGCTGCCGGAGTGCCTTGATCTGAACGCTGAACTGGATGCCGGACTGAGCGGCTCCAACCTGCCAGCTGTCAACCAACCGACTGACCTTGCCTACGTCATCTATACATCCGGTACGACCGGCAAGCCGAAGGGTGTCATGATCCCGCATCAAGGAATCGTGAACTGCTTGCAGTGGAGAAGAGACGAATACGGGTTCGGGCCGAGTGACAAGGCGTTGCAAGTGTTCTCCTTTGCCTTCGACGGTTTTGTAGCCAGCTTGTTCGCTCCGCTGCTCGGAGGGGCAACGTGCGTGTTGCCGCAAGAAGCAGCTGCCAAAGACCCGGTCGCGCTGAAAAAACTGATGGCCGCAACGGAAGTCACCCATTACTACGGCGTACCGAGTCTGTTCCAGGCCATTCTCGATTGCTCGACGACAACCGACTTCAATCAGTTGCGTTGCGTCACTTTGGGCGGCGAGAAGCTGCCTGTGCAGCTTGTGCAAAAAACAAAAGAAAAGCATCCGGCAATCGAGATCAACAACGAGTACGGCCCGACGGAAAACAGCGTCGTCACCACCATCTCGCGCTCGATTGAAGCGGGGCAAGCGATCACGATTGGCCGACCGCTTGCGAACGTCCAAGTCTACATTGTAGATGAGCAGCATCACTTGCAGCCGATTGGCGTGGTCGGTGAGCTGTGCATCGGCGGAGCCGGGCTTGCCAGAGGCTATCTGAACAAACCGGAGCTGACCGCAGAGAAGTTTGTCGCAAATCCGTTCCGACCAGGCGAGCGCATGTACAAAACAGGCGACTTGGTAAAATGGCGGACGGATGGCACGATCGAGTACATCGGCCGCGCAGACGAACAGGTCAAGGTGAGAGGGTATCGCATCGAGATCGGCGAGATCGAGAGCGCCGTACTCGCTTACCAGGGCATCGATCAAGCGGTGGTCGTTGCGCGAGACGATGACGCTACGGCTGGTTCCTATCTTTGCGCCTACTTTGTCGCAGCAACAGCCGTGTCCGTATCCGGCTTGAGAAGCCATCTGGCCAAAGAGCTGCCTGCTTACATGATTCCGAGCTATTTCGTCGAGCTGGATCAGCTGCCGCTTTCCGCCAATGGAAAAGTGGATCGCAAAGCTTTGCCGAAGCCGCAACAGTCCGATGCGACCACGCGCGAATACGTGGCCCCGAGGAATGCGACCGAACAGCAACTGGCAGCCATCTGGCAAGAAGTTTTGGGAGTAGAGCCAATCGGCATCACCGACCAGTTCTTTGAACTCGGAGGACATTCCTTAAAAGCTACGCTGTTGATTGCCAAAGTGTATGAGTACATGCAAATCGAGCTGCCGCTGAATCTCATCTTCCAGTATCCGACGATCGAAAAGGTGGCCGATTTCATCACGCATAAGCGCTTTGAGAGCAGATACGGCACAGCCATTTTGTTAAATCAGGAGACGGCGCGAAACGTATTTTGCTTCACGCCGATCGGCGCACAAAGCGTGTACTACCAGAAGCTTGCGGCGGAAATTCAAGGCGTCTCTTTGTACAGCTTTGATTTCATCCAGGATGACAACCGGATGGAGCAGTATATCGCGGCGATCACCGCAATTGATCCAAGCGGTCCGTACACGCTCATGGGCTACTCCTCGGGAGGCAATCTGGCTTTTGAAGTGGCGAAAGAACTGGAGGAGCGGGGCTATGGCGTCACCGACATCATCTTGTTCGACTCGTACTGGAAAGACAAGGCGATTGAGCGGACTGTCGCGGAAACAGAAAACGACATTGCCCAGCTATTCGCCGAGATTGGCGAAAACACCGAGATGTTCAACATGACGCAAGAAGACTTCCAGCTGTACGCCGCCAATGAGTTTGTCAAGCAAAGCTTCGTTCGCAAAACGGTCAGCTATGTGATGTTCCATAACAATCTGGTCAATACCGGAATGACCACTGCCGCGATCCACCTCATCCAATCCGAGCTGGAAGCAGACGAGGAAGCTCCGGTGGCAGCCAAGTGGAACGAATCAGCCTGGGCAAACGCAACGCAACGACTGCTGACGTACAGCGGGCACGGAATCCACTCGCGCATGCTGGCGGGCGATTACGCGTCGCAAAATGCTTCGATTTTGCAAAACATCCTGCAAGAACTGTTCATCCTGAAATAAGACGGCAAATGTGTAAGGGATTCCCCTTGGGAGAAAGCTGTTCCGAGGGGAGTCCATCCCTAACATCCTTGGAGAGGAGCCGCACATGATTGTTACCAAGCAAGATCCACAGACAAGGAAAAGGAAAAACGCCGTATTCGGCTGGGTATTGTCGTTTGTCAAGCCGTACCGAAATTGGGTAGTCATCTGCATCCTTGCTTCACTGCTCGTCGCGGTGGCAGACATTTTGATGGGGGTCCTGATTCAGCGCATGGTCGAACATACAAACGACTTTGACAAGCTGCTCCATATCGCCCTGATCATTTTTTGTCTCACCATCGTCGGTTTTCTTGCGAAGTATTTTATTACATACTCAGCCGCGCGGTTTAGCGCCAGAGCCATGCGGGATTTGAAAAACAAAATGGCGGCGCATCTCGAAAAAGTCCCGATGTCCACGATGGATCAATATCATTCGGGCGATCTCGTTTCTCGCTTGACGAGCGATGCGCAAATCTTGCAAAGCTTTTTGCAGCAGCACTTTTTCCAACTGTTCTATTTGCCGGTTGTGTTTGCCGGGGCACTGACCTTGCTGCTGTCGATCAATTGGAAGCTGATCATTTTCAGCGTCGCGATTCTGCCCATTGCTATCGTGATTACAGGGAGAATGAGCAGACCTTTGCAAACGTATGCCGAGCGCATGCAGGAGCATTTGGGGCAAGCCAATACCGTTGCCCAGGACACTTTGTCCGGGATTCACATGGTGAAAGCTTTTCAACTGGAAGACGTGATGTACCGCAAATACGCAGCGGGCATGAAGCAGGTGCTGAAAAACGGCATACTGGCTGAGAAAAAGCGCGCCTGGATGACCGCTCCCGGAATTTTGCTGTTTTCTGCGCCGATCCTGTTTTTTGTCGCCTACGGTGGCTACTTGATTCAGACCGGGGAGCTGAGCTTGGGCAGCCTGGTCATTTTCAGCTATTTGCTTCACTTTATTATCGAGCCGCTGTCACTCGCCCCTTTGCTGTTTGCCCAAGTTCAGGAGACTTCCGGGGCAGCCAAGCGCCTGCAAGACATTTTTTTGCAGCCTGTGGAGGAAAATGGCCGGACAGCTATTCCGATTGATCCAGCAGCCGTTCCGGTCGAGTTTGAAAACGTCTCGTTTGCCTACGAAAAGACGAAGATACTCGAAAATGTAAGCTTTGTGTTGCCGCCAAACAAAACCGTTGCCTTGGTCGGAGCGAGCGGCAGCGGCAAGAGCACCATCCTGAAATTGCTGTGCGGGTTTTACCGCATCGAGCCAGGCAACGGGTGCATGAAAGTGTTCGGACACTCCCTGAACGACTGGAATACCGCGGAGATGCGCCACTATTTGTCGCTAGTCTCGCAGGATACGACGCTCTTCCCGGTATCGATTGCGGAAAATATCTCGTACGGCCGGGTGCATGCGACGCGAGACGAGATTATCGCAGCGGCGAAAGCGGCCAATGCGCATGATTTCATCCTGGAGCTGCCCCAAGGCTATGAAACAAAAGTCGGGGAACGAGGCTCCCGTCTCTCCGGCGGGCAAAAACAGCGCATTGCCATTGCCCGCGCGCTTTTGAAGGATGCACCGATTTTGCTGCTGGATGAACCGACGTCAGCCCTCGATACAGAGTCTGAGGCACTCGTTCAGGAAGCGCTGGAAAATGTAATGCGCAATCGGACGGTGCTGGTCATTGCCCATCGTCTCTCCACGATCAAAGACGCGGATGAAGTGCTTGTCCTGGAGCAAGGGCAAATCGTCGAAAGAGGCACGCACTACGAATTGCTTGCCCAAGGCGGCGTGTACACCCGCTTGTATCAAAAACAGTTTGCTACAGATGAACAAAAAGCGCTGGCAGCAGAGGGGGTATAGTGTTGTGTTCATCCAGAAGTTAACGCAGGAGCTGCTGCAACTGCTGTCGCTGATGAAAGCGAAAAAGCGCGCGTATTTTTTGGGGCTACTCGGTGATGGAATCGGTCAAGCCGCTGTTTTGGTCGCTTTGCCATTTGTGTTTAAAGATTTGACAGACTTTGCGAGCTCGAAAGACCCGGCACTGCTCACCAGAGCGATCGTGACCATGGCTGCGATGTTTCTTTTGTTCAGTCTGCTGTCGCCTTTTTTCAGCTACATATATCGGCGCTGCGTCCGCGAGGTGGTTGCCAACATTCGGCTGCTTGTCTTTCAGCGATTGAGCCGCTTGCCTTTCGCCTACTACGAGCAGCATCATTCGGGCGATACGATGTCGCGGCTGGGCAACGACGTCCAGCTGATGGAGCGGGCGTATGCCGAACAGTTGAAAACGCTGTGCATCATTATGTTGTCGCTGGTTGGCTCGATCGTCGGGATGTTTGCTTTGGATGGGAAAATTGCCACGGTTCTTTTGCTCGTGAGCACGCTGACCCTTTACGTGAATGCGCAGTTTGCCAAGTCGGTGCGGCGCATTGGCGACCAAATGCAGCAGCAGCTTGGAACGGGCACAGAACGGCTGAGCGATTTTTTGGCAGGCTTGCCCGTCATCAAGATGTTTCATTTACAGAAGGTTGTGACGGCACGCTACACGGAAGCCAATGAACAAGTGACCTTGTCCGCGATCAAGCAAGGACATAAACACGCGCTGTTGGAAGGAACCAACTTTTTCATCCAGTTTGTCAGCTTCGGGGGAATGCTTGTGTTTGGCATCATGATGGTCGCCAAACAAATGATCGGACTCGGTGTGCTGGTCGCGATGGTTCAGCAGCAAATGCTGGTGACACTGGCTTTTTTGCAGCTTGGGCAGGTCATCACGACATTGCAAGGCTCGCTGGCAGGCGCTTCGCGGATTGTCGGCTTTCTCCAGGAACCGCTCGAACCGAAACGGTACGAACCAGTTTCCACCCCCACGGCAACCCGGATATACGACAGCATGCTGACAATGGAGCAGGTCGACTTTGGCTACACCGCCGATACAAAGGTGCTCCAAGGTGTGTCGCTGCAAGTCGGGCGAGGTCAAATGGCTGCGCTGGTAGGGACGAGCGGAGGCGGAAAAAGCACGGTGATGAAGCTGTTGTTAGGCTATTACCCGCCTTCTGCCGGTTCGCTTTCCTTGCTGGGCAAACCGATCGGCCAATATTCCATCGCGGAGATGCGGAGCCTGATTTCCTACGTGCCGCAGGACGCCTTTTTGTTCGAGGGAACCATCGAAGAAAACATTCGCTACGGTTGCCTCGACGCCACGGAAGAAGAGGTGATAAGAGCGAGCAAAGCCGCCTACGCTCACGATTTCATCATGGAACTGCCGGACGGCTATCAGACCCGCACAGGCGAGCGAGGGGCCAAGCTGTCGGGAGGACAGCGCCAACGCATCGCGATTGCCAGAGCGATCCTGAAAAATGCGCCGATTCTTTTACTGGATGAAGCAACCTCTGCTTTGGATACGGAATCGGAGTTCTGGGTGCAGCGAGCGTTGGCGGCTCTCATGCAGGAAAAAACCGTCCTGGTCATCGCTCATCGCCTGTCGACCATCGAGCATGCGGACATGATTTACGTGCTGCACGAAGGAAAAGTGATGGAACAGGGACGGCATGCGGAATTGCTGGCGCAAAACGGCTTGTACGCCAGCATGTATGAAGTACAGCAAAGAAAGGACAGACCTGCTCCCGCCTTGTCGGCGCCGGAAAGCAGCGCAAGTCTCATCTGACCCTGTTTTCCATCTGCCAAACTATCAATCGATCAATCAGCAAAGATGGGAGGAAAGAAATGAAGCTGTTTTGCTTTCCGTACGCAGGCGGACTTCCCGGCATCTACTACAGCTGGAAGTCGAGACTTCCGCCGACCTTTTTGGAAATCGACGCATTCGAGGTGCGCCCACACATTCCCCAGCCGAACCGGGACGTGTTCCTGCCAACCAGCTTTTATGAGCTGCTGGAGGATGTATGCGACCGGATCACGCCCGCACTGGCTGAGACGCCGTTTGCCTTTTTTGGCCACAGCATGGGCGGACTGGTCGCATTTGAACTGACCCGCAAGCTGATGCAAAAGGGCGCACTGTTGCCACAGCACTTGTTTCTGTCCGCCTCTCGCGCACCGCATGCGTATGGCAAACTTGCCAAGACGTACAACCTGCCGCATGACGAGTTTGTCGAAGCGCTGCGCAAGCTCGGCGGCACTCCTGACGACGTCTTGGAAAATCAAGAGCTGCTGGAGCTGTTTTTACCGATCCTGCGTGCCGATTTTCAAGCGGTGCAGACATACGAAATGAATCCCGATCTTCCTCGCCAGGTGCCTGTCAACATGACCGTGCTGTACGGTACGGAGGATACGATTGCACTCGAAGATATTTGGGCGTGGCGCGACTACTGCCAGGGAGCGTGCCAGTTTTTCCCGGTGTCTGGTGGCCATTTTTTCATTCACCACCAAACAAGTTCGATTCTCGAAATCATTCAAAATGTCCTGAAGGAAGAAAAAACGGTGGCAATCCATTCCTCTTTCTAGCAAAGGGGAATGGCACAAATAAATCCTATGTTAAGGTTGGTGTTATGATGAAGAACCGCAAAGCTTTGTCCCGAATGCTGGCAGCCGCTACGTTAACGACGGCACTGGTCTGCCCAACTGTCGCAAGCGCAGCAGCTCCGGCTCCTGTGCTGCATGACGACAATCCGAACGGCCATTTTGGCGACTGGTACACGGGTGCTGTCCCTCCCAACGCGTCGAATAACAAACCCGTGATTCTTTTTGTGCAAGGCTTGCACTCGACTTACAACACCTGGTACACGACAGACGGGTTTTACGATGCCGCGTATAACGCCGGGTATCGTACCGCTTTTGTCCAATTGAAAGACGCAGACGGCACTGGCGGAAACATGTGGACAAACGGGGCCAAGCTCGCCGAAGTGATCAAAAAGGTGGCGGATCATTACGGCGTCTCGAAAATCAACATCATTGCGCATTCCAAAGGCGGCATCGATACGCAGACCGCGCTCGTCCACTACGGGGCACATCCGTATGTAAACGTGGTCCATCAGCTGTCTACGCCGAACAAAGGTTCAGAATTGGCAGACCTGGCCTACAGCAACTGGGCAGGGTGGCTCGCGGATATTCTCGGCAAAAAAGACGACGCCGTGTACTCCTTGCAAACGTCATACATGGCGAATTTCCGCTCCCAAACCGACAACCGCAGCGAAAATCGCTCCACGACCACTTATATGGCTGCCGGAACAGGCGACGACGGCTGGTTTAGCGCTACGTGGTTTGCCCATGCCGTTTTGCCCGGTGAAGACGACGGCGCCGTTTCTGTAGACTCTGCTCTCGGTTTGCCTTACGGAATCAAAAGCTTCACGAAGGACATTTCCCACGGTCAAATCGCGAAGGCTTCGCAAACATGGAATCTGGTCGAGCCCAAATTGAAAAAAGCATCGGCAACGCTGCGGGAACAGCCGAACAAAATCAGCAAAACGAAAGCAAAAGCTTCCGCAGAAGAAGAAAGCTCCTTCATTTTGCGCGGGGGCGAAGTAGAGGACACCGCTACAGAAACGTTTTTCCTGGAGAGCGGGATTGAAAAGCTGAATCTCGACACCATCACTTCTTCGCAAGCGACAAAGGTGACATTGATCAGCCCGTCCGGCGAAGAGTACGAGGCGGACTTGCGCGATCAGAGCGAATCGGAGGACGAGCCTCTCATTTTCGCCGAAGCTGTTCATCATTTCATTGAAATCGCTGAGCCTGAAGCGGGCGAGTGGACACTTGAGGTCGAAGGAGAGGACGATGCCTTCTTCATGGTCGCTTCGATTGAAGGCGGCGAGCAGGCGAAGGTAAAAGCGAGCAAAAAAGTATTCGAGCAGGGCGACAAAGCGAAAATTTCCGTGGAGCTGGGGGATAGCGAAATTGATCCTTCCTTGCTGCAAAAAGCAAATGTGACGCGTTCGCTCAACGGCGAAAAGGCAAGCGTGCTCGATCAGGTGAAGTTCGCGATCAAAGGCGATGAGCTGACAGGCAATTTTACCGTCCCAACGAAGCCGGGCGTGTACAATCTGTCTTTTGACGTAACGGGCATCAATGAAGACGGCGAGCCATTTACCCGCTCGATCAACTACAATTTTGCGGTAACGGATGACGATGGCGAGTTGGAAAAGTAAGCGGCAAAACATGGACGACCCTTTTTCCAGGGTCGTTTTTTCTGTGCACAGGAAAAGCAGCTTTGTCCGAGCCAGGCACATGACCGATCTTCCCGGCGAGAAAAACAACAAGACAAACGCGTCTTGCTCGACTATACACACCCAAGAAATGGTACAATGAGAAGATGAGCAAAAAGGAAACGATCGGGAGGGTGTTGCGCATGAGCGAAGCAAATCAGGAGTATATCGTCATCTCGGGTGCGCGAGAAAACAATCTGAAAAACGTATCCTTGCGCATTCCCAAGCGGAAAATTACAATCTTCACCGGAGTATCCGGCTCCGGCAAGTCATCCATCGTCTTCGATACGATCGCCGCAGAATCGACACGACTGCTGAATGAGAACTTCAGCATGTTCGTGCGCAGTTTCTTGCCGCGCTATCCCCAGCCAGATGCGGACGCGATCGAGAACTTGAGCATGGCCGTGATTGTCGACCAGAAGCGGCTAGGCGGGGGTTCCCATTCCACGATGGGCACGATTACCGATATTTCGCCGATTCTCCGTCTGCTTTTCTCGCGAGCGGGGCAGCCGTACGTGGGACAAGCGCACCTGTTTTCGTTTAACGACCCGCAAGGCATGTGTCCGGAGTGCAACGGGATCGGCCGCAAACTGGGCGTAGACATGAGCAAGGCCATCGACATGTCCAAGTCGTTGAACGAAGGGGCTATCATGTTGCCGGACTATAAAGTAGACAGCTGGGATTGGACGTTGGTCTTGCAGTCAGGCTCGTTTGATCCGGACAAAAAGCTCTGCGATTACACGGAAGAAGAACTGGAACTGCTGCTGTACGGCAAAGCGAGGAAAGTGAAAATGGACTTCGCCGGGAAGCTGACGAACATTACGGTCGAAGGCGTCATCGAGAAGTTCACCAACAAGTACATCAAGCAGGACGTGAAGACGAAGTCCGAACGCACGCAAAAAGCGGTGGCACCGTACATCTCCGAAGGTCCATGCCCGAGTTGCAAAGGCGCGAGACTCAGCCAAGCCACGCTCAATTGCCGGATCAACGGACGCAACATCGCGGAAATGTCCGCCATGGAAGTTGGACAGCTCATCCTCGCCATTCGCGAAATCGACGATCCCGCCGTTGCGCCGCTCGTCAAGTCGCTGACGGAGCGGTTGCAGCATCTGGTGGATATCGGACTGGACTATTTGACGCTGGATCGCGAGACGGACACGTTGTCCGGCGGCGAGTCGCAACGCGTCAAAATGGTGAAGCATCTGAGCGGCAGTCTGGTGGATGTCACGTACATTTTCGACGAGCCGAGCGTCGGCTTGCACCCGCGGGATGTACACCGCCTGAACGGATTGCTGCAAAAGCTGCGCGACAAGGGCAACACCGTCATTGTCGTCGAGCACGATCCCGATGTGATCAAAGTGGCGGATCATATCGTCGACGTCGGGCCTCACGCCGGAAGCCGCGGCGGTACGATTATATATGAAGGAAGCTATCAGGGACTGCTTGCGTCCGGTACACTGACAGGGACCCATATGAAACGCCCCCTCCAGTTGAAAAGCGATTGCAGACAGCCGTCTGGCAAACTGTCCATCAAGGACGCTACGCTGCACAATTTGCAAAATGTGAGTGTCGATATTCCGACCGGAGTGCTGACCGTCGTGACAGGCGTGGCCGGATCAGGCAAAAGCACCTTGATTAACGAAATTTTCCTCAGCCAGCACCCAGATGCCATCGTCATCGACCAATCGGCGATAGGCGTATCCACGCGCTCGAATCCTGCGACCTACACAGGGATTATGGACGATGTGCGCAAGGCGTTTGCTTCCGCGAACAAAGTCAATCAAAGCTTGTTCAGCTTCAACTCCAAAGGAGCTTGCGAGAACTGCCAAGGGCTGGGCGTTGTGTACACCGACCTCGCCTTCCTCGACAGTGTGAAGCTGCCATGCGAAGTGTGCGGCGGGAAACGGTTCAAGGAAGAAGTGCTCGCCTACAAGCTGAACGGCAAGTCCATCGCAGAAGTGCTGGAGATGACGGTAGAGCAGGCGCTGGAGTTTTTCGAGCTAAAAGAAGTCGTGCGCAAGCTGCAGGCGATGAGCGATGTAGGTCTGAACTACATCACACTGGGACAGCCGCTCAGCACGCTATCAGGCGGGGAATGCCAGCGCATCAAGCTGGCAAGCGAGCTGCACAAGAAGGGGAGCATTTACGTCATGGACGAGCCGACGACAGGTTTGCATATGTCGGACATCGGCCATCTTCTTGCGATCATGAATCGGCTCGTGGACACCGGAAATACCGTGATTGTCATTGAACATAACCTCGACGTGATCAGCCAGGCGGACTGGATTATCGATATGGGGCCGGACGGCGGCAGCAAGGGCGGCCAGGTAGTGTTTGAGGGCACACCGGAGCAAATCGTCGAAGCGGAGCAGTCGATCACAGGTAAATATTTGAGGTAGTGTATAAAACAAAAAGGAGCAGGGAGAAGCAAGCCCTGTTCCTAAATGATTCCCACTTGTCCAACTTTGTAGTATGCTTGCCAAACAGGGAGGAGATGAATATATGACAAAACAACTGATCTTTGGCGACGCTATGCGCGAGCTGACTGCTACGCGCCGTATTTTGGAGCGCTTGCCCGAGGAACATCTGGACTGGAAGCCGCACGAGAAATCGATGACTTTGGGCGGACTTGCTACACACCTGGTCAACTTGCTGAACTGGCAACTCGCGATTTTGCAATACCCGCAGTTTGACCTTGCGACGGTACCGCTGCAGCGGGAGGCTTTGCAACGACGAGAGGAATTTCTGGAGGAGTTCGACGGGAACATCGGCAAGCTGGAAAAGCTGCTGGACGAATGCGACGAGAAATGGCTCAGCGAAGAGTGGACGTTGAGCCACGGCGATCATATCATCTTCTGTCAACCGCGTGCGATCGCGCTTCGCACTTTCGGCTTGAGTCATATGGTTCATCATCGTGCCCAGCTCGGGGTTTACTTGCGACTGCTCGACGTTCCGGTGCCTGGTTTTTACGGCCCTTCGGCTGATGAGCAAAACGGAGCTTGAACCAACCAACTGTAAGTGAGAGCTGAGCCTGGACAATCACTGGAGCGATTGAAGCAATTGCCGGATGGTGAACAAAAAGCGGGCGAAACAAAACGCATGATCGACCTGCTTCGCCAGTTTATCGGCTATCGGGAATATCCAAAATACGGCATAGTCAGGCGCTATTTTGTGTATAAACAGGCTTTGCTGAAAGAAGCCGAACAGCTCGTACAAGCTGGCGTGATTCGTGAAACAGAAGATATGTACTACCTTACGTTTACAGAACTGCACGAAGCCGTACGCACAAACAAGCTTGATTACCGGATCATCAGCACGCCGCATTCGCGTGAATGGGACGGAAGGGTATATTGAAATAGTGTAGTTGACTTAAAAAAAGGTATTCAGGTGCGCATAAGTACGCCTCTGAGTACCTTTTTATTTTCCGATGCGTTGAATGCAGGAGCACGTTAGGGCGTTCACAATTATAGCGTTCTCTCTAACAGTGCTCCCACTTTTTTAGCCATGGCTTTGGGAGGGTAAGGCATTCCATTTTTTATCCACCATTCTATTACACCTACATAAGCGTTCCCGGCGTATTGCAAGACAACATCTTCACTAAAATCCGGATTTCTCCTGCTTTCTGTGTCAATCTCACCTTTAAATCCTTCGATAATCAAATCAAAAAGCCGTATGCGGAAAGAGGGCGCCCCTTTACTTGCTAACATCGTCGCAAAAAACACATAGTTTTTCTCAAAATACTCGAAGAAAGGTAAAAGTCCATTGCTCCAATCCAGCTTGCAAGCCCATTCGCCCATATCGCCCAGCTCATTCATGTGCGCCTCTATGAGTTTGTCTAATAAATCAAATTTATCCCGATAGTGGAGGTAAATGGTCCCTCGGTTTATGTTTGCCCGGTCGGCAATATCCTGAATCGTAATTTCATCGAAGTTTTTTTCAGCCATCAGTTCAATGACTGCCTTTTTCATCGCTTCCTGTGTTTTAAGAACTCTCCGATCTACTTTTGCCACCGTATTTTAACCAACTTTCTTAGATAATCAACATTTTCGATCGCTGTGTTGGAATATCAACAAATTCCGTGATTTTAACCATTGAATGTGCTTCCCTGACACCTATAATAATAGACATGAGTTGATTAAACAACTTGTTTTGTTTATGTAATCCAACACTGACCAGAGATGCAGAGGAGCGAAAAATATATGTGCAAAACTCATGTTCTAAGTGTCCCAAGTGCAAAAGCACCGTTTGAGAAGATTGTTATCGAAAGAAGACATCTTCGCCCGAATGATGTGCTAATCGATATTAAGTTTAGCGGCGTATGTCACTCTGATATTCACAGCGCTTACGGCGAATGGGCGAATGGAATCTTCCCCATGGTTCCGGGTCACGAAATCGCCGGAGTTGTAACAGCAATCGGATCGAAAGTTACGAAATTTTCTGTCGGTGATCGCGTTGGCGTTGGCTGCTTTGTTGACTCTTGCGGAGAATGCGAATATTGTCTCAGCGGAGAGGAGCAATATTGTACGAAAGGCGTTATCAACACGTATAACCAACTAGACTACGATGGTAATCCAACATACGGAGGATACAGCCAAAAAATCGTTGTAAAGGAAGGGTTCGTTGTCCATATTCCTACTGCTTTGAATTTGGATGTGGCGGCGCCGCTTTTATGTGCAGGTATCACCACGTATTCTCCCTTGAAGTACTGGAACGCTGGCCCGGGCAAGAAGGTTGCGATTGTCGGAATGGGGGGACTTGGCCACCTGGCCATTCAATTTGCGCATGCCTTTGGTGCAGATGTAACGGTTTTGAGTCGGTCGATGAATAAAAAGGACGAGGCCCTGGAATTGGGTGCAGACCAGTATTTTGCCACCAACGATCCCGCCACGTTCGCTGAATTGGCTGGTCATTTTGACCTCATATTAAATACCGTTTCTGCAAACCTTCCTGTCGATGCATACTTGTCGTTGCTTCGCGTAGATGGAACCCTTGTCAATGTTGGTGCGCCTGCCGAGCTTGATAAGTATCATGTGTTTTCCTTAATCATGGGCCGTCGCAGCATTGCCGGTTCGCTTGTCGGTGGCATTCGCGAGACACAAGAGATGCTCGACTTCGCCGCAGAACATGGCATTGAACCAAAAATCGAGATCATTCGCGCTGAACAAATAGAAGAAGCTTATGAGCGTGTTTTGCGCAGTGATGTGCGCTACCGATTCGTAATGGATATATCTACTTTGTAGTCTTTCATGATCCGAAATACATGTTCCCTAGGAAAAATGGGTTAGCCACTTTGCAGGTTAACCCACCTTTTGTTAAGGGCTTCCAAGCAATGAAGATAGGCGGTGTTTTTTTGGCTAAACGAAATCATTTATTCATTTTCATCTTAGCCATAGGGGCTTTCGGCATCATCAATACCGAAATGGGAGTTATAGGAATATTACCTTACATGGCTGATCACTTTCATATCAGTATATCTAAGGCCGGGTGGCTGGTGAGTCTCTTCGCACTTGCTGTATCCATCTCTGGTCCAACTATGCCATTGTTATTTTCGGGGGTAAATCGCAAGACGGCCATGTTGCTCGTCCTTGGTATTTTCGTGCTGAGTAACATTGTCGCTCTATTTACAACGAACTTTGCTATTGCAATCATTGCGCGAGTGATTCCCGCTATTTTTCACCCCATCTATTTTTCAGCAGCTTTTACAATGGCCGCCAGCTCCGTGCGCAAGGAAGAAGCGCCAAAAGTTGTTTCAAAAGTTTTTATTGGAGTATCTGCAGGCATGGTACTTGGTGTACCCATCGCAAGTTTTCTGGCCAGTGCCGTTTCGTTTCAAGTATCCATGTCCTTTTTCGCAATCGTAAACGCTATCGTCTTTATCGCGATATTCGTATTTTTCCCTTCCATGCCTGTTCAAGAAAGACTTTCTTACGGCGCTCAATTATCGGTATTGAAAAAATCAATTACCTGGCTTTCCATTGTAGCTGTCATTTTACTAAATTCCGCAGTATTTGGGGTGTACAGCTATCTTGCCGAGTATCTGAAAGCCGTTACGAATACCTCCGGGAATGTAATCAGCGTCATGTTAGTCATATTCGGAGGAGCGAACATCATTGGAAACATTATAGCAGGGAAGTTACTTTCTCAAGCTGCGATCAAATCTGTCGTATCGTTTCCTTTTGCGTTGGGAGCCGTTTACATTGTTTTACTTCTACTTGGACAGTTTACCGTACCTATGGCTTTCATTACGCTGATTTGGGGAATATTGGCTGGAATAGGGGCGAATATAAATCAATATTGGATTATGTCTGCAGCTCCAGAAGCACCTGACTTCGCTAATGGTTTATTTTTATCATCCGTGAATTTAGGAACAACAATTGGTACAGCGGCAGGTGGATTATTTATTTCCGAATTAGGTACCCAATACGTCGTATTAGTGGGATTTTTATCGTTACTATTGAGTCTGGTATTTATATTCATGAGAAATCATATGAACAGTCCTGCAAAACAGCAGTCTAGGTGAGAAAAAGGAGTCAAATCGTATGAGATATGCTCCCAACACTATCCATTTGGGACAACGTGAGATTGACTTCCGCTACGAAAGAAGCAGCTTGCCTAAAGGCGTCTGCTTCTTTTTACATGAGATGGATTTGCAATGAGTTTACTATACATTACAGATTAAAATGTTGACAAATTTAAAGGTCAGTGATAAATTTATTCGAAAATACAGAATATTAAGGAGGGCTCAACATGCAACAACCCCAAAGCCAGCCCTGGATCAACGCAGGTACACTGGCGTCGATTCAAGAAAAGGGCCACAAGTTAATCCACGGCGGGATCGCCGTGTTTTATCATGAGCAGCAGGTTTACGCGGTAGACAATCGCTGTCCGCACTTGGGATTTCCCCTGCATATGGGCAGCCTGTGCGACGGGATCCTTACCTGCCATTGGCATCATGCGCGCTTTGACGTCTGTAGCGGCGGAACATTGGACCCGTGGGCGGACGATGTTCCATCCTATGCAGTCAAAATTGAGAATGGAGTAGTGTGGGTAAATCCGCACCCTAAACAGGCGAACAGCATTGAGAAACATATACTTCGGTTGCAAGAAGGTCTGGAGCAAAATCTGGGGCTGGTGATTGCCAAAGCTGTCGTCGGATTGGTGGAAGCCGGCGTTCCAGCAGCGAAAATCATGCAGGTCGGCATCCATTTCGGTACCGTCTATGGAAGAGGATGGGATTCGGGGCTTACCATCCTGACCGCGATGGCCAATGTGCTGCCCAAGCTAGATAAGGCAGGGACGATCCTCGCACTCTATCAAGGACTGCTTCATGTGGCTCGCAACAGCTCCGGTGCCGCGGCGCGGCATCTGCTCAAGCCGCTGCCGGAGTCTGACGTTCCGTTCGAGCGGCTGACGGAATGGTACCGCAACTGTATCGAGGTTCGCGACACACAAGGAGCTGAAAGAGTGTTGCTCACAGCGATCCGCCAAGGGGCTTCCCTGGAGCAGATATCGGAAATGATGTTGATCGCGGTGACTGATCACTTTTATTTGGATGGCGGGCATACATTCGATTTCCATAATAAAGCCTTTGAAGCGATTGACCTTATTGGCGAAGAGCATACCGAGCAGACACTGACCTCACTGGTTCGGCTTCTCGCCAATCCGACGCGGAGCGAAGAACTTCATCAATGGCAATCGCCAGTGAATCTAGTCGCTCCACTGAAGGAAGTGTTCGCCCAGTTGGATAGTCTTCCTCTGGCCGCGCCTTATACAAATATTTCCGCAGAAGACGAGCAAAAAATGGTGAAGCAGTTGTTAAGCGACGAACCTCTTGAAACGGTGAATCTTGTGACAGAGCTTTTGAAATCCGGCGCACATCCGGCCCAGTTGGCCCAACTGGTTGCTTTGGCCGCGGCGGAGCGGATTGTTGGCTTCCATACCCAGAATGACTTCGGGGATTGGCTCTCCGTTTTGCATACGTTTACCTATGCCCACGCCGTGCACGAACGTTTGCGCCGCTCAAGCCATCCATTGCTCATCCGCGCCATCTACCACGGGCTAATCAGAATTTATTTGGATCGTTTTTTGAATATCCCTGCGGCACGCCGCCCAGATGGCTCGGCCGTACCAGCCGTCGACACTACTTGTCCAGAGCGGCTGCTGGAAATTTTGGATCAACGCCAGCAGGTGAAAGAAGCGGCGCGCTGGACAGCCGGCTACCTGCACGCTGGCGGCAATCCCGACGCCTTGCTTAACACTTTGGGTCATGCGCTTTTACGCGAAGACGCCGAATTTCATTCGTTTCAAATGTACGAAGCGGCGGTAGCCGAATATGACCGCTGGGCGATGCGTAGCGACGCTTTTGCCACTCGCGCTGGTGAAACGATGCTTCTGGCAGCAACCCGCTATTTGGCTGCCCATGCACCAACCCCGCGCGAACAGCCGCATATGGCCCAAATAGCCGTACGGCTGCATCGGGGAGAGCGGCTATTCGAAGAAGCGTAATCCTAACATGAAGCTTTGATTGAAGAGATGACTTACTTGTCATCTTTTTGTTCCTGAATACCTCTTTTATCTTCCAATTACATTAATGACGAAGCGACTAATGCCGGATTTTTGACTTCCACAACGGTCATTATTGTTCCTGTTCCCCAATTCCGGCCAAGCATGGCCCATTCTTACGTATTCGATGTCACAAGTCAGAGCCTTACGTTGTTATATGTGCAAAACGTTAAGGAGCTGAGGAAAGATGAACGACTTAACTTGCGTAATCATTGGAGGAGGCCATGTAGGTCTTCATTCGCTTAAAGCGATAAAGGAAGAAACACATGGAATGGTGAACGGACGTCGTCTTCGGTTTGTTCTGATCGACAAGCAATCCGGTCATATGCGCAAAATGCTGTTGTTCCGGCCGGCTGTCGGCCAGGAAGACATTATGGTTCCGTGGACACATTATTCGTTCTCAGAAGGTGTCGAATTCGTTCAAGGCAAGGTTACGTCCGTGGACAGCGGGGCAAAACAGATTCAATATGAAGATACGCATGGTAATCATGCTCTCATGCCATATGATATTCTGGTCGTGGCGGTCGGGAGCATCGTTCGGAGACCGGAACCTGATCGGGGCGGCATCGCCTTGACCGATCCGCTAGCTGCGGCGGCCATCCGGGAACGCTGGCATGCTAACTTGCGGAAGGCAGTTAGTGAGATGAATCCTGAGGAACGAAAGAGATTGATGTCGATCGCGGTTGCGGGCGCGGGCATCAGCGGCGTTGAGACATCTGCCGAGCTGGCGCTTGAGATGCGGAGAGAAGCATCGTCACTAGGGCTGAACCCCTCAAATATCTCTGTTTATTTGTTGAGTGGACAAAAACGATTGTTCATGGAAGGGCCCGAAAAAGTCGGGATAAAATTGGATCAGGCTCTCAGCAATTGCGGCGTAAAAGTTCTTTACAATCGTAAAGTGACAAAGGCGGAAGAAGATGCGGTGCAGCTCAGCAATGGCGACCGTCTGCCCGTTGGTCTATGTATCTGGACAATTGGTTTGATTCCGAATCCCGCCCTTCAAAGCATGGGATTGCCGCTTACTTCGGATGGTCAAGTGCTGGTGGATGAATGTTACCGCGTCCAAGGAGCGCAGGGCGTGTACAGCATCGGAGACTGTGCAAGAATCGTTGATCCGAGTAATGGCAAGGCGGATCTGATGAGAGCCGGAGAAGGTGCGCTGCAGGCAGATAAACTGGGGAAAATCGTAATGGCCGATCTGGAGGGCCGCCCTGCCCCGGTTCACAAATCCCCTAGCTCGATAATCGATTTCTTCTGTATCGGCTTAGGAGAAGATCGCGGGTTTGTATGGGGAAGAAAGTGGGGGCTTAATATGTTCATAACGGGAAAACTGGGGTGGAAAATCAGAAAACTGGCGTGGGACAAAGGCAGCATGCTACGCTAGCAAATAGATACCACAATCAACAGCCGAAATGAGTGAGATGATGGATGGAGGAATTGTTCGTTCAGTATAGAGCGCTTATGTTCACTCTGGCATACCAATTGACAGGTTCCGCAGCAGACGCTGAAGATGCGGTGCAGGACGTGTTTGTCAAGGCGTGCCAAGTACATCCCGAACGTCTAGATGAGCCTAAGGCTTATTTGTGCAAAATGGTAACCAATCGTTGCCTCAATCTGCAGAAATCGGCACGGAAGAAGAGGGAGTTGTACGTCGGTCCATGGCTCCCCGAACCGGTTCGGACGCCGACAGAGAGGACGGTCTTTGTCCTACGTGAGGCGCTAGGCTTCGACTACCCTGAAATTGCGGAACTGCTCGGCAAGCAAGAGGCGAACTGCCGCAAGCTGTTAAGCCGGGCAAGAAACAAAATGGGCATCGCCGAGGATGAGCAGGTTGCGGCCGAAGTAATCGAATTGGAATGGGTTAGCCGATTCCTCATCTCTCTGGAGCAAGGGAACGTTGATCATCTAATGTCGCTGTTGGCCGAAGACGTCATGTTCGTCGCCGACGGAGGCGGGAAAGCAAAAGCGTTCAGGCATCCGGTGAAAACACCCGAGCTTGTGGCTCGAGTTCTATTCGCCGGAATCCAGAAGTTAAGGTCCTATTCCCAGGGAGATTTCCGTTTCGAGGTTGTCCCTCTGAACGGGGAGACCAGCATCATAATCCGTTTGGGGAGCGAAACCGTGGCTGCAGTATTCATCCAACTCCGACACGGAAAGCTTACGCGAATCTATGCTGTACGTAACCCGGATAAGCTTGCCCAGGTTTAGGTAGTGAAATGAAATTTTCATAAACCATACAACAAACAGGAAACGTTAGATCGACAATACAGCGGCAGTCTATAACTTTATTTTCTCGTTCAGGCCTGCCGCCGTTTGAAATACTACTATAAATTGGACACATATACACAACGACTCTTTGGGCGAACACTTCTACGGTGTTCGCTCTCTTATATGGCTGTTCATGAGAGCGCTGGGTCTACCTGTTTACCTAACAATATCATTATTATTCAAGTCTGCATCGAATAGTATGTTTACAGGGAGGGGTAGGTTATACAAACACTATTGTCTGTCATCCGGGATTCCCAGAGCGTAGCGGGGGTTTTGGTCAATCGGTAACAAAACCATTAGGGGAAATTGGTGAGCAAAGGAAAGAATACGTATAAGAGGCATAATTAATGAAAAGAATCATCCAAAAATTTAATTATGCTAAGCACGATCAAAAAACAAAAGTTATAATATGGTGAAATTCAGTTCATGAAAATGCTATTTTATGAACTGAAATAGAAAAAACAAAAGAATGCATAACAACTTACCATTTGATTGTAATATTCTCATTTTTATTGATGCTACTCGAGTACATATAGGTATATTCAAGTAAATTGAGGTCGTGTCGTTAATATTAATAAAACTGTGTCACTCGACAGTTATAGCAGCATGTTTGTGTCGTCAAACAGTCACATAAACAAGTGAAAATTTGTGTCTTACACTAGGTATTGTTGCTATGTTTTTGTCAAAAAGTGGCCTAGAATAAAATGTTGCCATGTTTATGTCAATTATGTAGCTATGTTTTTGTCAACAGACATCAACAGACAACAGTCTCAACGATTTCTGCTCTTTTTATCAGTTTACATAATATATATTATCGGACTCAAAATAATATCAAGCAAAACAGCAGTGAAGAACCACCTATCCCAGCCGAAAATGACCAACCAGCACCAACAACAAGCTCAACTCAGGCCAACCGTACATAACCAGCCATTTGCCATACAGCTGCCACAAATAACCGGCATGATCCAAACTGTTTTCCTTCGACAAAATGCATCATCCGTCAAAGTCTCACATCAAATAGCTAATAGACGTAAATGCCCGGCATTGCCGATTTTCCGCTAGCTCAATAAGATTCATCCATGACAACAAATCCAAGCAAGCTTTCACAATAGCTTCAGTAGCCCCGAATCTGTGAAAGCTCTGGATCTATGAACCGTAAACCACAAACCACCACGCTCTAAGACATGTCCCTCAGACAACACCACAAAAATTCACCCACACGAAAAATAATGAAATATTTTTAAAATTATATATTTACATTTATTGTAAATTAAATTATAGTATAATCAAGATCACTATGACTAAAAAACACCACACTCACCTGGAGGTCTCGACATGACAAAAGTAAAAACAAAATCGACGGCAGCCACCACCTCTTCCAAAAAAAGATCCTACGAAGATACGCTAAATAACCTGGCCCACTACTTGGAGAAAAAACCAGGCAAACGAAAATAAAAACAAAGAGTGCCTGGCAAAAGCGGCACTCTGTTTGGCGTGAATCGAGGCTACGCCATCCTCTCTCTTCTCTTCCTTGCTCCACTACCTCTTGTCGATCCCCTCAGCCAATCGCTACTCTTCTTCTGGAGACTCCATCCAGCCTATCACGTAAAAATCCGTCAACAAGCGAACGATTTTCCCATCTGCATCGTAACCGATATAGCTTGCGTAGCTGCCATCGCCCCAGCCGGACGAAAACATGGCAATGTTTGCGCCATCCCCCATGTCTTTCACCAGCCAGTTCCGTGTGTGTTTGTACGTCTGATCCATTTCCTCCATCAATGTTTCGAAGTATGTATCATCCTGCTCCATTTTGCTCTCCAATTGTTTGCATGCCACTTCGTCCATAAAGCAGCCTGTGCCTGCGTCAACGCCGTAGCCAAAAAACTCATGAGGTGCGAGCTGAGAGACGTCCGAGTTTTCCCAGACCGCCATTTTCCAACTCACTACCGGCTTATCTGCAAACACAATCCGGGCCAAAGCGACGCGCTCATCCGGTTCCAATTCTTCCTCTGGCGACTTCGCTTCATCCAAATGCTGTACTTGTGCAATCGCGAGTTGAACCGGGAAGCTGCCTGTCGGGAATGTTTCCGTAAATGGTTCTGTTTCAAACATGACTAGCGGGTCATTGGCGACGATTTTTCCTGTTTGAATCTGGAGCTGGCCGATGTCTTGGCGGAAAAGGCGGTATTCATAGCCGTCCTGTTCCGTACGAAATCCTGCTGCAAATGCGCTTTCAAAAAAATCAGGATAATGCTCTCTCACACGTCATTCCTCCTAGCAAATCCATTTGGTATCGCTACAGAATGAAGCAACCCACTGTCAGGTAGTTGCCAGCGGGTTGTCAGTCTTCGCATTCGTTTCTTGCTTGTTTATTTCGTTAAAGCTGCGTCCAGCGCCACTTCGATCATTTCGTTGAACGTCGTTTGGCGCTCATCTGCCGAAGTCTCTTCTCCGGTCAAAATGTGGTCGCTTACGGTCAAGATGGACAAGGCGTTGCGCTTGTGCTTGGCGGCCAATGTGTACAGCGCAGAAGACTCCATTTCGACGGCAAGCACCTGGTAAGTCGCCAGTTTTTTGTACAGGTCAAAATTTTCGCGGTAAAAGCTGTCGCTGGTGAAAATATTGCCGACTTTGACTGACAGGTTGCGTTCAGATGCTACTTGGTAAGCTTTGTGCAAAAGTTCAAAGCTCGCTGTCGGAGCAAAGTCAATCTGGTTGAACAGCAAGCGGTTTACTTGCGAATCAGAAGAAGCGCTCATCGCGATGATGACGTCGCGCACTTTGATGTCTTCCTGGATCGCTCCGCACGTTCCGACGCGAATCAAGTTTTGCACGCCGTAGGACTCCATCAGTTCATTCACGTAAATCGAGATAGACGGAACGCCCATGCCTGTTCCTTGGACGGAGACGCGTTTGCCTTTGTATGTACCTGTGAATCCGAGCATGCCGCGCACTTCATTGTAGCACTCGGCGCCTTCCAGGAAAGTTTCCGCAATGTATTTGGCGCGCAACGGATCGCCAGGCAGCAAAATCGTTTCTGCGATTTGTCCTTGCTTCGCTCCAATATGTATACTCATAATCGCTTGCTCCTTCTCTTACAAAAAATTTCCTACCTGACTATCGTACTACAAAAACCGAACGATGCAAAATGAAAAATAGAGAGCGATACTATGGCAGCATCGCTTATTTGAACCGTGTATGTCATTCGTCTGGTTGCTGTAAAAAGGAGATGGCCTCCAGGTGATCTCCCAAGTCTGTCAACTTGCTTTGCGCATCGCGTTCCGGCGTGATTCGCTGCTCCTTGCCTGAAAGCCGCTCAATCCTCGTGCGGATAGAAGTCACGCGCAGTTCTTTTTGCAAAGCGATCGCTTGTGCTACGGCTGGGACGAGAAAATAGTGGGCACCGATCGAGGAAGCAGCTTCCCGCGTGATGGCAAAAGGAAGATCGTTCATCGACGCACCGCCAAGCTCACTGCGATTGAGCAAGCTATTGAGGAATTGTTTGGCTAACTGCACCGGGTACTGTTCTTCCTTCACCCTTACAGGTGAACAGGCGGCGTGCCGTACAGCAATATCACCGCCGCGATAGCAGGAACGGACAAACGGCTGAAGCTCGTGGGCGGCGACGATTTGCTCCGCCGCAAGAAACAGCCACACGTCGCCCGTCGCTTCGCGCGCTCCCACTGTACGCCACACATCTTCCCCGAGCGCAAAAGGATAGACGAAGATGCGCAAGGCGCTGCCAGAGTAGGAAAGTACCTGTTCCAGCGAGCGATCTTGACTGCCGTGCACGACGACGACGATTTCCAAGGGACAGAGCTTCTCAGCCTGTTTGAGCACCTTGAGCACCGTTTTTTCATCCTGTTCGACTCCGACGATAATGCTTAGTCTGCCCTGATTCTCCCATTTTTCCACATGGCTAATGCGGACGCCTTTTGCGTCTTTGCGCTCTCTTGCGGATTCTCTTGGTCCTTTCTTTCCGTTTGGCACCCCATCCATCGGCCTCCTTGTCGTCTGATTCCTGGTAGAACACAGAACGCAGATGCAAAAGTCCTGTTTCTTGCGCCAAAATCCGGTGTCGTTCCCCATCCGGCATGGCTCCGCGCTCATTTTTATCTTGGAGGAGCATGTGAATCGCTCGCGCATGTTCCTCGAATAAGACTGATTTTGGTTTGGCTAAAGCCTGACTTGGCGGCAATTGCTTTCGTGCGGAGCGCTCGATTGGCTCACAGGTGATGGCAAGACCTTTTTTGACGGCTTTCACAAGCGCCACGGCCGGAATGCACAAGGCTCGAAAGTCGATCGTCTCCAACGCCTTGCGGTTCAGTATGAACGGAGCCTTTTCCAACGAAGCCGAACCGAACTGCCGATGACCGAGCAACTGATTCAGGAAGGAAAAGGCGTAGCGGACAGAGCCCGGCTTCGTTTTTGCCTGTCCAAAGTCGTCTGCGCACATGACGACGTCATAGCCTTGCTGGACTTTTGTGATCCACTTTTTATAACAAGCCTGTGACAAGCCGTTTCGCTCGTCCAGAAAAAGCAGAACGCTTCCTGTGGCGTGCTTGGCGCCAATCGCCCGGCATTCGCTGCTGCTGGCATTGCTCTCGGCCGCAATCACTTTCGCTCCCCACACGTAAGATACAGAGATATCGTCCGCATGGGACTGCAACCCTGCGCAGACGATGATCATTTCCGCGCCAGGAGTCACTTGCTTTACAGCGTGAACCAAGCGCTCTACATTCCTGGCCTGGTCATGGGTCGGGATAATGACGGACAAAAGACCTTGTACATCGTGTGTAGCGTCCATCGGCAGTTCCCCCCATCGACAGAAATGTAAGGCTTTACCCATATTGTACGTTTCCCGGCAACAATAGGACACGGCTGCTATCCCCGCGCGTTCTATCCAAATCCGCATGCAAAAAAGCAGGACGATGGAAGCGTTGTCCGTCGCCCTGCTTTTGATTGCCTGCCTTGCATTCCCTTTTGTCAATTTACGCGGCGCTGCCAATCGCGCTGCCGGACTCGACGCGCTTTGCGCGAGCGGGCGATGGCACAGCCGATCAAGAACAAATTCATCCCCAGCCAGGCGATCAGCACGCTGTATCGCGCCACGGGAGGACTGTCGTCCAATGCTAACGCCGAAGCGATTACTGTCGGTTTCGGTTGCACAGGTGGATCGTGGCGCTCTAGCGGGTAGGAAACCGCAAGTGCCCCGGCCGTGACGGAGATCTGTCCGTCTGAAGCGAGCTGGACGAGCGGCTCCGTGCCTTTTGGAACAGTCGCATACAAATCATCCTTTGCCGAGTAAGTCACTTGGCTGTCACTGCCCGGTGACGACACCTCTGTGTAACGCTCTCCTTTGGCGGCAATTTGCTTCGTCTCATAGCCGTTCAACCCGAAATCAAGCAGCTTGACTACGTCTTTGTACGCATAGTTGCTTGAAGCCGCTTTCATCGTGACAGCGATCATCTCCGTATCGCCGCGTTTGGCAGAGCCAACCAATGTATGCATCGCCTGATCGGTAAAACCATTCTTGATCCCGGTTGCCCCGGGATAATCGCGCAGCAGCTTGTTGTGATTGATCAGCTCCGATTTCCATTCCTTCCCGTCCCATGGCAGGCGGTTGGTGCCGACGATTTGCCGGAAAATCGGATTTTTCATCGCGTACTGGGCGATTTTGGCCATGTCGGCGGCTGTCGTGTAATGGTTCGGATCGTGCAAGCCGTGTGCGTTGGCAAAATGAGTTTCTGTCACGCCCACTTTTTCAGCCAAGTAAGCGTTCAGTTCCTGGGCGAACTGCTCGGTAGTGCCGCTCATATGCTCCGCGATCGCAGTCGCAGCGTCATTTCCCGAGTGCATCAGCAAGCCGTATTCCAGCTTGCGCAGCGAGACTTGCTCGCCTTCTCCCAGGTAAACCCGCGTCCCTTCTTCAAATCTGGCTTTTTTGGAAACCGTGACGGTATCATCCGGATTTCCTTTTTCGATGGCGTAAATGCCGGTAGCGATTTTCGTTATGCTGGCAGGGTATAGCCTGACATGAGGGTTCTTTTCAAACAGGACTTGTCCCGTTGTCGCATCGATGAGGATGGCCGATTCGCCAAACAGTTGGTCTGGTGCAATCGCAGGCGCTCCCTCAGCAAAAGCCACAGGCACGTCGAGATTGACCATCACCGTGACCACAACGAGAAGGTACGTGAGTAGAAAGCGCATGTTAGTCTAAATCCTTTCCTTGCTTGTCGGGTGTTAACGTATGGCTTTTGACTATTTGACTGGATGACGCTCGGCTTTGGCCGTTATTTCAACCGCTTGCCGAGCAAATCGTGAATCATTTTGAACTTCGGATTGTCCGCAAAAGCTTCCTCGAAGCCGCTGACGTGCTCGCGGTACAAAGCTGCGGCAGACTCCAAATCTTGTTTGACGTAGAGCGAAAAAATTTCTTCCAGCTTTTCTTCAAGCGTCGAATCCACTTCCGCCGGAGTCAAAATCTCCTGGCGCAGGTTGTTCATCAACACATCGAGCTGATGGGTGATGACAGACGCTTCATGCAGCTGTTGCAGCACATCCTTCGGAATATTTCCGTCGTATTTGTAGCGCAGCTCGTGCTCGTTTGTCGCCCAGAAGTTCATGCCGAGTGTACGAATTTGGATTTCACAAAAAAGGGTACGCTTTTCGCTCCCGTGATATACGGTATAAGAAACAATCATATGGATACTGCGGTAACCGGAATCTTTCGGGTTAGCGATGTAGTCCTTGATGTCGTGAATGACGATATCTTCCCGCTCATACAACAACTGCTGTACTTCTCTGACGTCATCGACATAGCGGCAAACTACGCGCAAGCCCGCGATATCCTGAACTTCCTTGCCGACTTCCTCTTGCCAGTTGGCTTGCTGAAAATCGATTCCCTTCTCGTTCGCCTTTTTGATGAGACTGTCCACTTTTTTGACTCGCCCCACCACAAATTCAATCGGAGAATAGCGGCCGCTTTTCAAAAAGCCGTACTTGATTCCTTTCAGTTTGAGCTTCAATTCCTCTACTGCCTGTTCATACGGTGCCAAGAAATGGACCATATTGTTCAAGACTTTGCTTGGCACATGGGTACCTCTCATAAAAAACACCTCCAATTACTTCCAGAGGAAAGGTGATGCATCAAAAAACGGCTGCGGATTTACGTACGTATTGCCAATCAACATGCCGTAATGAAGGTGAGGGCCTGTAGAAAAACCCGTCGTGCCCATTTGCCCAATCACCTGACCCTGTTTCACTTCCTGCCCGGCCTTGACGGACAGCTTCGACATATGTGCGTAGATGGAAAACACGTTTAGACCGTGATCAATAATGATCGTGTTGCCTGTCAAATAAAGCGAGTCTGCCAAAACGACCTTGCCGTTGTTGCTCGCCCAGATCGGCGTTCCTGTTTTGTTCGCCAAGTCAATCGCTGCATGGCGATTGGCAGGCACTCCGTTGACCACGCGCTGGTAGCCAAACGGGGTTGTCAACGTTCCTTTCGTCGGTACGATAAATGGTTCGGTAAAGTACGGAGTCGCCCGTGAGCTTGCGCGAGCGGCGTTGATTTTTTTCTGATCGGCATCGATGCGGGCCGTATCCTGACGCATGGCATTCATTTGCTTGCTTACCGTCAGCTTGTCCACTTCGAACTTTTTCGGTTGAACCGTCACGGCAACAGACAGCTTTTTGTCTGCTGATTGCAGCTTGTAGTCTCCCGGCTTCACGTCAAATGGAATCGGGATAAATCGGGCATACTCGTTAGAAGAGGACTGCAAACGGTATGTTCGCGAAAAGAGCGTGACCGTTTGAGGCTGTTTGCTGCGCACCAAAATCACATCGCCGGGATACGTCTTGGCTGGCGTCACGCTAAGCGATGGTTGTTGTTTCTCTGCACTCGCGTAAGCGCCTTCCAGTACCTGGCTGTAAACGGTCGTTCCAGACGTGAGCGTCAACGCAACGACCATCATTAAACTGACCATCGATTGGAACATAAGCACGCTCCCTCCCATTTTCTAGTATAACAAAACCGAACTTGAAAGGAAAAAGAAAAAGAAGGCTATCCGACTAGCCTTCTCCAGTCACAGCAGCTTTTTTACAGTTTCTTCGTGTAGTCTGCCATCATGTCCATGATCGATTGCACCCCGGTCAGCATTTCGCTGGCCCGTTTCGTTTTTTGCGAGATGTTGTCAAAATCAAGCCGCCCTCTTTTGCGATCATTCCAGCGTTTGAACAATTCTTCCGCCATGCCGGGATTGCTCCTGACTGCCCGGACGCGCATGGAGTCTTCCACGACCCACGCTTCGAATTCAGGATTTTCCTTCAGAAGCTTTTTCACTTCTTTTTTCTTCATCGTCGAAACGTCACTCCTTTCGCATGTACAAACAAGAATAGAGAGCTGTTCGTTACACCATATGACTAGTCCGCGAATGTGCTTGTGTGTTTGCACCCTGTCTAAAAGAAAGGGCTGCAACGCAAAACAAGAGAGGCCCCGTAGAAGGGACCTCTCTTCATCCAGCTATTTACTTGTCCGAGCGATGAGCTTAGCGGCCAGCCATTTGTTGCTCAGCGAAACTTACCAGACGCTTCGTAATTTCGCCACCAACCGAACCGTTTTGGCGAGAAGTAGTGTCTGGGCCGAGATTTACACCAAATTCAGATGCAATCTCATACTTCAGTTGATCCAGAGCTTGGTTCGCTTGAGGAACTACCAGGTTGTTGCTGCTTCCGTTGTTGTTAGCCATGATTGATTCCTCCCGACGCGTTTTTTTCTCCCGGGACGGATTTGAACCGCCTGCTGCTCGCCTCTCACCGACTGAGACCGGAAGATGATTTTGAGGGCCAAGAGGTGGTTGTCAACCTCTTGTGATACTATCATCCCACGAGATCGCATCTCCATACGCTCCAGCGAAATGTAAAATCTGACAAAGTTGTCCCGGCCCTTTATGCTATAATGAGGCGTATAGTTTGGAGCTGAGAGGGGTTAGCTTTTGTGAGTGAATCAGGAAAAGTATTGCTCATCGACGGCATGAGCTTTTTATTTCGCGCGTTTTACGGGTCTGCCTGGGGCGGTGCCTATCGGCAAACCTCCACAGGTATTTACACGAATGCGGTGTACGGTTTTACGAAAATGATGCTGGATTACGCCGAGCTGGTGCGCCCGACCCACCTGATCGTCGGCTGGGATGTGGCGTCGCGCGAATCGCTCGTGCGCAGCCAATGGTTTGACGGCTACAAGTCCAATCGCACGGCGCCGCCGGACGAGCTGATCCCGCAATTCGACCTGGTCAAGGAACTGACCGCTGCCTTTTCCGTCCCGAACATTGGCTGTCCGGGATACGAGGGTGACGATGTGCTCGGCACGCTGTCCACGCGTCTGTCTGACGAAGGACATGAAATCGTCATTGCGACGGGCGACTATGACAGCTTGCAGCTCGTCGATGAAAAAGTCAGCGTGAAAATCCTGAAAAACGGCGGCAAGCATGAGCATTACAACCCGGCGAGCCTGCTTGCTTTGCGCGGGATTTCTCCGGAGCAGGTGGTGGACGTCAAAGCGTTGATGGGCGATACGTCCGACTGCATTCCGGGCTGCCCGGGAATCGGGGAAAAAACGGCGACGAAGCTGATTACGGAGCACGGCAACCTGGACAACCTGTACGAAAACTTGAAAAACTGCACGCCAAAAATGCGCAGCAAGCTGGAAGAACATCGCGATCAGGTGTACTTGAGCCAGAAGCTGGCGACGATTATTCGCGACGTGCCTGTGGAGTTTTCCATGGAGGAAGCGGCCTGGACGTACGATTCCTCGACTGTGCTTGGCAAATTTGAAGAACTCGAATTTGGCCGCAGTCTGGCGACAAGAGTAGGTTAATCATAAAGCCGATAACCGCTGCGCTCCGACTTTTCCCGTAGAAGTCGGAGCGTTTTTTCGTGTTTACCTGTCTCGGCGACACAGTGAAAAAACACCTCGCTGGCTATCAACGAGGTGTTCGCTTGTATGGATTTGCTTTTTTCACTTGCTCCTGGCGGGAAGACTCAAACACGTCGAGCAATAGCCCGGTATTTTCTTCCCCTTCTGCCTCCCAGCTCGTAGCGAAGCGAACCCGATGAGAGACGCCAAACAAATCGTACGTCTGGACAAGATGCTGTCTGGCGGAACCGACAATCAGGCTGTGCAGGCGCACTTGTTTCTTTTGCCCGAGGGCAACCAGCTTTTCTTGTACGTAGGGCGAGATTCCGCCAATGCCGTCCGTGATCATCACAAAATCGGCTCCTTGCCACGCTTTTTCCGTCTCGACAAGCTCCATCGCCCGCTTCATCGGCGCATCAAAATGCGTCCCTCCGCCAAACACCATCTGCGCCAGACTGTAAAAAGCCGCCCAATCCGGCTTGCGATGATACAGCGGCTGCTCCTTCAACTCTCCTTTTGCGCCGAACAAAAGCAGGACGAAATCCCGCTTTTCCAGCATGGACAGGGCGGCAAACGTCATGAGAAAAATTTGCGCCAGACGCAGCTTCGCGCCGCGCATCGAATGAGAGGTGTCCAGCATGCAGATGACAGGCCCTTTCGGCGGTTCCTCTACCCAACCGGACGTATCGTACGTCATCAGTTTTTGCTCCACCCATTTGAGCAGGAAGTAGTTCTCGAAGTCCGGATCGGCGAGCAGTACGGCTTCGCCTGGCAGCATGTGGGCAATATCGCCCGATTGCCGCAAATCGTAGTATTCCTCCGGCAAATGACGGGAACGAATTTCTTTTCGCCGTACCCGAAAGCGATGCACCTGACGACCGACCTCGTTTAAAAAGGCAACCAGATCGGGATGGCGCTTCAATTTTTCGATCCACTTCAAATACTGCTCAAAGCTTTGCCTGCGCAGCTTGCCCAAGTCGTGACCCCAACTGCGGTTGGCAAAACGCTGGCTTGCGGCGAACACTTCATCGACAAACAGCGTATCCAGCTCTTCTGTGGAAAGCGTTCCTTTCAAAGACTGCTCCAGCCACTGGCCGAGTTCTTTTTCCAGCGCGTCCATGGCGTCTTTTTCCTGCTTTTGCAGACGATCAAGCTGCTTTTCCCGCTGCGCCAACTCTTCCTCCAGCTTTTTCACTTTTTGCAGCAGTTTGGCTCGCTTCGTGAACTGCACGCTCATTTCCTCGCGAAGCTGTGCGATTTTCGTTTGCAGAGCGAGAATTTCCGCACGCACGAGTGGCTTGTTGTCCAGCGCCTCCTGCTTGTCTTCCACCACACGCTTGCCTTGTTGCAGCGTATAGCCGACAAGCTCCAGCTTTGCCTTTTGCTTTTCCGTCAGCAAATCAGCCAGCTGCGCCTCTTTTGTCCCTTCCTGTCCCTCCTGCTCTTTCAGGCCAGCGAGCAGCGGAGTGAGTTTGCGGTCTTTTTGGCGCTGCTTCACTTCGTCCGCGAAAGTCTCCGTGAGCCACAAAAGCGACTTGATCGCCGTCTTGAAAGCGGCACTTTCGTTGCCCATCGTCCGGGGATGGATCATTCGCGTAAAATACTGCTTCATCAGCATGCGAATCAGCCAATGGTGAAAAGGGATCGATTCCTGGCTTGCATCAATCTCGGGCTTTTCCAAGTAAAACACGAGAAAAAAGTCTGCGAGCAGCTCGCGATCAAACCACTCGGCACGGGTTTGCGCTTCTAGTACCCATTCCTGGGCTGTGCGCGAAGCAGCGAGATACGTCTCAAACAGATAGCGATCGACCCCGCTGGCACGAATCATCATCGTCGCTACCCCCTATAACGTAAAATCGTACTCCGCTCCGGCAATGTCTTTATCGAAAATCGTCCGGTACGTCTTCTGCAACTGCTGCAAAATGCGCTCGCCTTCGATACGCAAGTACGAGTATTTGACCGTATATTTTTCTACGTTGTGAATCAAGCGGTTTTTTTCCAGCACATACGCCCCGAGATCGTGCTCGCGCTTTTCCCACTGGATCAGGCGGTTGCGCAAATCTTTGGCCGTCTCTTCCAACTCGGCCCGACATGCTTCCAGCAGCTGTCCGTTGCGCTCCACGGCTTCTTTGCCCAGCTTGGCGCCGACTTCCTTTTTGAACTGGAAAGCGTGCAGTTCCGATTCCTTTTCCTTCCATTTATCTGCGGTTTGCTGCAAGCGCTGCAAAGGCAGTTCGTTTTCCAGCTCAGTCTTGAGCATTTGCGTGAATTGCTGCTCGAACAGCTCGCGCATGACCGGCAAGTCTTCCGGCAAGTCCCACAGCATGTGCGGCGTAAACACCGTATCCCAGATCGTCACCTGCTCCCGGCCGTGCAGGGCGGCAGACGTGCGCCACACCCCGGCGATTTTGCTCCAGCGGCGGTCGGACAGCACGTAATCTTTTGCTTCCATGTCCTGTTTGATCCGGTACAGGAAGTAAATCAGCGCCTCCGGTATGGTCACTTGCTTCGCCGCTGCCTGAATGTCTTTCATATCGTACAGCGAGAAAACGACGGGAAGCGGGCCGCTCGGCAAGGAAAACATCCGCTCGTAGCTCGACGCCTGCTGCAAGTAATGAACTTCGTAACGGAACAGAAAACGGTCGTACAGGGCACTCAACTGCTCGTCATCTTCCGGCAGCTCGTTGGAAGCCGCCATTAAAAATTGCAGCGGGACTTCTTCCCGCTCCCGGCCGTTGAAGTACAGCCGCTCATTCAAAATGGACAGCAAGGCGTTCAAAATCGCACTGTTCGCCTTGAAAATTTCGTCGAGAAAGGCAAACTGCGCATTCGGCAAATAGCCTTCCGTTTTTCGCACGTAATGGTCGAGCTTCAACTGTTGAAGCGACACGGGGCCAAAAATCTCGTATGGCGTGGTAAAGCGGGTCAACAAGTATTCAAACCAATGCTCAGAGCCGAACAACTGTGCCACGGAGCGAGCCAGCTGCGACTTCGCCGTTCCCGGCGGGCCGATCAGCAGCGCGTTTTCCCCGCTCATCATGCCGAGCATCAAAAGGCGTATCAATTCACTTCGCTCCAAAAAACGGCGCTCCAACAGCTCGATCGCCTGATCCATTTTTCGCTGGATTGGTGTTGTCGTATTCATCGTCGTTTGGCGCACTTTCGCATCATTTCGCATCATCACGAACGGCGCCGTTCCCCCTCTCTTGCCTCGTGCCCTCATCATCGATAAGTAGATCGTGCTTGGCTTGCCTCTTGCTCATTTAATAGTGGCATATTGTGGACGAAAATGCCAGTTTTCGAAGCGTCAGCCTTCTTAGGCGCACGGGCTTTCACCCATGAATTTGCTTGTGCATATGGTGTGGCAAAAGGGTGTAAGCGACTCGAAAAAACGAGAGGAGGTACAGCATGGGGATTGAACTTGCGTGGTTGCACGGTGTGTATGTGTTGTTCGTACTCGGCATCATTTTCATGATGGTTATGCGCAGGGACACCAGCTTGATCAGTATCGTCGGAATCGCGCTGCTGGGTCTGGTTGCCACCGGATCAGTGACGTCAGCCATCGGCGGGATTTTCGGCAGCTTCATTTACGCCATAACCGAGCTTTTGCCGACGATTTTGGTCATCTGTATTATCGTGGCGATGAGCCATGTGCTGACAGATACAGGGGTCAACGAAACGATGATCCGCCCGATGACCCATTTGATTCGCAATGCTACATTGGCGTACTGGGTGATCGGGATTGTGATGATGGTCATTTCTTGGTTTTTCTGGCCATCGCCTGCCGTCGCCCTGATCGGTGCGGTCATGCTGCCCGTTGCCTTGCGCGCAGGGCTGCCTGCGATGGGCGTGGCGATTGCGATGAACCTGTTCGGGCACGGAATTGCGCTCTCCGGCGACTTTGTGATCCAGGGAGCGCCGACGTTGACAGCGAAGGCGGCGGGCTTGCCTGTTCAGGACGTCATTTCCGCCAGTGTTCCGCTCGTGATCGTGATGGGCTTGGTCACGACGATCATTGCCTTCTGGTATTTGAAAAAAGACATGCGGCTGGGGAATATTCCGGCGTCCACAAACGACACGCCAGCAACCGATCACGTCTTTAGCGCGGCGCGTGTTCCGCTGCCAACAGGCACCCGGCGTTTGCTTGCAGCGCTCGTTCCGCTTTTGTTTGCGCTCGATGTGGCCGCGATGTTCGCCTTCGATTTGCGCGGCGGCGATGCGACAGCGCTGGTCGGGGGAACCGCTCTCCTGATCTTGCTGATCGCGACGATGCTTACCCACAAACAAAAAGGGCTGGAACAAGTGACCAGCCACCTGATTTCCGGTTTTCAGTTCGGATTTAAAGTGTTTGGGCCAGTCATTCCGATTGCCGCCTTCTTTTACATGGGCGACAGCGGGTTTGTCAAAGTGTTCGGTGAGGTGCTTCCGGCAGGCTCGCAAGGTATCGTCAACGATTTGGGCGTGGCACTCGCGCACACGATTCCGATCAGCAAAGAAGTAGCGGCGCTGACGGTAGCGGCTGTCGGCGTCATCACAGGGTTGGACGGTTCGGGCTTCTCCGGCATTACGCTGGCAGGCTCTCTCGCCCAGCTGTTCGCGACCGCGCTCGGGGCAGGCGCTGCTACCTTGACCGCTCTCGGACAGATTGCCGCCATCTGGGTAGGCGGCGGAACGATTATCCCCTGGGCCTTGATCCCCGCTGCCGCGATCTGCGGCGTCGACCCGTTCGAGCTGGCGCGGCGCAACTTGTATCCGGTCGCAATCGGCCTTTTGGTGACGACAATCGTGGCGATGTTCCTTTTGTAGCTATCAAACAGATTTTGATCCATAAAAAAAGACGAATGGCCTAGTCGCCGTTCGCCTTTTTTTCTTCTGTTTTGGCCCAAGCTTCATACACTTGTACTAGCATCCCATTTGGAATGGAAAGGAAAAAACGCTATGAAGCTGTGGGGAAAAAGTATCCAGGTCGCGGCGACTTACATCGGCACCGTCGTGGGAGCCGGATTTGCGAGCGGCCAGGAAATTCTCGCGTTTTTCACTTCATACGGCCATGCTGGCACCGTCGGCATTTTGCTCGCCACGTCGCTGTTCGTCTGGCTTGGCTACAAAATGATGCTTCTCGCCCATCAGCTGCGGACCCCTTCGTATGAATCGTTCAACCAAAAGCTGTTTGGCCCGATGATCGGCCGCACGATGAATGTGCTGGTCTTTTTGACCTTGTTCGGCGTCACGACCGTCATGCTTGCCGGGGCTGGCTCTGTATTGGAGGAGCAGTTCGCGATTCCGTATTTGGCTGGAACAGCCGGGACGGTTTTGCTCGCGCTGTTGATCTTGAGAAAAGGGCTGGATCAGCTTCTCTTGGTCAATGCGATCGTCGTCCCGTCCATGCTCGTCTTCGCCCTGCTGATTTTGCTCGACAACAGCGTCGAATCTCCCTTGCCGCTCGCCAAGCCCTCCAACTACGCCTTCCTCTGGAAAACGATTCTTTACGTGTCCTTCAATCTGGCGATGGCCCAATCTGTCCTGATCCCGATCGGTTATGCGATCCGCGAAAAGGTTGTCCTGTTCCGGGCCGCCGTCATCGGTGGAGTCGTGCTCGGTTTCATGCTGCTCGTCGTGCACACGGCCATGTTGGCAAACTGGGATGACGTGCGCTTCATGGACATTCCGATCTTGTTCATCACGGATCGCTGGAACGAATGGCTTCAGCTGTTTTTCGTGTTTGTCCTCTACTCCGAGATTTTTACCACGCTCATCTCCAACGTGTTCGGGATCGGTCAGCAATTGCGCGAGCTGGTGAATTTGCCGGAGTCGAGACTTTATCTGTTTCTGTTCGTGGCGGCTTTTGTCTTGTGCCTCATCGGCTACAGCCAGCTGCTCATGTTTTTGTACCCGTTGTTTGGCTATTTGGGGCTGTCTACGCTGTGCCGCATATCGGTTCCTGCGATACGGTTGCCGCGCGGGAAGTGGTGAGTGGCGCGTTCATGGATGGATGGCACGGATGGAGCACAATGCCTCGGAACGGTCAGTGTCGTCTGTCTGTCTAAGCCCCCGACTTTTTGCCGATGATCGTGCAATCCGCGAGCACGAGCCAAAAGTTGTCTTCTGCATAGCCTTGGATTGTTCCCTGCACGATATAGCCCGGGTACATTTCTTCCCGTTTGGACTTTGCTCGAAGCGGCGCATCGTCTGCTACTGCATACACCTCATCGCTCACCTTGATGATGACGCCTTGCGGATAGAACATGGCAATCGTTCCCGTCACCGGATCACCGGGCAAAAAGCGCTGCTTCGCTTGCTCAAAAGCCGCCTTGCAAGGCGCTGTTGCCTTTTGCCAAATCGCCTGAAACGCTTCACGGGAAATATCCTCATCGCCTTCATAGCGCTCCACGACTTTTTCGCTCAGCATGAAATCGGGTGCCGCAGACACAAGCGACTGCCCGTCAGTAACCGTCACTTGCCGATAGGCGATCCCATTTTCATCCAGTTCAAAATAGTACAGCTCATTCTCTTCGACGCCATGCGCTTGGAGGTACAGCATCTGCCTCCCCCTTTTATGACCGGACATACGCGTGCCAAATTTCGTCTTCCTCGTCTGTCATATTGCCTGTGATCGTCGAGAAATCGATTTTTCGTTCAAAGCAGTCTTTTAACCGGGCGAATTGCTGGTACGAGCCTGTTATTTTGCGCAAAGAAGCCGATTTGCCCAGCTGCTCCAGCTGCCCAAGCTCGTCGCAGCCGCTAAATTCCAGCGATTGGAGGTTTTCCAGCTCGGCCAGATGTGAAATATCAGCGATGGCCGTTTTTCTCAGCTTGACGGTTTTCAATTGGCGGCAACCGCGCAAGAACGCCAAATCGGCGAGCGACATGTCTTCCAGGCTGATCGTTTGCAGATGGACGAGTTTGCCCAGCACCTTAATCGCGTCTGCGGCATTTTCGCCAAGTCCGGAAATTTTCAGCTCGGTGAGCGTCGCAAGCTCAGCCACACTGTTCAACATGGCCGCGTCCGGACGACTGATGGCGAGGCTTTGCAAGCTTTTGACACGAGCAAGCGCGGAGAGATCGGAAATTCGCGTCTCGGTCAGGTCCAGCTCCGCCAGCCTGGGCAAAGACGCAAGCGGCGACAAATCCGTTACGTCTGTCTGAGCCAGATTGAGCATTTGCAAGTACGGCAACCCTTCCAGCGGAGTAAGATCCGCGATCGGGTTTTTCCCCACGTACAATCGTTTCAGTTGCTGGCAGCCGCTGATCGCTTCAATAGAAGTAAGCTTGTTTGCACTCAGCACCAGCTCCCGGACTTCGCGGCAATGCTTGAGCGGAGTGAGATCAGTCAAGCCTTCGTTAATGAAGTAAAGCTGTTTGGCGCGCAAAAATGGCTCTGGCGAATCCCCGTTTGCCTGGATGCGCTCTCGCCAGCTTTCCGAAAGACTGTCTAGCCATGCTTGCGGGTCTGCGATACCTGGATCGATGCGCACTGGATGGTAGACCGGAAGCTCCAGTTTGCGGATGGCATCGAGAAAATGAACGGGACCTTGTTGACCGAACGCCCAGAAAAGCTGGTCTTCTTCCTCGTGGATGGAGTAGTTTTTCGCTTTTGCCGTATCATGGATAAATTGCAGCATTTCGGTCAGATTATGGGCAATTACGTATTTGACATGTTCGTCGCGGCCAAAATTGATCACTTGCCCGCTTTTACCCTGCTCGTCCGGATCGAGGTCGAGTCCAAGGTGGTTTCCGCCCCAATCTTTGCTGATCGGCAGCCAGCAGCGGTTAATATAGCGTTCTTTGATCCAGCCAGGCGGAACCGAGTAATGATCGCCCTCGATTGCGTAGTCGCTCTCCAGGTCCGCCCATATTTTCCATTCCGCCACCAAATCCGTTAACGAGAGCAAGGGCAGCCCGAAAAACAGGCCTGGCCCGTTCTCCTTTTCTCCGTTGCAGACCTGGTATAGTTCTTTCAATTCGCCAGGCAGTTTCATGCCAAGCTCGGCTTCTGCTCGCTGAATCTCCTCTAGCGAAGCTGGTGGATGGAACGCTTCCGCTATGCCCGGCACCTCTGTGCGCAGCAGCCCAAATATATCCTGAATCAATCCTCGAATCATGGAATCTCCTCCCCAAGCAAATCCAATCGGCGCCTGCACCAAACTTGGCTGCGCCGCTGGAATATTTTCTCTTTTCAACCAACCCATTTTAGCATACCGCCTATTAAAAAGAATGTTGCTATTGGCATAGATCACGCACGAAAAGCAAAGGCACAAAAAAAAAACCTCTGCTTATAAACAGCAAAGGTTTCTTTACCAAGCTTAGCTTGGAATGGATCGCGCAATTGTCAAGTCGATCACGTATTACGTGCCGCAGTACGTCCGATAAGGCCCGCACGATTCCGGCGGCAGCGACGCGTACTCCGCCTGCTCCGCGGAGTGCGCATAAGGATTGGCAAGCGCGGCAAGCAGTTGCCGAAGCACGCTGTAGTCGCCGTCTTGCACAGCCGCTTCCAGCGCCGCCTCCACACGGTGGTTGCGAGGAATCACGGCAGGATTGCTCTGTTTCATCAACTGCAAAACGTCATCCGCAGATTGAGACTGACGCGCCAGTCTCGCTTGCCATTTCTCCTGCCACGCGGCAAACTCGGGGGTGGCAAACAGCTCGGAGCCGTTCAAGCGATCAAAAGTCAGGGCGAGAAACGTGTTGGTATAGTCCGCCCGATGCTTTTGCATCAAGCCAAGCAGTTCTTCCATCAGCGAAACATCGTCGGCTTCTTCGCCAAACATCCCCAGCTTGCCCCTCATCCCGGCCAGCCATGTGCCGTAATATTGCTCGGCAAACTGGGAAAGGGCTTTCTCCGCCATTTGAATCGCCTGGGCCTGATTGTCATGCAAGAGCGGGAGCAGCGTTTCCGCAAAGCGCGCCAAATTCCACACGCCGATTTGCGGCTGGTTTCCGTAAGCGTAGCGCCCCTGCTGATCAATCGAGGAAAACACCGTCGCCGGATCGAACGTATCCATGAAAGCGCACGGCCCGTAATCGATCGTTTCTCCGCAAATCGACATGTTGTCCGTGTTCATGACTCCGTGAATAAACCCGACGAGCTGCCATTTGGCGATCAGCTCGGCTTGACGGCGGATCACTTCGGCCAGAAAAGCGAGATAACGGTTTTCCGCTTGGGCGGCTTCGCGATAATGTCTATGTATCGTATAGTCGGCAAGCGCCTGCAACTCCTCGGCGCTGCCCCACTTGGCGGCGTACTGGAACGTCCCGACGCGAATATGGCTGGAAGCGACCCGCGTGAGCACCGCTCCGGGCAGATCGTCTTCGCGAATGACAACTTCACCCGTCGTCACCACCGCCAAACTGCGGGTCGTCGGGATGCCAAGGCCGTACATGGCCTCGCTGATGATATATTCGCGAAGCATCGGCCCGAGTGCGGCCCGTCCGTCGCCGCGCCGGGAATACGGTGTGCGTCCGGGACCTTTCCATTGCAGATCAAACCGCTCGCCCTCAGGGGTCACTTGCTCCCCGATCAAGATGGCGCGCCCGTCTCCGAGCATCGTAAAGTGGCCGAATTGGTGCCCCGCGTACGCCTGCGCGAGCGGCTTTGCCCCTGCGGGAATCCGGTTTCCGGCAAACACCTCGGCCCCCGCTTGCCCATCCAGTGCATCGGTTTGCAAGCCAAGTGCGGCTGCCAGCGGGCGATTGAAAATAACGAGCTGCGGCGAGCGCACAGGGGTAGGATTTTGCTTGGTGAAAAAGGTGTCAGGCAAGGAAGCATAGCTGTTGTCGAAATTCCATCCTGCCTCAGTATGGGCTTGGGTCATCGTTTCCCTCGGCTCCTTTTGTCTTGTCGTGTTTTGTTCATTTTACCAAAGTGACGGGGAAAAGCATGCATGGGATTTAGTCTAGTGTGCCATGTGTGCTACTATTATGGCTATCAGTCACTATTTTTCGGAAACAACAAAACTGGCACCGATGTGCGACCAGCATCTGGGAACTGTCCCGATCGGGCATAGCAGTAGGAGGAAACATGTCTATTATCGACAAAAAATATGGGATTTTGTCCCCTCAGAAACAATACGTAACGGATACAGTCATCTTGGCTCAGGCATGGAAAAAGTCACACAATTACATCCGCAGGCATAATTGGTATGCAAATGTGCTGGAACTCGATCTTTCCACGCTCGACCTGGAAAATCGCTTGAATGAGTGGTCTCAATCTTTGGAAAGCGAAGAATACCGTCCCGCAAAACTCAGACTGGTTCCCGCTCCCAAAACCTGCACCTGGGAGTTTACTTCTAACGGCTGGCACCCTGTTAAAGAGAAGCTTGAAAGCGACAAAACCTATTTGAGACCGCTCGCCCACATCAAAATCCAGGACCAAACCATCGCATCGGCGATCATGCTGTGCTTGGCCAATGCCATCGAAACACTGCAAGGCCCGACAGACATTCCAGATTATCATGAAGCTCAGCGAAAACAAGTTTTTAACTACGGAAACCGTCTGTATTGCCACTGGGACAAAAATGAAGACGGAGAATCCATCGCTACATTCCCGTGGGGCAACTCGAAATGCTATCGAATGTACTACGATGACTACCAAAAGTTCCTGGAACGTCCGAAGCACTTTTGCCAACTGTACACGCATCTGAATCGTCGGGGCACAAAGCATTACGTCTTTTCACTCGACCTGAAGAGCTTCTACGACAGTATTGACAGAGCCGCATTAATTGACGAAGCAGAAGAGCTTTACAACGAATACGTGGAAAGGTTCACGCTAGACGATTCGCTTCAAGCTGATCCTGATTTTTGGGAAATGGCCCGAACTGTTTTCGATTGGGAATGGAACGACTCCGACCAAGCCATGGCAAAACAAGTGCTCAACAAAGACACGCTCCCTGATGGTATTCCACAAGGTCTTGTTGCGGGCGGTTTTTTTTCGAATATCTACCTGCTGCGATTTGATCAAGAAGTAGGAAAAAGCATTCATCAAAAAGTTGCCTCATCAGACTTTTCCGAACCGTTTATCATTCGCGATTACTGCCGCTATGTCGACGATATCCGTTTGGTAGTAGAAGCTGCTGACACCGTTGAAATCGAGCAACTGAAACAAATGGTGACAGAGCATATTCAAGCCAAGCTCAATTCGCATTTGAGCCAAATGGGGGCTGAACCAGATTCCTTGGAGATTCACCCCGATAAAGTCAGCATACAAAGCTATGAAGAAATTTCCAATCAGAGTGACCTCTCTGGCCGCATGCAAATCCTGCAAGGAACGTTAAGTGGCACCCCGGATATCGAAGCTTTGCGACAAATTGTCGGGGGTTTAGACGGTCTCATCCAATTGTCTGAGCAACTTGGCGATTCGGCTGTCGAACATGTAAACAATCTTGCCCTGTCAAAAATCGCCGTCAAGAATGCGGACGTAAAATCCGACACATTGAAGCGGTTTGCAGCGAAACGACTTGTAGACGCGTTAAGGCTGCAAAAAAGCATGATCGGTTCCAGCGATCAGAACCCTACCGTAAACAGTCATATCGACCACGATTTTGAACTGTACGC
Organism: Brevibacillus sp. 1238; assembly: GCF_029892995.1. Lineage (NCBI taxonomy): Bacteria > Bacillati > Bacillota > Bacilli > Caryophanales > Paenibacillaceae > Brevibacillus > Brevibacillus sp. 1238. Next base: position 81,365 of record NZ_JARXWC010000008.1, on the reverse strand, counting down.
CAGGAAATTAATTGCCGTTTGGTCGAAAAATCCATCGTTAAGCTCCCTGCTGAAGTTTGGGCTCGATCTCTTTCCTAGCGCAAAACTGTTGAAAGTCGTAACGGAAGCTCTTGAGCAAAAGCTTTATATGAACGTTAACAATGATACAGAGCTCAGCCACCAAAAGCTCGTGATGGAATACGTTTCGGCGGATATTTTGTGCGCGTGTTCTGTCTGGATTGGTCACCACTCGAAAAAGCATGATCCTGAATATGCGGATTTGCTTGCTTTTCGCGAACATCTCGCCGTTTTTGCAAGGAAGATACTAGACGCTCAGGACAAAATGTCCTGGTATGTGAAACAACAAGCTGCTCTCTATCTTGCTTCGGTTGGCCAAGCTTACGTTTTAAATGATGAAAGCAGCGAGTTGCAGCCTTACACACTTTTACATCGTGCGCTTCTTTATAGTGCGATCACCAGTAAAAATCGTAAGGATATGCTAACGATGGCCTTGATCGTCCAACAGCTTCATCCAAATCCTGACAGGTTCAGTTCGTGGTTTGCGGAAGCCTATCAGAAATGGAAGAGGCAGCCTATGCAAAAAATTCGGTCGTTAAAATTCCTTTGCGCGAATCGCCCTGATCTGCTTCAGAGGATTCTCTCAAGCCTGACCATCGAAACAGAGATCGTCCAGCAGGTGCCTGAGCTATCCTCCATCATCTATCGCAATTCGCTCAAGAAACAAGCAGACTGGTCTTCTGCAACTGCAACGAATACGCCTGTCAGTCTCGCCAGTCTCATTACGAGCGCAGATAATCCTTTTCAGCAAGAAAATGCTTTGCTGCATTTGATGTTGGAGTTGCTGAAGCCTGGCTCGGGCAAAGAAGATGCATTTACCCGCTTGAACAGCGAAAACGGCCTGTCCATCGAAGATTTGCAAATAACGATGACGGACAAAGAAGCTTGGCAAAATCCTTATAAAAAGCCGTTTGCCATCACGGTAACCAGTACAAAAAGCTCATACTCTTTGCCAACCCCGCACTGGGTAAAAGCAGAATGTCGGTGGATGTACAATCTCGGTTGTATTTTACGGGCTTGCCTGACTGGCGAATACGACTACACGACGAACTCGTTTCTGATGCGACAAGACCATTCCGTTTCGGCTGGGTACAGAGGATTGCGCTCCACCTGGTTTTCACGCCGCTTTGGCATGTCCAGCCTGGCGAGCAGCCTCTTCCCGGAGCCGTTGCCCTTGTCCCCTTGGATGAGCGAGCTGTTGTTCCTGCTTTTGCAATGGCCGGGTATCGATTATCGCGAAAGGTTTGTTCACGGGATTTCTGCTGCACAGTCCGACCGCAAAAAATGGCTGAAAATCATTCAGAACCGTATGCAAGAGCAGCAGAAAGTATTTGGCAAATGGTCCAACACGCCAGGATACGTATTGCCTGTCAAACTGCAAAAGCGTCAGGACGACCGCCTGTTCCGTGTCGCCATCGTCCAATCCTTGCTGCCATACATGGACGATTTTAACGCCAAAGATCCGATGCACTGGTCTTCGGACTTCCGCGAGAAACACCGTGCTCATATCGCGGACCTTTGCCACATGGTTGAGAAGCATCTGGCAACTTGGCACGCTGCTATAAAAAGATCAGGCAAGGAGTCCGCTTATGTTGCTGATCTGATCGTCTTTCCTGAGCTGTCTGTCCATCCCGACGACATCGACTACTTGCTGAGACTCTCCCACAAAACGAAAGCAAGCATTTTTGCGGGATTAGGTTTTCAAAAAAGAGCATCCGATCAAGCCACGGTGAATCAAGCGATTTGGATTCTCAATTCAGACGAAAATCCACTTGTTGCCGTGTGGCAAGGCAAGCAGCATATGACGAAGCTGGAACGCAAAATGAATATCCAAAGCCACAGACCTTACCAAGCCTATGTCGAGTTTCAAAAAGGCAATCAATCTATACGCGTGGCGGGAGCTATTTGTTACGATGCAACCGACATAGCACTGACGGCCGATCTTCGTGATATTTCCGACATGTTTGTCATCTCGGCCCTGAACAAAGACATCGGGACGTTTGACAACATGGTTTCCGCCTTGAATTATCATATGTTCCAGCCTGTCATTCTTGCCAATACAGGTGAATACGGCGGCTCATCTGCCCAGGCGCCTTTTAGTGGACACGAAAAAATCATTGCTCAAGTACACGGGAAAGATCAGCTTGCCATCAGCATGTTCGATATCGATCCTACCTTATTTAAAACCAAGTCACGTTCCTCCAAGCCAGAGCCACAGGTAAAGTCACCTCCTGCAGGCTTTGCAGGAAGAAAATAAAGCAAAAAAGGCCCATGCAGAGTTGACAAGGAACTTTGCGCGGGCCTTCGCTTTTTCCAAAATGGTCAAACGGATTACTGCTTCGTCAACCAATCGGCAATCTCTTCCGTCTGCGACAACACCGCAATCGGGTCGTAGTACCAGGAACGTTCTTCCTTCCAGACGTACACATGGTTGTTTTTCACAGCGTCGAGCGACGACCAGAGCGGATCTTTTTTCAAGTCTTCCAGCGTGTGACTGTTCGAAGTCAAGATGATATAGTCTCCGGCGTATTGGGACAAAAGCTCGCTGGACAGCTCCAGCCACTGCTTCTCCTGCAGCGTTTTGGCGATCGCAGCTGGCGGCTTCAAGCCCAGCGCCTGATAGACAGCCTGTCCGCCCCGGCCAAAGTTGTCGCCATAGACGAACATCTGCTTGTCGGTCAGCTCAATAATCGAAAACGACTTGCCTTCGGGAATGACTTTGCGCACGCGTTCTTTCGCGGCGGCGATGCGCTTCTCGTAATCCGCCAGCCAGTCTTTTGCTTCCTGTTCCTTGCCGAGCAGCTTGCCGAAGAAAGTCAATTCCTCTTGAATATTTTTCAACTGTCCATACGGAATGGAGATCGTCGGGGCGATTTTGGACAACTGATCATAGCGGCCCTGGTCGTCGGATGATTCCGTGACGATCAAGTCAGGCTGCAAGTCGATCACTTTTTCCAAGGAGCCGTTGACATCCCCGATGTCCTCGACATTTTTCAGCGCTTCGGTAATATACGGGTTTTGGCGATGCAAGCCGGGCGCTCCGATCGGTGTGACACCGAGTGTAATCAGCGTGCCCAAATATTGATCGGCGACGATGCGCCTTGGTGTGGCTGGAACGACGACATCCCCTTTGACGGTGGAAATGACTTGGGTTTGCGAACTCGCCTTCGCTGGCGTGGAGCTCGTTTGCGTCGAGCGATTGGCGTCTGATGCAGCGCTTGTTTCCGTCTGGTTCCCGTTCGCCGCCTGACTTGGCGCTCCCGCATTGCCGGAGCACGCGGCAAGCATCAGGGTCAGGCAGAGCATGACGGTTGCCGCAGCAGATGGTTTGGCAGGTCTGTACATGGTTTTGCGTCCCTCTTTCTTGTATGGATAATGATTCTCGCTATCAATATAACGGCGAAAATCGAGAGCGGCAATGGACGATCCGATGATGGTTGCCGGACGATCTACTGTTTGCGGCGTCTGTGCTTTTGTCGCCCGAAAACGCGCGGGCGATATTCCGTATACTTTTTTAAACAAGCGCCCGAAATAATACGGGTCGCGGTAACCGACACTCTCGGCGATCTCGCGCAACTGCCGATCTGTTTCCACCAGCAGGCTTGCCGCCTTTTCCATCCGTACGCGAATCAGGTAGTCGATCAGGCTGTAGCCTGTCTTTTTCTTGAACAAGGCCGATAAATGCGGGACGCTGTAGCGCAGCATTTCCGCGAGCGCCTCCAGCGTAATCGGCTCGGCATAATGGTTCTGAATGTACTGCTTCGCCTGGGCGGCGGGATCGGTTTCCAGCCGTGCCCCTTTCGAATCGAGCAGTTGACGATGCACGGCGCTTACAAATTGATAAAAGAGTGCCTTTGTCTGGAAGCGCTCCAGCTCGCCCGTGCATTGCCACTGTTCGTCCATTTGCTTGACGAGTGCAAGCAGCTCAATCGGCTGGCACGGCTGAAAGCTGTACGGCAGCTGAAACGGGTCGCTTTTTCGCAGCAAGTTGACGATTTGCTGCCGACTGGTCAACGGGATCGCGGCCCGATAAAAAATCAAGTAGTATTCAAATACGTCCTCTGCCAAAAAAATGTCCAGAAGCGTCCCTTTTCCACTATGGGCGATATCGTATGGCTTGATCGCGTACTCGCTGCCATCCAGACAAATCTGCGCCTTTCCTTGCGCAGCAAACAAAAACGTACTGGCCGGCAGCTTGTACGAGCGCGAGCCGATTTCTCTTCCCAATATCTGGTGACGCACATCCAACACTTTGATGGACGCATGATTCCAGAGCATGATATGTTCGATGACGCCCTTCATGTCTATGCAATCCCTCCATCTTTTTGTTTCCGTTCCAACTCTCGTCATTATAAATGAAAACGATTATCATTCACATAAAAAAATAACAGCCACAGGCATACTGCGCCTGCGGCTAGTTCGTCTTAGCATGATTAAGGTGCTTGAAGTAACCGTCTACTTACGGTTATGGCGTGATTTCCATCAAAAGCTCGCTGACGGGTGTTCATTTCTTCGCTCTTGGCATTTTTTCGGAATGTCGAGAAACTCAGCGTCTTATTCCGGAACGTTTCGGATTCTCTGTTGTTGCTATCTCTTCCCGTTGCTCCCGATCTGCCTGGCAACGCGTTCCCCCAGTTCCGGGCTCGCCTGGGTTAGATAGCCTAGCACAATCCGCTGCAACTCCGGCACGGCAGCTCCAAGATCGGAGGCAATGTTGTGGACTAAGTGCTCCTGAAGCACAGGCGACAGCGAGTTGTAAAATTGCCCCGGCTGCGTGAAGTCATCCTCTTTTGGAGGTGCAGTGCGCTCAAGCCGCCCTGCCACATAGTTGCCGGTGCCGCTTGTTACCTCGTCAGATGGCTTCCAGTCCGCCTGATGGTTGATCGGGATGCTGCGGAAATTCGGTCCCAACCGATAACGCTGTGAATCCGTATAAATATTGGCGCGGCCTTGAAGCACTCTATCCAATGAAAACTCGGCGCCGTCCAGCATATTGGACGGAGAAAAGGCCAGCTTCTCCACCTGTTCTTTATAATTGTCGGGGTTGGTGTCCAGCACCATCTTGCCGACTGGCAGCAGTGGGTACTGCCGCACATCCCACACCTTCGTATCGTCCAGTGGATCGAACGGCAGCGTAGCTTCGTCCTGCGGATTCATGAGCTGTACATACAGCCCGTATTCCACTGTTTTTCCTTGAGCAATCGTGTCATAGAGATCCTTGCCCGCATAATCTGGGTTCTCGCAGGCGAGCCGCGCCGCCTCCTGACTATCGATATACTGCACGCCAGCCAGCGGAACCCAGTTGTATTTCACATAATTGCGGACATCCTGCTCATTCTTCCAAACATAAGTACTCACGCTGTAACCCGGAATGTGACGGAAGCTCTTGACTGTTCCCAGGTCGGAGTACAGTTGCAGCACGAAATGCGTCGCCTCCGGATTTTCTGCGTAGAAGCTCCAGAACCGATTAGGGTCCATCAAGTTGTTGACGGGCGACGGATTGAAGGCGCTGACCGTCTCTACAAACCGCATGGGGTCCCGCACCGTAAACACGGGAAGATGGTTGCATATTAAGTCGAAGATACCTTGCTCGGTATAAAATTTAGTCGAGAAGCCGCGCACATTGCGCGAAGTGTCCGGCGTCCCCCTGTTGCTGGCCGCCAGCGAGAATCGGACAGCAACGGGTACTTGCTGGCCCGGATGCTGCAGGAAACAAAGCTTCGTGTAAGCCGCCATCGAGTGAAACGTCTCGAAATAGCCAAAGGCTCCGAACCCCTTCACATGCAACGGGCGCTCTAATATGGTCTCATGGATAAACGTTTCATTTTTTTCGTGCAGCATGGTGTCTTGTTCTAGAATCGGTCCACGCTTCCCAACCGTCTGCGAGTAGCGCGACGGTTGCGGGCCGTCTTGCCACCTTTGATTGTGCGTCTGATCGCGAGCGTTCTTGTCGTCCATTCCTCTACCTCCCATGCCTACATTCTCACCAATATGTATGCATGGCTATAGGTTGGTTATGACTACGCGTCCAATGCCGATCCGCACGCCGAGAGCAGCAGCCGTCACAGCAAAAGCCCGCTCCTAGGGTGCAGCATGACGAACGCTTCCGCCTCGTTGCCATATCGTGCGGAACGAATGAGGATCTCCACAGCCACTGCGCCCAGTGTACGAATTACTTCCACCGTCGACGTATGACATTTCCTGTACAAAAAAACTGGTGCCTGAATCACACCAGTTCGAAATAAATTTGGAACATTAATCAAGCGCGTGCCCTATGAATTTACGTGCGAATCAAATCAACCACCCGCTCCCAAAAACCATACAGCGACCGCTCAGACAGAGTGTCCCCTCTTATACAACCATCATTTTCCAGACTGGTCTTTCGCCAAATCCAGCAAGGCCGACAGCCGTTCTGCTTTCTCCCCTTTTGCTTTGGCAGCGATCTTTGCAAGCTTGTCCAAACCACCCCAGACGATGTAAATGACATGCTCGACTTCAAGCGGCTCTTGCGTTTGCAGCAAATCGAGCAACAAGCTCAAATTAGGCTCTTCTTCCAGCTCTGACTTGATCTTCACTTTCGTTGCGTCGGTGCCGTGCACCAAGCACGCGACCAATGTCGGGAGCGACTCTGGATGGACGCCGTGCTTCTCGACGAAGGCAGCCGTAAAATAATCTTGCACGGACTGATGCTCCAGATCGATCGTGTCCAAATACTCCTCCACCAAAGCAAAATACTCAGCGTCCGCCAATCCCAGCCCGAAGACGGCATATGTGCCAGGCAGTGCATTTCTCTCATCATCGGCATCCGTATACCACTCATAAGTGACCATGGCAACGCGGGCGTAATCGGCAAGCAACGGGTGCAAGTTCGGATAAGCCAGCGCGTTGGCAAAAAAGCGATGGGTTCCCGACTTCGCCAATCCTTTGATCGGCAAAAACTGCTTGACGCCGGATTTGAGCTTGATTTGATAGCTTTTCGGAAAACCGCTCTGCAACAACGCGCAAAGAAATGCAAGGGCCTGCGCATAGCTCTCTTCGCGCTCCTGCTTGATCGAGATCGTCACGGTGGCAAAGACGTCATTTGCCAGGCACTCGACCTGTTCGTCACGCAGAACGGTCAGCTCGCGGGAGAGCGTGCCGCTGCCTTCCTTCATGAACTGCGAAGCGCGCTTGCTGCCGAGTTCAACAGCCCGCTCCAGCCAGGCAATTCCTTTTTGTCTGCTATAGGACGGTTCATACTTGATCACAGCGACGGCGGCATACAGGAACAACTCCATAGCCCCTTCGTCGATGTGCGCAGGATCGAAGCCGCTCTTTCGTTGATAAGTCTTTTCCTGCCACGTTTTGGCCACGACATCAAAATAAAGCGGCAAAAACGAGCCTTCCACCCAGTCTGTCAAGGCATTGACGATCTTGTGCTGATGTTCGCCAAGCTGTTCTTTTTTGCTTTTGTTTACTTCCAAAATGCGATCAAACACCCGGATGGCTTCGTGGCAATCCGTCTCGGGAAACAGCGAACGGTTCAGCAGATGACGCGAAAGGAAAAACGTCTCCAGCGGTTTGGTCGGGCCAGTTGAAGCCGAAAACAGTTGCGTGCGATAAGCGGAAATCTCCGCCAGCAGGCGTTGCTGTTTTTCCGCGTTGAACAGCTCGACAATCGGCAGCTTTACTTCCCCTGTGTCTGTCTGAAACTTGCCCCAAAACGAAAACTGGTAGTTAATCAGCGCTTGGGACGAGAGAGTTTCCAGCTTTTCTTTTATATAGGCGGCAAGATGCGGGACGACCTGTTCCCGCACGTCTGTCTCTGACAAATCCGCCTGCTTCGATCCTAAGCGCCGAAAGTCTCCTGGCGTGTCGTCAAAATCAAGCTCCCAATCATCCAGCTCCATCAGGACAACGCTGGCCCGATCATTTTTGTATTCGAGCATGGCAGAGTCATGAATGCCCACTTGCAAAGTCGTGCGGCGGACAATCTCATCGGCGTCTTTTTCCTCGATGTAGGCGAACCATTTGTCAATGGCTTGCTCCATCTTATTCACTGTTGGTTCCAATGTAGAATGGATCACAATCGTTTCAGCCTCCCATATCTTCCAAGGGGGAGCGTACAGCCTATCAGAACATACATTCTCTTCCCCGGTTTTCTCTCATTATAGTAGATTTCAGCCACTTTTCCAGAGAATGACATGAAAATCCGCCCAAATGCCTAGTCGGGAAAAGAATGCCTTGGCTATTTTCTTAATGTTCGCCTTTAACCTCATGATCATGGACGGCGAAAAGTATTACCCCCGTGATTTTTTTCACTTCGAGCCGATCATAAAGAAAATAGGCGAATATTATTACCGCCATAACAAATTATAGTTCGTAATTAAACAGTCCGAAATCCCCTGCTCTTCAAGTAAGCAGACGGATTCACCCCGTATTTTTTCCGGAACTTCTCAGCAAATTGTCCCAGGTTGTTGAACCCTGCCATGCTGGCGGCATACGTGACATTGACGCTGCCCTCCTCCAGCAAGCGTCTCGACTGCTCCAGCCGCTGATCGATCACATAAGCATGCACAGGCAAGCCGAACAGCTGTTTAAAGCCTTTTTTCAACTTGTATTCATTGAGGCAAATTTGCCGGGACAGCTCGGCAAGACTGGGAGGCGACAGCAGATTGGCATCGACGATTTGTTTGGCTTGCCACAAACTGGTCAAGTCCGTCTTGGACAAGGTGACTTCACGAGGCAGCGTGTCTTTTTCCCGCAAAATCTCATCGATGTACACGGCCAACAGCTCCAGCACCTTTCCTTCCAAATACATGCGTCTGACTGCGGCTTGATAGGGACAATTCAACATTTCGTGGAGGATGCGCCTCACCAAAGGCGTCATTTTTTTGTTGTCGTACAGACTGTCATGTGCCGTCAAGCGTGCCCATTGCTGTTCAAGCGAAGCGATGGGCCACGCCTGCATCAGTTTGTTTACGTCCAGCTTTAGCGTCAGGCTGTGAAACCTGCGCGCGGGATCGAATTGGCACGTGCTGCTCGTCATCGCTCTCCCGAAGGCGGTCACTTCACCCGAAGCGATTCCATAGTCCCGATGTGTGTCCGTTGACAACCATTGCATCCCTTCTCCCAGGCAAAAGCATATTTTCATCCAGTCGTCCTGTTCCGTGCTGCTCATGCTCAATTCCTCGTGTAAAACGATGTCGCAAACCATTATTTCCAGCATCGTGTTCAGGCTGGTTTTCTGCCAGTACCCTTTGCCGATCTGATCGGGCAACGATAACGTTTGCTGAAACGAACCATTTTGATAGAGCGCATTCAAATCGGTTGCGAGCGCACAATGCTTGTCCTTGCGATTCTCGATTGCGTACCAGTGTGCCGCTTGACTCATGGGGTCGTTCACCTCTGTGTTGTTTCTCTCATCTGTGATCCAACGACAATAACCCCGCCGCTCGGACGGGATGATCCTTCTTACTTCACGCGCCAACCGTCGACCTCTTGCTGCAACCCCCACAAACGGGCGTACAGACCGGATTTTTCCACCAATTCGCTGTGGGTTCCTTCCTCGGCAAGACGTCCTTGATCCAGCACGATGATTTTGTCCGCATGTTGAATGGTTTTCAGGCGATGGGCAATCAAAATGACCGTTTTGCTTTTGACCAGCTCGTTGATCGCTTGCTGGACAGCCGTTTCGTTCTCGGGATCAAGCGAGGCTGTCGCTTCGTCAAGCAGGACGATCGGAGCGTCTTTCAGCAACGCGCGGGCAATCGATATGCGCTGCTTTTCGCCGCCAGACAGAGTAGAACCACCTTCGCCAACAGGTGTAGCGTATCCTTGCGGCAATTGGGAAATAAATTCATGGCAGCAGGCGCGCCTGGCCGCCTCTTCAATCTCTGCCTGGGTCGCATCCATTTTGCCGATGCGAATGTTGTTGCCAATCGTGTCCTGGAACAAGTATACGTCCTGGAAAACCATTGACATCTGCTTGAGCAAAAATTCGGGGTCAGCCTTATGCACAGGCATGCCGCCGATGGTGATCGTTCCTTGCTGGACGTCCCAAAAGCGGGCGATCAGCCGGGTCACCGTACTTTTTCCGCTTCCGGACGGCCCGACCAGCGCGGTAATCGTATTCGGCTGGATCGTAAAGGACAGCTCCTGCAAAACAGGGTTGTTCTCGTCGTAGCCGAACGTCACCCGCTCAAAGACGATGGGTCCGTGCGGCTGAATGAGCGCCGTTCCCGGCTGTCGCTGCTCTGTCTGCACATCCATGATCCGCTGTGCGCTGTAAGCCGAGTAACGCATTTCTCCGTAGCTCATCAACACGACGGTCAGCGGCTCGAACACGCGTGTCCCGATCAACAGAAACAGCAGAAAGACCGATAGCGACAAGGTGCCGCCCACAAGCAAATAACTGCCGACCAAAATCATGATCGTCATCCCGGAGCGCGTCAGCAAAAGCGCGCCCATGATCAGCGGCCCGACCAGCCCTTCCAGCCGGATAGAAGCCCGCATGAGCCGATCAAAAGCAAGCCGCAGGCGCTCAAAGCGCTTTCCGCCAGCATTGTGCGCTTTAATTTCGCGGATACCCGTCAAATATTCCTGGAGCCTGCTGGCCGCTTCATTTTTCGCGCGGACGTGACTCTCGCTGAGCCGGGCCTGCAACGAATCGGTCAGCCACAACAGCAGCGCACCGAACGGAAGCGCGACAAACATGGCAAGCGCCATTTTCCAGTCCAAAAAGGCAAGTCCGAGCAAAGCGAGCACAGGCAGCATGACTGCGCTGATTAGCTGCGGAACGTTGTGGGAAATCGTATGTTCGACCTGCGCGTAATCACTGAGCAGCAGGTTCGTCACGTCGCCGGGATCGCGTTTGCCAAAAAAGCCTAACGACAAATGACGCAAATGTTCGGCGAGCTTCATCCGCCCGGTGGCCGCCAAACGATAGGCTGCCGTGTACGATTTTTCGTACAGATGGGCATAGGTGACGTACGACACGATCAGCCAGACAAACAAAATGACGCAGACGGTCCACAAGCGGGCAGTATCAAGCCCTGACTCCGGTTGGGCAAAGGAAAGGTAAATCGTCTGGAAAATGTCGACGAGCAAAGCGGCAGGAATGACTTTGGCAATCCCGTCCAGCAAGGCAGCAAAAGCAGCGGGCCACAAGCTCCGCACGTTGCCGCCGGAAATGTTAGTAAAGTACGGAAGCATTCGCTGGGGCCTCCCCTCTCATCTCGGGTTTGTGTGCGTCCGTATGGTTCGCGCCGAGCTTCCACGTAGCGGCGCTGACATGCGCTTGCCACATTTTTTCGTACAGGCCGTTTTGCTGGCGCAGCTCGTCGTGTGTCCCGCGCTCGACAATCTCGCCTTTGTTCACGACCAAAATTTGCTCCGCTGCGTGAATCGTCGACAGCCGATGGGCAATCATGATCACGGTTTTGCCTTTCACCAACTCAATCAAGCCTTGCTGGATCTTTTTCTCGTTTTCCGCATCGGCGTAGGCGGTTGCCTCATCGAGAACCAAAATCGGGGCGTTTTTCAACAGCGCGCGGGCAATCGCGAGACGCTGGGCTTCGCCGCCGGACAAATACGTTCCCCCTTCGCCGATCTTTGTTTCGTAGCCGAGCGGCAGCTTTTCGATAAACTCATGGCAGCAAGCTGTTTTCGCCGCAGCAATGACCGCCTCCCTGGATGCGGACGTGTTCCCCATCCGGATGTTCGCTTCGATCGTGTCGTAAAACAGGTGCACATCCTGAAACACAAACGACACGGTGTCCATCAGTTTTTCCGTGCCCATCTCCTGGATCGGGACACCGCCAATGCTAATCGTGCCCTCCTGGACGTCCCAAAAGCGCAAGAGCAAGTTGGCGATCGTCGATTTCCCCCCGCCGGAAGGCCCGACCAGCGCCGTCATTTCGCCCGCTTTGGCGAAGAAGTCGACGTTTTGCAAAATGGGCTTGTAGTCTTTGCTCTCCTTGTTTTCATAGGCGAAGGAGACGCGGTCGAAGGCGATGTCGTAAGCAACAGGGACGCGAGGAGCAGTTGGCTCCGCTACGATCGGCTCGGCAAACACCGCTGCAATCCGCTTGTTGCCTTCGATAATTTCCCGCAGCCCGCCCCCGACGTAAATCAGCCGCAGCAAAGGCACGGACAAGCTCGGCGTGATAATCAAAAACAGCGTAAACGTAATGGCAAACGCCTGATTCCCCGGCTGACCGCTCGCAAGCAAAATGCCGATCGGGACAATAAACGTAAACAAGGAGCTGACCAGCACGTAAAACAGGCTGTACGGCTTCTTGCACAGCGCCGTGATCCGCAGCGCAATGTCGCGATAGCTGCTCACCGCACGCTGGAAAGTCAAAAATTCATCCGCCTTGATCCCGAAAATTTTGACAGCGGGCATGCCGCGCACGTATTCCACGCCTGTCGCGTTCATTTCTTCCACGGCAAACTGATAATCGCGAAAAGCGTTTCGGCCGAGTTTACTTGTAAAAATGCGCGCCTGCACCCATAGACCGAAGACAACCGGGACGAGCAGCACGAGAGCAAGCAACCCATTGAGCCAAAACAAATACCCGATCATCAAAAGCGGGATCAAAATGGCTGTCACCATGTCAGGCAACTGGTGGGCAATGAATTTCTCGATTTTTTCGACACTGACCTCGATCACTTTTTTTAACTCGCCCGTGGCCGTTTTCGTATGGTAGCCCATCGGGACTTTCGCCACGTGCTCGGCCAGCCGTACCCGCAACTGGTACAAAATTTGGAAGGCAGCCACATGGGAGCACATCAGCCCGACGTACAAGGTGAGTAAGGCGGCAACCAGCGCTACCAAAGCGGCGACGCCCCAATACGTGATCAGCTCCCTGTCGATTCCCGCAGGACTTTGTGCGTGCAAGAGCAGTTCTTCCACGATTTTGTACACGGCTACAAAGGGAGCGATTTGCAGGAGACTGGAAACCGTCGAAAGCAAGCTGGCCGCGGTCAGCAGCCCTTTTTTCTCTTTGGCGATTTGCAAGAGCCCGGACATTTCTGCTTTCATTTTTATACCCGACTCTCCTTTCCTGTCGCAGATGGTTGACGAGAATCATTATCATTGCATGGTAAAAAAGAAGGACCCGCCCCCCACAGATGGTCAGAAGACAGGTCCTTCGGTGGTCCACTGCTTATTCCGAATGCTTCGTCGCCAGCACATTGGCTGACACAGGTGCGCCTTTGGAAGCGAACAGCGTGATCGCCATCAAAAGCACGACAATGGCAACGACACCAAAAGGCAAATGCCGCTCTACCTGGTACAGACTTGTGCTCAAGATCGGCGCAATTACAGCCGATATGCCTTGCACGGCTCCCACCAATCCGGCTACTCCGCCCTGCTGCTCGCGCAAAACGCTAAGCGAAGCGCCTGCCATAAAGCCTGGCATCATCAAGCCCGTACCTACACCAAATAAGAAGAACGCGATGTAAAAGCCGACAGCATGAATGAACAGCAGGAACAGCGCTACACCGCCAAGCACCAGCAAGGAACCGACGAGAATCAGCGAGCGCGGCTGCCATTTCGGATTTTTCATCTGCACCCCTTGGGTAATGATCATCGCGACTCCGCTCAGCATCATGCCCATGGAAAGCATCCGCGCCGTATCTGTTGTGGTCAAAAGCAGCTGATCCTGGAAATAAAACCCGCCGACGACTTGCAAGGTGACAATGCTCAGCATGGTAGCCATCCCTGCGAACAAGTACAGACGCAGTCCTTTTTGCAAAGGATTCAGCTTGGGCGGCTTGGTTGTCGCAACAACCGGCTTGTGCGGCGGAATCAAGAGAAGCACCACGATAAACGCGATCATCGGCAGCAGCGCCCCGATGTACAGCGGCCAAATCAGACCGATCAGGGCAAAAACTCCCGCGATCGCTGGCCCGAGGACAAGCCCCATTCCATTGGCAGCACCGATCAGCGCCATCCCGGACGACCTGTCCTTTTCCTCCGTCACATCAGCCATGTACGCTTGCGCCGAAGACGGAACGGCAGGAATGAACATGCCGACCATCGCCCGGGCCAAGATCAGCAGGAACACGAGCAGACCTCCGCTGATCAGCTTCGCAAGCCCTGCGTACATCGTGAGCGTAAACAACACATAGGCGACGAACATTCCCAGAAAGCCTATTAAAATGACGGGCTTTCTGCCTTTTGTGTCGCTCCATTTCCCCCAGACGGGCGCCATGATCGCCATGGCTACGGAACCAAGTGAAATAATCAAACCGGAATGGGTTTCGCTCAATCCCAATTCACGAATCAATGGAGGCATGACAGGGGCGATGATCATCAAGCCAACCATTGCGACGAAGACGCTGAAAAAGACACTAATTCGTACTCGTCCCATGTTTTTACTCTACTCCTTTCGTCACTCCCTGCCCCTAATCTTATGGAAAAAGGCAAGGTAGCCACTACCTAATGACGGAGAGATAATGCTGTAAAACGGATTTTTTCGCGAAATGATTTCATGCCGGAGCAAAAAACGGTACGGATTGGAACATGGTACACGCCATGGCTGTTAGTCCCGCCTGCTTTGCGGCTACTGCTACTGCTTCTGTCCGTGCACCTGCACGATCTGGTTGCCCAGCTTGTCCAACAATTGCATCCGGCCGATGGCTGTGTAGGAATAGTTGTAATTGTCTACGTTGCTGATTTTGTACACATTGCCTTTTTGCACCGCTCCCAAACTTTTCCACACCTTGCTGTCGCTCAGTTTGTTTTCGCTGTTTTCCATCAGTAACAAATGCTGTGGATGGAGGGCAGACAGCGCTTCCAGACTGATTTCGATTCCGCCCCAATGCTCCGGCGCAGGGATGCCCTCCGCTCGCTTGAGTCCCAAGTCGCTGTAGATCAGCTCGGCTGCCCCCGTTGACGAATAAATGACCAGATTTTGCGGATACGTTTCGACCACGACAAATGTTTCGTCTTTGAGAATCGGGCCGAGCTTTTGCTTCCATTCCGCTGTTTTTTTCGCATATTCGCTCAGCCACTGTTCCTTTTTCGGCTGCTGTTCAAACGTGTCTGCCAAAAAGTCCAACCGCTTGCGCCACTCGTAGTACGGGTGGGGAATTTTGATCGTCGGAGCCATTTTGGATAGCTGCTCGTACAAATTTTCGTTGAACAGCGGCCCCAATAAAATCAAGTCTGGCTCAACGGCCATGACGGCTTCCAGGCTGATCGGTTCGGCGTACCAACCGAGGTTGACTGTCTCTTTGGCCAGCCGCTCTTTGATCGTCGGAGAAAATTCGGCGCGGTTGCCATAGTCGATATTGCCCGTCGCGACAGGCTCCATCCCCAGCAAAAGCAGCTCCTCCGTCGACCCGGACAAATCGGCAATGCGTTTCGGCTGCAACGGGATGCTAACCTTCTCGCCCCCCGGATTCACGATTTCTTTTCGGGCGGCATTCCCCGCAGCCCCTTGGCCGCCTGCCTCCGGACTGGCGCAACCAGCCAGCAAGAACAGGCACGTGAGCGTTGCCATAACATGTACGAGCTTCATCTGTCTCTCCACTCCCTGGACGAACTGTTTTTACTCGCGACAAGCAGCGAAGTGCCGCCTCCGTGAGCCAAACATACTTTCTCATACCCGGAGCGTGGCGCGACAGTCAAATCGGGAGCCGGAGAAGACAAAAGCGGATTTTTGTTCTGTACAAACCAAAGACACCAACGGATGCGTCAGTGTCTTTACGTTTCTTGGCTGGCGGTTATTTGCAAGGGTAGTGCGGCGGTTTTGGCGGATTGATCACAGGCAAGGGAACTTGCTGATCTTGCAAAACTTTCAGCCCAAGATTGAGAACAATTTTTTCGCGTACGTGTGAAAAAGCATGCTCGTTGCATTTGACTTTACGCAAATCTTGCCCGATGTCCAGCTCGGTGAACTCGGAAAAGACCAGCTCACAGTACGGTTTTTCGTTGTAAAATTGGCGGTTGCCAAATAGCCCCATGTTCAACTGTGCTGCTGTGCCTGTCTTGTTGCCCAGCTCGCCGGAAGAGGTGAAATCGGGGATGAGCTGCAAGGATGGGCCAGATGTAGGGAACGTAATTCCTACGCAAAAGTCGAACGGAATCAGCGCGCTGATGTGGCGAATATCCCCGCATACGGCACTGCCCGAAACGTGGTCTGCTGTGGCATACTCAAGGTTTTTGCGGATGAAGCCGCTTCCGAACAGTTTGGCCGCGTACGGATTGAATGTCGGAACCAGCTCGCATTGCTCAAGAATGACGCTTTTCCACGCCCGGATGATTTCCAGCGCAGGTTTTTCCAATTGAATATCTGCTTCGACACAAACTACGACCGAGAGTTCTGCCAGGGTGACAGGCACTTTGATCGTTTTCGGAAAAGTAGTCGCTTCTGTGCTGGAGCCAAATACGCGTACATTGTCCACGCCGCAGGAATGGCCAGGCTTGCTGTGGCAATGATCCTTGTCATGCTTGTCTTTGTCCTTGTGGTCGTGGTCGCATTTGTACTCGTGCTTGTGCTCGTGTTTGTGCTTATGTTCGTGTTTATGCTCATGCTTGTGCTTGTCTTTGCATTCATGTTTGTCTTTGTGATCGTGTTTGTCATGCTTGTCGTGTTTGTCGTCGCAATGGTATTCAACCCGGAACTTGCAGTCTTTTGAATCGTCGTGTTTTCCCATTTGATTGATCGCCTCCTTTATCAGAGCATTGTCTTTCTCTTCATCATATGGCCTGGCCTTGGCAAACGACTTGGCTGTTGCCGAGCGTGATATACCCATTTTTTGCCTTTTGGAGCCGGCTTGTGATCGGATTGCTTGGGAGTTTTGGTTAACTAGGCAACTATTTGCTCAGCGATACTCCCTATGTACGAAAGACAAGCCGTGCACTTGCTGCTGCCAGCAAAGGGAAAAGCGGACTGGCTCCCTGCGCTTGCCGATCTGGCCTGCTGACCATGGCGAAGAAAAGCCGTCACGTCAGTCTTGGCCTACGTACCTGAGCGGAATCAGCTGTTTGCGGAACCACCAGATTCGCCCGCTGACGATCGCCACCCCGTTGTACTCGCTTGTGCCGGCTCCTTTTTTCATGAATGGCTCGGACATGAGGCTCGCCTTCCAATCGCCTGTTTCGATCCAGCTTTCCGTGCTGGCAAGCGGGCTGTTGTCGGGAAATGCTCCCGCTCCCTGCTTTTCCGAAGCAACCGGCGGGCGCAAAACCGTTGATGTAAAAGGCAGGCGCAGCGTCTCATGGGCGACTTTTCCCGCTTCGCTTGTCGTGCCAACGACGGTCAGCTCAAAATCTCCGCGCACCCAGACCACCCGCCCATTGCTCTCATGGCGCGTCTCCTGCACATCCAGCGAGATTTTCGGATGGATTTCCAGCCATTCCTGCTGCCAGTGGGCATGGATCGGGTGCACCCAGTTCACTTCCCACGCTTCTTCCAGAATCGAAACTTGCACATACGCATTTTCTCCCTGCTCGGTGTACGCTACATCCGCGAAAACAACCTGGCTGCTGCTGCCTGCGTTTGCCGCAGTCCCGGTTTCCTGTTGACCCCGTACTGGCGCTGTGACTGCGCTGCTGTCCGCCATGCGCAAAGGCTCGCTCGCAAGCAAGCTCGATGAATCGAGGTGCGGCAACTCTTCGAGAGGATCGGGAGCTGCCAGCGGCGTCCGTATTTTCGGCGGCTTGATGGGCGCTGTTTTTTTCCCGAAAGCTTTTCCAACCTTTCGCGCTTGGCGGGAAACGTCACTTGCAACGGGGCTTTGACTTTTGCTTTTCGCTGGAAGCTGGCGCTTGGGCCGCGGTGCTTCGTATTTGTCGACAGCCATGTCCTGCTTTGGCATGGATTGTTTGACACGCAAAAAGTTTTGCTGGTGGCTTTTTGGAGCGCGCCGCAGCTCTAGATGGTTTAAAAAGGGCGTTTTTCGCGCAGGTGTCCGCCTGGGTTGGGGCATAGCCATGTTTTCACCTCCTCTCCTTCTTGGTTGGCTCGCAAGTATGCTTCGCGTTTTTCGCTTTTTCGACTTGCTATATCCATACGCCCGAGCTTTCGCTTGGGGAATAGTCGTCTGTCCTTTTCTGCCGCTGCCAACGCAAAAACTCATGCCTAATTTGGCATGAGCTTTCAAGTCTGTTGCTTTTTCGTCAAAAGGTAGCGGCAGCACGTCCCTCCTTCTGCGATGCATTCTGTCCGGTCTACTTGTGCGTCGTTGAACAGCGAAGCGAACAAGCTCCATTCGCACTGGCACGCTTGGGGAAACTCGCTGGCTACTCTCGCGATCGGGCAATTCGCTTCGATAAACGAGTAGACCCCGTCCGCCTTTTGCTCCAGCTTGACCATATAGCCGTCTGCATCCTGTAGCTTCGCTAACGTGTCAAGCCGCTCCTCGAACGATTGGCCTGCCATCTGCTCGCGATATTTTTGCTGGATGCGCTTCATCCTGCGTTCGAACAGCATCGCCACATGCGATTCGCCAAACAGCTCCTCCACATTTTCCATCAGCTCTGTCACCCACTCATCGTAGTGCGTGGGAAACAATCGCTCGGACGCTGGCGTCAATTTGTACACAAAGACTGGACGCCCAATCCGTCTGCGCATGATGCTTGCCTCTACGTAATGCTCTCTATGTAAAAGATCCAAATGCTTGCGTACCGCGACCTTGGTCATTTGCAAGTGCTCCGCCAATTGCTGGACATCGACGGTCCCTTGCTTTTTCATGTACACCAACAGCTTTTGCCGGGTTGTCTGTTCGCGTGCCATCGCCATCTTGTTGCTCACGCTGTAACGCTTTCCGTTGTTTTTACGCCCAGGCACCGCCGTTCCCGTAGTTCGCAAACATACGACCGTTTTGGCAAAAGGAAAGCTCTCATTGGAAAATCCCTCCTGTTCGGATTGATGACAAGGACAGTTTACAAGAAGCAACGCGTTTTGTACATATACAAATATGTTTCCTTTGGTAAAAATAATTGCCGAACTGCCATTTGTATTGTAGAATGAGCTAAATTCCATTTTTTCCAAGTGAAAAAATCTTTCTCGGAGGAAAAACTCGGCTCCTCCATGGCTCCGCACGTTTGCACGGAGCCATGTCGATTCGCGATCAGGAGGGGAAAACGATTCATGGCTGAGTCAATGAAGCCGTCCACCTATTACGCTGCTTATCAGCCGCTCGTGGAGCTTGCGAACGGACAATGCTTCGGATACGAAGCGCTGCTGCGGTGCGCATCGAAGCAATCGCCTGAGCAGCTTTTTCAGACGGCGCGTCAAGCTGGTCAGTTGTACGAATTGGATACCGCCGCCATGCGCGGTGCCGTTTCATCTTATTTTGCGGAAATGCCTGCGGGGCGAAATGCGCCGTACTTGTTTGTCAATCTCTTTCCGTCTACCTTGCTGAATCCGCTCTTTCCACCTTTTTTGGACGAGCTTCTCGCTGCGTTTCCGGGCATCGCTCGCCGAATTGTACTGGAGATCAATGAAGCGGCCGAGGAGGACAAGATGTGGGATGTCCGACTGCTCGGCCAGAAAATCCGCGAGTTGCGCGCGTACGGCTTTTTGATCGCACTGGATGACGTAGGCTCGGGTGCAGCATCTTTGCGCAAAATCGTCGAATACGAGCCGGACGTGGTCAAGCTCGACCGCTATTTCGGCAGCCAGCTTGCCCACCATCCGAACAAGCAAAAGCTTGTCTCGCTGTTTGTTGATTTTTGTTTGGGGCAATCGCAGCTGGTGCTGGAAGGGCTGGAGGAGCTTGATGATCTGGCGGCGGCAAAAGCTCTGGGGGTTCCTGTCGGGCAAGGCTTTTTGCTCGGGCGGCCCCGCTCGCTTGACCAGGCGGAGATGATAGGGAGCAATGCTGCGGTGTGAATGAATGGAAAAGGGAAAGGGAAAGCCCGCTGCCTGATGATCGGCGGCGGGCTTGACGGCGGAAGATGTCATGTGTCGCGATTATTTTCCTCCAGTTTTCGCAGCATGGACTCGATATTTCGCAATTCCATCTGCTCGCTTTCGTGGCGAAGATCAGCGTATTCGTGCAGTCCTGTCATTTTGATTTTCCCTGCCGCAAAGAACGATTGAATCCGTCTTGCTTCTTCCTGGAGCAGTGCGCGCTGACGGTAACTGATCGTCAACTGCCCCTCAGCTCCACTGAGTAGAGCGTACGCCAAAGCCAGAAAGCGGAGAAAGCTGTATCCGTCACAATAGTCGTCATAGATCGTGTCCAAAGCAGTTGCGATATCATCATTCGTGCTTGCAACTATTTGCAAATTTTCTTTCAACCTGCGATTTTCCAGTTCCGGATACGGGATGACAGGCTCCAGCAGCTGCTTCAGGTCCAGTTCGATGTACGTTCCCCGATAGTCCAGGCTGATGAGTTGCAAATAAAACGGAGAGCCAAAATGCTCTTCAATGTCTGGATGCCCATAAACCCATTGCTCAAACTGTTCGATAGCGACCTTTCGTCTTAACACATCGTTGAACATGATTTGCATATCCAGCAGTTGAGTCATGTCCTCCCTCCTTCCTTCTTGTATCGCCTCGCCTATACCTGCGCTCCCCTTTTGCCCAAAGAGATCGGTGCTTCATTTCTTTCCAACGCTCTTTGGTTGCGAAAAAACCTTCTCACCTACAACTGCCCCTCATTCGGAGCCAGAAATCTCGAATGTTGCCCGAACAAACACACCCTCGCTCTTTTCCCATGCAATCTGTTCTTTTGGGTCAACGTCCTTGATGGCAAACAGCTTTGTCCCTTTTTCCAAGTAGTTGGAGGCAATCGCTGCTTGCGCTGTTTGCTCGTCTCCTTCAAAAGCGTACTTCGCTTCTACGCTACCGATTTGTTCTCCAAGCTTTTCTTTGTCGATCCATTGCTCTTCGTTTTCATCATCGGCGATGACATACAAGCGATCTTCGACTTTCACAAAAGGATAGGGCCAGCTTGCGATTGCGCTTGTTGTGTTTGCGGAATCCGTCGTTGGGGAGTGGTTCGCACAGGCTGAAAGCAGGAAAGCGGAAAGGATCAGCCCTACTCCGATCGCAGCTTTGCTCATTTCATCCGCTCCTTCCCCAAGCAATAAAAAAAGTGGGCGAATCTATCATATCACCCACGCACTGTACTTGGAAAATATTTCATTTTGAACACAACAAGCTTCGCCGTATCGAATCTATCATTTCTGCGCTTTCTTCTCGCCAAGTCTCTCCTGCAACATGCTTGCCACTTCTTTCACCTGCGCCTGCACCGCGATTGGATCATACGGCCAGAAGCGATCCGGGTTCAGCTTGAAAACGCGATTGTTCTTCACCGCATCGAGCGAGGCCCAAACAGGCGAGCTTTCATCGAACTCGGCTCCGCCAGATATGTCGAGAAAAATATAATCCCCGGCATACGCAGCGATTTTCTCGGTCGAGACACTTTGCGCGTCCACCTTTTTCTGAATCAAATCGGTGCGCACGCTCTCCGGAGGTGTCAAGCCGAGCTGCTGGTAAATCGCCTGGCCGCCCCGGTTCACACCATCGCCGTATATGTAAAACTCTTTGCCAAACGGTCCCATGATCGAAAAGGTTGTCCCTGCCGGAACCAATCCCGCGATCGACGCTTTTGCCTGCTTCACGTCCTCGTCAAATGCGGCCAGCCAGTTGTCTGCTTCCTGCTCCTTGCCGAGCATCTGGCCGAACGCTTTCATTTCTTCATGCACCTCATGGTAGGTGCCATAAGGGATGACGATTGTCGGCGCGATTTTGCGATATTGCTCGTTCAGCTTTTCATCCCCGCCAACCGTCACGATCAGGTCAGGATTCAGCGCCAAAATTTTCTCGACCGAACCGCCATCGATCTGTCCGATATCCGCAATCCCTGCGGCCAAATCCTTGACATGCGGACTTTCGATTTCCCAGTACGGCGCTCCTACTGGTTTGACGCCAAATGCGAGAAATTGCGCCAAGTACCCTTGTGTGACGATTCGCTGCGGATTCGCTGGTATTTCGACATCCCCATGGACGGTTTTCACAATCCTGGTCTCTGGCTTAGCCGCTGGTGTCTCCTCTTGTTTTCCTGCATTCGGGACCGAATCTGCCGTACCGCAACCATGCAACATCACGGTCAGCCAGAGCAGGACGATCCCCCAGCCGATCCCACGGGAGGACGAGCACAGGCGCGATCTGTTCCAGCCTGCGCAATTGCTCCAATTGATCGGGCACGTAATACAAATAATCCGGTGCAAGCACCATATCCGGCGATAGTTGCTCCCATTCCGCCACGCTCTGTATTTCTTCGACATTCCGCACCCCGTCTAGCTCCGCTGCAATCAACGGCGAGCTTTCCCACGGCGCAAACCGGGCAGCGATCGGCTTGATTCCGAGCGCGAGCAAGTCACCTGCAAACTGCAGGGCAACGATGCGCTGCGGCTTTGGCATCCGCCGATACGCGCTGGGGGAAGTGCCGATCACTTGCTTGAATTTGCGGCTCAAGTAAAAACCGTCTGCGTAGCCGACTTTCTCCGCGATTTCCTGAAGCGTCGCCTCGCTTGTCAGCAGATGCAGCTTTGCCCGATCGAGCCTGACCCGCGTCAAATGCTCGGAAAAGCTGTGCCCGACCAGCTTTTGAAACTGACGCGAGAAATAGCTGGCGTCATAGCCTGACAGTTCCGCCAGCTGGGTACGGGTCAAGTTTTGGTCGTAATAGCGGTTCGTGAAGTCGAGGACATCGTGCATCGGATTTGCCGGATTGGCTGTTTGTGTCGACACAGCCCTGGCAAACAGGTCAAGCAGCTCGGCAAGCAGCCCGTGCTGACTTGCCTGATCGCTTGGATTACCGGAAGCGTTCGCGTTGCTTTTCACTAACTGCTCGACGATTGTGAAAGCCCGGAGCGGCAACGAGCCAACGCCCGCAACAGAGCCATGTGCCGGGAAGGTGCTGTGATCGACGAGATACGTCAGCTTGTCGATCGTTTCTTCCTCCAGACGGTATCCTTGAAAAAAGAGGAGAAACAGCGAGTCGACAGCCTGTTTCGCCCGTTTCATTTCGATGCGCTCGTTCGGGTGAACGAAAGCAAGCTGGCCTTTTGCCACCTCCTGCCACTGTTCCCCCATTCGCAGCTGTACCGGAGTGTCCGCCCAAATAAACAGTGGATAAGTTGGTACGAATGCTTGTCCGTTTTCGTTCAAGGAACAGCTCTCTACTTTTTTCACGACATACAGCCGCTTCATCTTCTCTCCTCCTCTTGCGGTGCGGCAGCATACTAGCCTCTCTCTGACGAATGCGCGAAAAGCTGCCCCCAAGGTCTGGCAGAGCCTGGCGACAGCTTTTCACTAGCCTATGAATTTGCAAAACGATTATTTTTTCGCCGCTTTCAACAAACTGTCGACGATGAAATCAAGCTGCTTGTCCAGCGAGTAAATATCGTTGTAGTACGACAAACCGAAGTCGATCTCGATCAGCCTGCCTTCCTTGATGGCCGGGATGCTGTTCCACACTTTGTTATCGGACAAGTCGACCATTCCTTCATACGCCGAACGGAACACAAAGTCACCCGCATATTGGGGCAGCACCTCAAACGAAACGCTTTCTGCTGTCGCTTCCCCAGATGGCTTGTCCAGTTTTGCCTGCACAATAGCCGGGGCTTTCATTCCCAAGTATTCGTAGACGATTTGCGAGCCGCGCCCGTAGTCTTTGCTGCTGACTACGGACATATTGCCTTTTCCGCCCTCCATGATGCTCACCGTCTTGTCCAAAATGCCTGCTTCCCCCAACTTTTTCTTGCTCTCCGCTACTTTTGCGTGGAAGTCGGACAGCAGTTTCTTCGATTCGCCCTCCTTGCCCAGCACTTCGCCGAGCTTTTGCAGACGTTCTTCCACTGTCATGCGGTCAAACGGGATATACACAGTCGGCGCGAGCTTTTCCATCATTTGGTAAATTTTCTCGGAAGGAGCAATGATCAGATCGGGATCAAGCGCCAAAACCGCCTCCGGGTTGGGCTCGAACCAAGTTCCGAGCGTCTGGACACCCTCCAGTTCTTTTTCAAAAGCGGCTCCTTTCTGGACGTCAGAGATGCCGACTGGCTTTACGTTCAACGCGAGCACGTCTCCAAGCAAGTAAAAGACGACCACGCGCTGGGGATTGACTGGGATCTCCACGTCACCTTTGGCTGTAGAGACGATTTTTGTTGCCGGCTTTGCGCTTGGCTGGTTCGAGGTCGAAGCTGACGCTGCGGAGTTCACCTGCGGCTGTTCCGCACCCGGATTGGCCGTGCTTGTAGTAGTCGGTGCAGAGCAAGCGCCGAGGATCAGAGTCAGGCACAAAAACAGGATGGTTGCCAAAGAAGATTTGTTGCTGTAGCGCATAGGTATGAATGTTCCCCCTTTATCGTGACGATGATGATAACCATTATCACTATAAACGCGGCTTCTACCTGCCTCAATGTCATATCGCGCCATTTTCGATGTCTCATCGTGCCTTGCCTGTTCCGTGCGATACCGGATCGGCGATGCTCCCGTGTACCGTTTGAACATTTTCGCAAAATAGTACCGATCCGGATAGCCGATCTCTTCGGTAATGTCCTGCAAACTGGCTTCTGTGCGCCTGAGCAGCTCCTTCGCTTTTTCCATCCGCAGCGAAATCATGTACTCGATCGGACTGCTGCCCGTCCGCTGCTTGAACAGTCTCGACAAATGGCGCGGACTGCTGTCCAACAGCTCGGCGAGCACTCCGAGCGAGAGCGGTTGGGCATAGTTTTCCTGAATATATCCGAGCGCCTGAGCAGCCAAATCATTCGGCTTACGCGACAACGATGGGTTGTGCATCTGCCGCAAAAGCTCGTAGACCACTTGATAAAAAAGCGCCCGCACATGAAAATGCTCCAGTCCGTTCCGTTTCTCCCATTCTTCGTGCATCAGCTGAATGTTTTGCAACAGACACACCGCTTTTTCCGGGAGAAAGCCGTACGCAGCATCAAACGGCCTCTGCCGCTCCAGCATGGCGATCAGCTCCTGGTTCATCGGCAAAGGGAGCAGCGCTTTGTAGTAGATCACATAATATTCGAAAACGTCCTCCAGCGGACAAATCTGCAGCCTGGCGCCTTTTCCGCCGTGGAGCATGTAAAAGCGCTGGGCCGGATGCTTCTGTCCATCGAGCCAAATCTCGGCTCTCCCTTTGGTCGCAAATAAAAAGCTGCTGGCCGGAAGCTGCCAGGCACGGCTTGCCTCTTCCCGAAACAAAGCCAAGTAACGAACGTCCAATATTTTCAGAGAAGCATGGTTCCAAAGCACAAATGATTCACTGACCCGCATCGCAGCTGCTCACTCCTTCAACCTGTTTGCGATACGCCGCTAGCTGGCTGTATTTGGCTTCATTATATATGAAAATGGTTCTCATTATCAACGGTTGCCCGCTGCCTTCGCCTTCCCCTTCACCTGTTGCCCAAACAGAAAAAGCGATCCCCTCAGCCAGTGTGCCAGCTTGCGAGATCGCCTTTTTCCGTATGTGATGTTGGAAGGAAGCTACGGGCGGAACAGTTGCTGCTCGGCGAATTGCACGAGCCGCTTGGTCATTTCGCCACCGACCGAACCGTTTTGACGCGATGTTGTCTCGGCACCCAAAACGACACCAAACTCGGCTGCACAAGCGGGTACAACCACCAAAACAGAAAAAACAGCAGGACAACGATAGGTATAACAATCATGATATCTGTTCCTCCTGTGCGTCCTCCACGTATATTTGCCAGCAAACGACCCCATCCTAAAAGATGGTTGGAAAAATTATGTAGAGAGGATATGAATTATGCCGATACACGCTTACCTTAACTTCAATGGAAACTGCCGGGAAGCTGTCCTGTTTTACGCGCAAGTTTTCGGCACGGAACCCCCGCAAATCATGACCTTTGGCGATACGCCGCCCGATCCGAACTTCCAGATGCCGGAAGAGGCGAAAAACCGCGTCATGCATACGCACCTCGTCCTCGCTGGCAGCCGGGTGATGTTTTCCGACGTCTTTCCAGGAATGCCGTATGTCGCTGGGACAAACATCAGCCTGGCGATCATCAGCAAAAATCTCGACGAGCTGAAAGGCTACTTCGCCAAGCTAAAAGAAGGCGGCACCGTCCGCATGGAGCTGCAAGAAACGTTTTGGAGCAAATGCTACGGAAGTGTCGTCGACAAATTCGGGATCGAGTGGCAGTTCAATTACGAAGATTGCCCGACGGAGTAGACAGAGGATCAAGCTTTATCCTCTGTCTCTTTTTTGGCAATCGCGCCAAACGCCACGCGGGAAGATAGCTCCTTCACATTCAACTCACCATAGGCATTGATTACATCCGGCACATACTCCTTTGTCAACTGCATCGCCTTGAAAATCTGCTCTTTTTCTTCTGTGGAAAAGTGTATCACGCTTTCCCCGCACAGCTCGCAAAAAAGCTGCCAGCCAAGCTCTGTCTGCTTCAAGCTATGCAGCAAATCATACTCTCCAGCGCAGTTGCAAGCAGGGCACGCCGCTCGAAACGCCATCGCTTTACCCTCCTTATTTCAGTTGAGAGATCATCTCGATCAGCCGGGAAACAGGATCAACGATTTCCTCGTTTTCTTGCGCGACTCTCTCGAAGGTCGGCACTGCTTCTTGCAAAAGCAGATAGCTGTAGTAATAGTAGCTGGAAAACGGCAACTCGGCATATCCCGCCGGCTCTTCTTCCCAGGCTTCCTCGTCCTCCTCTTCATCCTCCGGCCATAAATACGCCTCGTCCAAAAGCATCGTCATATCCGGAACATGGACAGCATCCGCGAGTGGATGCCCTTCCAGCGCCTCCACCACCGCTTTGTACAGCACGATTTCGTTCAAGCTTACCTCGCTTGGCTGCTTTGTTTTCAACTGCTGCAACAAAACAGACAAAACCCATGGCGTAACTTGCCATAGCGTACCCTGATGCTCAATGAGCTGGCCGATTTCGCCGTAAGCGCCCTGCTCGATCAAGGCAGGCAGCTCTGTTCCTCTCCCGTAAGGCGTGGTCAAGCGTTGCCATGGAATTTGCACGCCCTCTTTGTTTGCTTCTGTTGTCATCTGATCCCTTTCCTCCCTCATCATCGAAAATGATCTTCCCTCATTGGAAAAGAAAAGACACTAACCGAGACGTTAGCGCCTTTCCTCTTCACTTTTCAAGCTGTTTTCACGCCGTCTACTGTGCTGAAAAATCACTCATATATGTAAAGCTTATCTCCCGCACATGCACCTGCTGCTTGCCGACCGGGCTCTCCAGAACAACGGAATCCCGCGGAGCAGCCATGAGCAGCTGCCTGCCAATGGGCGACAAGAATGAGATTCTGTTGTTATCCGGATCAATATCTGTGGGATAGACCACAGTGAATGATTCCTCAAAGTCATCCTCTTCAAATAAAACTTTCACACTGCTGCCGAGCAAAGTAACAGCTTTCAGCGACGTGAACAGCTCGCTGTCGTCTTTGGCGAGCAGCTGTTCCAGCGTCTGCTTGTAGCGCTGGATCATTTCGTCTACCGTTTGTTTTTCTTTTCCATAATCGCGCACATAATGGTCAAAAAAGAGCGAATATTGCTCATCGAAAAAAACAAGCTGGTTGATCAAATGTTTTCTCGTACCTTGCAAAATACTAGGGTTCATAATAAATGTCACCCCCCAGTTGTTTTTCATAGACGAGTTTGATGAACGCTTGGTTCTCCCTCATGGAAAATACCTCCTTAGAAAAATAGCCCCCGAAGGGACTCAAGTTTATTGTATCAGGAATTGCAAGATGATTCCATTCCATGCATCCTGTGGAAAGTCGTCTTTACAAAAGCGTTTGTCTGTAAGGGACGAAGAAAGTCTCCTCGACTTCGGTTGCCGGCAATGGTCGGCTGAAGTAATAGCCTTGGATTTCCTTGCAAGCATTTTCCGTGAGAAAATCCAGTTGGCCCTTGGTTTCGATTCCTTCCGCGATGACGTCCATATTCAAATGCTTCGCCATCGAGATAATGGTGGCGACAATCGCCTGGTCGCTCGTATTTTGCGTGATGTCGGTAATGAACGAGCGATCGATCTTGAGTTTGTGAATCGGCAGCAATTTCAAATAGCTGAGGGAGCTGTATCCCGTTCCAAAGTCGTCCAGACTGATCTTGACGCCAAAGTCGTTCAGCTTGTTGAGAATTTCCGTGGACAAATCCGCGTCCATCATCATGCTCTCGGTAATTTCCAGCTCCAAATACTTCGCTTCCAGCCCGGTTTCCTGCAAAATATCGCGGATGTATTCCACCAGATTCGCTTGATGGAACTGGCGCGAGGACAAATTGACCGATACGGGAATCAGCGGGCCTCCTGCGGAATGCCACTTTTTCATTTGCTTGCATGCCTCTCTGAGCGTCCATGTCCCGATATCGTAAATCAGTCCGGTTTCTTCTGCCACTGGAATGAAGATGCCTGGCGACAGCATGCCCTTCGTCGGGTGATTCCAGCGAACCAACGCCTCTACCCCGATAATTTCATTGCTCGACGCACGTACTTGCGGCTGGTAGTACAAAATAAATTCATTTTGCTTGACGGCTTTGCGCAAATCGCTTTCCAGCTCGATCCGCAAGAGCAACTGGTTGTCCAGTTCATTCGAGAAAAACTGAAAGCCGTTTTTGCCGTTTTTCTTCACCTCGTACATGGCGGTGTCGGCATTTTTCAATAGCTGCTCCACGCCTGTTCCGTGATCGGGATAGACGGCGATCCCGATGCTGGCTGAGACGTAGTAATCATTGCTTTGCAGACGATACGGAATCTCGATCTCTTTGACGACTTGCGTGGCCAACTCGGCAAACGCCTGATCAGACTGCACATTTTTGCAAATCAGGGTGAACTCGTCTCCGCCCATCCGTGCGATGACAACGTCGAATCCTGCCGTGCTTTTGCGAATCCGGTTGCTCACCTCTTGCAAAAAGCGGTCTCCGTAGGTGTGTCCGAGAGAGTCATTGATCATTTTGAAGCGGTCGATATCCAGCACGAGAACAGCAAAACGGGAGTCGGCCTCCGCACTTTGGTCGATTGTTTCCTGGAGGGATTGGTGCAGCATTCTCCGGTTCGGCAATCCGGTCAAATCGTCATGGAGCGCCTGGTATTCAATAATGACTTTTGCCCGCTGTTCTTCCTCGCGCGTCTGTTTTTCGTACGCTTCCAGCACGAGTTGTTGTTCAAAGCTGAGCAGCTTCGTCACCGCTTGTGCGAGGGCGGGGCAGTCGGGATGCGTGTCTTTCAAGTCATCGACGATTCGCAGCAAGGCACTAAGCAGATTTTGAAAAGATCCCATATACCACTTCGGCGGCAGCCCGATTTTTTGGTGAACCATGGCAATCCGCATCCGTTTTTCGATAAACGCTTCATCAATGTAGCCGTCGAACATCTCGATCAGATGGTTGGACAGCGTTTGACGAAGGCGGTTCACTGTCGTATGGCTGGTGATGATTTCTTTGAGCGAATCGACATGAAGGATCGCTTCATAAAAAGAAGCCGTGATGTGCTCAATTTGTGCCACGACCAAAGGACGCAGCCCTGCGATCAGCTCCAGGTCCCTTTGCGTCAAATTGATCATGTTCATTTGCGCCAAAACTTCTGGATTCCCCTCTAAAGAGATGCGGGAAAAATCGTCGTGTGAGAAATGCTCCATTCCACAAAACTCCTTTGCTGCCTGAACCATATCATTTCTGGACTCATGCCGTATTGTCTTGCCTATCTTTTCGACACCATTCAACAAATTCCTCCCGATTTCTTCCCATGTTTATCCATTCGTGGAACTAGATTGTTACAAAATGACAAAAATAAAAAGAAATCAGCAAAATGGCGTGCAGACTTCTTTTTAACGGGTTCCGTATGGGAGTAGAAAATTGAAATGAACAAATAAAACAACATGCGATTTCGGAGTATGATTCGCATGCTGTTTTCGTTTCTAAATTCAAAAAAATTCAGGGTATAATTGGAGCTGTAACGAACGCAATCATAAAATAAGCAATTTGGGTAACTGGTCGGCATATAGTAATTACCTGCTTTACATTCAATTACTACTATATTAAAGGGGAAAATGTTCGTTGAGTACTAATCAAAAAGCGATCGAATGTCTAGAAAGACATGAATATGAAGAAGCCTTCAGACTTTTCCATGAAGCAGTAAGAGAATCACGTGATGCTCAGTCATTAAATAACCTTGCATGGATATATTTACATGAGGAGTGCGACAAGGAAACAGCCATGAAATTAATCAAAGAGGCTATTGCACTATCTCCCTCATCCCATTTCCCCTATAACATACTAGCGGAAATTTATATCGAAAAGGAAATGTGGAAACAAGCCTCAGATGTATTGTGCCAATCCATATTAATTCACCCCTCGAATGAAGCTTATAATAATTTGGCAGTTGCGAAATATCATCTTGGTCAGTTAGAAGAAGCTTCAGACTTTTTTCTTCAATGTTCAAGAAAATCCGATTACGCATTGTACAGCCATGTTAAATGCTTGAGTGAACTTGGGAGAAATGAAGAAGCGAAGAATAAATTAGACTCATTTTCTGAAGATGATGATGAATTTGTCGGAACTGTCGAAGTGGCCGAGTTATATCTTGAATTAAGTTGCTTTGAGGATTCTGTTCATTGGTTTGAAAAAGGTTGGAAAAACTATTGGAAAACACCAGACTGGGTTAGTCGGTATGTCTATGCATTGCTTAATACTAAAAATGCAACCCGCGCTCGTGACATCCTGAATGAAGTAATTCAACAAAAAGTTGAGGAAATAAAAGAAGCTTATGAAGATATATGTAACGAAGATTGGACCGAAAGTGATAAAGAAAAAAACATCAGGCAATTGATTGATGATAAAAAAGAATATGAGCAAATGTTTGAACAAATTTCATCTGGCTATATCCCCTCATTGAAATTTAATACTTCAATGAGCACGGGTTGTTACTTGTTCGGATGTAAACGACATAATCACCCAGAGTATCAAGAATAAATGAGCTACAATGTGGCAGCCCAATAACTGTTACTCATTTAAAAATAGTCTATATCCTCGACTGTGAATCGTTTATCTGTAATCTCTAGCGTTTGGGTGGGAGTAGCTTCGGTACGTTTTACTGGGTTTCTGTTTAAGAGGAGCTTCGTGAAAAAGGAAGAATACATGAATGATAATAGAGAAGGGAGATTACACCATGCCAGATGAGATCACCGTGCACCCCGTCGCTTGGCCACCTGCCCCGATCAAGACCGAGCGGCTCGTGCTCCGCCAGTCCGAGGCCCGGGACCGCGCGGCGCTGATCGACCTGTTCGCCTCACCAGAGGTGGGAACCTACGTCGGCGGCTCCCGACCGCGTGACGAGCTTGAGCGCGCGCTGCCTGAGGTGCCTGGGCAGCGCTTCGGCTTCTTCGTGGTCGAGCTCAACGGAACAACGATTGGCATGATCACGCTCGATCGGCGCGCCCCGGAGCGTAAGGGTCACATCCGTCCAGAGGGCGGAGAGCCCGAGCTTGGCTACATGTTCTTGCCGCAAGCGTGGGGCCGCGGGTACGCCACCGAGGCGTGCGCAGCGGCGCTCGACTGGTTCGCCCACACGCATCCCGGCGAGCCGGTGGTGCTCTCCACCCAGACAGCCAACGAGGCTGCGATGCGCGTCGCGGCGAAGCTGGGGTTCACCGAGGTGGAGCGGTTCGAGGACTACGGCGCCGAACAGTGGCTCGGCGTGTGGTACCCGGGCACGCCGTCCGCTTGAGCTTATGCCGCGCGCCCGTCTTTCCTTGATCGAATGACTCGCGTGTAGCTGCCACAAGGACAGCTCCTAGTTATTGTCTGGAAGTAACGGGCACGATTCCCAGATCCACTCCTGTCACCGCCGATCTTCCTTGTCCTTTTGCGCCCGTTTTTCCTTGAGAATGTTCTGCAACTGCTCAATTTCTTCATCCGACAGGCGAACGTCGTTTAAAAAATTGGTCATCATCGTTCCGACAGCTCCATTGAACACCCTTTTCAGAAACGACTCGCTCTCCACGCGCCTACAGTCGCTTTCTTGAACGAGCGGATAGTACAAATAGCTGCGTCCCGATTTTTCGTAGCCGATGGCCTGCTTTTTCAGCAGCCGATTCAAAAAAGTGCGCACAGTCGGTTCGGTCCATTCGATATCGGCAGGCAAGCGTTCAATGATTTGCTCAGCCGTTGCGGGATGCTCCTGCCATATCACCTTCATGACTTCCCACTCAGCTTCCGAAATTTTAGGAATTGGATTCATGCTCTCACCTGTCTTTTCTTGTACGATCATAAAAGTCGTTCACAAGTAAATATTACGTTTGTAAAAATTTGCTGTCAACCAATCTCTTCCTTTTTTTATGAAGATGATTGTCAACAGCGCCGTCATCTACGATAATAAACAGCAAGAGTGTAAAAACACAGTTCCCGGTTGGTAGTCCGGGCGCAGAACATGCGCGCGTGTCTCTGTCAGTAACCTTCCCCCCTCGGGATGTCCGACACTCTTGAATTTTTCAGAGGGGGCGGTTTGGGTGAAACTAACCGTTTATTTCGATGGACAGTTTTGGGTTGGCGTGGTCGAGCATGTGGAAAATGCGCGGCTGACAGCATGCAGATTTCTGTTTGGTTCCGAGCCAAAAGACGGCGAGGTGCTTGACTTCGTCTTGCATCGTCTGTTGCCCGGACTGGATGACACAAGACAGTCCGTACAAGTAAAAGCAGCCGTTGCGACCAAGATCAACCCGAAGCGGCTGGCTCGTCAAGTGGCAAAAGAGCTGCGGCAAAAAGGAGCTTCCACCTTTGCCCAGGAAGCGATCAAGCTGGACTGGGAAGCGCGCAAGGTTGAGAAGAAAGTATTAGGTCGCAAGCAAAAGCTCGAGCTGCAAGAACAAAAGTGGCAGCAAAAAGTCCAGAAAGCAAAAGAAAAGCACAGAGGCAAATAATTTTCCCCTGTGCGCAGACTCACGCTCCTTTGCACGGAGCGTGAGTTTTTTATTTCGTTTGGACGAGCTGCGGTTCAAGCGAGCTTCGGCCGTACGGATTGTAGCCGATCACAACGATTTTGTCATCTTCGGTCACGAGCACGTGATAGTGGGACCCCGGCCCCTCGATCGCGTAATCGTACGAAGAAGCTACCAGTCGGACAGGGCGGGGAACGCGTTTTTTGGCAAGCTCATTCCAGTCGTGCTCGTACAGCTCGCCATCCTTCGTTATTCTCAGTCTCCCACTTGCCAAGGCGATGTTTTCTTCAAGCTTTGGCAACACTGCAACCTTCCCCACTTTCCACTCGTCGCCATCGCGATCGACTTGGAATTGCAGCTCCGCAACCGCTCCCGAATCCGTCATCGCATAGACAGAAACATCTTCCGTCGTGTAGCGGACAAAATATTGCGGAGCCAATTCACGCACTCCTTTTACACCGGGCACTTTGACAAATGCTGGCTGCTTGGCTGTTTGCTCTGCATAAAGCACTTCCCCGGTTTTTGTTGTCGCGAGGAACGTATACGCGTTGGCGTACAGCTTGGTGATTTGCGAAATGACAGCCGGATCGATCTGAACGGCTTCTGCCTTGCCGATTTTGATGTTCGCAGGCTCGTAAATGCCGTGCTTTTCGACAAACTCGTGCTGCAACTCGACTGTGTACAGCCGATCGTCCGCTAGACGCACCAGCAATCGTCTTTCTCCTCCCACCACGTCTTTGGCAGGGGCAGACAAGGACAATTCCTGGCAGGTGGCAAAATCATCTGTCCACATCTGGACTTTCCCCGCTGTATCCACAGTTACCGCTGTATTCAAAATGCTGGTGATTGCCTGAATATTTTTGGGACCTTGCACCTGATAAGGCACAAGCTTGTCGTTCATGCCCCAAAGCGTGCCATCTTTGCGGACAAAAAACGGCTTGCCCATGTCCGTGCTCACTTGCCGGACGTCTTTCAGTTCCCCGATCTCCGTCCATTCCGTGAGCAGATGCGGCAATCTGCCCAGCTGTCCCGTCATATTGCTGCCCCATGAATATACGTGTCCGGATTTTTGCAGGGCGATTACGTGATCTGTGCCTGCCTGAATGTCAACAATAGCGCGCAAGCCTGCGATTTGCACAGGTACGTTTACGAGATTCGGCTGCTTTTCGCCAAGCATGCCGAGTGTGTTGTTTCCCCAGCCCCAGACCGTGCCGTCTTTTTTGCTGAACAAGTACATCCCTTCGCCACCCACTGCCATGTTGACAGCACCGTCGGCTTCGCGCGGAGCACGCGTCAGCTTGTTTTCATCCGGGTCAAACACGTGTACCTCGCCCGTTGTGGTTTGTATCAGCGCACGATCAGAGTAATCAAGCGCGATTTGCTTGACCGCCCCCGGGACATTCACCAACTGTGCAAGCTCGGCTTTCAGCTCCTGCCCCTGGCCGCTGACGTAGTACAGCTTGCCGTTTTGCTCCAACACAAACAAGGAAAAAGACGAACCGTATATATGCGTCACCTTGGCGAAAGCACCCAACTGGGCAGGCTTGCTCTCTCCTTGCATCCACGTCCACACGGTCCCATCGTCTTTGAGCAGTACGAGCACGCCTTCGTTTCCATTTAACTCACTGATCGACTGAATGTGATCCAACCCCGCCACTTTTTCCGGCTGTGCCATGTCGTTCAGCCGCCAGACCTGACCGTCTTTCGTCAGCGCATGGTCTCCGGAGATTTGTTTGACATTTTGCAATCCCGCGAGCTTTTGCGGAAAATCTGCGTCCTTTTCTCCCTGCACGCCCCAACCCCAGACGTTGCCCTGGTTGTCAAAAGCGTAGGAAATGCCAGGACGCCAGCCATACCCCGCTCCATCAAAAATGTTGTCCGTCGCAATTCTCTCCATGCCGGACAAGGCGGTCGCTTCTTGTAAAACCGCCGGAGAGCTTGCAGCCG
The DNA here is from genome assembly GCF_029892995.1 of Brevibacillus sp. 1238. Classification (NCBI taxonomy): domain Bacteria; kingdom Bacillati; phylum Bacillota; class Bacilli; order Caryophanales; family Paenibacillaceae; genus Brevibacillus; species Brevibacillus sp. 1238. The sequence goes on along the minus strand of NZ_JARXWC010000008.1, from coordinate 46,473 downwards.
GCTTTGCTTGCGCAGTCTTTTGCGCGATGTTGCCGCATGCCTTCATCGTTACTTCGCTGGCTTTGTCGGCTGCTGCACCACTGCCGCTGGCCTGTTTTTGCGCCGGAGTCGTTGGCGTGGCCGTTTGTTCTGCCTGCACGCTCCCAGAAGCAACGAGGACAAGAGTCAAACCGCTGCACGCCAGCACCTTGAGTTGATTCCGATTCCACACGTGCTCATGACACCACCATTATTTGGATTTATGGAGACAATACTTGGTTAGACGTTTACTGGCAAAAAAAGTAACGGTATCTTCCCGAACATTTTCCCATAAAAAAACCCCCTTTGGCTCCGTGGCGAAGCAAAGGGGGTTGAATCGTCTTGCTTGCTAATTAATACGGCTCCGCAGCATGACCGTCTTCCTCCGCCTGGCGCACGCCAGCATCCGGATTCGTCGCTCCCATCGGCCCGCCGTGTCCGTTGTCGGCATTTTGACCACCCTGCTCGATGCCTCGCTTCAAGCGTGCGCCGTACTCCTCGTCACACTGGAAAAAGTAGCCGAGCATCTTTTCCTGAATGCGCCGATCACAGGACAACAAGGCATCGGTCAAATTGGCGATCAGATCGTCCTTTTCCCAGTCTTCCAGCAGCCGATAGCGCTCGCCAGCCTGTTTGAAATCGTTCGTGCGGTCAATTTTTTGCCGGACAATCTTTCCTGACACCGTCGGCTCATGGTCGGGAGCGCCCTGCTTTGCTTCATGCAGCCCGCCGAGCGTGGACGGCTCGTAATTGATATGCGGCTGTTGGCGGTCCACGTGGTAGAGCATTTGGCCGCCTTCCTGATTGGTCGCAACGTGCTTTTTCGGAGCGTTGATCGGCAGCTGCAAGTAGTTTGCCCCTACCCGATAGCGCTGCGTGTCCGAGTAGGAAAACGTCCTGCCCTGAAGCAGCTTGTCATCCGAGAAGTCCAGACCGTCGACGAGCACGCCCGTCCCAAAAGACGCCTGTTCTACTTCCGCGAAATAGTTTTGCGGATTTTTGTTCAGCACCATTTTTCCCACAGGCAAAAATGGGAACTGATCCTCCGGCCACAGCTTCGTCGGATCGAGCGGGTCAAAATCCAGCTCGGGATGCTCGTCGTCGCTCATGATTTGCACGCACATTTCCCACTCCGGGTAGTTCCCTTGCTCAATCGCTTCATACAAGTCCTGTGTCGCGTGATTGAAGTTTTTCCCCTGTATTTCTTCTGCTTCCTTCTGCGTCAAGTTTTTGATTCCTTGCGAAAGCGGCTGCCAATGGTACTTGACCAAAACACCCTCGCCCGCCTGGTTGACCCATTTGTATGTATTGACGCCAGAGCCTTGCATTTGCCTGTAGTTCGCCGGGATGCCCCACGGTGAAAAGAGAAACGTAATCATGTGCATCGCTTCCGGCGTGTTGGAAATAAAGTCGAAAATCCGCTCCACATCCTGAATATTCGTCACCGGGTCTGGCTTGAAGGCGTGGACGAGGTCAGGGAATTTCATCGCATCGCGGATAAAAAATACTTTCAAATTGTTTCCGACCAAGTCCCAGTTGCCATCTTCCGTGTAAAACTTCACGGCAAACCCGCGCGGATCGCGCAATGTCTCTGGCGAGTGCGCACCGTGGATAACCGTGGAAAAGCGCACGAATACCGGAGTCTGCTTCCCGCGTTCCGCAAACAGCTTCGCTCTCGTGTACTTGGCGATCGGTTCACCCCCGACTGTTCCGTACGCTTCGAAGTATCCGTGCGCTCCGGCACCGCGCCCGTGCACGACACGCTCCGGGATTCTCTCCCGATCAAAATGCGTGATTTTTTCCAGAAAATCGTAGTTTTCCAGAACAGTAGGGCCGCGGTTCCCGACGGTTCGCATGTTTTGATTGTCGCTAATCGGATGACCTTGGCGGTTCGTAAGCAGCTCCTCTTCCATTGCTTTGCCTGACGTGGCCTGGTTGTCTTTTTCCATGTTCATCCTCCCTGTCCAAATTCTCGCTCGTTCATGAGAATGGTTTCCGAACCAGGGAGTCTTTATGCGGGAACAAGCAGAGAAAAGCGGGAATCAACGGGAGGCTTCGTAGGCGAGATCGCTGCGTAACACGGGCACGGTCTGGCTGTGGTTCCATTGAGCAGCAAGGGTGACATCCTCTGTAAATCCCCTCGCGGCAAGCTCTCAGCCCGAGCCGCAGTCGTACAGCATGGCGACGGCAAAACGATCTTGCTCCCTTCTGGAAGCGTCATCAGACAGGACGGAGATAAAGAAAGCGGCTCGCCGCGTTTGCCCGCGAGCAAGGCGCCTTGCTTTTGCGCAAAAAAGGCCGCTGTCTCGTCTCTCGTGCGATACGGATAGACGACTCCGCCTCGCCCGCACACGATGTCGACGCAGGTCGTAAAGGAAAGCACATCGATGATTACTAGAATATCAGAGTGGCCCGCCAGCTCCTCCACCCCGTCATATCCCCATTCGAAACGCGCCGAATAGTCTAATTGCTTGAATATGGAAGCTTCTTTCAACATTTCCACCGCTTTCTATCAGAAATGGTTACTCGTCCCATTACGTTCGCCGTTACAAAAGGAGACAAGACGTAATATTGTATATTGTCCCATCAGTTAAGATTGAAGAATGGAGTGATCTGGGATGTCTGAAATGGAGTTTGCAAGCACACACGACAGAGATGGAGGCCATCATCGCAGAACGACGGTGAGAACAACAGGTATTTTGCAAAACAACCTGAACGTTGCTCTTACCGCTCACATCGACTTGGTCAACCTCAACGACGAACCTGTAGAGGTGCGTGTGCAAGTATTGAACTGGGGCGATGCTGTCACACAAACCAATCCAGTAGGTACACTTCTCGACGTAACACAAACCCTTGCAGCCAACACTCGTATTGCCTTGAACGCAACTGTTGTTGCGACCAACCACTACGAAGTGCGCCTGATTGTCGGCCGTAACGGCAACGCCGAGAATGTCCTTCTGACAACTTACGGACGTACGTCTGTCGGCGGCGGTCAAGTAGTTGGCTTGTCTGTGCTTCCTAGCCAGCTGCTTACTGTAGAAATCGACAGCCACTGTCTGTAATTGTCGCACCCTTTTCCCAAAGAACTATGGTAGTTGCCATAGTTCTTTTTTATTTTTCGATCCGTTTATACCAGTGCGGAGTACGCCGTTCGAAAGCATCGTACTCTTCGACGATAAGATTGACCCGCGCGATCATGTCCGGCAGCTGCTCGGGCACAACTCGCTTGGTCCAGATGATGGAGGAGAAAACGGTCATTGCCGTATAGACGTTGAACAAGGTCCAAAATTCGTCCGGAATCTCCTGATGATTCCAATACCCGGCCAACTGACCGTTGCAAAACGGAACGCTCACTTCTTTGCTGAAAAAAGCCAGCTTCACAAACTCGTGAACCGGATCGCCCCAATCGTAGCGATTAAAGTCGATCACCCCGGCATAAGTGCCATCGCGGACAATCAGGTTGCCGACATGGAAGTCGTCATGCAAAAACTGGTTCGGCCGTCCTTCCAGACAGGCCAAGTGCCGCTCAATGTAAGCCAAGATTTTGTCTCCGTACGGAAGCGGTGGCGAGAACGTTTGATACGCCTCGACGTACCTGCGATGCTTTTGCACGCATCGGTCTATCCAAGGCGGGATCGCCGCTGGAGCCGCAAGCTGATGCATGGCTGCCAAATCCTGCCCCGCCAAAAATCCTGTCTGCTGCTGTTCGCTTTCCGTGTAAAAAGGCAAGCGATCTCTGGCATCATCGCCCTCGATGTAACTCACGAGCATGTAGCAAATCCCCAGCTCTTTTTGCACGCCAAAAGCAAGCGGCTTGGAGGCCCGGATCGGATACGACGCAAGCGACTGCAAGACAGCAAATTCCTGCGCTTTTTGCTCAGCCTGCTGCTCGCTTGCGACTCGGAGCACCACAGTACGCCCTTCTGGCAAATCGACACGGTACTTTTTGTCTGCGGAATGTCCTTTTTTGATTTCGTTCACGCTCACAGCCTGTTGCAGCAGCGGAACGGCCTTTTGCAGCGATTCCAACCATTCTTCCATCTTGTTCCCTCCCCGTTCTTGCTTGAAAGACAGCATTCTCGATTATACGGGAGAACAAGCGTGTATGGGTAGAGAAAAAAGACGCCGGGATGCATCTCCCAACGCCTTGTCTTTTCGTTATCGTTATCGGGCTGTCCAACCGCCGTCAATGACCAATTCTGTACCTGTTACGAAGCTGGATTCATCAGAAGCGAGATACAGGACACCATAAGCGATATCTTCCGGTTTGCCCAATCGCGGCAACGGCGTTCCCCTTTCAAACATTTGTCCAGCCCCGTGATCGAGCGTTTCCTGGATCATCGGCGTCACGATAATTCCCGGGTGAACGGAATTGACGCGGATGTTGTCTGGAGCCAGCTCGACAGCAGACGCTTTGGCAAGCGAGCGAAGCGCCCCTTTTGCCGCCGTATACGCATTCGTGTAGTTCAGGGCAACCAAGCCAGCGATGGACGAGATGTGAATGACGGAGCCGCCGCCCGCTTTCTTCATTTCTGGCACCGCGTATTTCATCCCGAGCATGCAGCCTGTCAAGTTGATGCTCATCACTTTGTTCCACTGCTCCACGTCGAACTGTTCCAGCTTTTGATCCGTACTGACGCCAGCGTTGTTGACCAGTACGTCTACTTTGCCAAAAGTGGCGACTGCTTTTTCCACGACCTGTGGTTCGAACACGACATGCCGTACACACCGAAATTCATGGCGACGAATTTGCTCGTCATGGCTACCAAAGGAGCTTATGTAAACAATCCGTTTCTGTAATTCGTTCCCGCAGACACAAAAAAGAAACTGCCCACTCAGGACAGTTTCTTTTATAAAGGAGGTTTACAGTTTTGTTACGTTCTCAGCTTGTGGGCCACGGTTGCCAGTTACGATGTTGAACTGAACGCGTTGACCTTCTTCCAAAGTTTTGAAGCCGTCACCTTGGATTGCGCTGTAGTGTACGAAAACGTCGTCTCCGCCTTCTACTTGAATAAAGCCATAACCTTTTTCTGCGTTAAACCATTTAACTGTTCCGTTCGATTGCATGTAAAAAAACCTCCAAAAGTCAATTTGAATATGCAGTCATATTTACCGAGGCAAATAAAGCTCACATATCATGAAGAAATACTCCAACATCTGATTGCAATACGCCTTCATGATATGTGAATTTATTCTACTTCGACAATATGAAAGTGTCATAGGACGGAACTGCCATGTTAAAACCAAAACTTTTTGAAAACCTAAAACGACGAAAGCCCTTCCTCTCTCCCATCCTTGCGGCTCCGATGACCGCGCCAGTGTGAATCGGGAATCCAAAAACGTTATCCATCAGCATCATTATGCACCTCGATGAATTAGGCTTAATTATTCAAGTAATACTATCATTCTATCATACAAATACGCTATAATCAACTATTTAGATGCTACACGGCCCGTTTCTCACCTGATACACTAAGGTTCTGGAGGGATGATTCATGTCAAAAGAAGTGTATACAAAGCAAGAAATCAAGCAACTTTTGGAAAAGGGTACTCCGATTTTGTTCCTTGATGTTCGCGACGAAGCCAAATTTCAGACAGGCAGTGTGGAAAGCAAATTCGCTGACACGCGAAATGTTCCATACGTGCACATGCTTGCGCAGGGCGCCAAACTATTAGATGAAGAAACAGAACGGGCCGTCAAAGAAAGACAGATCATCACTGTATGCACAACGGGAAATAAAGCCCAAAAAGCGGCAGCTTTGCTGCGCGAGCACGGATATGAGGCAAAAGCGCTGCTCGGCGGATTGACAGCGTGGAAGGACGACGAAGACGAAGCGAAATAAACGCACTAGCACCAACGTTTCCAGCAGATTGGCAGATATTACTCCTTTATTTCGGGCGGGATGGTCTGATATTCTGGGTCATGCCAAACCAATACGCCGAAACTTCCTCACGAATGGAAGTGCGGGGGATCTTTTACGCGGGTCAACAAAACCCGCTATGGGGTGAATCGCTCGAAGGAGCGTAGGGTTGTTTCCTCAACCCGAATCCGACAACTAACCTCGTAGGCCAAAAAAAGGAGACGATGTGAATATGAAACGTTTTGGAGCTACTGCCATCGCCATGACTCTGGGATTGGGCTTGGCCTTGACCGGATTTACTACTTCTGCTTCTGCTGCAACTTCCGCAAACTGCCCGTTGAAAAACGGTAACAGTACACCATATCAATTTTCCTATCAATGGATTCCATATGCGGGACAATTGCCTTTTGCATCCAATGCCCAGCAAAATCAGGTTGTTGTTCCACCAGTAAAGCAAGTACCTGTTCAGCAGCAGCCAGTGCAAAAGCCCGTACAAAAACCAGTGCAAACAGCACCGCAAGCACCTGCGCAACCAGTTGCAACTACACCTGCGGCTCCAACCGGACAAGCTGACCAGGCTAAAATAGGAGATTTTGCCAAGCAAGTCGCTGATCTCGTCAATCAGGAACGCGCCAAAGCAGGACTGGCTCCCGTGACGATGGACGCTTCTTTGTCCAAAGTGGCACTTGCAAAAGCAGCGGACATGTCGAACAACAACTACTTCGACCATACAAGCCCTACGTACGGTTCGCCATTTGACATGATGAAGCAGTTTGGCATCTCTTATATGGCTGCGGGCGAGAACATCGCCATGGGTCAACGCAGCCCTGAAGAAGTCATGACGCAATGGATGAACAGTGATGGCCACCGCAAAAACATTATGAACCCGGCCTTTACCAAAATCGGTGTCGGATACACGAACGGCTACTGGGTTCAAGAATTTATCGGATAAAACAATCGTTTCACACGAAAGCCGGGTTTCTCTTCGCACAAAGAGACCCGGCTTTTCTCGTGTGGAGCTAGCCTTGCTCCGTATTTGCCGCGTTTTTCGCTTCGGGGGTGCAGCCGCAACCTTTCTGCTCGTCAAACAGAGCGACATCCTTTTGGTTCATCTTCTGTTTGGTCGGATAGGCAGAAACTTGTTGCAGTTCGGCATTGACATCAGATGATTGCTTCATCGTATGGCCCCCTCGCCGCTATTTGGATAGTTTGTGGTACATCGGTAGTATGCGCGTGAAAGCAGCAAATACATGCCTGCCGATCGCTGGAAAACAGACGAAGCTTGCTCAGGGCTGTTGCCGTTTAGGAGCTGCGCTTTTACTTGCTGAGAATATGCTCCAGGTCTTTCAGCGCTGCGGCTGCCGCTGCTACAGGGTCTGACTTCCCGCCGACCACCATCAGCTCTCCCATCACATCGGTTTCGACCCGAATCGCCTTCGTAGTGCCTTTTACACGGGCAAAAGGGTGACTCGCTTCAACCGCTTTCAATTCTACAGCCGCTTGAATCCCGTCCGCAGTCGGTTTGATCGTCCCGATCAGCTTGGGCACACGCCCGCTTTGTTTCCACTCCGCTATTTGTTCCACTGTCACCTCGCGTACGCTGGCCCGCGGGATGTCGGACAGCTTGATTGGAGCAGCGAACGCAGCATTGGCCAAAATCGTCAGCTTGGATGCGGTGTCAAAGCCTTCGATGTCATATGTCGGGTCAGGCTCTGCGATTCCCATCGCTTGCGCCCGCCGGATCGCCTCTTCGCTGCTGATCCCTTCTTCCATCATGCTCGTCAGCACAAAATTGGTCGTTCCGGTAAAAATGCCTTCTACGTGCCTGATTTCACAGCCAGCCAAATTGTAGGTGAACAGGTCGATGGTCGGCAAAGCCGCCGCAGTCGCCCCGCTGATTTTCAACTGGACGCCTTGCTCTTTTGCCAAAGCGGACAAGCCGCTGTAATCGACGACGAGCGCACCTTTTGACACGGCAATGGCGTGCATTCCTTTTGCGAGCGCCTGGCGGATAAAGCCAAGGCTCGCTCCTCCCGTTTGGACATCGGACGGCCCGGCTTCGATCAAGATGTCCGCTTCTGTTTTCGCCAACCATGCTTCGGCGTTCCATGCCGAAGCAGCCGCTTTCTTTTCTTGCGCAAATGCGTTCAAGCCCTCTTCCGCAAGTCCATGCGGATCGTATAAGCCGCCAATTGAGCGGGCGACGCCGACAAGCCTGACGTCAGCCTGGTACAACTGGCGGTAACGGTCCTTACGTTCTTGCAGCAGTCGCGCGATTTGCTTGCCTACGGTTCCGAACCCTGTTAATACGATGTTCCAACGCTTCATTTGTCATTCTCCTTGTTGTCGCAAAACATCAAGCGCTTGTCATGCTTGTCGGTAGACGTCTCTTCTGTATGCCAGGATCGCGTTGGCGTCTTTTGGCCTGAGCTGTTTGCCCGTTTTCGCAGAGTACAGTGCTTCTACATGATCGATGAACAAAATTCCTTCCAGATGATCCAGCTCATGCTGAAGACAACGCGCGAAAAAATCTTCTGCCTCAAAGACGTGCTTCTCGCCGCTGCGCGTCTCTGTCCGCACTTTTACAGAGCGTGCCCGACTCACGATCCCGATCACCCCCGGAATCGACAGGCAAGCTTCTGGACCTATCTGAACGCCGCTCACGTCCACAATCTCCGGGTTGATCAGCTCGACAAGGCCGCTGCCGCAATCCAGCACCACCAGCCGCTGCAAAACGCCGATTTGCACAGCCGACAATCCGGCCCGTCCTTTTTTGGCGTACAGCGTATGCTTCATGTCTTGCAAAATCGTTTCTGTCTGGGGAGTCATGGATGTCACTTTTCTCGACCTGTCGCGCAAAATCGGATTCCCTAATAGAACGATACTCCGTTCTGCCATCGGTACAATCCCTCCTGCCCCTCTATGTGTTTACAACGTAGCAAACGTTTTCACCCATTGTCAAAAGAATCCGTTCAAAAATCTGAAAAATCCCTGCCTGCTAGATGACAAATGCATGTAGATGCGCTATCTTTATTGTTGATGATAAACAGATGTTCCAAAGGAAGAGGGAGGCTACCATGCATTCACTGGCATCACAGCTGAATGAGACGATTCAGCGGGAAAATCCACACGTTTTTGAGATGATGTCCAACATCGGCAAGCTGATTTACTTTCCAAAAGAAGGAATTCTGAGCCAATCGGCTGAAGCGAAAGCAAAAGCGAAAAAATACAATGCAACAATCGGGATCGCCCTGGAAAATGGCCAACCGATGCACCTGAAAGTGATTCAAGACAATCTGTCGGCCTATGCGCCAAAAGATTTGTACGAGTACGCTCCTCCTGCCGGAAAGCCTGAGCTGCGTGCAGCATGGCGGCAAAAAATGATGGAGGAACAGCCTTCGCTGGCGAACCTGACGTTCAGCAATCCGATTGTCACCAACGCTTTGACCCACGGCCTGAGCGTGGTTGCAGACCTGTTTGCGGACAACGGCGACAGCGTCATCATCCCGGACAAAAACTGGGAAAACTACGAGCTGACTTTCTCCATCCGTCGCGGTGCTGAAATGGTCTACTATCCATTGTATAACGATGAGATGAAGTTTAATGCCTCCGGATTGCGTGAAGCGATTTTGGCGCAAAAAGATAAAGGAAAAGCGATTGTCGTCCTGAACTTCCCGAACAACCCGACAGGGTACACGCCAGGGGCAGAAGAAGGCCGTCAAATCGTGGCAGCGCTCAAGGAAGGAGCAGAAGCGGGCATCAACATCGTAGCCGTAACAGACGATGCGTACTTTGGCCTGTTCTTCGAAGACTCCATGCACGAGTCGCTGTTCCCAAGCCTGGCAAACGTACATCCGCGCATCCTCCCTATTAAAGTAGATGGCGCGACCAAAGAAGAATACGTTTGGGGCTTCCGCGTCGGCTTTATCACATATGCAGCTCCTTCCAGCGACCTGCTCGCCGCGCTGGAGCAAAAAACATTGGGCATTATCCGCGCAACCATTTCCAGCGGATCTCACCCATCGCAAACATTCGTCCTGCAAGCTCTCACCTCTCCTGAGTTCAAGGCACAAAAACAGGAGAAGCTGGAAATCATGAGAGGCCGCGCCAACCGCGTGAAGCAACTGCTCGACAGCGGCAAATTCGACGACGCCTGGGGCTACTATCCGTTCAACTCCGGTTACTTCATGTGCCTCAAGCTGAAAACCGTCGAAGCGGAAGCATTGCGCCAGCACTTGCTGGAACAGTACGGCGTAGGTACGATCGCTCTCGGCCAAACCGATCTGCGCATCGCTTTCTCTTGCATCGAAGAGGACAACATCGACGATCTGTTCCAATTGATCTACAGCGGCGTCAAAGACTTGGAAAAAGCAGTGGCAAAATAAGCACAAAAAGCGTTTTGGCCCCCTAGCCAAAGCGCTTTTTTCTTGTCCGCCGCGATGTTTCTGCTGTTTTTCCACGAGCGTCACCAGCCCGATGAACGGAAAGCCTGACGCGTAAATCCAGTCTAGGATCGAAAAGCTCGCGCCGCCAATCACGGCTCCACGACTCCGCCCAGCTAGGTCAACCCCTGCCGCGGCTTATTCATATTTTTCAACAAACTGAATTATCCCTCTATTCTCGTCTCGGTACGCCGAATCCGCTGCGTTCCTACAAAAATCGAGGCAAGCACCAGAACCATCCCGACCCCATGCATCCACGTAAACGCTTCGTTCAAAAACAGCACGGCAACGAGCGCTGCGCTAATCGGCATCATTCCGGTAAACAAGCCCGCCTTGGATGCCTCCACCTTCGCCACTCCGTTGTACCAGAGGAAGAACGAGAGCACACTCGCCGTAACCGCGTAATAAAGCAACAGCCACCATATATGGGCCGGTACGGCTCCCCAATCGAAGCGAACCGCCTCCCAGATCGCAAACGGCAAAAACATGACAAAGCTGATGGCGTTGATCGCAGCGGTCATCTGAAACGGGGTAATTTTGCCTGACAAGCGCTTGGCAAAAATCGTGAACAGCGCTTCGCTGACGACAGCCAAAAACACAAGCAGGTTGCCCAGCATACTCGCCAGCGACTGCTCCTGTGCTCCTCCCGTAAACGTAATCAGGCTGATTCCGCCCACGGAAAGGGCAATCGCCAGCATGTTGTTCAGTTGAAGCTTTTCCTTGAGAATCCAGAAGGAAAACAGAGCGATGCAGGCTGGAACCGTGCTCGTAATAATCCCTGCGGCTGTAGCGGTCGTCCACTGCACGCCGTACAGCATGCAAACACTGAACAGAAAGACGCCGAAAAACGACTGCCAGAACAGGACGCTCCCCTCTTCCTTGCTCCAGGACGACTTCCACTCGCCACGCCAAAAGAGCAACGGCAGCAAAATCGCGATCGCGATCAGGAACCGCAGCTCGGAAAACAGGAAAACGGGCACGTGCGAAACCATTTCTTTACCGATGGAAATGTTCATTCCTACCAATGCCATTGATAGGGCCAACTGAATGTAGGCGAACAGCATGGGGTAATTCTTTCCTCCTCTCGTGCTCCTACTACTGTTCCATCCACACGTGCCGAAATCCTCTCCATTATCCTGCGTGTGGCAGTTGTTTTTTCGCAGGTTCACTCACCCGTTTTTTCTCGGCAGCTCCTACGAGCAGAGCGCCAAACGGCAGTCTTCCCAGCCCGTACGACAGGAAAAACGAAACAGCGGCGCACAGGACAAAAACGACCAGACTGCCGATCACTCCCGTGTGAAACAAACCGATGCCGCGCACGGCTTTCATAAGGTAAGTCAAGACCAGCGCGTGCATCAAATAAGCGCCGTACGAATACTTGCCGACAAGACTGAGCCAATGCGTCACAGCCAATTGCTTTTTCCCGATCAAGAGCGCCAAGCCGTAAACGCCAAGAAGCGACGCCACCGTGTACAAAAACATGGACGGCTTGAGCGATGTCGCCACATTCAGGCTAATGCTTCCGCTGGCAAACACCTGAAGCAGCTCGTAGCCAATCCAGCCGTACAACAGGCAAAACGCTGCCGCAATCCACATCCAGCGCTTGCCGATCCATGCGCGGAAAGCAGGCAAAGCCACAGCTGCCACGCCGCCCAACAAAAAGTAAAAGAAGTAGTAGAAAGCGTTGCGGTCGCGATACTTGATCATATACAGCTCAAGCGGCCCGCCGCCAAAGTCGGCCATATGCGCCGGAATGTAGCGAGCCGAAAACCACATCAGACCGCCGTATACGAAAGCAAGCAAGGCACCGACCACGACAAACCGGGTGCGATTCACGACGAGACGATGCAAAAAGCGAAACAGCTTTTGCCACAGCGGATAAAGCAAATAAAACTGGAAGATCATGACGACAAACCATAAATGGTAGGAGGAGGTTCCCGTCACGAGGTTTTTGATCACCGTCCGGAAAAAGCTGCTCTCCCATCCTTGCGGCCATGTTTGCAGAGACATATAAACCGCCGACCAGATCCCGTATGGCACCAAAATTTCCGTTACCCGCTTGCGCATAAAGCCGATGTAGTTCACCTTTTCACAATAGTTGTAAAATAATACCAACCCTGTGATGAAAATAAAGGCCGGAACGGCGAATTTTAGCAAGTGAAACAACATTCCGTATACGATAGCCGTCTGTTCGCTCAAGCCCTGCTCCCTGATAAAAATGCCGATGACGTGTTGATAGACGACAGCGAGAAAGGCAAAGCCGCGAATGAGATCCAGTTCGGCTATGCGTTCTTTGCGACTCATGAAACTACCAGATCCTTCCTGTATGATTAACAAGTGTCATCCTATCATCATAACCATCCCGCCTGCGCCAAGCAAGTCCGCATACGGGGTACTCGTCTGGTTAAAAAAGCCTATGTTTATCCCGCTTTTGGCCTTCGCGCACACAAAAAAACCGGCGTCGTGGCGTGACATCGGTCTTTTAGCACATGTCCTATCTTAGTTTGTTTGTACTTCTGCCTCAGGCAAGCCGCCAGGGACGGAAATCAGACCGGGCCGCCGGATGAAAGCCTTGATCTTTGTTTCCACTTCCAGCTCGGAAAATACTTGGTCCCAGTTTTCGCGCACGGCTGCAAACTCCTTCGGGTATTTCCGGTGAAACTCCCGGCCGAAATTGACAATGTCTGCCTTGAACTCTTTTTGTACCTGGGAGAGGGCCAGCCTGATTCTCGTCTGGATGTCTTCGCGCATCCCTTCCTCTGCCCGGGCAATTTGCTCCGGAGTGTTCAAGGTCAGCTTTGTGCCATTTTGCACAATGTCTCCCTCTGTTTCAATATCGACGAGCATCTTCCATTTCCCGTTTTCAAGCAGCGGTGTCAATTTGGTCTTTTCCCGAATCGGGTTTAGTGACACGAAGCCTCGCTCGTCTTTGATCTTGATCGTGACTGTCGTGCTCGATACCTCGTCTCTGAGCCATAGCACCCCTCGCGTCGTCCGGTCGGACAAAGCGCCGATCATTTTGCCGTTTTTGAACACGGCTGTGCCAAACAAATACGGATTGGTCGCTTGCGGACGCTCTTTTTTCGGCGGCTTCATCATGTCAATCATCGGCAAGGCGGCCGCATTCGTCGGACTTGCAAACATTTTCTGCAAATCGAGCAGCGTGACTTCAAGCCCGACCTCCAGTTCGGACAGCTTGCGCACGACTTCCGCCGAATAGCGTTCGAGCGGCGGCATAATCTTCAGCAGCTCGCTTGCTTTTCCTTTGCTTACATACATAAAAGCCCGGTTGCGCGGTTCCGGGTGGCGGGCGTAATAGTCGATATACTCTTCCAAGCCGTGCCTGGCCAGCTCTTGTCCGTAAATGTACACCTTGCAGTGGCCCCAGAACACCTTTCGCGGAATTTTTAGCTGCACTTTGGACATCGCGTCGGCAATATTGACGCCTTCCGCAGAACGGATCAGCGTCATCGCTTCGTTTGCTCCTCCATCCCCGCCGCTGAGTGAGCGCGGAACGAATACTTGCACAGACAGCTCCACAGCGCGATCCGATACGAAGTCCATTGCGACTGCTGTCACGAGCGCCACATCATTGATTTCGACGCGGTCCCAGCAGCCGCCAAGACAGGCACAGCATAGCCAAAGAACGAGGGCAAGCCGCTTCTTCATCGGCTGTTTTCTCCTTGCGTAGAAGAGATCAGCTTCTGCAGCGGCCAAACAAAGCTCTGAACCCCGCGGGCATACAGCATCAAATCGGGCTGCTCCTTCACGTCCAGCGAGAACGGCATCGGCATCGAATTTTCGCGAAAGCGCGCTGCGGCTGTCTGTAACAGCCACGGCTCATGATACACGTCGGCGTAATGCAGTTGGTTCGTGCGCTTGCACTGACAATAGAGCGTGTAGCGTTCCGTCAGCCAGTGCTCCAGCGTTCCCGACCGTGCTAGTATTGGCTCCGAGACAGGCCAGTAGCTGCCGTGGAACACCGGCGAAGCGCCGCGAGCGGATAGGCGCCGGGACTGAAAATCGATCTGATTTTGCTCGGCGCGAAAGTCCATGCGCGCAGGATAATAAGGCAGCCGATACCAGTATTTGGCGATTTTCGTCACAAGCAGATGGGATGTGTCCAGAGACAAAAAGTAGACGCCCGCTTTCTCGCCTGCTTTCACATACGTTCGCACATTGATTTCGGGGAAGGAAGTGACGTACGGAACAGGGAACAGGCGACGGAGCCGCACTCCGGTCAGCAGAAAAGGAATGACGCTAATCCAGGCATGCCCACCGTATGTATCCAGTTCGAGGCCCGCCGGAATCAGGCTGCGCACCTGGTCGGGCGAGACAGCCCAGTGAGCGAACAGCAAATGCTCCCACGTCTGCGTCATCATCCAGCCTTTATGCTGTCGTTGTTCCTTGATCGGAATGATTCCCTGACTCATGCGAACCCCTCCCCAATTCCGTTTGCTCTTGCCTATATGCCGCTTTCCGCCGTTTCCGCAGACGTCTGGAAGGCAAGCGGTACTTTCGTCACTTTGCTCGTCAGCTCATCCAGGGCTACGAGATCGTCTGGCGTCACTTCTTTTAAAGAGGTTTTCCCCATGGCAAGCAGCGCGATTTCCATTTCATCCACAAAAGCAAGCAAAAAATTCGTCAAATACTTGGCAGCCTGCTCCGGGTCGAATTTGTCCTTGAGCTTCCCCGGATAGTTCGTCAGCTCAGTCGGCGGCTCCCAGGGAATCGCCTTTGTCACCTGATCATGCGTCATCGCCCAGAGCATCGCCGTTCCCATGAAAATGCCGTCTGCCCCCAGCGCGATTGCCTTCAGACACTCGCCCGGAGTCGTATAGCCGCCGCCCGAGAGCAGTGTAATCTGGTCTTTGACCCCGCGCTCTTTCAAATAGTGAATCGCCCGGCTAAGCGCGTAAATCGTCGGCAAACCGAAGTCGTCCTCCAAAATCGGCGGGCCGCCCTTTGTCCCTGCCTGCCCACCATCAATACTGATAAAATCAACCCCAGCCTGGATGGAAATTTCCAAGTCCTGCTCGAGGACAGCGCTTGCGCATATTTTCACGCCAATCGGAATCCCGTCTGTCATCGTGCGCAGCTTTTCGACCAGCTTGCGCAAGTCTTCCGGGCTGTTGACTTCAGGCTGCCGGGACGGGATGACGACCATTTCTTCTCCCTCGACGCCCATCAATTGGCTGGCTTTGCCCGTGATGTACTCGCAAGGAATGAAGCTGGCTGCGGCTGCGGTCGCTCCTTGTCCGAAATGAATCTCAATCGCATCCGCCTGCCGCAATATTTCCGGTTCCTTGGACCATTTTCCCGAGTTGTACTGAATGATGAGGTGCTTGGCGTATTTGCGCTCCTCCGGCAAAAGCGGCCCTTCTCCCGTATTGCTCAACGATCCCGCTGCCGCCGCTCCTTTTGCCATGGCAATCTTTACACTTTCGCTGATCCCGATGCCAAATCCCATTGCTCCGGGCATCAAGGGGATATCCAATGTTAGCGGTCTTTTTGCCTTTGGGCCAATCGTCAGCTTCATGTCGACCTCGGCATCTTCATCAGCAGGCAGCACCGCCAGCTGGGCCGGGGAAAAAATCAAGCCATCAAAGTTGAGAAACTTGCGCGGACTGCCAAACGGCCGCTCAATCGCTTGTCCTGTCGTTGCCCGCAGGCTGTTTTCCAGGACGTAGCGCGGGCTGACTTTGGTCAAGGCCGATACCATTTCAAAAATATTTTCCGGGTAGCGATCCGACATCAACCTTTTCATAAAGCGGCCGAGCAACCACTGTACCAGCGGGCGAAACGTGACAATTCCAAGAAGCGTAAACAAGATGCCTGCGACCAGCGTGCCAACAAAGGAGCCTATGAGAAAATCCAGCCACCTCCCACCCACTTCATCCACCTCCTGCGAGATTTGCTGTCCAGCCTTCGTCTGGTACGTTGCGTGGTACATGCTCGTTTGCTATTTTTCCGCTTTTCCATGCTCATCGGTTGAGCCAGCAGGTCGGGAAATCAGTCCTGGTCGGCGGACAGCGGCCTGAACCTGTATGTTCACATCAATTTGCGGGTAGAGCGCGTCCCACATCGGTTTCGCTTGCTCCCACTCCTGCGGATACTTCCGATGAAAAGCAGCGGCAAAATTGCCCGCGTCCGCGTCAAACTCCTTTTGCAAATGAAAGAGAGCGAGCCTGATGCGCGACTTGATTTCGTCGTTGACCGATTTCTGCACGAGCACGATGCTGCTCGGCTCCATCATGTTCAGCTTCGTCGCGTTTTCCACGATGTCGCCTTCCGTATCAATTTTGACCAAAATCGACCACTTTCCATTCGCAATATGCGGAATCAGCTTGGTCGTCGCCCGAATCGGTACGACAGAGACAAGCCCTTGTCCCTCTGGCAAGTTGACGCTGATGGATGCGCGGGTGATTTCATTGCGCAGCCAGAGCAGCCCCCTCGTAGCTTTCGATGTCAAGACTCCTGCCAGCTTGTCCTGTTTAAAAATGGCGGTTCCGAGCAGCGGCGTGTTTTTCTGGATTTGCTCCTTGTCTTTCAATTTGTTCCCTTCCTGTATATAGGGAATGGCTACTGCTTGCGCCTCGCTTTTGAGCATGTTGCGAAAGTCGATCAAGGTTACAGGCATGCCGATATGCAGGCTCGCGTATTCGCGCAACGCTTCTGCTGTAGAGCGCTCCAGGACGCTTTCGATTCCGAGTGTCTCGACTGCTTTTCCTTTTGATATGTACAAATAGGCACGATTGCGTGGTTCAGGATGACGCACGAGAAAATCAATATGATCGGCTATCCCTTCCCGGGCGATCTCTTCGCCGAACAAATAAATTTTGCAGTGCCCCCAGAACACTTTGCGGGAGAGCTTCGCCTGCACTTTGGACATCGCGTCGGCAATATTGATTCCTTTTCCGCTCAGAACCGTGGTCAGCTCCCTGGTCGAGCTGCCCGTCGGCACTCCCAGCCCGCCTCCTCCCACTTCTTTTGGAATAAACACTTGGATGCTCAGGTCGATTTCGTCTTTTCCCGCCTTGTCCACAGCAGCAGCGGTAATGATTGCGAGGTCGTTGACTTCCGTCCGATCCCAGCACCCGCCAAGCAGCGTACAGGAAACCAGCAAAACCAGAACGACTCCTCTCATCCTGACGGAACCTCCTTCGCTTTGCTGCGCTTTCCACGCACGATTGCATAAAACAGCAGGCATCCCGGCCAGAAGCAGAAAGACCACGCGAGGATGGCGGGAATCGCAATCAGGGTGATCGCCCCCAGCTCCGCGAAGCTGGGGATTCCCCAAAAGCTGAACAGCACGATCAAAAAACCGATCGGCCAAATAAGCGGCTGGTAACAGGTGAGATTCAGGCATTGGGCTGTTCCCAGTACCGTCGCGTAGTAAAACATCGACACTTTGATAAAGGCGCCGATCACCCAGATCGCCATGACAGCCGATTCCATGTTCTCAAAAAAATCGGCAATACTCACATATCTGGCGGTATCCATGATCGGAAACAAAATATTCGGCAAAGCATCCCCCATCAAAAACAGCGTGACCAAATTGACGATAGTCATGGTAATCATCGCTCCTGCCACAGTCCACACCGCAGCTTTTGTCCCCTGCGGGCGATTGGCGAGCACCGGCAACAAGTACGAAATCAAAAACACTTCGCTGTACCAGCCGAGCGGCGTGATGGCCCCTTTGATCGACGGCAACAGTCCGCGATCGAGGACAGGAAACAAATTGCCGGGGTCCAGAGCAGGAAACACAAGGCCGATCATCAACAGCAGCGGAACAATGAACATCGGAAAGAAAACTTGCGCGGTTCGTCCGAGAACTTCGACCCCGCCTTTGACGGCAAAAGCACAGACGACAATCAGCGCGGACGAAATGACACTGAGCGGCGTTTCCTTCAAAAAAATCGCGATGAAATCCGCATACTCGCGCACGATGACGCCGCTTACCTGCAACAAGACGAGCAGGTACAAAAGGCCCATGATCGCAGATGGCACCGTTCCAGCGATTGCTTTTCCTTGCTCGATAATCGTCATGCCGGGAAACCGCTTATGCAGCTGGATCGCGATAAACACGCTGAGAAAGCCGATGAGCGATGACCAAAACGGCGTGAGCCACAAATCGTTCCGGGCCGCTTGAGCCATGACGTTAGGTCCTCCAAGCATCGCGGTAGACACGAGCACGGGATAGATAATCATCCCCATTTGCAAGGCTGAAATTTTTCCCGTTTCAAGCATAGTTTCTCATCCTTCTTGCTTTTCGGTATGGGTATGGGCTTGTTCAGGTGCCATGGTCATTTGCGCTTGGCTTTGCTGTTTGCCTTTTTTGCGCAGCAGGGCCAAACCGAGCAAAAGCAGCGGACAGATCGTCTGCATGAGCGGCCCGTAAAACGGAAACGAGATTACATCGAAGCGACTTGCCTGATTGAGGTTGGGGATGGACCAGAAGCTGAGGGCAGCGATGAGGATACCGATCGGGAGCACAATCGGGCGATAATCGGCAAGCCCGAGCCATTGACTCGTTCCCAGCACAGTAGCGTAGTAAAATATTGATATTTTGACGAACATCCCGAGAATCCAGACGGTCATGACCACAGAGTCGAGATTTTCAAAGAAGTCCGCAATGCTGATGTAGCGAAAGGCAACCATGACCGGATACAAGTAATCCGCGGCCTGCGTCCCGAACACCAGCAAAATAAACAGATTGATACAGGTCAGCATCAGCGCAATTCCCAAAATCGTCAGCATCCCCGAGCGCATGCCTTTGCCCCGATCGGTCACGAAGGGCAAAAAAAAGCTCATCAGAAACGCCTCGCTGAAGTAGCCTTGCGGGATCAGTGCCCCTTTCAGCGAAGGGAGCAAGCCGTGTTCCAGCATGGGAAACAGAAAATCGGGCTTCATGTCCCGGAGCAAAAAAGGCATGAGAATGAGCGGAAACATAAAGAAAAAGAAAAAGAGCTGTGCCGTCCTGCCGATCGATTCTACTCCTGCTTTCACAGCGTAGGCGCAGACGGCGATCATCGTGATAATGACGATGCTGATCGGTGTCTGCGGCAAAAAATTGCCGATGATAAACTCGGCGTACCCTCTGGCGATCAATCCTGTCATGTGGATGTAAAAAAACAGGATGAGCAGCCCGAACAGCTTTCCCGGAATCGTACCGATAATGTCGGTACTGTATTCGACGACGGATTTTTGCGGGTACAGTTTGTTCAAGGCTATGGCGGCATACACCGTTAAAAAACCGGTCAAGGACGCCCAGGCAGGCGACAGCCACAAATCATTTTGCGCGTATTTTCCGCTATAACTCGGCACAGCTGTAACAGCCGAAGCAATGACAGCCAGGAAAATCATTTTTCCCATCTGCGCGGAAGAGATTTTTCCCTGTTCTAGCAAGCACCCCACCCTTTTTTATTCCAAGTAGTGACCCAGCGGCTCGAAAATTTCATTGATTATCGTGGTGGGTCCCGGCAAATTCGGCAAATCGAACATGGACAGCACCCAGCCGATGAAAACCAAGGCGATGAAGGTCATTTTGTCTCGCCTCGGCAAGCGCGACAGACGCGGCCACTCGATGGCAAACAGGATGCAGACGAGAGCGCTCATTCCGGCGACCAGCCCCCATTTCAAGCTGGATCTCCCCCTTTTTTCGGCCCTGGCTTCTGATTCGCTCCTTGCCTGATTTTTTGATAATCTCCCGTCAAGTGAGGGCGCGTGTTCATCATCCACCACGGCGCGCGGACGAGCGTGTCCTTCCATTCCGCGACCTTGATCGGTCCGACTGGTGTCAAGTACGGCACGCCCAGCGAGCGAATCGTGCTCAGGTGGATGACGGTCACAATAATGCCGAGCATGATTCCCAACAAGCCGAGCGATCCGGCGAGAAACATCATCGGAAAGCGCAGCAGGCGAATGGCGATGCCCGCGATATAGTGCGGAATCATAAAGGAAGCAATCCCTGTGATGGCGACCACGATGACAAACCAGCCCCGCTTGTACGGCTGCCTGACCGATGACGAGCGCCCCGACGATGCTGACAGCGGCCCCGACCTGCTTGGGCAGTCTGACCCCTGCTTCGCGCAGCGCTTCGAACGTAATTTCCATCAACAGCGCCTCGACCAAAGCCGGAAAAGGCACTGCTTCCCGGGAAGCTGCCATGCTGATCAACAGCGAGGTCGGCACCATCTCGTGATGAAACGTAATCAGGGCGACATAAAGGGACGGCAGCAAGAAGGAAATCGCGGTGAACAAATAGCGCAGCCAGCGGATCGTCGTACTCGCGAGCGAGCGCTGGTAATAATCCTCGCTGGATTGCAGCAAGGAAAACAGCGTAGTCGGTGCGATCAGCACAAACGGCGTGCCGTCTACCAGAATGGCGATGCGCCCTTCCAGCAAATTCCCGCAAGTGACATCCGGACGCTCGGTGGTCAAAATTTGCGGGAACGGCGATGCAGGATGATCTTCAATCAGTTCCTCGATGTAGCCGCTCTCCAGCACACCGTCGATTTCGATCCGGCCTAGTCTCGCCCTGACCTCTGCCACCAAGTCCTCGTCCACGATGCCTTCCATATAAGCGAGGACAACCTGGGTTTGTGTGTAGCCGCCGATTTGCATTTGCTCCATTTTCAAAGCGGGCGTCTTGATCTGCCGTCTGAGCAGCGCCGTATTGACGTGGAGCGATTCCGTAAACCCTTCGCGCGGCCCCCGGACGACCCCTTCGGCGACCGGCTCTTCGATCTGCCTTTTTTCCCATCTGGCCAAGCCAAAGGCAATCGCTCTCTCCTGCTGGTCGATCAACAGAACCGGGTTGCCGTTTGCAATCGCTTCCAGGCATTGTTCTACGGTGCTCATTTCCCGCGATTTGGTTACGGGCACCAGATTGTCCAACAGCTTTGTCAGCGGGGAATCCTTCGGCAGCTTCGTCTGCATCAGGACAGACAACACGCTGCGCTCCAGCTCCTCCTGATTCGTCAAGCCGTCGATGTAGATCGCAAGCGCCCGGATCGTGCCGCCGATGCGAAACGAGCGAAACACCACATCGGAGCAGTTGGCATACAAGTCTCTCAGCCGCTGCTCGTTGTCAGCCAGCTGCTTTTACAAAGGCGTATGGGAAGGCGCTGTCTGCTGCTGCGTCTTCTGTTTGTGCGATCTCCACCACTTTCGCGCGTTTTCGCTCAGGCTCCCCACCCCCTTTTCAACGAAGCCGCCTCACTTTTTCCTGAGTCTCGCCTACTGTAAAATGAGTTAGGGAAATTTTGCCCCATTCGTACCACTTTTATCCTGTTTCCTTGCCCGGTGAGCCAGTTGCCCGTGCCAAAAGAAAAAACGCCCGGATCAACCGGACGTTTTGGACCGTAGCCATTTCCACAAATAGCAATAACAGGACGTCAGCACAAGCACGACAGTGATCGTCATGATAGTGTCAAAGCGCATAATAGCCTCCTTCTTTCTCCTACTCTTTTACTACGAAAAAACAGACGATAAAGTCACGAAATCGCATCATCTTTCACGCATGTGTCTTCAAAAAGGAAAGAGCCTCGCAAGCGCGAAGCCCTTTTTTCGTTGTAGTTATTCCGTTTGGGAAGAGTGTTTTTGCCGCAATAGCAAAGCTCTTTTCCACATGTCGAGCAGCATGCCGACTGCAACCGCGATCAAGGCAGGCATGACCCAGCCAGCGCCGACGTTGTAAAAAGGCAAGGCCGCGAGCACCTGGTCCCATTGGTGGGCGACAAGCAGGGCATTCGCCAAATCTGCCAGCCCAAACACGGCAACGACGCCAACCGTTGTCATATAAACGAAAGAGGTAGCCGGGATGAACCGCTCGACCAGAGCAAGCAAAATGAGCATGATCGCAATCGGGTAAATCGCACCTAAGACAGGCACGGATACTTGCAAAATTTGTGTCAGGCCCAAGTTCGCAACCAGCATGCTCAAGACGCATAAAACCGTCACCCATCCCTTGTACGGCAAACCGCCGAACAGGCCGTGGAAATACTGACTGCAAGAAGTGACGAGTCCAATCGATACGCACAGACAGGCGACCGTAAAAATCACCCCGAGGATCAGCGTTCCGCTTGCCCCAAACAGGTGGTCCATCATGTTCGCGAGCAGTTGGGCGCCATTTTCCGCTTTTCCTAAAGAAGCGGCAGACGCGCCCATGATGCCCAGAACGACGTAAATCACTGTCAGCAAAAATCCAGCTCCAAGCCCTGCCTGAATCATGCTTGCAGACAATTTTTTCTCGTCTGTCATCCCTTTCGCCCGCAGCGTATTGGCAATGACAATCCCGAAAATGAGGGCGGCAAGCGCATCCATCGTCAAGTAGCCGTCGAGAAAGCCTTGGGCAATCGGATTTGCTCCGTATTTGCCAGTCGGCGCACCTGTCTGTCCGAGCGGAGTAACCAAGCTTTTGATGTAAATCAGCGCGATGAGCGCCAGCAAGGCAGGCGTCAGCAGCTTCCCGAACCGATCGACCAGCTTGGAAGGCGACAGACTAAACCAGAACACGATCAGAAAAAACACGACCGTGTACACGAGCAAGCTGATTTTAGAGGCAACCAGCGATTCTGGCAAAAAAGGCGCCATCCCCATCTCGAAAGCGAGACTTCCCGCGCGCGGAATGGCGAGAGCCGGCCCGATCGAGACGTAAATCAGAAACGGAAAAATAAGAGCAAAAATCGGATGGACCCGGCTCGCCAATTGGTAGAAGCTGCCTGCTTTGGCAACGGCAACTACCCCGAGAATCGGCAGACCGACAGCCGACAGGACAAAGCCCAGCAAGGAAGACCAGACGAGCGAGCCAGCCTCCTGCCCAAGGTATGGCGGGAAAATCAAATTGCCTGCTCCAAAAAACATGGAAAATAACATGAAGCTGATGAGCATCCATTCTTTTTTAGACAGTGATGTCATTGTCGAACATACTACCTCCCTTCATAATGAGAGGCATTCTATCAACTTTTTGTGCTCTGCGCCAGCCTTTCCCCATTTTTCGCAATAGCAAATGGATTGCGAGTTTTCTTTTATGGAAGGCTTTAGCATTCGACTATCGGCATTTTCTGGCTGCTCAAGATATCGAACTTTTAAACGTGTCTGTTCCATCGATTTCAAAAATGATAATCGCTCATTCTCAACATGACACTAGATGTCATATTACTACGTGTATGATGAAATAAATAACTTGCGAAGGAGTAGATGAACTTGAAGAGACTCGCTGGGAAAATCGCTCTCGTAACCGGAGGAAGTCGAGGGGCAGGACGAGGGATCGCCATTGAACTCGGGAAAGCCGGAGCAGTCGTTTATGTGTCGGGAAGAAGTTTGCGAGGGACTACTACAAACGGTTTTCCAGGCAGTATTGATGAAACGGTCGAGGAGATTCTGAAAAATGGTGGCGAGGCATACGCATGTCGTTGCGATCATACCCGTGATGAGGATACGCAAGCTTTGATCGAGAGAATCCGTCAGGAACAAGGACGTCTCGATATACTTGTGAATAACGTCTGGGGACTGCATGACTTGGACGTGAATTTACAACCGAAACCTTTCTGGGAATATCCGCTGAACATGTGGGATGCTATGTTTCAAAGCGGAGTACGTGCACAAATAGCGACCAACCATTATGCGATCCCGCTTATGCTGGAAGCTGATTCTGGGTTGATCGTACATACCACTTTCCGGGATCAGGATAAGTATTTAGGAACTTTCTATTACGACCTTGCCAAGAATACGATTAACCGCTCCGTGTTCGGACTCGCTCATGATCTCAAAAACACGAAAATAACGGCGGTAGCGGTCTCCCCTGGTTGGATGAGAACAGAACTGGTATTAAGAAATTTCAATACAGACGAAAATCATTGGAAGGAAGTGGAAGCTCTTAAACATACGGAGTCGCCGCATTATATTGGGCGCGCTGTGTCTGCCCTGGCAGGGGATGGCGAAGTGAAGCTTAAAAACGGACTGGTCCTGCAAGTTGGTGATCTTGCCCGGGAATACGGATTCACCGATGTTGATGGACGATTTATCCCCCCTTTTCTCATCTGATCCGTTATACAGCAGAAACCTTTCTCATCGAACGACAAATACTTGTTACCCAGAATCCACATGAAAGCCTTTTGAAAAAAAGAACCACTTGCCCTCAGGCTTTTTCGGCCGTCGCAGCAAGCGGTTCTCTTTGCTTTTCAACGCACTCCACGCACTCAACGCTTCCGCATCGCCAAAATACGCCTGTAAAAAGTCTGATCCTGAAGTTGCTGGAACAAAGATAGCGACGGGCGAAAATTCGCTTCGATGATCCACGGCTTTCCGTGAATGTCGATCCCCATGTCCAGGCCGATCTCCCGCAACGTCGGGTACGCCGTTCCCAACCGGTTGGCTACCGCCATGGACACTTGCCGAATTTCTCCGAGCAGATTCGGATTCGCTGCAATGTTCGACTGCTTGATCGCCGTGCGAAGCGGCAGCACTTTTCCGCGGCTGCGGGCGACGTTCGTCACGACGAAGCCCGGCCCGGCGAGTTTGGCTACCCATCCGGTAATCACCCAGGGAGAGTGTTTCCCTTTGCGCTGGATCATCACGCGGACATCAAACGGCTTTCCGTTGATGCGCCCAAGCGGAATGCGCGGCTGTAGCAGATACGTTTTCGGGCGAAACAATGATTTCGCATATTGGACAGCCTTTTCCTTGCCTTCGACTGTCCGGCGGTGCTTGCCGCTATGAATCAAATAACGGTCGTCTCCCAAATCGGTCAGCTGGATAATCCCGGCCCCGCCGCCTCCCCCGGACGGCTTCAGCATGACACGCTTGTAGTCCGCTGCGTACTCCCATAACGCTTCAGGAGAAAACAGCCGGGTTCTGGGCAAATGCTCACGCAGGAACTCATCCTGAACCATGTGCTGGTGCTTGCCCCATTTTCCTACGTTTGGCGCTTTTATGGCAATGTCTCTCCATTCGTAATGAGATGGTGCTCTTCGACTTTCGTAATGCGATTTTGTTCATCCACAAACACGACCTTCGGCACCAGCTGGTCGCATTCGCTCTCCTCGAACATGCCCATGCTTAAAATGATGACGATGTCGCCGGGGGAAAACAGATGGGCAGGCGGGCCGTTCAAACAGATTTTGCCGCTTCCTTCCGCTGCTGGCAGGGCGTATGTTTTCCAGCGCGTCGCGTTCCGCAAGCTGGTGATTTGCACAATTTCGTAAGGCTTGATGTCAGCCGCTTTCATCAGGGTTAAATCAATCGTAATGCTGCCGACGTAGTCAAGCTCGGCTTGCGTCACTGTCGCCCTGTGGATTTTGCCTTTGCACATGTGGCGTTGCATCGGATGTTCACTCCTTTTCAAACCGCTGACATCAGTCTATGTGCGAGAGAATGTCCCGGAAACCACTGGACAGCGAAAGCTTTGCTCACACCCGATAGACTGCTTGCGCCAGATCAATTCCGTAGCCGGAACACAACTTGTCGAGATCCTCCACCACCGTCTGCGTCAAAGGAATGCCATCCTGCTTATGCGCTGCCATCTTTCTCTGCTCGATTTCTCCCGGAATCAAGATTTCCGCCACATGGGCTGCACGCGGAACTTTTTTGATCTCCCGGATATATTCGTCCATCTTTTGCAAAAATGTGTCCACAGGTAAAAAACGCTGCACATCGATGCACAAAAAGACGTGTCCGATGTTTTGCGGATCATGCCAGTTGTCGTACAAGCTTTTGACACTGGCTCCAGCCGCAGCTCCGGTCAGCAGACCGCATAAAATATCGATGAACATCGAAAGCCCGTAGCCTTTTGCCCCGCCGATCGGCAAAAGAGAGCCGAGCAACGCTTTATGCGGGTCATGCGTTGGCAAGCCGTCCGCGTCTATGGCCCAGTCTTGCGGGATCGTCGTCCCTGTTTTGGCTGCCAGGGCAATCTTGCCGCGCGCCGCAACACTTGTCGCCATGTCCAGCAAGTAGGCAGGTTCCTCGCCCGCAGGAATGCCGATCGCGATCGGATTCGTTCCGAAAAACGGCTGAATCCCTCCCGTTGGCGCCATCGCGGAAGGGGCATTCGAGAGGACGAGCAAAATCATGCCTGCGGCAATAGCCTTCTCGGCGTAGTACGAACAGGAACCGAAGTGATTAGAGTGCCGTACGCCGACAAATCCGATCCCGTTTTGCCGTGCCAGTTCCATCGCTTCTTCCAAAGCAGCCATCCCGACGACTGCTCCAAGCTGATTTTTGCCATCGATAAGAGAGGTCGCTCCCTGCCTGGTGACCAGCTCAGGTGGCAGCGAAAGCTCGATCAGCCCCGCCTCGATCCTCTGCACGTAAATCGGCAGCCGCGACAGCCCATGGGACTCGATCCCGCGCAAATCCGCATGGACAAGCGATTCGGCTACCATTCGTGCATCCTTTTCCCTGACCCCCGCGCGAGAAAGGATGTGTGCAGCGACTTGCTCCAACCCCTGCCAATGAAAGCGTGTAGGGTTCAACTTCGCTTCCCCTCCCCGATCTCTTCGTTTTTGTCGCGTTCTGCATCTGGATATAGATATGAAACCAGCCGAGCGACCGTCACTGGCATTGACCCAAACCTGGACGAAAAGCCACCTGCACGCGGCCACCCATAAAAAAGAGAAGCCCGCTTTTGTCCAAAGGGCTTCTCCATCTGCCTGCCAGCTTATTCGTACGCTGCGACAATCGACATGATCCGGTCTTGCAGTTCCGTAAAGAAATCTTCATCCTCCACATAGCCGTTCATGATGATGGAAACGACGAGCCTCTCCCCGCTTTGCGTGGTCAAATAGCCCGACAAGCTGTTCGCACCCGTCATTGATCCGGTTTTGGCATGAATCGTTTTGGCAGCAGCCAGATCGGTCAGCCTGTTTTTCAGCGTACCGTCCACGCCCGCGATCGGCAGCGACGCGTCAAAAGCGGCAAAAGACGTTTGCTTCGCCATCCCTTCCAGCACGGAAGCAAGGTGACGCGCCGAAATCAGGTTGTAGCGGGTCAAGCCTGAACCGTCGACCATGTCAAAATTCGTTTTGCCCCCAAGCGACGCGACTGTTTCTTGCACGACTTCCGCTCCTGCAGCGGCACTTCCGGTTCCTTTTTTCACGGCTCCGATCGTCTTCAGCAGCATTTCCGCGTAAAAGTTGTCGCTCTTTTTATTCAAATAGGCGACGATATCTTTCAGCGGCAGCGAAGTAAATTCATGCCATTTGACAGCGGATGGCGGGACAGTTTGCACGATCAGCTGGCTGCCCGGAGCGAACTGAATGCCTTGGCTTGCCATCGCTTCCTGCAAAACGGTTCCCGCGTACTTGGCCGGTTCCTCTACAGGTACGCGCTCGTAGTCGCCAGGATGATCGAGCGGAAGATTTCCGGTCAGCCGGATCGTATTCGTTCCGCGGTCGCGCAGGATGGCAAACGTATTTTCCTGCCCGGCCTCTACTGTTTTCGATTCGTTGACAATCGTGACGTAGTTCGTTTTCGGCAGCAGGTTGAACGCGACAGCCTCGCCCGCTTGTTTCGCAGGCTTATATTCGACCATGACCGTCCCGCGATTCAGCGCCAATGCCCCGAGGGTAGGGTTGTAGTAGTAGCTTTCGTCATCCCATGCCCAGCCAAGGCCGAGCCGTTCCTTGTCAAAAAAGCTTTCGTCCAGCACGAGATTTCCGGTGACTTGCCTGATCCCTTGCTGCTTGATCCACGCTGCGATTTTCTCTATCGTGACGCCTTCCTGCACTTGCAAAGCGTTTTCGGTAGAAATGGTCGGATCGCCGTAGCCTTTGAGGTACAGATTGCCTTGCTGGACTCCGTTTTTTGTTACAGGCGCATCCCCGTACAGCTCGGTTTTGTAGACGTAATTCTCCCCGAGCTGGGACAGCGCTGCGGCCGTCGTCAGCAGCTTGAGATTGGAGGCGGGTGTGAGCAGCGCGTCCGCATCCTTTTCGTACAAAATGGCTGCGTCTCCCGTTTTGTCCAGCGACTTGACGATGACACCTGCCGTTACCCCGACTGCTTGCGGCTGTGCAAACAACGGATCAAGCAGCACGGAAAGCGGATAGACCTTTTCGCGGGCAGGTACATAGCCTTCCGGAGCAGTAATCTGCGGGTAGGAGGCCAACAGTGTGCCTACGAAGTCTTGCAGATCGCGCGCGTATTTCGACTTGTAAATCCCGTTGATCAGGATGGAAAAGGCCAGCTTGTGCCCGTTTTTCGCCGTGACGTAGCCAGACAAGCTGTTGACTCCACCCATGGAGCCTGTTTTCGCCATCAAGTTTTTTTCCGCGTCTGTCGTAAGCATGCGGTTTTTCAACGTGCCGTCTACGCCTGCAACTGGCAACGATTTTTCCAGCTCGACGCCATACGTCTGCTGCTGGGCAAAATCAAGCAGCTTGACGATTTGCTCTGCGGTGACCAAGTCAAAGCGCGACAATCCCGAGCCATCTACCTGCCGAAAGCCCGTGTCAATGCCAGCCCGCTTCATGACGTCCGCAACGGCTTCGCTGCCCGCTTCTGCGCTGCCTGTTCCTTTTTCCGTCGCCCCCAATGTTTTTAGCAGCATCTCGGCGTAAAAGTTGTCGCTTTGCTTGTTCAATTCCACGACGACCTCGCCGAGCGGCATGGAAAGATGCGTGCGGAACGGCACGCCGGATGTCACGCTCGTCTTTTTGATTTGCGTGGAAGGACTGAAACTGATGCCTTGGGCGAGCAATTGCTGCTTCCAGATGTCTCCCACAAACAATGCCGGGTCTTCCAGCGACACATCCTCTTCATACGGCTTGGCGCTCACCCCGATTGTTCCTGTCAGCAAAATCTCGTTTTTTCCGCGCGGGCGCTCGACGGTGATGTCTGTCTCCGCTCCTGCAACGGTCTGCACCTGGTTGTTGATCTTCACATATGTAGTAGCCGGTTCCATCGCCATTGTCGGCGGTGTATTGGCAGCCTTCCCCGGCGAAATCGCGATCGTCACAAAATTTTTATGCACCGAAAGCGCGCTGAGCTGGGCACTGTAGCCATACGGCTCGTCATCCCACATCCAGCTAACGCCAAGCCGGGTATCGTCAAAATAGCTTTCGTCCAGCAGCAGGTCGCCGTCGATCCGTTTGACACCTGCTTCTTTGACCGCAGCAGCCAGCTGTTGCAAATCCGCTGGTATCAAGGTCGGATCGCCGTTGCCTTTTAGCACCAGATCGCCCGCTAAAACCCCGTCGGCATTTACTTTTCCTTGCAAAAAGACGTCTGTCCGCCACTGATAGTCCGGCCCCAGCTTATCCAGCGCAGCGACTGTGGTAAACAGCTTCATGTTCGAGGCGGGAATATAGTTTCGCTCGGCGTTGTGCCGATACAAATACGTTTTGTCCGTCAAATCGTAGACGGCAATCCCCGCATACATCCCCATGCTGTTCTCATCGTTTTTCAAATCGGTCAAGTATTTCTCGATGCGGTCCGTGAGTGCGTCCCTCGTGCCGATGTCCTCTCTGGCAAAAGCAGGTGACACGGCAAACTGCAACACAAGCAGAAGCAAAAGAAAACAGGTACAGACGCGTCGAAAGACAACCAACTGATTCATGTGACCCTCCTCGTCTTAGTCTTGACCTTTTACGAGAAATCCAAAGGATGAGCCAATCATAGCATTTATTTAGATTTTTCTAAATATTACTATCCTACTATTACGCTCGCGGATGAAGCATGATTCCCTCGACCATACTATCGACATGACTACAACGAGCGAGGAGAACTTGTCCATGCGATATCGCCTGCTAATCCTCATCATTTTGCTGTGCGCCGTCATTCTGCCTGTTTCCGCCGAGACGAGCATCGGTCAGCTTCACGTCCCGACGACTGCTCTGTCCAGTGCCAAAGAGCTCGTCAGCCAAAGCGACCTCATCCTCATCGGCTGGATCGACAGCGCCCACAAAGCATACCCGACAGGCCGGACCATCAGCCAGGGCAAAATCGTCAACTACACGCAAACTTTGCAAGTGAAAAAAGTGTTCAAAGGCTCCTCGTCGCGCTTGGTGACGGTACTCAGCACAGGAGTGGAGCCGTTGCCCGACGCTTCCAGCCAGCTGAACCTCACCTACACGGGACCGCTTGGCGAAGGCAACTACCTGGTCTTTTTGCGCAAAGTAAAAGGTTCCTCCTCCCTTTACTCTCTCTCAGGACTGTGGCAAGGCGTATATCCCTTGTACCAGGGCAAAACAATCGCCTTGCAAGGCGTCGGCTTTTCCGAGTTCAACCAGCTTTCGTGGGAAGAAATCGAGCAAAAGCTGAAAGCCATCCAGCCGTAAGTGCTCCTCAAACGCCAAAAAACCGCTCTCATTACAATGAGCGGTTTTTGGCATGCACCCCAAGTCAGCTTCTCATGACGTAAATGAAGATCACCATCGACACGGCACAGGCAAGAACACAGCCGACAAAGCCCAAGATGACCCATTTGTTGTTCGTTTTCGGTTCGTGTTTGTCGCTCATAAAAACTTCTCCTCGTACAAGCATTCTTCTCTATTATAGGATTGTTTCGGCTGAAAAGGAAACGGGAAATCCAATTCAGGCAGTTGTCACACATATAAGCTATGGATTATATGTTGATTTATTGGTAAAATAAGACGGGAACAATGCTGTCTGTCATGGAAAAATCCTTACAGGAGAGTGAACTATGACACGAATTGCCCTCTTTTTCTGTTTGCTCGCCCTTTTTGCCACGAGTTATTTTTTGACCGACGATTCTTCCCCCACTCCGTTGCAAGCCATTGAACAGATGAGAGAAGAAGTCGGCACCGTGTTGCACGAAGCAAGCACGGATAAAGGTACTTTGTTCTTCCTCGTTCATGAGGATGGCCAGATTCACGCCGAATTTGCCAAGAAAACGATTCTTGGCTGGAAATGGGGCAATGGCGGCAGTCACGCCATTCCCGCCGATTCCGAAATGTCGCTGTACGATCCTGCCTTTTCCACCCAATACGTCGCCAACGGAAAAGAAAACCCGTTCGACTCCCCGTTCCCAATGCTGTTCGGCGTCATTCTCGATCCCGCCATCGACAGCCTCGTCGTCGTGAGCGACAAGACTGGAAAAGAGATTCAAGCGGAGATTATCGACAGTGAGCTGATCCCGTTTCGATTGTGGTATGCGCAGATTCCCGTGAAGCAAGGGGAGGCGTTTACGGTGACGGCTTTGGGGGAGGATGGTGGGGTGATTTAGTTAATGTTGTGATAGGTATAGCTTCGCTCCACCCTCGGGACAACCGAGGGTGTTTTTTTCTCCAACCCCCAGTCCATCTGGTAATATCGTCATCTTTTACAGCGGATGTTCATGAATAAAAAAGAAGAAACCATGCATTCAAGATTTGATGCATGTCCGGTTACCGGGGTAATTGAAATGGGTGCACCTGAGGATGAATTTTTCAGAAGTTGCTAGATTGGTTTAACAGCACGTAACTAGCCTATTAAAATCTCTTTTCCAAATGGTATAATTTAGGGAGTAAAACTCCCAAGGAGGACTTATATGGCCAAGTATGGATGCAAATGTGGAAAAACCCTTTCCAACTCTCTATGCCCCAATGACATACAATTGAAAGTATTCACTGATAAACAGTGGGAGCAATTATATGAAAAGAGTTTTATCACGGGTGATGACTTTCCTGATCCTGAATATGATGTATGGCGTTGTCCGGACTGCAAAAGAATCTACGTTTTTGATGGAACCAGATTGATCATGCAATATGTACTTGAGACCGATTAAAGATAGGTCCGCTAATCGATTGCGCTTTTGTGAATTTTTGAACACTCCTCGTCTTATTATCGGAGGATTTATTGTGAAGAAGCTAATGATTATTTTCTTACTGAGTTTTGGACTGCTGCTCTTTCTTGGGATAGGTCTTTTAACCATACAATACTTCAAGGTTGAGCGAGTGTTGATTATCAATTAAATTGAAGCTTTCATTTTGCATTCATTGCTCTACAAGAAAAGTCCCTGGCACAAAAACCAGGGACTTTTGGGATTCCTCCATCCGTCATCAAACGCAAGTGCCTCTGCTGGATGACGGATCAAAGCTGTCTTTATTCGATTACTTTAAACGAATTTAATACCTTCTCCATCCGCTCCTTGGTAGCAGCCGTACTGTAAGCATCGCGAATCGACCAGGAAATATAGTAGGAATACTTGCCTTTCGGGAAAAGGTACGCTGTCCGCTCATACCTGATGCCCTCTTCTTCTCCCTTGATCACAAATTTCCTGCCAGACTCGCCATGTACGGTCACTGGCTTGTTTTCCACCAGCGAGGTTTTCTCACTGCCGCTCGTTTGCATTTTGAAGATTGACGTGAAGCTTTTTTCTACCTCGGAGTAGCTGTCCTTGAATACAAACAGAGTAAACGCGCCGCCTTCAAACAAGTACGACTTGCCGATCAAGCTGCGGCTATCGACCACGTCCTCTTGCCAATACTCGGGGATGTCGATCGCGTACTTGTACTTGCTGTCCTTGATCGTCGCCATCTTGTTTTTGTCGAGCAAAACGTCATCCTGAATGAAGCCAAGCGACTGGTTCATTTTTTGTTCATCGATCGACAGCGAACGGCTGATGGTATTGATCATCTCCAGCGTTTTAGCCGAATCGGCCGTTTTGTTGAACGCGAGCTGCAAGTGGAACTTGTATTTTCCTTTGATGAAAAAGATGTGGCGCTCCTGGTATTTGTTTTCGCCATCAAAGGTGCCGTAGTTCCGCTCCCGCGCCGTTACGCCAGCGATTGTGGTAGTCGTTGCGTTTTTATCGACGTCAAGTGCACTCTCGGCATACATCTCGCGATACATTCGTTCATGCTTGGCTACCCAGTCGTCGAGCTTGTCGTTTTCAGTCGCCGAGGTCACGCTGAGCTGCATCCACTGATCGCCGTCGTCATTGCTGAAAGCTGCCCCGCTATCGCCGCCTACTTTTTCCCAAACAGCGGGCACTTTGATTTTCAAGCCAAAATCTTTGTAGTCGAACCAGCGGTAGCCATTCTCGACGTTGGACAAATCTTTGATGGACTTATCCTGTTTGTCAAAATGGGCCGTGAAGCTGTCCAGCATGTCTTTGTAACCTTTGTATTTCGCTGGATTGTTGAAGTCCGCTTCGTTGGAAACACTCAGTGTGATCTCGTACACTTTGTCGCCTTTTCGGTAAGCGCGGCTTTCTGCCATATAATCTTCTTCATCCCGCGAAACTACTCGGGCATAGGAAAGGCCATCTTTCTCGACATACTCTTTGGACAAAATCATACCGTACTGATTCTCGGCCAAAAACTTGATCAGCCCATCGTTGGACAAGTTTTCCGGCTGATCTTCGTACACCTGCACGTTCAGCCAAAACGTCTCCTTGCTGTCATGGAAGCTCGCGTAATTGCCCTTGTAGCTCTGGTAGCCCAAGATCAGCTCTGTCGGATACTTCATCGACCAGCCATAGTAGCTGTCGCCGACCTTGGTCTTTCCGTGGTCGGAATCAAGCGAACTGTTGGACGCAGCAGTACCTTGTGTGGAAGCGCCCGTAATCGTGACCTCTCCCGTCTGCTTGTTCTCGCTCACATTCGCGCCTAAAAACTGCGTAACGAGCGTCACCGGCACCATCGTCTTCCCGTTTTTCAGTTCGGGTGCCACCGAAAGTACGATCGGTTGGCCGTTCAGCTTGGCGTTTTTGTCGCCTGCCTTCAGTGAAATCGTCTTCTCTCCCGCCGTCAGTTCAATCGTCTGCGTCTGGTTGTCCCATTGCAAGGTCGCGCCAAACGCATTTGTAATGATGCTGAGCGGGATCATCGTCGTGCCGCCTGCTACGTACGGCTTCTCGATTGTCGATGCAGCTCCATTGATCGTTACGCTCTCCTGCCCTACTTTCAGCCGGACATTCACGCTGCCCCCTGCCGTGTCAGCAGCATGCACCGGACCGTTATTCAGCAAAAGAGGCACGAGAACGAACGATACCGCCGTCATTTTTTTCCATCCACGCAACATAATTGGCCCCCACGTTATTTGTTATTTTTTCGTTTCTGCAAACGTGACGTTCTTTTTGATCAAATCCCCGTTCGATTGGGTCATGATCTCGACCTTTTGTCCGGGCAAATATTTTTTCAGCAACTCATTGAAATCAACGATGGTTGTAATCGACTGATTGTTGATCGAGTAAATGACATCCCCCGGTCCGATGCCTGCTGCCGCAGCAGGCGAGCCTGGCTCCACCCGCATGACGCGCAGCGGCTCCTTGGTCGGCAAACCGACGACAGCAGCCCAGCTCTCCTCCAGCTCCGCTCCGAAATACGGCCGCTTTACTTTTCCGTATGTAAAAAAGTGATGCAGCACATATTGCACCGTATCCGCCGGAATCGCGAAGCTCAAGTTGTCCACACCAACAGAAGCGAATTTGAGCGAATTGATGCCCACGACCTCGCCCTTCATGTTCACAAGTGGCCCGCCGCTGTTGCCGGGATTGACCGCAGCATCTGTCTGAATCAGTCGGTAGGTAGAGTTGACGGAGCGATTCACCCCGCTGATAATCCCGGACGTCGCCGAGTTGCGCAGCGAAAAGGAAATCGGCGTCCCGATCGCCACCACCGTCTCGCCCATCTTCATCGCGTAGTTCGTTGCGAATTTCGCCGGGGCAAGCCCCGTCGCTGCAATCTTGACCAGCGCCAGGTCGCTCTCCTCGTCCATATTGGTCACTTTGCCACTGTATTGCTTGCCGTCGAGCGTTACGACCGTCAAATTGGACATATTTTTGACCACATGCGCATTGGTCACGATCCAGCCGTCCGCCTTCACGATCACGCCTGTTCCGTGCGCAAGGTTGAAGCGGTTAGTCGAATTTGCTTGCTCCGTCGGCTTCCCGATGATCGCCACCACACTCGGTGATGTTCGCTGAATCACATCCGGGATGTCGTACGTTGCTGCTGTTTTGTCTGACGTTTTGGCCGGAGCCGCTTTCGCTTGGGTATTTCCGGCTGCGTAGGCAACAGACCCAAACGTTACTACTGGAGAATGAAAATGAAA
Organism: Brevibacillus sp. 1238; assembly: GCF_029892995.1. Classification (NCBI taxonomy): domain Bacteria; kingdom Bacillati; phylum Bacillota; class Bacilli; order Caryophanales; family Paenibacillaceae; genus Brevibacillus; species Brevibacillus sp. 1238. The sequence goes on along the minus strand of NZ_JARXWC010000008.1, from coordinate 11,150 downwards.
GAAAATAGCCGCTAAAGCTCCGCTCATGATGAGCGTTTTGTACCTCGAACGCATTTTGTCTCACCCTTTCTGCAAAATCTCGCTTTTCCCGTTCTCGGGAGCACCGCCTCCTCATCCGGCATAGTGGGAAAAAAGTTGGCAAAAGAAAAAGGCCATTCACGAACCGAATGAGCCTTTTACCTGATAAACATTCCGTTTGGTACGTTCGATAGGGCAGCCCAGCCATTGATGTTCGAGGAATGCATCCCCACGGCATGTCGCTTGAAACGCACAATCTCCGGGTCCAGATGCCTAGTGTTCCTTATGCCTCGATACCTAATGTTGGTAATATTGTAAGTTATCTGCTTAGGATTTTCAAAAGATGTTTTTCTACAGGAATCGACATTTTGTTCTCTACTTGGCTTGCGCTCTAAACTTTTCCAGTTCAACAACCCATGCCTCTATTAATTGCTTCAATTCTGTTGTTTCAATGGTGTACTCTACGTCCGCTTCGTCTTCCAGATGCTCGAATAAATAATTGACGACTCTCGTTTTCGCTGGCCCGACTTCTATTCTGCAAGCATTTCCTCGCGTTTCTTCGTATGGAGAAGTTCCTTTTAGGACTGAATCAATTAGCTGTGGTTCCCGTTTTTTAGCCTGAGACAATCCCCACCAACCAATGGTGTCCTAATTTTTCAACATATAGTGAATATATGGTTGGACAATTTTATTAAAGTCAACCTCTTCGTCCAAACCATCTTTATAATCATGGATGACTGTTTCTACCGTATTCGCATCAACGATTAGTGCCTCCATCATCCCTGATCTCCAAACACATATCGTACTTGCATAATAATCATTCTCCAAATATATTCTTTGAGCATGATCTATGAACTGTTCTTGCTCACCACGTGATTTATCAATTTCAACTTCAAAACCTAGTCGTTGAAAGTCACCCTTCTTTTCTGCAATCCATAGTAAAAATTTGTTATCAAGAATTTCTTCTCACCGCTTGCTTTCATTTTCTTTTTTTCTGCAATTAGTCAAATCTTTGCTCGGCAGGCGGCTCTTGAGTATAGAAGTGGCTTTATTGTTCACCTTGTTTTTCTTACCATAAGTCGTTTCTTGAGAAGATCGTCTTCGTCCCACATTATGGAAATTCATGATATATTCTCAGCATCTATTTATACGCCCGATTTCTTATTCTCCACATACTTTACTCTTCATCGTCAAGATAAGGTGATTTAAGAAGCTCAGCAAACAGCCCTTTTCCAATAATCTCTTTTATGGTGTCGCTGCAGTTAACGGAGCATCCAATGTACATGTAATACTCAAAGCCAAAATGAACAAACATTTTCTTATCAGATGTAAGCTTGCACCAAAGCTTCTCCCTTAATATAAGCTTGCATAGGTTTCTTAGATTTTCCCCGCTTACTATCTCACCTTCCAAAAGATTATGAAATAATGCAACCATCTCGGCCGTATAAATGGAACGATGCTTATCAAAATGAAAGTTTAGATCGTGTCTCTCTAAATTGATTACTTGTAACTGTTGTATCTGTAAATCTTTCATAATCATTTCTATCGTAAAGACATATTGTTCTTCTGTTTTTTAGTAGTCGTGGATCGTTAATTCTCTTCCATGATAAACGTTGCCAATATCGCTAACGGAAGTCCATTCTTCAATTAAATATCTCCCGTTTCTGTCGCGGTTAGATGGATTGTATTTTGTTATTCTCCAGGAGTACTGCACCGTTATGTTATCACTCCTTCAGCCTTTTCCTCTATATTAAAATGGATTGCATTGTCGCTTTATGTACATGCATTTTGAACTGCTTCCGACAGTAAAAGCCCGCTTTCCTTATCATACAGCTCCCCCGCTAATGCAGATTGGGGGTGAACTCTAAAAAATTGACCATCTTGGGGCAAACGCTCTCATCTTCGAGGAATGCAGTAATTACATTTCCCCCTCACCGATAACCCCTTTCAAATTGCTCACTCTTATTATTTATCATGGAATATACCCCACTAGCGCACCTTGCGGAATTGAATTTCTATGAAAACTTCCTTTTGCCATAAGTATTTCATCCTAAAATTGTTTTAAATCCTGCTTGTTTAGGGCCTATAAACAAGGTTCCGCTTGGCCCTGGATTTCACCACATCACCGTAGCTATTGTAGTAGGAGGAATTTTTCAAATTTGTCGTAGTGTTTGCGCCAGATCAGTTGGTTGCCGAAGACGTTGTGGGCTTTCACGCGGCCGTCTTGGGTCAGTTCCTCAATCACTTGCCCGTTCAGGTACACGTAGTGGGTCGTGTCGGTTACAGCTTTGGTCTGCTCTTTGGTAGCACGTAATCCGCCCAGATAATAGGTGTAGGTCTTGGTTCCTTTGTCGTCCTTGTGCTCGGTCAGGTGGTTCAACAGGTCATTATTAGTAGAAAGCATGATTATCCCCCTTGATAAACGGGAGCAATCATGCCTTTTACTAGTATAAACACGAATGCAAGATTAACCTTCAGCACCAAAAGAACCTCCAAATGAGTAGTTGATTACTCGTTTGGAGCATTTACTTTAATCTAGTTACTCAAGCGAGTGGGATTTGTAGATAACAATATGCTCTAAAAATTGTTCACCTTTATTATTTGGAGGGGAAAAAGTAAATGCTACTCCTTCCGCCTGATACTCATCGAGCAAAGGATCATATTCTATCTGATTATCCATAAACTCTTTTAATTCATGTAATGTCGATCCTAAGCAAATTGCATCCATAATTTTCCCCTTATAATCACCAGTAACAGTTATAGTATCTAACGATTCCAGATCTTTACTAAAAAACAAAGCAATGTGATCCATTTCTAGCATAAAAGACTCTGGAGATTCTCTCAGTTTGTATTGATGATTAATTTTACTTCTTACCTTCTCTTTTGTTTTCACCTAGGAAAAAGTTCCCAACCCGTTGACCTGGGATTATCTCACCGTACAAGTCTGACTACTACTTAAATTGTCTCAAAATACTTTCTTATGTAGATGCTCCAAGTCAGTCCTACTATTAGCATCAATGCTCCTGGAATTCCCAACAAAATGGTATACAAACTACTAAACCATAAAAAAATAATGAGCCAACACAAATATGCAACTCTGTTCTTTTTTAACAATAGCAAAATCCCAATCCCTATCATTAAAGCAGGAAAAGGAAACACTACCAGCTTTACTCCTTCAAGTGATAGGAGAAGTAATGTGCTTAATCCACCAATGATCAGCCATAGTTTACCTGTTACTCTACTCTTGAAAAAAGGAGTTGTGATATAGAGAATTATCAATCCTAACATGATTGGAGCAAGTAATATTGCCTCCATTTAACTTCCTCCTAAAGGACATATTGATTCCTCAGCTTCCCTTGGATTATGCCCATATTCAAAAACTAACCCGTCATTTTGATTTAAAGTAACCTCGTACCTTGGAAGATCGCCAGGGTTCATATTAATTGCTACAGGTTTTGTTTTATCTTTGGGCATTTGACCTTGCTCATTCTGCACTGGATGGGGTACCTCCCATAAACTTGTTGTTGTCTCAGAAACTCCAAGATAGAGGAAACTGGTGCTCAGGTGGTCAACAGTTAGGTTAGCATTCACAGCCATTTGTCTCATTCCGTTCATCCTGCCAGATTCAAAGCTGTAATTCTCACTAACCAAGCTAACCGTTCGCTGTATGGCCATTACCATACAATCCCTGGCAAGAATTTCGTTGGTTGGGCGTAAAATGAGATCGTCAAACTACCGCAAACAGCAAAGCGGATACGGACAAGGATGATTACCAATTTCCACTTTCAAATTTTTGATTTTCAATTTCTTTAATAATAGCGTTTTCCGTATCGTAATTATAATGAGAATGGTTTAGGCTTTAACTCTGGATCACCTTTCCTTGCCCACCAACGCGAATTAGAGCCGAAGTATATTTCGTACGCCCAAAACTCTGGTGATTCATGATAAACCATACAACATCCACCCATTATCTCAGTATTACTCCAATGCATATTAATTCTGCCGACAGCTTCTTCTTCCGTAATTTGAAACTGATCTACCATAACGTTTACAATCTCGTTGCAAAATCCCTATCCTTTTTCATCTAAATTAAATTCAAAATCTGTATACATTTATTACTCACCTTTTTATTTATTAGATTGTGGCTCGGTTGGGGTAAGTAGTGTCAAAAATATTATTTTAAAAATTGTTTGATCTTAGGTAACACATTTTTCTGAAAATCACCTTCTCGTTTCTCTGTGAAACACAAGGAAAAGCTAGTATCTTCTTCAATATGTCGTAATACATATGAATGCTCTTGAAATGTGCCTTGTTTATCTACTACTACACACAAAAATAGCTGATTCATTTTGATTGCTTCTATTACTTCTTCTTTTCCAATCGGACAAATCCAATGCGTATTAGGCAGTCTTTTTTTTGGAGGATCCCAAGGGAGTACCCACTCATTGTTAATATATGCTGTTCTGTCAAAAACTAATTTTTTGTGAATAGCTGAATCAATTGAGTTTAAATCACCAGAAAATGCAAATAGAAGTTTCTGATTGTCATTAACAAAACAATTCAAAAAGTAAACAAGCTCATTTACACTACCTACTTCTTGGAAATTTTCAATTACTCCATACGGAGATTCTATCAGCAGTTTCATACTTCCCCCCATATTATTCAAAATAATGATGAAGCTTCATCAAGTGTTTTGTATTGAATATTATCATACTCCCAATTTAAATGACGATTAATGGCCTTTGCCACTTCAACCCATGAAGGACGAACGCAATCTTCTAATATCTTGTTGATTTCCTTCTCCACTAGAGACTCATTAAATTCGTTAATAATGAGTATAGCCCTTCCATCTAGTGTTTTTTCTTCTTTCAGAATAACCAACAACCTCTTCGGGGTCATAACTCGGAAGTAAAACAAATCCGAGCCTTCACTATCCTTGGATCGGCTACACTGAATTGGACAATTCTCTTTTATATTGTCGTAATATTTCAGGTTGAATAAATACGGAACTTACTTTCATTTTGATGGAATCAAACAATAATATTCTCTCCTTTTACTATAAATTTTAATATATTGAATATGATTTGGACTGTTATAACAAAAGATAGCGACTTATACGTTTGATCACCTCCTCCATCGATTTACAATAAATTTTTATTTTTATTGTGAAACTTCTCAAGAGGAATTTAATCCTCTCTAGAAGTTTCATTTATATAATCTTGCGATCATTTCTGGATTAATAAAGTCTTGCATTCCCCACCACAAATACTCCATCTTGTTTCCATTCTTTACTTTGTTTAACCCGAATCGCTCACATATTTCAAAATACTGTTCTTTTTCAAGCACTCCATCCCGTTCAAGGAGTTGCTTTCCCATCCAAATCATCCCGCTACGTTGAATCGTTTTCACTCGTAAATTGTCCAAACCAAAGTATTCTTCTAATGCATGTAATCTCCCATAAATCAGATGAGGACTGACTTGTTCCATATGAACATTTCTTGTCTTGGCTGGCCTGATTACATAGCCTGTTTCAATCAATTCACTTGTTTCTTTGAGATGATCTCGTCTCATCTCCCCATTCCCTTTCAGATAATCCTTTTGCTTGATTGCCCCATGTATTAATTTCAGACACTGTTCGGATATAGGAATTTCTCTTGTTTCATCTTTATCGTTAATCAATATCACTGTTCGTTTCTCATCATTGACTTGTTCACGTTTTAGATTGCGTAGTTCACTTACCTCTCTTCCACCCGCACCTTCAAATAGCAAAGAGAGAATCACTGAATCCTGATCATTATTACATTGTTCAATGATTGCATCGATTTCTTGCTTCGTAATGAAATGCTGATGGGTGTTCACTACCATGTTCTTAAACCATTCTTTTGAAACGGACTCCAGTGGATTCGTGTCCTCTCTAAGCCCCTCTGCCCTTGCCCAATTCAAGTAAGCAGATATCGTTCTCCCAGCCGTATTAAGAGAGTCTCCTGTAGAAGCATGGAAGCTGTGTAGGGCAGTTTCAATCTCATCCAATGTAAAGTGAAGCAAATCCTTATCCTTTTCCACTTCGAACTTCATTGTTAGGTTGAAGACTCTTGAATAAGCTTTTTGGGTATTTTCTTTATATCCTTGAAGAAAGGCTGTTTTTGTTTCGGGGTTAAACATGGTTACACACCTTTCTTATGAAGCAGGAATACTATAAATTTACAGTTCGCCTTCTTAGAATTGATATTACTATAAATTTTAATCTTAAAACAAGAGTTTTTTACTTTTTTATGAAAAAAGAAACCCCAGACGAGTAGATGGCTCGTTTGGGGGTGACATTATCATTACCTATACTCTACTTCAACTAATGTAGAAGGATACATTTTATTTTTATCTTCTAGTCTTTTTTTTAGAAATTCAGCATCCATGGGCAGGTTCTTCGAGAAATTATCCCATCCTACAAATATTATCTTTTTTGGCAATTGCACTAACCCAGTAATCGCATCCCAAAAAGCAGGCCAATTATGACCATAAAAAGATGGAAATTCTAGCTCCTTCTTAAGCAATTGATGCAACTCTTTTGATGTCATTACTAACGAGACATCAATAACAACTATTTCCTTCCGTTCTTCTTCCTCATAGTTTTTCATGGTTCATCCTCCAATTAAGTCATGTTAGCCTTATCCCAATAGCTGCCGATATAATAAAAATTATCATAATGGTCAGTAGTAATCCACATCTCACCATCATTGGAGTATAACAATCTTGTACCAGGCTGATTATTCCTCCCCATTGTGTTTACAAGCCCTACATCAGCTTCGTACCAAACCCTGCCATTTACCATAGGTAATATAAATTTACCACCGTCGACGTTATCAAATATATCTCCACCTATTTGAGCATTTGGAATATCTTTTACCCAACTTCCTACCGCCTTCCCTGCCTTCCATCCATAGGCCTCCGCTTGGGCTTTCGTAATATAGTTCGATGGTAGTTTTCCCGTATCTCTGAGACTTTCAATCAAGGGAGTTGCGTCCTGCCAAGTTTTTAGTATTTCCCTATATTTTGCAATCTGGTTAATATTTTTTGCATTTTTTAACCATGCTGCACCTCCATCAGGACCAATTGCTGACATAAATACTGTTCCTAATGCAACCATAACAGTTCCTTCGGAGAACTGTTTATTAGATGTAACAATCGTAAGTGCCTGATCAAGAGTCATATTTTTGGTGCTTTGGTATAAATAATGTAAACGAGATTCGCCATCTCTCCCGCAGTTATGTGCCCCTTGACATTGAGCATGTCCACTCGGATCAATGTACTTTATTGGATTATTACTCACATACGTATACCGATTCAAACTCAGCGGATTATCCACTTGCCCTTTATACGTATCCTCCGAAATAAACCTCCCCATCTTCGGATCATAGTACCGCGCCCGCAGGTAGTAAAACCCGCTCTCCTTGTCGTACATCTCCCCCGCATACGCAAACGGGTTGGGCATCGTTTCCTTGACTTTGTCCGCAATCAGGTTACCCCAGATGTCATATTCATACGTATTTAGGGCATTTCCGCTTGGCCCCTTGATCTTCACCACATCGCCGTGGCTATTGTAGTAGTAAGTGCCTTCTTGATTGGTCGTGAAGTCCTTGCGCCAGATCAGTTGGTTACCGAAGACGTTGCGGGCTTTGACGCGGCCGTCTTGGGTTAGTTCCTCAATCACTTGTCCGTTCAGGTACACGTAGTGGGTGGTGTCGGTTACGGCTCCGGTTTGCTGTTTGGTGGCACGCAGGCCGCCCGGGTAGTACGTGTAGGTCGTGGTTCCTTTGTCGTCTTTGTATTCGGTCAGGCGGTTGAACAAGTCGTGTTTCAGTTCGTACGAGCGCGTCGAGTCTGCTGGTGCGTTGGCGTACGCTTGGCGGTTGCCGCGGCGGTCGTAGGCGTACTGGCGGGTGTTGCCCTGGATGGTCTCTTCCTTGATCCGGGACAGCTTGTCGTAGGCGAATGTGCCGTAGGTGGCTCCTCCGCGCTTTTGACTCGTGATGTTGCCAAACAGGTCGTAGCCGTTCGTCTCGCTCCAGCCGTCCGCGTGATTGATCCCGGTAATTTCGGCAAAGGAGCTCATCGTTTTCTGCATCGCGTTCGGTTGGCCGGGGTACGAAACGGTGTTGGTTTCGCCGCTGCTCTTGATGTCGTACGTGTAGGTCGTGGTGCCGACGCTTGGGATGGTCACGCTGCTCAGGCGGTCGGCGCTGTCGTAGCTGTAATCGACCCGCATGGAAGGGGCCGAGCCGGATACCGCGCTGCGAGACGGGTAAATCAGCGCGTCGATGGCATCGTCCTGATCGGTGTGTACGAGCTGGTAGTCTTTTCCCATCATCGTTTGGTTGTTCAGGCGGCGGAACTCGTCGTAGCTGTAGCGGACGGTTTGGCCGTAGTTGTTGGTTTCCGTCAAAAGCGAGCCAGCGAGCGGATCGTAGGTGCGTTCTTCGTAGAAGCCATTGCCAGCAGATACTTTCGTCATTTCGTAAAACGGCGAATATTGGTAGCTGAACAGGACGCCGTTTTTGTCCTGGAAGGTTTTGACCGAGCCGTTTTTGTCGTAGGTGTACTGCTCGGCTTTGGTTTCCGGGTTCTTTTCGGATAGTTTCCAGGACAGCGCGTTATACGTGTACAAGGCGGAGGTCGTGCCATTTTCGACGACGGTGACGAGGTTGCCGAGTCCGTCGTAGCCGTATTCGTTGACGTTGTTCTCCGGGTCGCGCAGGTAAACGAGCTGGCCGTTGGCATCGTAGCGCAAGGTCCAGCGTTGCGAGGTGCTGCCGTCGGTTACTTCTTTGTCCGTGACTTTTCCGAAACGGTCTGTCTGGATATTCGTGACACGGCGCTTTCCGCCTTGCTGCTCGGTTTCCTCGGTGCTCTCTACCCGGCCGTACAGGTCGCGGTAGGTGGTGACGATGTAGCCGTTTGGTGCCACGGTTTGTTCGGTCAGGCGCGGCAAGTAGCTGCTGCCGTCGCGGTAGGCGTTGTTGCGATGGGAGCGGGTCGTTCCGAGAGCGTTCGTCGTTTGGTAAACAAAGCCGTCCCAATCGTAAGCATAAGAGGTGCTCTTGGCCTGGTTTCCGTAGGGGATCGTGCGGCTGACCTGCAAACCGTCTGGCGTAAACTCGTTTTCCACGAGCGGACGTGTGCCGCCGTTTTTCCCCTTTTGCTCCTGGTAGGCGATATCGCCATACGGGGTGTACGACGAGTCTGGCAAGGTGCGTTCGACGATCCCTGGCCCCGCCGTCTTCGTGCCAGTGGCATCGCCATTATAATGAGTTCTTTTATGTGCCAATCTATCGCCTTGGAACTTCACCCAACATTACGAGTGAAAGGTCGTATACTAGTAGTTGATCAGTACGTCGCATTGAACTGTTTTTTTGAAACTACTTTTCGCATAGAGATACTGTTGTGATGATATCTATCATTGAGGGCTGACTTCCATATCGTAACAGCCCTTTATTATTCGGAATGGTTTACACGGATTTATGTGACATAGCAGCTTATTACTTTATATAACCCGCTATTTTAAGTAACGTAATATTTGCAGGAATAAGTAGTTCATGTCTCTGGGATTCTCCATCAACCGTGTCAGTAAAAAAACATGTTTCACAATGTCTATACAATCTCCCTCTCGTTATTGATATCAGCAAGGATTCTTAGATGATCACTATTACATTGTGGACATACTTCTGATGAAGTAAAAGTCATGATATCTTTTACTAAACTTGATAGTCTCCATAAAATTTCAAATTCCGACTTTGGTTTTCGAACCACGTAGTCTTCAACAATCGTTTTAAAGTCATCACCTGTAGAACCAATAACATACATTTCAGGAGAAATTGTAGTGACAAATTGAAAAAATGTTTTTTCATTCTCTGGAAATTTGCAACTACTATACCTTCCTTTCGAATCCAATAATTGGACAATTGCTTCTTGATTACTTTTTATTATTTCAACTAACCGACTTAAAAAACTCGCCAATTCTATATGCTCAATCTCCAAAAACAACTTCACCGCTTCTAACCATACAACGTGAATCGCCTTTTTTTATTCATAATCTACAGCCTTTCTTAGATAAATATATTAAAAGGGAGCAAATTAACGCCCCCATTTATAAATATGCTACTCGAATTCTATGCAACTCAAGCTATGTAAAACCTTGTTCCTTAGCCATTTGAACAATGTGATTTTTCCACTGGATTATTTCCCTTGCTCCAACAACATTAGCTACGTTTGATCCATCTGTGTAAATACTAAGAAACTAAAGCTTCCTCCATTTACTTGGCCCTCTGCCAAAGCACGCTCGATTGGGAACAGTAAAAGATGACTTCTGGTACAGATTATAGAAGTCATCTTTTTAACATTATTACTTAAGCACAATCTATACAGAATTTTTGACAGCCCCTGGTCCACCTAGATTAGCTACTCCTTCTTTAAATTTCAATTTAATCACTTAAAAAATTAAATTGTCTCTGATTATACAAAATTCTTGACAGACCTGATAATTTTATTCGCTTGTCCCTGTAACCATAATTTTAAAGTACTCCTCTAGAATATTATAAAAATTTACTCCTTCGTCCAATTCCACATTTTTCATCAATATTGGTTCGATTGATTCTGATTCTAGTAAGAAAACCTCAAAATGCATTTGTTTAGTACTCCATACAATTACTCGTCCAACACATAATGATGTCTCTTGATCAATTACAGTACTTGGATTAAGAGCGTGTGCTGGTGTATCCCATTGATAATTATACTCCGTCTTAATCCCCATTTTGTTCAACAGGCTCTCATTTTCTTGAACCCAACTTAAAAATAATTTATTCACGCTTATCCTTCCTTTTTTCTAATTTTATATTTTTTGCAGGAGGTAATTCAGTGCGTGGCATTTCTCTTTTTTCACGAAGCCTTGCCATTGTAGATGTTGGACCAACCATATAAAGCCATTTGTGGACTGTCAACACCAAACTAGACAGATTTCTTAAGTGCTTTCTGTTTGTAAACGAGTGAACTCAAATACCCCAATGTCGAGTGAATTCTTGTTTCGTTAAACCATTTCACGTATGCCCCTAGTTCCTGCTTCAACTGTGCGAGTGACCCAAATC
>NZ_JARXWC010000007.1:0-284789 GCF_029892995.1 Brevibacillus sp. 1238 | reverse complement strand
AAACTAAACAACCAGTCACCGATTCAATTTCGGCAACTGGCTGCTTAAATAGCTAAGGTGTTTTGATCCCTGTCCTACGGACGGGGGTCAGTCCCGTTCACCCGGGCTTTGCAACATTATTCAGCGAGATCCCATACAGCGGATTTTCCTGGCTCTTCGCCTTTTGTCCACCATTTTGCCTTGTAAACCTGGTCTTCGTAGCTCACTTTTGCCCCGCCCTCATAGGCTTTGCCTGCATCCCATGACAGTACGGCATCGCTTACCAGCTTCCATGCATCGGAACGATCCGGCCGCTCGCCTGTTACCCACCATTTCGCTACGTATTCCAATCCGTTGTAGATGACACGATCACCCTGTACATAGACAGCAGAGGAATCCCACGCAGCAATTTCACCCGGTACTTCCGGACTCTTCTTCTTCGTACTGACGGCAAATGGTGCGCTCGCTTCGGAAACATTTCCTGCCGCATCCACGGCTTTGATCTTATACGTATACGACGTTCCCGGGGTTAATTGTTTATCGACAAAGGAGGGCTGGTCAACTGTCCCTACTTGTGTGCCATCACGGTAAACCTTATATTTCACGACTCCAACATTGTCCCGGGAAGGGCTCCACATCAGATCAATCACCGTCTCTGTCTGGTGATGAGACATGATACCTGTTGGTGCGGTCGGTGCTTCCGTATCCACGATATCTTCCGCTTTTGTGCGAACAGTCAGTGCCTTGCTTGGCTTGGACTCTTTTCCTCTGGTATCCACTGCCACGACGGTGTAGGTGTAAGCGGTAGCAGGCGTCAAGCCTTTGTCCGTGTATGCAGTTTCCTTGGTGGATGCGATTTTTTGTCCATCGCGATACACATCGTACTGCTTGATTCCATTAGAGGCTACAGAATTGCTCCAGCTAAGCTCAATGCTTGTAGCTGTCTGCGATACGGAAGTCACATTGCCCGGAACAGTTGGCTGTTGCTCGCCACCCGTTCCATCGTTAATCAGATTCACGTCAATCGCCTGATAAAACGCCATGCCCGTATCGGCAATCTCCCAAACACCCAAAATAATGTGGTAGCCGCTGCGATCTGTCGGTACATTGCACGAATGCGTTACCGTGAATGGCGGCCTTTTCCCTCCGTCCTGGAACGAGCAGAACAGCTCCAGATCCGCTCTGGCAAGCGGCTTGTCAGGATTCCAGTCTTTTTTCGTGATGTAATATTTCCACTCCGCCGTGCTATGCGGGGCTGTCAGCTTCCAAGTAAATGTATTTTGTCCACCCTGCAAGGTAACCTTGCTCCAACGATCTGCTGTTTGTGCGTAAAGCTCAGGATAGCGGCCTGCACCAGTAAATTCACCATCGGCAGGACCGGATTGCGGGAACGAGCCGATGCCCTCCACGCTTTGCGGTTCGTACTGGATTTGACCGCAGCCTTTGTTTTGCCCTGTCTTGCACAAGTAAGAGCGACTCGCTGGCGATTCGATGTACCCGTGAGCCGAAGCTTTTTCAGCAAACACGAGAGTAGCTGCGCCCGCCACCAGCATCATTGCCAGCATGAACAGAAGCGCCAGCCCTTTCCTGCACAGATTGTTTCTCAACCCTACGTTATCCATGTATTATCTCCTCTTTTCTGGATTAGGATCGAATACCATGTTACAGAAAATTTTTCCAGTAGCACAGGTTCTGAATACCCAATCCAAACTAATTCCAGCAAGAAAATATGGAGATGATTCAGGAGTGTGTTCCTATGTACTTCCTTTTGTTTATCTACATGTTAGGAATATTTGATCATTCTCAAGGAAAACGTTAGGGGATACTTTGTTGATGATTCTTAAAAATTATTTCTCTTCTTTCTTCAAATAGGCTATTTCCTTTTTTAGTTGATTGATTTGTGACTGCAAATCATTACTAGAATTGTTGTTTTTGTTAAAAACCTTTGTGAAAAAACTTGCAAATACCAAAACAAGTCCAATTATCATGATTCCTGTTAATAATAAGACCTCCATTTCGAGCCCCCTCCCAATTAACCATTTTTTCAATAGTATACATTAATTTACAAAAGGAATCGAAAGCAGGAGGAATTTTCCGAAAAACATTACTACCTAGCGCGTTATCTCTTTGTTATTGGCAAGTTCGTTGGCTTCTCCGGTGTATGTCGGAACTCCTGGTGGTGATGGAGACTGAGCGTGCTAATTGCTATTAAAAACAAGCTACTCACTGATGATTAATCTCCTCAGCAAGTAGCTTGTTCGGCACTTGAGCAGTGTTATTTACTTTTACATCAACAGCAACGGCACTACCTTCCCGGCGTTTACATCAATCAACCCCAGATCGGTCAGCTTCAAAGCCGGACTCACTGGCAACGAATGCGTGCTGATCGACATGATCGGGTTGTAATGGTCGTAGCCAAGCGATTCCATCGCGCGGCGAAGCTGCTCGACTTCTTTTGCTGTCTTTTCCAGCGGTTCCTCGGTCAAAATGCCGCCGACCGGCAAGTTCAGGTTCGCCAGCACCTTGCCGTCCTCCACCACACAGAAGCCGCCCTGATTACGGATGACTTCATTCGCAGCCACCATCATGTCGTGCGGATTGTGACCAACGACGAGCAAATTGTGGTTATCGTGCGAGTAGCTGGTTGCGATCGCCCCGCGCTTGATCGTGTCGCCGCTGATCAATCCGTAGCCGCGGTTGCCGTTTTTGCCGTAGCGTTCAAACACCGCAATCAGTCCGTACGGGCTTTCCTCCCAGCATACTTGCCCTTCCCGCACCTCGACGATCCCGCGATGATCCTCTGTAAAAGTGGAGCCGTTTTGTACGAGCATCACCCGGCACGGATAGCGATTGTCTGGTGCAGTAGAAGCTACCTGGAAGTCGCTTTCCGAAAGCGGGGCAAGCTTGATGCTTTCGTAAAAATGCGCTGGGAACTGCTTCGTATGCACGACCTGGCGGTACTCTTCGCGAACGTCGTACGCTTTCTTGCCGTTTTTGTAGACCTGCTCGATGTTCAGTTCGCGCAAATCGGATACGAGCACAAAATCGGCGATCTTGCCCGGAGCAATGGCTCCGCGATCCGTCATATTCATGCGTCTTGCCGGGGTGAACGTGCTGGCGTAGATAGCTCGCTCAGGCTGCATCCCCATGCTGATCGCCTTTTTCACAAGATGGTTCAGGTGGCCGCGCTTGAACAACGAGTCGGTCATGACGTCGTCCGTCACAAAACAAAAATGCTCGGAAACATCTTCCTTGATCAAATAGTCCATGACTTCTTCTGTCATCGATTTTTCCTGGATCTCCAAAAACATGCCCGCTGCTATGCGCGCTTCCATGCCTTCCGGCGTCTGATGCGTATGGTCGGAGTCCACCCCTGCGTAAATGACGCGATGCAGGTCCAGATCGAGCAGCTTGGGCACATGTCCCTCAATCACCAGAGTCGGGTACATTTTGCGAATGTGCTGCAAAATTTGGTTGGTCTTGCAGTTCTCATCGCGGATGATATCGACATAGTTCATGATCTCGCCCATGCAAATGATCTCGCAGGAAGCAAGCAGCTCATCCATATCGGCAATTTCCACGGAACCTCCCGTTGTTTCCATCGAAGTTGCCGGCACGGAGCTGGGGATCGCGTATTTCATGTCGACTACGCAATCTTTGCTTACGCGAATCATCTCTTTGATTCCTTCGATCCCGAACACATTCGCCATCTCGTGCGGCTCCGGCACAATCGTCGTCACGCCGTTTTGGATCAAGCCGTAGGAAAATGTCTCGGGCGTCACCATTGTGCTCTCGATGTGCAAATGAATGTCAATCAGGCCGGGGATCATGTAGCGGCCTTGACCATCTATCGTCTCGCCCGCTTCAAACGTTTCGCTGTTGCGCTCGCCCACGTAGAGAAAACGCCCGTCCAACACAGCGACATTGCCTTTGCGAAACGTTTTGAAGTAGCTGTTAAACACTTGAACATTTTGGATCAATAAATCAACCTTCACGAAAAGCCCTCCTGTCTTTAGTCCACGAGCACCATTTTGTCTTTCGGGAACAGCAGATTGACCTTTTGGCCGCTCCGATAAGGGGTCTCCATCTCCTGGTTGACGGTAAAATCGCCCAGCTCTGTTTCCACGACATACTGATAACTGCGCCCCAAAAACGTGCTGACTTTGACACTGCCATGCAGACGATTCATCCCCGCCTGATCAGCCTCTTCGGTTGTCACCAGCAGATCGTCCGGACGCATGGCGCATTTTTTGCTCATTGGGCTGGCTGTTCCTGGGTTTTTGGCCGCAACAAACTCGTGTCCGCCCACACGCAGTCCGATCTCTCCGTTTGTTTCGGAGCGCTCGGCGAAGTCGATAAAGTTGGTAAAGCCGATGAAGCGAGCAATAAACTCGGTTTTTGGATATTTGAAAATCGTAGCCGGATCGTCCAGTTGCTCGATAATGCCTTTGTTCATGATCGCTACCTGATCCGAGATGGAAAAGCATTCTTCCTGGTCATGCGAGACGTATACCGTCGTGATGCCCAGTTCTTGTTGAATGCGGCGGATTTCTACCCGCATGTTGATCCGCAAATTCGCATCGAGGTTGCTAAGCGGTTCGTCGAACAAAAGCAGGTCAGGCGAAATGACCAGCGCACGGGCAATCGCCACACGCTGTCTTTGCCCGCCGGACAGCTCCTTGGGGAAACGCTTTTCAAAGCCGCCAAGGCTGACTACCTCCAAAATCCGCAAGACGCGCTGCTTGACCTCGGCTTCATTCACCTTGCGCAGCCTGAGTCCAAACGCCACGTTATCGAACACAGACAAGTGCGGAAACAACGCGTAGCTTTGGAACACAAAGCCGAAGTTGCGCTTGTTGACCGGCACGCGCGTGTAATCTTTGCCATCGAACAAGAAGCGGCCGTCCTTCGCTTCGAGAAAGCCCGCGATCAGGCGAAGCGTCGTTGTTTTCCCGCAGCCGCTCGGCCCCAGCAGGGAGATAAGCTGCCCCTTTTCGATGTTCAGGTTGAAGTTTTGCAAAATGTACTGATTGTCATAGGCAACCGATACGTTTTCCAATGCGAGCAATGCCATATGTTTGATGCCTCCGTTATCGTTTTGTAAAGTAGGAAAGCCCCATCAATCGTTCAATGACGAACATGAGAATAGCCGTAATCATCATGAGCACAACCGAGATCGCCGCGATCGTCGGGTCGAAGTTGTTCTCGACGTAAGTCAGCATCTGGATCGGCAAAGTGCTTACTCCCGGCCCGGTCATGAACACGGAAATGTCCACGTTGTTGAACGACTCCAGAAAAGCAATCAAAATCGCCGCAATAATCCCGGAGCGAATGTTAGGCAAAACGACTTTGAAAAATGTCTCCAGCCGCCCCGCGCCAAGACTGAGCGCCGCTTCTTCAATGGCAAAATCGAAATTGGACAGGCTGGACGCGATGACGCGAATAATGAAAGGAAGCATCAGCACCGTATGGCCGACAAGGAGTCCGGCGTAAATCGGCAGATGGTAGACGACGATGACGTACTTCAGCATGGCAAAACCCATGACAATGCCCGGAATCAACACAGGCGAGATGAAGATGCCGTTCAACAGCCCTTTGCCGCGAAACTGGAAGCGGCTCAGCGCATAGGCCGCCGGAATCCCCAGCAAAAGCGCCAGCAGATTGCCCAGCAAGGACACGATCATCGACGTCTGGAACGTCGTCATGAACATCTCCACGTTGAAGATGTTTTCATACCAGCGAAGGGAGAAGCCTTCCGGCGGAAATTTCAGGACGCTTCCCGGTTCAAACGATGTAAAGGATATGATGATGAGCGGCCCCAGCAAAAACAGAAACACAAGAAGGGTAAACAGGGCCAACCCGCGATTTTTCTCCTGCATAGCTTCTACCCCTTAGGATTTAGTTTCGTCGCCAGCTTGTTCATGAAGAAAATGACGACAAATGTGATGACGATCATGATCGTGGCAATGACCGAAGCCATGTACCAGTCGTTCAAAGTAATCGCGTTCTGGTAAAGGAACGTCGAGATGACGCGTTGCTTCCCGCCGAGCAGCGCAGGAGTCGTGTAAGCAGTCAAGCTGCCGACAAATACGAGAATGCTTCCGATAATCAGACCCGGCACACTGAGTGGGACAATTACTTGACGGAATGCCGTAAATTTGGAAGCACCCAGGCTTTCAGCCGCTTTGATCAAATCGGGATCGATGTTTTCCATCACGCCGACAAGCGTAATGATGATCAGCGGCAAGAACAAATGAATCAGACCAATCATCATGGCGGTCGGGGTATACAAGATTTCCAGCGGCTTATCGATCAGCCCGATCGACAGAAGCGAGCTGTTCAGCAAGCCTTTTTTGCCGAGAATGATCATCCAGGAGAACGAGCGTACAACCGAGCTGGTCAGCAGCGGGAAGATGGCCAGCGCCAGCAAAATCCCTTTTTTGCGCGGTCCCAGCTTGGAAATGTAGTACGCGGCAGGGAATCCGAGCACAATGCAGGCAATCGTCGTCACCAGACTGACTTGCAGCGTGGTCAGCAAAATTTTCACGAAATACTTGTCCGTCAAAAACTGCATGTAGCCTTGCAGCGTAAAGCTTCCTTCATGGAAAAACGTCGACGCAATCGTCATTGCAATCGGAATGACCATGAACAGCGTCAAAAACAGCACACCAGGCAGTAGCAATAAATAAAGGCCCTTTTTTCTCATCAAATTAACTCCTGTTCACGGTATCGTCAGGCTTTCAATGCGCCGATAAAACGCGCAAAGAACGCATCTGCATCTACGTCCAGACAGACGTTCATGTTGGGTTCTTTTTTCAGGCGGTTTTGAAAGTCGCAAACCGTCTGCCCGTCGCAAAGCTCGCTTTTCGTTTCGATGTCCACGTACAGCTTTTTCGTCTGCACCAGCGAACGGTCGAGCGCGACCGCGACCGCCAACGGATCATGCATGGCGCATGCGCGAATGCCGTTTCGTTCAAAGTAGCGATCCAAATAATCGGACGTGCTTTGCTTCACATATCGGCCGATGGGCGTATCTCCCAACGCTGCGATATGCTCTTCGTTCAGCAGGACTCTGCGTGTTACATCCAGTCCAACCAATGTCAATTGCGGAAACCCGGCATGAAAGACGACTTTCGCTGCTTCCGGATCGACGTACATGTTGTACTCCGCCACCGGGGTCACATTTCCGTATTCAGTCACCACTCCGCCCATGAAAATGACTTCCTTGACGTGCTGCACAAGCTCAGGGCACTTTTTCACAGCGAGAGCCAGATTGGTCAGCGGCCCGGTCATCACGAGAGTCACCTGGCCGGACTGAGCCAGCACCTGCTCGCAAATGAAGTCGGGTGCAAAGCCAACTGCTGGCTGCGTATGCACCTGTACATCCCGCAACGCTCCGCCAAGTCCATCCTCGCCATGGATGCGATGCTCGAAAAACTGCGGACGCAATAGCGGCTGGGAAGCCCCGCGGACGACCGGGATTTTGTCGCCTGCTTGCAGCAAATCGAGGATTTTGCATGTATTTTCTGTAGCCTTGCCAAGAGATACATTGCCGTTCACGGTAGTAATGCCGATCAATTCACATTGACCGCTCTTGATAGCCAAAATAATTCCCAGCGCGTCATCAATTCCGGTATCGACATCAAGAATGATTTTTTGCTCCACGAGTGGTCCTCCTCTGTTTGAAAAAAACAAGGGTATATCCGCGCCGACGTCTATACCCTTGTCCTGTTTGGTTGCTCGTTATTGTGTAATTTCGCGATTCCAGCGATCGATCCACGCTTTGGAATGCTCATTGACGAATTTCATGTCCAGCTTGCGCAGTTTGTTGACGGTTGCTTCCCCATAAGTAACGCCTTTTGCTTCCTCATCTGTCAGCTTCACGGAGGTGTTAACAGGAGAATCCACTTTTGCTTTCGCTGATTTTTCCTGCACTTCTTTGCTCAACTGGTAGTTGATGAAGTCTTCTGCCAGCTGCTTGTTTTTGCTGCCTTTTACGATGTTGACGGTGTTCATGACAGCGTATCCTCCGCTTTCAGGAGCGACGAATACCGCTTCTGGCACAGCTGCCTGGATATCTTTGAAGTACATTTCCATGATCGGCCCAACTGCAATTTCTTCCTGGCTAAACATGTTCACATACTCGGAAGTTTTGTCGTAATACTTCACAACGCCTTTGTTAGCTTCTTTCATTTTGGCAAACGCCTGATCTTCGTTGAACTCCTTGCTGCCTGCGACTACAGAGGCACTGTCGAGGATCATCGGGCCTGTCGTCGATGTGATGTTTGGCAGCGTCAGCTTGCCCGCCAAATCTGGATTCCACAGGTCTTTCCAGTCCTTGACCTCGGTTTTGACCAGCTTAGGATTGTAAGCAATCCCGAATTGTCCGATCGTGTACGCCGGGCCATACTCCTCGCCGAGCGGCGCTTTGGCGATATCGTAAATCTCGTTCAGGTTCGGAATACGGCTGCGATCGATTTTTTCGAAGGCGCCGCTGTCGATCCCTTGTTGCGCGTAGTAATCGGACAAGTAAATCAAGTCTACGTCAGAGCTTCCTTGACGCACTTTGTTCAGACGCTCGGCGTTGTTGCCGATTTCCAGCACGATTTTGACGTTGTGTTCTTTTTCAAACGGCTCGTAAATTTCTTTGCGGAAAAAGTCTTCCGAGAAGCCCCACGTGGAAATAACCAGTTTTTGCGGCTCGCCTTTTGGCGCTTCGCCAGTTGCTCCCTCCTGCGGTTTGTCGCTTGCGCCACAGCCTGCGAGTACCAAAGACAGCATGGAAGCAGAAAGGATTCCTGTCAGCATTTTTTTCATTGTATGATTCCTCCAGTTCAGCTTGTAACTTGCAAATAATGAATGATTGCATTGCAGTTCATAGATAGAATGAGGCGTTAACAAGCGATATTATTCATCAACCACATCCTTAAAAGGCGAATGAGAAGCGCAAAAAACAAAAAGAAAAGCACCCTTGAATAGAACGATACATTCTAAACAAGAGCACTTTTCTTCGTAAACAAAGAGAAGCGACACCCGTTTCACACCATTTTCACGGTCTTCCCTTGAGATAGATCAAAAGAGAAAATCCGAACGAATGGCTCAGGTATTTAATTTTCCGAGTCACTTACAATTACATTCGTGATCGCCCACTGCGTAGGCGCGTCGTAGTCTCTAAGCACAGCTTCCAGCTTCAGGCCCATCTCTTCCTCCAGCCGTTCTCTCAGCTTCCTCTTATAAAGAAGAGACATGCGAAAATCGACTTCCAGCTTCAGAGTCGGGGCTTCGCCTTCCAGCGCATCTGAGCGCGGAGAGCGGCGATGCTTGGCGTGGAAAGTAATCAACTGATTCTCAATCGTCACTCTCAGCAAAGTCGTTCCAAATCCGAACAACTCTTTTGCTATCTCATTATAAATGGCAGACAGCTGCTTTCTCGTTTCATTCGTGTCTACTAAACTCATGACATCACCCGCGAGAGCTGTTATCTGATTTGTTGTTTCCCATTATACATATGATTTCAGGCTAGAGCAAGCTAACATTCGTATTTAGATCATTTTTACATTTTTCAGTCATATATTCGTTCGGTCTTTGCTGCTGTCGTGCCGCTTCACAGCTTCTTCCATCCAGCAATGTTCACCGAATGTTTGGTGGAAAAGCCTCATATATTCATGTACACTTATATGTAACTTCACGAATAGAGAGGGGCTACTCCATAACCATGAAAAAACTCATCATGATGCTAGTCGCCGTCATGCTCGTACTCGCTCCCGCAGGATTCACAGATCATGCCGACGCAAAAGGTTATAAGTCCGGCAAAAAATCGTTCAACTCCAACACGGCTCCAACCAACACGCAGACGCCAAACAAAGCCGATTCCAATGTAAATGCATCTACCAATAAAAATACGACAACCAATACACCAGCTACTGCTGCTCCAAGCAAGAGCGGCGGATTCATGAAAGGTCTTCTCGTCGGGGGATTGGCTGGACTTTTGTTCGGCAGCATGTTTGGCGACATGGGGGCACTGGGAGCGATCTTTGGCTTCTTGATCAACATGCTTGCGATTGTCGCTGTGATCGTCTTGATTCGCAAAATCTTCGTCTACTTTAAAACGCAACGCGCGAAAAAACAGGAACTGAACACATGGAAAAGATAACACTGTCCGAACAAGTATTGATTAACGCCATCTGCCTGCATGTGGCGAGCAAAAAACAGATTCAGCCGCAAAACGTAGAAGTCGAACTGATGTGGGACGAAGAATACGGCTTCTCCGCTGAAGTATACGCGAACGAACGCAAACAAGTGTTCATCGAGATCAACCTGATCGAAGCCATTCGCTTTTACCTGGAAACGCAAATGCAGCGCAACCCTTACTCCGCCGGCATTGAGCTGGTATTGGACGACGAGGAAGGCATCATCGCCTACGTCACGTACCAAAGCTAGTCGCCCTTGCCTTACCCGCTCGAACTTCCCAAGCCAGTTTGCTCACCACAGTGGGCAGATTGGCTTTTTACATGGGTGCATTTCCCTTGATCAAGTATTGAAATTGCCTTCGTTACGTTATATACTTTAATGAAAATGATTATCATTGTCTTTTTTTGCTTATACATGTACATACTTTTCTATAAAGGAGTTGGCCCATTGTGGAACGCTTATACACGCAAAAACTGGACATCGGTTACGGCGAGCTTTCCATTGTCAAAGACCTGAACATCAGCATCCCTTCTGGCAAAATTACCGCACTGGTCGGCGCAAACGGTTCGGGTAAATCGACCATCCTCAAAACGTTGGCCCGAATTATGAAACCGACAGGTGGACAGGTATTTCTCGATGGGAAGTCTATTCATCAGCAGTCAACAAAGGAAGTCGCCAAGCAGCTGGCAATTTTGCCGCAGAACCCTACCGCTCCCGATGGCCTGACCGTGTCTGAGCTTGTTACCTATGGCCGCTTCCCTCATCAAAAAGGATTTGGCTCCCTGACCAAGGAAGACAAAGAAATCGTGCAATGGGCGATTGCCATGACGGGCATGATCGATTTTTACGACCGTCCCGTCGACCAGCTCTCCGGTGGTCAACGCCAACGCGCCTGGATCGCCATGGCTCTGGCGCAAGGAACCGACATCCTGTTCCTCGATGAGCCGACAACCTTCCTCGATATGGCGCACCAGCTGGAAGTTCTCAAGCTGCTGCAAAAGCTGAACGAAGAAGAAAAACGTACGATCGTCATGGTTGTCCACGATTTGAACCATGCAACTCGCTACGCACAGCACATGGTAGCCATCTCTCGCGGCACGGTCATCGCCGAGGGCTCTCCTGCCGAAGTCATGACACCTGACATGCTGCGCAAAGTGTTCAACATCGAGGCTGACATTTTGACTGACCCGCGCACAGGAGTGCCGCTCTGCCTCCCTTACGAGCTGAGCCACGCGGCAGAAAACAAGGCCGCTTCCAGTACCGCGCCTGCATCCAGCCAACAGGCTGTGCAAGAAGACGAACGCAAGCTGGTCGGCACTCGCTAGTAACTCATCACTTGCATCGAACGATCAAGCCATTCTCATGGACGGTAAATGAGAATGGCTTTTTTATATAGGCAAAAGGCAGCCCAAGGATCTTCTCCCCAGGCTGCCTTTGCTGTTATCAGCTTGTTTTCGTTACCACTTGATGTCTTTCAAGATTTCGTCTGCCATGTTTGCAGTCGAAACCAATCCGCCACCGGACAAGTACCAGTAGTTCGCATCGAGGTAAATGATGTTGCCGTTTTTGAATGCTTTGGTGTTTTTCGTGAGGTCGTTTTCAACCGCTTCTTTCGCAGCTGCGGAAACACCTTCATTCGCAGAAATCACACCGCGGTCTACAACAAACAGGTAGTCAGGGTTTTTCTCTGCTACGTACTCAGCGGATACGCTTTGTCCGTGGGTGGATACTTCGATGTTTTTGTCTACCGCAGCGAACCCGAACACGTCATGCAAAATACCGAAGCGGGAGCCAGGACCGTAAGCGCTCAGCTTGCCTTCGTTCACGAGAACGATCAGCGCGTTTTTGCCGCTTGCTGTTGCTTTTTCGTTCAGTTGCTTGATCGATTCGTTGATTTTCGCCAGTTCTTCATCTACTTGTGCTTCTTTGCCAAAAATGGTTCCGAGCGTTTTCATGTTCTCTGTGAAAGAGTCCATGTACTTGGAAGTGTCTACACCGAGGAAGATCGTTGGAGCAATTTTGTTCAGTTCTTCATAAGCGTCTTGCTGACGACCGGAGATGAAGATGACATCCGGCTTCATTGCGTTGATCTTTTCAAAGTCCGGCTCTTTCAGGCTGCCGATGTTTGTGTATTTCGCGTCTTTGAATTTCTCCAGATAAGGCGGAATGCTGGATTGTGCCACACCTTTTACTTCGATGCCCAGTTTGTCCAAGGAATCGAGCACGCCATAGTCAAAGACGACAACGTTTTGCGGGTTTTTCTTCAGTTTGGCCTCGCCCAATTTATGTTTGATTGTGATTTCTTCGGATTCCTTCGCAGCGCCGTTAGAAGCCTCTGGCGTTTGGGAAGGAGCTGCACTATTGGAGCCGGAACCGCATGCCGCTGTAAATACTGCCAACAGTACGGCCATGAACAGCATCAGGATTTTTTTGTTCATTTTTCTCACCTCTATAAGTATTTTAATATATATAAAATTATTGATAGCTTGCTTGTTTTTGAAGACCCCCTGCATGCCATCAAAATAATTTTATCGAAAGGAAGTAAAGCGGCGCTATGCGTAGTACACGCAGATTTTGTTTTCGTCGATGTCTTCAATGTGGATGTCCATATCGTAAACATCTTTCAAGGTTTGCGGCTGGATGATCTCGTCTGTGCTGCCTTCCTTCACGACTGTTCCGTCCTTGAGCGCGACGATGTAATCGGAGTAAACAGACGCAAAATTGATATCGTGAATGACGATGACGACGGTTTTGCCCATCTCATCGACCAGACGCCGCAGCACCTTCATGATCTGGACAGAATGCTTCATATCCAGGTTGTTCAACGGCTCATCGAGGAGAACATACTCCGTGTTCTGCGCGACAACCATGGCGATGTACGCCCGCTGGCGCTGCCCGCCACTCAGCTGGTCGAGATACTTGTGCTGTATGTCCGCAAGCTCCAGATAACGGATCGCTTCGTCTACGTACTTCCAGTCTTCTTTTGTCAAATTGCCTTGTGAATACGGAAAGCGTCCGAAGCTGACCAGCTCGCGAATCGTCAGGCGCACCGTAATGTGGTTGGACTGCTTGAGAATCGAGATTTTTTTGGCCAGCTCGTTGCTTTTGTACTGTCCAATCTCCTGCCCCTCAATCAGCACCTCGCCTTGATCCTTCGTCAGCAGACGGCTGATCATGGACAGCAATGTGCTTTTGCCAGCCCCGTTCGGACCGATAAAGGACGTAATTTTCCCTTTGGCAATTTTCACCGAGACGTTTTCCACGACATTTTTGTTCCCATACTGTTTTGAGACGTTACGGACTTCTATCACGCTTTATTCTCCTTTAGCAGAAGATAGATGAAGTAAACCCCGCCGATAAAGTTGACGATGACACTGAGCGTTGTCGAGAACGTAAAGACGCGTTCGACAATCAACAAACCGCCTACCAGAGCCACTACGCTGATCAATGCTGAGCCAGCCAGCAAAAACTTGTGCTGGTACGTTTTCATATATTGATGAGCCAAATTCGCTACCAACAGCCCCAGGAAGGTGATAGGCCCAACCAACGCTGTCGCAATCGACACGAGAATCGCGATGACGACCAAAAACCGTTTGACGACAAAATCGTAAGGAATCCCCAGATTGATTGCCTGATCCCGGCCCAGTGCCAGCACATCCAAATACTTGACGTAGCGCCAAAAGTAAAGGCCGACTGCGATTACCAGAACAAAGCTGAGAATCAACAGGTCTGTGTTCACGTTGTTGAAGCTCGCGAACATTTTGTCTTGTACCACCTGAAACTCGTTCGGATCGATCAGCACCTGCATGAACGTCGACAAACTGCCGAACAAAGTGCCGAAAATCAAGCCAATCAACAGCAGGAAGTAGATGTTTTGTCCTTCCCGCCTGAACAGGAATTTGTACAGCACGCCTGCGAACAGAACCATCAAGCCAGTCGAGATCAGGAAGTTCACGTTTTTATTCATGATCGTCATGTGCGTGGAACCAAACACGAAAATGACGAGAGTCTGAATGAACATGTACAAGGAATCAAGACCGATGATGCTGGGCGTCAAAATGCGGTTGTTGGTAATCGTCTGGAAGACCATCGTCGAGAACGCAATGATGCACCCGGTTAGCAGGATCGCAATAATTTTCTTGGCCCTTCGGGGAAGCACGTAATCCCAGTTGCCGCCCGCATCAATCAGCATGAATACGGCTATCAGAGCAACGGCGACTATCGCCATGA
Source organism: Brevibacillus sp. 1238 (assembly GCF_029892995.1). NCBI lineage: Bacteria > Bacillati > Bacillota > Bacilli > Caryophanales > Paenibacillaceae > Brevibacillus > Brevibacillus sp. 1238. The sequence goes on along the minus strand of NZ_JARXWC010000007.1, from coordinate 270,389 downwards.
CACCAATCTTAGCTTTCATCGTTCATATGCCTTTCTTCTCATGAGTAAGTATACGAATATACCGCTGCCCACTACTCCGACCATCAAGCCGATTGAGATTTCATACGGGAAGATGATCAGGCGTCCAAGAATGTCACAGCACAAGACAAACACTGCTCCCAGCAAAGCGGTATGAGACAGGCTTTTCTTCAGATTGTCGCCGAGGTAAAGCGTCACAATATTAGGAATAATAAGCCCCAAAAACGGGATGGTCCCTACCGTGAGGATGACGACAGATGAAACCATGGCGACAATCGCCAAACCGATATTGACCACTTGCTTGTAATTCAGTCCGAGATTGATCGCGAACTCTTCGCCCATTCCTGCAATCGTAAACTTGTTGGCAAACAAGTACGCGATAATGACCAGCGGAATGCTTATGTATAGCAATTCGTAGTTTCCCTTCATGATCGAGGAAAAGTCGCCGTGCAGCCAGGACGACATGTTCTGGATGAGATCGTGCTTGTAAGCGAAAAACATCGTAATCGAACCGACGATATTCCCGAACATCAATCCGACCAGTGGAATGAAAATCGAATCCTTGTATTTCACCCTGTCGAGAATCTTCATGAAGATAAACGTCCCCAGCAAGGCAAAAACAAACGCGACGAGCAGCTTCACCCAAATCGAAGCATCTACGAACACCAGCAAGGAAACGAGAATCCCGAACCGGACAGAGTCTTCGGTGCCCGCCGTTGTCGGCGACACGAATTTGTTCCGGGTCAGTTGCTGCATGATCAGACCAACCACGCTCATGCTGATACCCGCGATAATGATACTGATCAATCGGGGAATCCGGCTAATCCACATCACTTGCACTTTGTCATCGCTGAGATTGAACAACTCCAGGGGCGAAATGTCCTTTACGCCAATAAACAGGGATACTATCGAAAGCAGAATCAGGGCTACAACCAAATATCTTTTTTTCATCGCTTCCCTACTCTTCTCTTTGTTCACGTGAGTGCTGCGTTGCTTTTAGCATGCTTAGTAAGAAGGAGATTCATTCTCAATAATAAAGAGATTCATTCTCACTTGGCATCTCCTTTGTTATATTAGCACTTCTTTATCCGGGTTTAAAGCATTTTTTCATTAGTCGACTAAATTTCTCTGGATTGAAAAAAGTGAGAATATTCCGCCGTCCATCACTAACGCAAAAAAGCGCCGTTGCCACTGGTAGCAACAGCACTTTTTTTAATTGGACGTATACGATCCGCTTACGTTTTTCACCGAGCGCTTGCCAGAGCCGTCTTCGACAATGTTCACGTCTCCGTTGACTGTGTAAATGTCGATGTCGCCGCTGTCATCGGATATCGTCACGTTTCCTTTGTGACGCACAATTTTCATGTCACCCGACTGATCTTTGATCTCCACGTCGCCCCCGGTATCTTCCAGCAAAATATCGCCGGAGTCATCCTCGATCAGCTTGAGGGCAGTCGCGTTGTTGATTTTGATATCGCCGGACTGGTCATTGATCTGCACTTCGCCCGTGACATCTTTCAAGATGATATCACCCGAATCATCCTTGATCGTGAGCGCTCCCGCCAGTTTGGAGACATCAATATCCCCTGAGTCGTCCGTGATCGCTACCTTCAATGCGGAAGGAACCGTCACCTCGACGTTCAGCTCCAGACGCATTACGCCGAAATGACCAACTACATCGGAGGACAAATGAGCGACATTCCCGTCTTTGGTCAGCGTCACGATGATGTCTTCCGGCTTGATATTGGCTGACCTGGCGATGATGGCATCTACCTGGATCGAAGTTGCCTTGTCGTCTCCTTTTACAACCAAATTACCGGATTGATTGACGATCTCCAACGCCTCTATCGACTCGATTGGCAGATCCAGATGACGCTTTTCCTCCACCGTCTCCAGACTGCTGCTGCATCCCGCAAGCCCGAGAGCCAAAACCAAAAATCCAACTCCTATCCAACGCTTCATCTCTATCTCCCTCTATGCATCCAAGCTTGCTTGTTCTTGAAATCATTGTACTAGAGCGGCCTCAAGATAGCATCAGTCGCTGGAGTTGTTTTCCATCGGTCTCTAGACGGATGCGCTGTCGTTTACCCTGCTGCCGTTGCCTTCCAGCGGTTCGACTAGAGCTTTTTGCTCCCATACCCTGCTCCTCCAGCGGAAAAACATCATGACTCCGCGTATCCATTCATCGATCGCAACGGCCAGCCATACCCCCGCCAAGCCCAATTCGGTGTGAAACACTAGCACATAACCTAGCGGCAGACTGATTCCGACCATCGAAATCAGGCCCATATACACCGGAAACTGCGTGTCTCCTGCCGCACGCAAAGAGTTGATCAACACAATGTTGAAGACCCGCCCGGTTTCCAGCAAAATACTGAGCAAAATAATTTGCGAGCTGATCCGCAAAATTTCCGGATCAGTCGTGAACAAGCCCATGATCGGCTCGCGGAAAATGATGATAACCGTGTTGACTACAACGGTGTAAAGCAAGCCCCAGCGCAAGCTTTTCCACACGCGGCTATACGCTTCTTCGCGTCTGCCCGCACCTACAAGCCTGCCTGTTATAATCGCCGTGCCCATGCCGATTGCCAAGCTGAACAAATAAATAAACATGGAAAGATTGAGCACGTATTGCCGGGAAGCGAGCGACGACGCGCCCAAATACGTCACATAGTATAAAAAGACGGCCTGACAGCCATGATACATGATTTGCTCAACCGCGGAAGGAATGCCTACCTTGCAAATTTTGCTGACGTACGTCCATTTGATGGTAACATAGTCTTTGAATGCTACTTTGACTTCAATCAGACGGTAAAACGCCCAAAAATAGACGAGCAGCCCAAGCGCCCTGCTCAATACCGTAGAGATGGCAGCACCCTCTACCCCCAATGCCGGAAAACCAAAGTGCCCGAAGATCAGCAAGTAGTTCCCGATGACGTGCAGCACATTGATGCCGAGCGAGATATACATGCTCTCTTTTGTAAAGCTATACGTACGAATGACACTTGCCAATGTATTGATAATCGCCTGAATAAACAAGCTTCCCCCGACGATGATCATATACGACTGGGCCATCTGCAAAATCTGCCCTTGCAGATTGATGCGTTCGAGCAGTGCATTCCCAAACAAAACGAAGCTTACGCTGATTGCGATGCCGATCAGCAGATTCAACGTGACCGCAACCGCTCCGACTCTCGCTGCATCGACCATTTTTTTGGAGCCGATATACTGTGCGACCACAATCGAGGCGCCATGTCCTGCTACTTCCAAAATCAAAATGGCGATAAAAATAAATTGGTTGGCTGCCCCAACCGCCGATACAGCCGCGTCAGAAACGCCGCTCAGCATGAACGTATCCGTGATGCCGATCAGCATGAACAGAAACAGCTCTAAGAAGATCGGCCAAGTCAGCTTGAACAGATTGTACGCATTGCCATCTTGTTGACCTGTTTGCCGCTCGGCTACTGTCATATCCATACTTTCACCTATCCCATCTGGTCCTCTCTCTATGCATAGCGACATTTTACACCGTAACCCGCAATGCGCGGAGAAAACTCGACACTTTTTACAAGATCTTTATGAAAAGGGGGTCATACGATGGAAAAAGCCCGCCTGCCACAAGTGATACAGGCATTTCCTTGCTTCGCTCATGTGCCTTTGCCCGCCTGGTCGAACAACGAGATCTACGTGGAGCGCTTTTCTCCCCGGCTCGTGATGGGCGAGGGCCATCTGTTTGCCCATGCTGCCTTCGTCCTGGAAGGCAAAGTGCGCATCCACAAGATCAGTGAATCCGGGCGTGAAATTACGCTGTATCGCGTCACCCGTGGCGGCGTATGCGTCCTGATGATGGCAAGCATTCTCGGAGAGCTTGAATATGCGGCATCTGCCGAGCTGGAGGAAGAAACCGAGCTGTTGCTGCTGCCCGTCAAAGTGTTCAAGCAGTGGCTGGACGAGTACAAGGACGTGCGCCAGTTTATTTACAGCACGATGATCAAGCGAATGGCTTCCGTGACAACTTTGATGGAAAATATCGCTTTCAAACCGATTGATTACCGTCTGGCCGAATTTTTGCTCAGCTGCACTACTGAGTCTGACAATCAGTTGCTCATTACCCATGAGGCGATCGCGATTGAGCTGGGAACAGCCAGAGAAGTAGTCAGCCGTTCCCTCAAAGAGTTCGAATCGGCAGGCTGGATCAAGTTGGGCCGCGGGCGAATCACCAACATCGATCGGACCAGCCTGGCAAACCACCTGAAACATTTGTAGCCGTTATGTGCGCAAGTCACAGAAGCCAACGCCCTCTCTCCTCTACAATGGACATGAACGTGAAGTTACCCGTTACGAGAGGATGATGAAGGTGTCCAACACGCCGTCGTATTACGAAAAAGCAAACTTGTCCCGCATTCCCGACTTGATGAAGCTTGCCCCGGAAGCAGCCGCCTCCTATCTGGCGTTCGAGAAGCTGGTTTATCAGGACTCTCAGCATCTCGAGCGGAAAACAAAGGAGCTGATCGCGATTGCGGTCGCTCATGTTACGGGCTGCCCGTATTGCATCGACGTCCACGTAACAAAGTACAAAGCACTGGGCGGAACCATGGAAGAAATCATGGAGGCGTTGCTCGTAGCCGCCACAACCCGTGCCGGCGCCATTCTCAGCCACGGTGTCAATGCGCTTGCCGCCTATCGTGATGATCCTGCTTCTCCCCAATGCTTTTGCTGAATGAAAAGGCAACTGACCTCCCTTTTAACAAAGGGGGGCTTTTTTTCGTGAATTGTACAATTTTGCACAAAGATCGCTGAAATTTTCTAATAATAGGATTGCGACTATTTTCCTACCAATGTTATGGTTAAAGGTAGGGGCAAAGTAAAACAGGAAAACACACATCATACCGCTTCGACACAGGAGGTTTTATGGCTCGTATACTAATTGCCGATGACTCGATAGTTGTCCGGGAATACATCAGACTCATCCTACAACGGGCTGGACATCAAGTTATCGCAGAAGCGGCGAATGGACTAGACGCCTATCAGCAGTACAAAACGCATCAACCTGACGTAGTCATGATGGATATCAACATGCCAGGCATGAATGGTATCGAGACTGTCAAAAAAATTATCAGCACATTTCCCGATGCCAACATCATCATGATCAGCACCTACGGTTTAAAGCATTTGGTTTTTGAAGCCATCAACGCAGGAGCACGTCACTATATTACGAAGCCGATTGATGAAGAGCGCCTTTTGGATTCTATCCAGAACACCCTCTAAACATGCGGCCGATACACAAAAAAACTGAGGGGCTGCTCGGGCGCCTCAGTTTTTTTATGTTTTCTATCCTCGCAAAGTCTCGGCGTCGAGCGGAATCCGGAAGCAAAAGCACGTTCCTTTTCCCCGTTCGGAAATGACCTGCACTTCTCCGCCCAATCGCTCTACCTCTCGTTTGACAATCGGCAATCCCAAGCCTCTGCCCGAATAGATGTCTGCTTCTTCTTTTACACTGATCTGTTCTTCAAACAAGGAGCGTAGCCATTCTTCCTCTGTCCATCCTGCTCCAAAGCCTTGTTCCAGCCCATGCTGTTTGAGCTTTTCAAGGTCTACGCCTTTGCCGTCATCAGCTATGGTGATCAACAGCGAAGCATCCTCCTGCCAAATCCGGCAGCTGATCGTGCCTTTACTCGCCTTGCCGACCGCAAGCCGCTCACTTTCTGTTTCCAAACCGTGATCGATCGCGTTTGTAAAAACATGAACCAGGCTGCTCGCAAACGCCTCGAAGCGATCGTGATCCACCATGATCTCCTCCGCCTCCAGTCGAAGCGGAGCAACTGCTTTGTTCAGACGCTGGCCCAGTTCGACGACATAATCGTGATAGCGCTCGAACATGTCTTTGACTGGTTGCTGACGCAGCTCACGAACAAGCTGATCCACCCGGGCAGACAAGTCATCCGGCAACAAGTCTGTGACTTTGCTGATGAACTGCTCCCATCTGTCTCTTTCGATCGTCATGCCTTCCTCGACACTATCCAAAAAGTGATCGCCCAGCTTGTTGCGAATGATTTCCACGTCTTGCTGCATGGCTGCCTTGACTTGCTCAACAGGCAACTGATTGTGGAAAGCGTCGTCCATTCGCAGCCCTTGATGCTTTCCTTGCTCTAACAGCCACGTCTCCAAATCATGCAGCTTTTGCGGAGTCTCAATCAGATGGAACTGGCTGAAATCGCCTTTGAACTGATGAATTTGTTCCACAAGCTTGATCAGGCTTTCCGACTCCTCCATTCCTTCTGCGAAGTGCATTTTCCACCCTTCCGCAAAAAAAGTCGTGAAGGCGCGATACGCTTTTTGGAAAAGCGGCAAGCTTGTCGCCACAGTCAAAATCATGTTCAGCTTTTGCCATTCCTGCTCCATCTTGCTTTCCAGCGCTCTTTGCTCGCTCAAGTCAGTCAAAATCAGCATCAAACCTTCTGGCGAGTCACGCCGATCTTCGTGAATCGGTTTGCACTCCAGCTTGAGCGGCAGTTGGTTGATGCAAATTTCCGTAGGGAAGAGGCTTAAATAAAGCTCTTTTTGCCCCTGATCTTTTGTATCGAAATACTTTTCCAAAAGAGATTCGACAAACGCCTGCTCCTCCGGTCGATTCGGATACAGCAGACTGGCTACCGATTCCCCTGCCAGCTCTCTCCCGAACATCCGCAAACATTCCCGGCTGTACTCGGAATGGACAAGCATGTTTTTGGAAAACGACAGGAAGCCCTGGCCTGCATTGTTCAGCAAGTTTTTGTTCGCCTGCAACAGCGATTGAATCTCGGTCGTCCGTTCAGCGACGATCATCTCCAACGACTGGTTCCATTGTTCCAGCTGGTGATACAGGCGGGCATTTTCAATAAAGATCGCCATTTGCGAGAAGATCAGCCGCAGCGGCTCTGAGCGCTTTTCGTTGAAAACGTGCGTCGTCTCGTTGTTTTCCAGATAGATGACGCCGATCATCTTGCCCTGCTGCCACAGCGGCGAACACAAGATCGACTTGGGCTTGTTTTTCGTGATGTACGTGTCCCGGAAAAAGACGCCCTCTACAGAAGCATTGTGCAAAACGAGCATTTCTTCGGTGCGGATCGTGTAGTTCACTACGGCGACAGACAACATCCCGCTATGTTCATACGGCACCGATTGCATGATTTCCACATCGAGATCGACTGACCCCGCCGCTTCGATCACCCATTCGCTCTCGTTTTTCAGGATGAGAATCCCTTTCTCCGCTCCGGCGTTGCTCATAACCGTCCGCAGCATCGTAGCCAAAAGCAGTTCCAGCCTGATCTCGCTCGCCATCGTCTGCGATGCCTTGATTACGCTCATCAGGTCGACGAGATCGGCCGACTGCTCTGTCGCAGCAAGCTCTGCCGATGCTTCCAGCCCTCTGCCGCGCTGCAACAGGTGCGGGTAGCGCTCCTCAATCTCCCTCGACTTCGCCAGAGCGCCCCACTGCATGTACGCCTCGTAAGCTTCGGTCATGTACACCCTGGCGATCGTTTCCATCCCCAGATCCAAATAATGATGGGCGGCAAGCTCTCCGGCAAGTGCCTCATTTTGCAAAAAGCCGTCCTTTTTCGCGAGTTGCAGCGCTTCGTCGTAAAGCTCGCCCGCCACCTGGCGCTCGCCGTTCACTCGCTTCCATTCGGCGCTCATCAGCAAGTATTTGTGCTGGAAGTTTTCCGGGCAATGGGCAGCCCAGCTCTTCATTTTTTTCAAATGAGTCTTGATCTTTTTCGCATAGCGGATTTGCTCCCGGCGGTTGACGCGCTTGTACAGCTTCGTCAATGCCAGGGCATGCATGAATACATGCTGGCTGACCAGCACCTGGCCGCTGACGGACTCCATCCATTGCTCCGCTTCGCTCAGCAGCTTCGATGCCTCCTCGTAGTTGCCGTACATGAGGTGGACCATTGATTTGTAAAAGTGGTACATGTACCGCTTGTAGCTGGTGCCTTCCGCCTGCAAGCTGTCTACGTATTGAGTCTCATCGAAGCTGTCCCGGCAAAATACCGTCTGCTCTGCTCCCGTCCAGTGCGTAAACGTATTCAACGCCTGGCGCAACAACAGAAGACGATCGTCATGATCGACTACTTTCATCTGACAAATCAGATCGGCATACTCTTCAATCTGCTGCTCCAATTCCTCCAAAGGCAGCCCGCAATAGAGCATGGCTTCCAGCAAACCGTGCGCGTTATACGCCGCATAGATGTTTCCTCCGCCGTCCATTCCGAGCTGAATGGCTTTTTTCAGCAGCGGGATGTTCGTTCGGGCGTGATCGCACCAATGGTTGATCAACAGGGCAAACGCGCCGTACGCCTTGGTCATGGCAATCGGGTCGGCAAAGCCATCGGCTACCCGGCAAGCCAGCTGTCCGAACTCATACGCCTCACGGTAATTGCCAAATTGCGTACCGAGCACAATCCCGTAGCCCGTGTATCCGTTGGCAGATGCAACCGCATTCCCGTGCACGAGCGACAAATGGAGCACCCGTAAAATCGTCAGGGCAAACCAGTTCGGATTGACGAAATACGAGGATGGTCCTGCATTGCTGATGATGCTCATCGCCATCTGGTAATTCTCTTCCGGCACATCTGGCAAGTACAGCAGCTCATCGATTTTGTGGCCTTTGAGCTTGCGCTTGATCTGCCACATTTCCTTGATAATATCTAACTTCCCGGGCTTGAAAGGAATGGGAACCTTGAGCAGTCCGAGCGCTTCACTGGCGATATCCACCACACGCGAAAAGTCGGCCAGACGGGTGTACATGTTAATTTGCAGCTCCAGGACGCGCACTCGCTCGCGGTTGGTCTTGGCGTGCGATAGCGCAAGGGAAAACAGCCGATTCGCATCTTCCATATGGTTGCACAAGTACGCTGTCTCGGCGTAGAGCGTGTACAGCTCCATCGACAGGTTGTGATGCTGGTCCCAGGCAGACTCCCCGAGGAACATCGTCCCGCGCTGAAAATACTGGAGGGCGGCGTCAAAGGCAGTAGAAGCCATCGCTTTTTGACCGGCAAGCAGGTGGCAATGAGCGACCTGGATCCTTTCCGCCGCATCCTCGATCATGTCCGCGCCCCGGTACATGTGCTCGCATATTTCAAACAGCAGCACCGACTCGTAGGAACCGGACATGTCCCATATCATTCTCCCGAGCTTGACGTGTGCCTGTTTCTGCTCCTCTTCCGAAAGCGAGGAGTAGGCAGCCTGCTGGATGCGGTCGTGCACAAAGCTGAACTGGATCGTCACTTGCGACAGGTTCTCCTCTTCCTCTATCGCCGCATAGCTCAAATACTCCGCGCCTTCCAGCGGATAGATCAGCCCTTCTTCCATGGCGGGCAAAATGTCCCGAATCGCTTCTGGCTCGTTCAAGCCCTGTGCTTTTGCCAGCATGCTCAAGTAAAAGGAGTTGCCCAGGCACGCCGCATAAGCCAACAGCTTCTGTGTCACCGCAGGCAAACGCCTTACTTTTTCCACGAGAAAATCTGCTACGTTCTCCGTTGTGTTGAGCTTCTCGATCTCTGCCAGCTCCCACTTCCAGCTCCGCTCCTCCGGGGAATACTGCAACAGATTTTGATCGTACAAAGACTTGATAAATTGTCTGGAGTAAAACGGGTTGCCTGCCGTTTTTCGCATCAAAATCATCGCAAGCGGCTTCGTAACTTCAAGTTCTGTATGCAGTGCATCGGCCAGCATGGCATTAATTTGCGTGAGCCGCAGCGGCAACAGTGTAATTTGCCGCAACATCCTGCTCTTGACCCCAGCTTCTGTCAAAATCGCGACCAGAGGATTGATCGCTCCTCCATCCTGCTCGCGATAGGAGCAAACGAGCAGAAAATAGCTGAGCGGCAAGTCGGCAACAAGCTCGCGGATCAAAAACAGCGAAGAAGAATCGGCCCATTGCAGGTCGTCGAGAAACAGCACTAACGGGTGCTCCGGTCTGGCCCAGATGCGAATAAATCTTTGCATGACCAGTTGAAAACGGTTTTTGGCCTCCGCCGCAGGCAGCTCCGGCACAGGCGGCTGCTTGCCGATCACAGCCACCAGTTGAGGAATGACATCCACGATGACCTGACCAAGCCCTTGCATCGCTTCGAGAATCGTCGCCCGCCACGTCGCAAGCTCTCTCTCATTGCCTGCCAAAAGCTGCTTGATCAAGTCCTGAAAGATTTGAATGATCGCGGAATAAGGCACGCCTTGACGATACTGGTCAAACTTGCCGGAAATAAACCGTCCTCTGCCTTTGAGGAAAACTTTTTGCGCCTCAAACACGAGAGCAGATTTCCCCACGCCCGCGCTGCCGCTCAACATGACCATGCGCGATGCTCCGTTCGACACTTCCTCAAACGTGTCGATCAGCATCTGGATTTCCTGTTCCCGGCCGTAGAGCTTTTCCGGTATGTGCAAACGGTCAGCGCGGTCATGCTGCGCCAGTGGAAAGTGACCGATCGTTTCATTTTTGGCAAGCTGGTCGAGACATTGCTGCAAGTCTGCCACCAGTCCAGCCATACTGAAATAACGGTCTTCCGTATTTTTGGACAAACACTTCATCACGATATCCGACAAAATTTGCGGAATGGACGGCTTTACTTGCGAAGGCGCCATCGGCTTTCGGGCCATGTGGGCATGAACCAGCTCAAGCATGTCCGACGTAAGAAAAGGCGGCTTCCCGGTCAAAAGCTCGTAAATCGTCACGCCAAACGAGTAAATATCTGTCCGGTAGTCCACCGTCCGATTCATCCTGCCGGTCTGCTCAGGCGATACGTAGCGCAGATTTCCCCGCCATTCTTTCGGGTTCATCACGCCTTGATATTCCTGATATCGCCTCGTCGCCAAGCCAAAGTTGATCAGCTTGACCTCGTACGTATCCGGGTGAATCAGTATATGAGCGGGATTGATGTCTTTGTGGATTATTCGCTGCTGATGAATTTCCTCGATGCATGTAGCGATGCGGATCGAAATGGTCAGGATGTCTTTTAGCGACAGCTCTTTCATTTTGCTCAGCAAGGAGAGCGGCACTCCCCCGAAGTCTTCCGTGATCAGCGCAGTCTCCCGATTGTGATCAATCAATTCGACAGCATTCTCCACCGCGTATGATTCGAGAGATTGCAAGATGCGGTACTCGTGTTTCAGTCTCCAAAGCGACTCCTTGTGCGTGGGACCCTCACGTGGCTTTTTAATGATGACGGGCAGGTTATCGCTGTTTCTGAACCCACGATAAAATCCCATATTTGAATGCGTCGAGAGAAACTCTGTCACTCTGTATCCTGGAATCACGATCATGCCGCTCATACTATCCACTCCATCTAGGTAGAACATCCTATCATTTATGTTGTTGCTTCAGGTCAAATAATCTATATTGAATATATATTCTGTCATAAACTGCTATTTTTCTACTAATACTTATGGAGGTATCTCTATGGCAAAGTTGAGTCGTAGCGTAAGTAACCCTTACACCAATGAGACAGTCACTTTTCTGAAAACAACAGAAGAAACCAAGGGGGAATATTTGCTTTTCCGAACAGACCTGCCGCCTGACAATGGAATTTTTCTACATTATCATACCGAACTTACGGAAACCTTTGAAGGGATAAGCGGAAATTTAGAGGTAACAATTGACGGAAAAAAAATCATTTTGAAGCCGGGAGAGACTTTGGACATCCCTCGCGACCATATTCACGGCTTTTACAATCCTTCAAAAGAGTTCATCAGCTTCACCGCGGAAATCCGTCCTGCCGGCACTTTCGAGTCGTTTGTCCGTTGCGGATACGGCCTGGATACGGACGGTCGCAGCTTCTACATGCCATTTTTGAAGCAGTACCTGCCTAAAAACATCCTGCTCTTGGGCACTCTGTTCAAAATGGGGGAATTTTATGTTCCCTACCTGCCTCTTTTCCTGCAAAAAGCGCTGTTCGGTTTACTGGCAAAGCTGGCGCATTGGACAGGTGCCGACAAGTCGCTGGAAAAATACTACATTGGCACTGTCGAAGACGCCCTGCCCGAGCAACCGCTGCAAAAAACACCCTGACTGTTCATTCCAGTAGGGTGTCTGCAAATGTTGATTCTTTTCACACATTCCTAGCTCATCGAGCACTACCGGTTCAGTGATTGAATTTGCCTTGATACCTCCATGATAGCAAAACACTGTACCTATTTCCAATGCTTCAAATTTTTTCTAGGACTGATTTACCAGTTTGCTCTCGCTAAACAAACCGGGAAATCAGTCCTGTTTCCCAATGAAAGCACGTTCAGCCAGGCAGCATGTCTCTATGGCGCCGTCGGCTTATCCGTACTCTCTAGGTCTTGCGTTCCGTTTTCTGCTGTTTTTTGTCGAACGGGCTGAATATGCGGCTCCTCCAGCATGAGTCGGTAGGCAGGAACGTATTCGGCCTGGACCACATCCGGGACGGGCTGCTCAGTCACCGGCTTTTCCTGCGGAAGCTCCGGCTCCGTCAGCGGCTTCTGCTGCGAGAGCATGTACCCTGCCACGGCGCCTGCCCCCATCAGGACGACGACAGCGGAAAGCATCAGCTTTTTGTGCCGAAACAGCTTGGCTAACGGATTGGCTGTCTCGCTGCGCACCTCTTCAAGCAGTTTGCGAAAATCGGCATGACGTAACGCGGACCAGCGCTTGCGCCATTCTTTGTTGCGCAGTCTTTCAGCCTTGTTTTCCAGAAAAAGCTGCCTGAGAGCAAGACGATAGGCTGGCAACAGCTGCTTGCCTTCGAAAAACAGGCGCTGTGCCAACGTCCATTGCACAAACGAGAACAGCGTTTCTTCCCCGCCGTGTTTTTGGACAAAGTCGAGCATCTCGGTGAACTGAAAGCCGTCCTGGCCAAAGCGGTCTTCATGGTAAAAGACGAGCGGCACGTGCGCGAAGTCTTCCGTATCGAGTGGCGAAGCCAGCATGTTTTGAATGATTCGCTGCTGGATTCTCACCTCTTCTCGCTCCCACTTGCGGAAAAACTCGGTCGGGTGCAGAACCCCCTTCGTTTCCCGCAGTTGGGCTACATTCATGAGCATCTCCTGCTTTTGCCTGCTCGCTACGTCCAGCGTGCCGAAGAAGCTTTGCGGCTTTTCCTCCAGGAGCGCGATCATCTTCTGAAAGTCGTCTCTCGACAGCTTCTCCAGGTCAATCAGCTTCAAAAGCGACTTGTCCAGCTCGTCCAGCAACGAATCAGCAAGGTTTCGCGCGCCGTCCAGGTTATCGAAAAACTGGTGAATGGCTATTGCGGTATCCAGCTTGTTTTTTTCACGCGCGAACAAGCGAAGCAACTTCTCGGTCGTCTCTGCCGCGAAAAAGGCATGGCGCATCGCTTCCGGGGCCATCTGCGCCCAAAAGCGGATTTCTCCCAGCATGCTGTCCATCGTCGTCACAGCCGCAAGCCGCTCGCTGAAATACCGTTCGAACAGCGACTTGATCAATGGCTCGGATTGGAAAATCGTCTTCATCGTCATGCCAAACAGCTCAGGGCTGGCAGCCAGATGCTTGAACACGTCCGACAAAAGCCCGCGCTGTCCCGCTGCTTGCGCTCGCATCAGCACATTCAGCAAGTAGCGAACCATGTCCACGCGCAGACGATCCTGCTTGCTCGCATCACTTGATTCGATCATCTGCCGGATCGTCTCGCCGTCGGGCAGCTTCTTCTCGGCAAGCGCTTCTACCTCGATGCGAAACAGCAACAGTTGCAAATCATGCAGCCGCTTGTTTTTCATAAGACCAGGGTGGCGCAAATAACTCACCAGCGCCTGCCATACCCCTGCCCGATTTTTTTCATAGACAGCCGTCCGTCCTTTTTCGATCAAGTAGAGCGCACACAGCTCGTAATACGTGCGCAACTGCAAAGCCAGCGACTGATCAGCCCCCGCAAGCACTTCCTCGCAAAACGCATGGAATTGGGCAAGCGCCTGCGGCTCATTCACATTTTCCCAGGCAAAATCGAGATATTCGTGTCCGCCATCCTGCAAGTCGACGTTTTGCACCCGTCCAAGCGCCAAATCAAACAAAAAGTCCTTGTCGCTATGTCCGCCGCCCGGGCGAATGCTGCCTTTTTCCACGAACATGACGTGAATATGCTTCTTGCTTTGCGGCTCGCTGCTGTATGTGAGAAAGCCAAAATGTCTGCGCAGCTCGTAAGGCAAGCAGTTGTACAATACTTCCAGCAGTTGGCTTGCCCTGGTTGCGGCTTCGCTGATGTCGACATCGAGACTGATGAACACCTTTTTCTTCGCTGTGAGCGAGGTCATGACGGCATAGAGCAACTGTTTGAAAAGCCGCTCGTCAATCCCGAGCTGCCCAAGCAGCCGCTTCCGGTCAACCGTCAAGTCTGGCTGCCCTGGAAGATCGTCTACAGCAGGCAAGTCTTTGCCGTGCGCGTCATCGTGGCTGCTCGCGAACGAGCGCACCCCGAAAACTTTCTCCGGCTTCGCAATAAACTCGTCCCGTCGCGCGGCAGGAATGACGTAGTTGTGGCTGAAAAACGTATTTCGCTGGCCGGTAAAATCAGCTCCGACAAACACGCTTCTGCCCAGAACCATCTCTCCCGACTCTGCGTGAAAGCAAACGAGTGCTTCCGGGTAGGAAGACAGCTCGCCCTCCCCCCGCTCCTGAAGCTGTCTGGGCGCATCGTATACGCAAAAAGGGTGCAGTGTCTTCTTGATAAATTGGTTGTCCAGCCCCGGCGTCCTGGCCACGGTATCGTAGCCTTCGTTTGAACGGAAAACACCCTGTCGCCCGCGTGTGTAGTATTGCTGCAAAATGGGCTGACGGTTCACTACCGCTCCCTCCCCTCGATGTAATCAAGCTGATGCATCAACCAGATAAACGGCTCGTCCACACGGATTGGTGTCACGACACCGCTCACCTTTTGATTGACCGGATTGCTGCCCAGCGCTGATACAGCGAAGTAGGCCGTATTGGTAAAGTAGACCTCCAGCGCGTCTTTGAACGGCCGATCCACTTTCTCGATAAAACGGCTGATTTCCCCGTTGATGTTCTCAAACTCAGCCGTGTTCAAATATTCCTCATGCACGAAATTGCGGAACACGTTGCTGTTGGACTTGATATACTCGCCGTCCTCTTCCTTGATCAGATGCAGCATATCGCTTTTCGTCAGCACCACAGCTGTCGGAATATCCGTCTTGCTTTGCTCCTGGTAGCCAATGAAGTTCTCAAACAAGGTGATGACAACCTCGCGCGGCTCGTCGTATCGCGCGGTGAACTCGCCCGGTTCATCCCCGGCTCTGAGCATGACGCGGTCACGAATCGTCCTGATTTGCAACGGATCGACGAGAAACAGGATGCCGGACGAATTTTTCACGTGGGCGGCATACAGCTCCAAATACTCGCGATCGACCATTCCTTCACCGGCAACGTCGAAAAAGACGAGAATCAACGGCGCCTTCTGGCTGTCCTTGAAAATGAACTGAAAAATGAACGGCTCCTGCCGCTTCTCTTTTTGCGTGGAATCGAGAAGCTGGCCGCGCTCGAACAGCGGCGCTTCATAGTTTTCGCGGAACTTCCGGCTGATTTGGGCATTGAGCGGCATGCAGGCAGCCTGGAAGCGGTTCGCTGTCGAGTTTTGCAACGTATGGATCAGAGACGTCATATAAACCGATTTGCCCACCTGGGAAGCTCCGACAATCGAGATGATGTTGCTCGGTGCTTTACCCGCTGTAATCGGCAGCTCATTGTGGCACTTGGGGCACAGTCTGCGCTTGGAAACCATCCCGTACCGATCGGTTACACCGACAAGCACCTGATCGACATACAGATGATTTTCCGGCGGAATCGACTCCGGATCGATGACCGCTTCCAGCTCGTCGATGGCATCCAGACCGAATTTGTCCCGGTACGCATTGAGAATCTCGTCCTCTTGCAGGGCGTAGTCCTCGTCGTCCTGACGGTAGTGGGTTGCCCGGAACACCACCTCTTCAGGGCCGTATTTGGCAAAGCAGTACGGGCAGACGATATCGTAAAAAGGCAACCGCTCGTTCACTTGCGGCTTTTTCTCAAACATGTTTTTCAAAAACGACAGCATGGCTTCATCCTCCTATTCAGGAATCAGTTCGTACATTTCCCCGTATTTTTTCCCGTCCGTAAAAAAGAGGCGGATGACGTCCGTTTTCCTGACCTCGATTTCTGGCAGCAGATTAACCCCTGGAGCCAAATCCCGAATAAACGGGTACTGCATTCCGTCATCCTTGTGAGCAGGTGGAGAGCCTTCCTTTTTCACATAGCACAAAACGTCTTTGGCAATCGGTATCTCCGAAAAAATCCGGATTTGCAAGGCTTGCTGCTTGCGAAACCAGCTGCCGCTGCGCTTGAATGAGTAGTAGATTTTTGCCTTCCCCGTACTGACATGAATCACATGAGCGTCACCTTGCGGAACAAGCAGGATCGGCTTGCCGTTTTCCAGGCGGCAAGGAAAGATGCGATACGTGTACCTGCCGATGCCATCCGCCTTTTCGCACAGCCCTTTGTGCACCTTGTACTCCTCGCGCGTGTACAGCTTCCATTCGTGCGCTTCGATCAAGCTGACATCAAACGGCGCGCCGAACAAAGACTTGTGCACATAGACGCAAGGGACGTCTTGCCCCCAATGCCAGTTCAGCACGAAGTCACTCCCCTGCTGCTGGCACGTGACGTTTTTGATCAAGGCTTCCGTTGTTTCCTCCCGATTGATCATCGTTCATCATGCTCCCTTTACAGATCAAACCGCTTGCTCTCGCCTCTTGCTCCCAAAGCGCGCGGGCTTTGCTGTGTCGCCATTCTCCGCCGTTGAAAAGACGAGCCGCCACTGGCCGCAGCCGGTATGAACAGCGTAAACAGCGTCAAAATGACGGCAAGTACGGCGCAGGCGATCAGGCGCACCACCACATCCAGCAAGTAAATCGAGGACAGCCCCATTTCCAGTACAAGCCCCGCCAGCAGGCCGGACACCGCGCCGCCAATAATAAAGCTTTTCGCCAAATGACGATTGTCAAAAATCAGTCCCAAAGCCAAGCCGAGCAAACCGCCGATGATCAGCAAGCTGACCACGCGCAAAATCGCGTACACTGTGCTTTGTGCGGTTGCTCCCGTCCGTTCGAGAACGAGATTGCGATCTTGTCTGCTCATATCGTAAATCTGGCCGAAGATGCCCGTCATTTCGTCAGCGTGCTCGACGTTGAAATAACGGCCCCCGGTTTCAGCGGCAATTTGCTCCAAAAGACGCGTACCGTCCGCGTCCATCTGGCTCATTCCGACCGTATGGACGATCACCTGATGCTGCTTGAAAGGAGCCAGTGCAGCAGGAATATCCAGGCTGGTGTATCCGTCCGACATCAGCACAACCGTGCTGTTCTCGACTTGCTGGGCCGCCAGAAGCTGGTCAAGGCCCGCCTTCAACGCCAGATCGATGCTCGTTCCCCCATCTGTGCGGGGAAAATTCAACAGCTTTTGCACGACATCGTCCTTGGTTGCCTGGCTGCTCAGTGCTACGAGCGGCTGCAACACTTGTGTCTGATCGTTAAACGTGACGACAGCAATCTTCATGTCGTTGTCCATTTTTTGCACCATGTCCGCAGCAGCCTTGAACAGCTGGTTGTCCGGGTCAGACTGCTGCATGCTGCCAGACGTATCAAGCAGCATGACGATGTTGTTCGCTCCGCTCGATACTTGAAAAGACGAGCCGTACAGCAATTGGAGCAGCATCGCCACGACACCTACCATGACAAAGGTGCTCGGCACGAGCATTTTCCAGGAAAAGCCCAGATAGCGCTGCTTCCAGCCCAATCCGTTCAAACGCGGCGAGATCATTTCTGCGAGCAGGCACATCAACCCTACGAAAAAAGCATATTGACCAAAATAAAGTCCAATTAACAGCCAGTGCGCCATCTCGCCAGCCAGACGCTCCAGAATGACTTCTCCTACAAAAAAACCGATGACGCCGCCCACCAGACTGCAAACAACCATGAGCAGGCTCAGCTTCCTCTGACTCATGACGTTCCCTCCTCTCCCACGCGGCCAAATACAAAGCCGCTCTCCTCATAGGAGGAGTGGTACTTCTTGTTGTTGCGGTAAAACATCAAATCCTCCACGCCGAATCCACCCATCAGGTTCATTTTTTCTATCCCGCTTTTTTGCTCTTCGTGGATGCAACCTTGCTTGTAGGTTCTGTTGCCTTCATCCTGACGCAGCACGTACTGGACGAAGTCGTTGTGAATATCCGCGAACAAATACTTTTCCTCGTAACGGTGCTTTTGCAGGAAATGAAACACTTCGATATGAACCGCTGCCCGCTGTTCCAGCACTTGCGACAAGTCCAAAAACAAATCGTCCCGGGTCAGGACTGTCCGGTTATCGTAAGCAGCTCCCACATTGGCCCGCGCAAGCAGCTCTGCTTCAAAAGACAGGGCAAACGGCGAGCGGGTCAAAATCTCGTTGCGGCAAAACTGGCACAAACGCTCCACCAGCCCGGCTATCCGGTTTTGGAACAAAAGAGCGCCACTGCCGATGTAGCGCTGCTCCATGTAAAATCCGCTGCCTTTTGCCGCTTCCAGCGAGCGCATCGTGTCGCGGACGACCGACTCGTAATACTCGTCCACGTTTTTTCCCAAGTAATCGGTCGCTTCCCGAACGCTTGCCTGGGCGATCTCGCGCAGTTGCCTTTGCAACCCTTCCAGTTGCTCGACCTGTTCCCCGATCTGCCTGTGAATCGCCTCTGCCTGTCGCTCGTAGTCAACCAGCATGGCGAGCAAAAGCTCCCATTCCAGCAGTTCCAGCTTCTTGTCATAGACGACTTGCAGCAGATGGCGCGTAAACGTACGAACACGCTCCTTGTCCCGGGTGAAAAAACCGCCTAGCCGAATGTCCTGGCGATCGACCCGCTGCTGATAAATCTCGTTCAGCTCGGCACGGATCAACTCTACCTGACGGGCAGCTTCCCTGATTCCCGTTCGCAGCTCGTCCTGCAAATTCGCTCCGTTGGCCAGTTCCGCTGTCAGTTGGTAGGCGGCATACAAGCCGAAGCGCTCATCTGCCACGACCTGATCCTGAATTACATCCGCCAAAGGCTCTTGCACAAGCATCCGCTCCAGCCTGGCCTTCGCGCCGGAAGCGATATTCGCTTCAAAAAAGGCTTGGCTGCTGCCGTCGAACAGCGCCAGCTCCGCTTCGCGCATCGTCATGCCTGCCAGCTCCCCATAGCTGATCCCCGACGTCATCAGCCCCGACATTTCCTCCAGCACGTGTGGATCAGGCAAAATCGCCGCCATTTTGCGCTCCAGCTCATGCGCTGACAGCCCCAGCTTTTCCCGCGCCTTTGTTTTCGGCACAAGCTCGCCCTCTCTCAACTGCTCCCAATAGCGGTCAAACACAGCCGCAAGCACGGTCAGCGCGATCGCATGCGTCGGCCGCTTCACTTTGGACAAGCCTGCTGTGGCAAACCTGGTCGCAGAGCCGTCTCCTGCCATATTGCGAATGAATTGCAGCTTGCTGTAGCCCTCGTTGCCTTCGCTGAACTCATGTTCTGCCTTTTTGTTGTTCAAAAGCACCAGCTTGCTGACCAGCTCGTAATTTTCCTGCATGCCGCCCTCGATAAACAAGCCTTGCTCCGTCTTGTCACTGAGCAGATAGGCAATCGAGAACAACGGCGCCCGCTCGTGCTCGACGGGCAGCTTGACGAGATCTTCCGTCACAAGCAGACGCGACCGATAGCGGAAATCGCTGCTTTGATAATGGTTCAGCTCTTCCAAAAAGCTGACCGAGAGCGCCGAGGAAAAGCCGTATGCCTCCCCGTTGTTTCGCTCTTGCAACAAAACATACAGATCAGCAGACACGTTTTTGAACAGCTCATTCAAGTAGCTTTTCAGAAGCAATGTCAGCTCGGGCAAAAGAATGGCAGCGGGATCATCGGCCCGGGTCACGACAGCGATATTTACTTGCTGAAAGGCCGAAAACAGCTTGCCCATCTCGGCAACGCGCACGCTCGCCAGCTTCATGAGCTTGTTCAGCTCTACCTTCCCTGCTTCGTCTTGCAAAAAGCGTTCGTGAACGGAGGAACGCATCGTCTTTTTGTCGACATCGGCTTTGGGCAAACGACAACCAAGCACTTGCGGGTGCTCCCACGTCTGCTCCTGATAAGCATGGACGTAGAAAACGCCGCGGCTGTTCTGCCAGTCACGCTCATTGCTCGCACAGACAGCTCGCAGCGCCTCCACGCACTTGTCCCCGACGAAGAGGAACAGCACGGGGTTTTGAATGCTCCGCTGTCCGTACCCGCTATCCAGCTGTCTTTGCAAATCTTCCACGTATTGGGTCGCGAACTCGTTAATCAAATCCCTCATGCTTCCTCCTTGCTTATTGCAGCGTTTTGCGCATGTCGTTTACTTTTGCCCAAACTTTTTTGTAGAACTGGTACATCTCTTCGCCATTCACATACTCGTCGCGGTCGTACTCCAGATCGTTTTTCACAGCCTGGAACGCCGTTGCAATCTCGTCCAGCTTATTCAGCAACTGCTCGGTATTTTCTGCCGTCACAAACGCGTCGCTGCGCTTTGTCGCTTTGCGCTGGAGGGTCGCCATGCTTTTGTGGTCGAGTGCACGGAATTTTTCATAGATGGCAAATTCCACGTGCTTGTTCACCTTCATCAAGTTGACGAACGGGTCCCACGCTTCCTCTTCTTCGTCCTTGTCGTAGACGTACAAGGCTCCGCGCTTGCAAATCGTGCCTGTGTAGAGCGCCTCGATATAGCGGGTCAAAATCTCTTCCTCGCCCTGGATGGCGTTGACGATTTGCTCCAGCTCCTGGATTTTCGCTTCGATTTCCGCGTATTTGCGGTCTTCTTCTTCCAGCAGGCGAATCAGTTGCGGCGAGCGAATCAAGTTTTCCTTCGCCAGCTCTTCGTTGATGCTGCCGAAAATATCCCGCACCGTTTCTGCCGGAAGGCCGTCTCTCATGAAGCCTTTCAGCTCAGCCAATGCTCGCTTGATCTCGCCGGGACTCAGCTTGGCGTTGCCTCCCTGATGCTTGTCCAGAAAAGCGGCGACGGAGAACGGTTTGGTCACGACGCACTCATAGCGGTTGCTCGTCTTGCTGTCGTCGCCTTTTTCCCGGATGCTGCCGTAGCGCAGTCCGCGGGCAAACAGTTCCCGCACTTTGGCGTTGTAGGCTCTGATCCGGTCGTTTTGATAAGTGTCTCCCCACGATTTTTCCGGGATTGGCGACGGGAGGTACGCCCAGTTGTTCTTTTCGGTCTGCACGAGGTGGCGGCCAATGCCTTCCCGGTCGAGAATCGTGCGCTCATAGCTTTCTTCGTACACTTTCAGCGGCGTGTAGGCAAACAGCGGAACGCCGTTTTTCGTATTCAGCCAGAAAATCCGGTTTTTGACTTCGCTTTCTTTTACCGTGAACCGCGAACCGCTGATGGCTGTGTCCTGGTAGTTGCGGATTCCTTTCAAGATCGACGGTGCTTTCAACGGAACAGAGACGAAGCCCCAGGAAGGGAAGTGCATGTTGCCGAGATTGTTGCTCAGGTGGAAGACCGGAATCGCCTCTTCGTCCAGCTTGCTGGCGATTTTGCGCTCCACGATGCGGTCAAGCGTCTCGTCCTGCCCGTATTTGATCACGAGGAACTCTTCCATCGACTTCGTAATCAGCTCGCCGAATTTCTCCGAGAGGAACTCCGAGATCGAGCTGACGATATCCAGCTCCTGTTCTTTGACCCACTTGTCGGAATGGCGGAGCAGCTCGCTCGTGAAGTCGCGGATCAGGTCCTCCGCATCCTTTTGCTCCAAAATGTTCCCGACTACTTTGGCAATGTCCGGCACACTGACGATGTTCCAGTAGTACGTTTTGTTGCCTGTGCGGTCACTCTCTTCCCCGCCGTTGATCAAAATGTCTCCGTTTTGCTCAAAAATCAGGTTGAGCGCGTTCAAAATCTCTGTGAACACGTTGTAAATGCGATTGTTTTCCGCATTCAGCAAACGGTGCAGCTCTTCGTAAAACTCGATCATTTGCTCCAGCTTCTCCTGATCGGCCAAAAGCTGGTACTCGTTAATTTTCGCTTCGATGTAGCTGTTTTTCTTTTTCTCCTTGGAGATAAAGGCGCTTCTCGCATCGCCGAGCTTTTCGTTGGCGTTCTCGCGCGCCCCCTCAATCTCCCGCGGGTAGCTTTCCAGCGTCGCTTTCAGGCTCTCCACGTAAGAGAGGATCATTTTCATCAGGCAAAAGCCTTTGTCCGAATGAATCAGGCGGGACGCGTAAAACGGCCCTTGCTGCGGATGCAGGAAAACACGGGTAATCATTTCTCCGAACACGCCGATCATTTCGCCAGGCGTCTGCTTTTTGCATTTGATGTACGCTTCCCGCGCTTTTGCCAGGTAGCCTTGTTCCAGCTCATGATCGATGCTCACGACTTGCTGCGAAATGACGTTGCTGTAGTTCAGCCGTTCGCTGTTCTCATAGCCTGGCAACGGCTCCGGCACCCGCTCTTCGAATTTGCGGGAAATCGAATCGATATCAATGCCGAGCTTGCGGGCGAATTTCTCCGCATCCTCTTGCGTCGGAGCGACCTGGAACATTTTCTCCATCTTTTTGAACAGGCGGTATGCGAGATACGTCGTCATTTCCTCAATCGGCAAAACAGCGGAGGAAGCGCCGATGACGTTGTATTGGTAGTTGGCCGCGTACGATTTTGGCATCTGGTTGATGTTCGTACGGATGTTGCTGATGTAGTCGTGAATCGCAAATTCTTCGCCTGAGCGCTTTTCTTCGCTCGCCATGAAGTTCGTAATGTTCTCGGCGGTGACGTTCATGCAGTAATCGTAGGCGTTTTCCAGCGCTTTGCCCTCAAGGTTGGTCGCCGAAATCAAGTGGCACAGGTTGAACGGCGGCATCGGCGACTGGACGGTCAGGACACTGCCGTATTGCTGACGGAAACGCTCCTGGCGCTCGTCCGCATTCATCCAGTAATCAAGCTCTTTCAGAGCCGCGTAGCCGTTTTTCATGATGTAGTCGCGCGTGTGCGAGCTAAGGCTTTTGTTCGACAGGTTGACGTCCGGCGTAAACAGATAGCCGAGCGTGTTGACCTTGTCCACTCCCGCACTGCCGAAATCCCGCTCCAAAATCCCGCGCACGATGTAGGCGATATCGAGGAAACAGCCGCTGCCCGTTCCGCCGGACAGACCGCTCAACAGGAAGACCGTCAGCTTTTTGTTCGTGCCCTCGCAAAGCATTTTGATTTTTTTCTCGATCGTTTGCACGACTTGCGTGATTTTCGTGAACAGCAGCAGTCGTCCTGCCTGGCGCACACCGGACGCACCGCTGATCCCGTCCGTAATCGTCAGCTCCGGCGAGAGCCAGTCCGTGATGTACGGCTCCAGAATGCTGCGGTTTTGCAGCACGCCGCCGATTTCCGGGTTGGACAAAAGCACAAACTCGGTCACCGGATCGAGCCCGATGCCTTTGTACTTTTTGTTGCGGTCGTGCTCGTTCGTCTCAAACGCGATAAATTCGATATTGTCCGGCTTCTCCTTGCGCTTTTTCGAAAGCGCGTCTACCGGCAGCTTGAAGCGTCTGTTCACCTGGTACTTCAAGCGCAGCAGCGCATCGATGCCTGTACCACCCAGACCGATGACGAGCATCGGGTTGTCGATGGTGTCTACACGTATTTTGTCACTGACGATACCGCCGCCAAGCGATACGTCCAATTGTTGGATATGCTCTCTCACTACTGCTTTCATGTTTGATCCACTCCTAGACGATGTAGTCTACAAAAACGGACTTGTTGACATTCGTTAATGAAATTTTGATGCGGTCGTTCTTCTTCAGTTCCTTGCCCCGGCTGACGTCGAGCACGCGCCCTGCCTTTTCGATCCGGCAGGTGGAGCGATTTTCGATGATCAGCGTGTCATTTTTTCCGGGCAAAAAGATGACTTTGTCAGTCTCTGCAAACTCCGGTGCGAGTTGCAGCAGTTGGTGCAGCTTCACTTTTCCTTTAAACGCGCTCAGTTTTTTGTACTGCGGACTGGATTTCTCTCCGGTATCCTCGTCCACGATCTCGATGGCGATCTGTCCCGCGAAGCCTTTGTTGGCCTTGCGCCAGATTGCCCAGGCGTACAAGCCGCCGCCAACCAGCAGGAGAAGAACCCCTGCACCTCCTAGTACGGTCAGCCACGGAAATGGTTTCGACTCAGCGGCTGGGCTGGTCGTAGTCGGCTGCTGTGTCGTTGCTCCCGTGCCTGTCTTTGCTGCATCAATCGCAATCGGCTTCGTCTCGCGATAAAAACTGCTGTCTTCCGCCTTGATTTTCAGTTCGTACGAATGGTCGGCCGGAATGGTGAAGCTTCCTTCAAACCCGCTTCCCGTGTTCTGCAAAGCCTGCTCGCTCGTCTTGTTATCTGTCTTGTCCGTCACGATCAACGTAGCCTTCATCGGCTTGTACAAATCCGGGCTGGCAAGCTTTTGACCGTTGGACTCCAGTGCTGCCTTGATCGGAACAACATCCCCTGCCTTGAAGCTGGTTGCCTTGATTGGCTCCGCCGCAAGCTGCAAGTCGTAGTTGAAGATCAGGTTGATGTCGATTTTTTCCTTTGGCACGCCTTTTACTTGCAGCTTCCAGTCTCCCTGCTGCGGCTTCACCAGCTTGAGCATGGTGTACGCGTTCGACTTGGACAAACGCACTTCATTAGACGGGATCGGCACTTGTTTGCCGCTTGGATCGAACAGCTTCACTTCTACTGCTTTTCCAGACATGATGGAAATGTTTGCTTCCATGACGCTTGCGTTTGGAATGGAAATCGGGACTTCCTGGGTTTGGCCGTTCGCCGTGAAACTTTTCACCGGAACGACTTTCAGCTTCAAATGATTGGCAAAAATTTCACTCAATATTTGCGGGAGCTTGTCCGCTGTGCTTGTTTCGAAAAATTTACCATTCGTCTCTGTAGCAATTTGCTGCAAGGTCGTCCGGTTGAGCTGTCCATCCGCATTCAGCCCGATGGTGTAAATCGGATAGCCCTTCGCTTTTGCCGCTTTCACTGCCTCTTGCAGCTCCTGATCCGATTGGGACTGCGTCCTGCCAGAAGCCTTGTTCAAAAAGTTGTTGCCGTCCGCCAGCAAGACAATGATCGGCGCATTTGCCGGATCATGCCCTGCATCGAGAATTTTCACCGCCTCCGTCACTCCTACGGAAATATCGGTGTACGCTCCTTTTTGCAGACTGTCGATGAACGCTTTGATGTCCTTCTTGTCTTCCTCGGAATTAACTTGAATCAGCGCTTTTTCACGCTCGATTTTGTCGGTATACGAAACGACACCGATTTTGTTCGCCTGAATGGACGTCATGTCGACGAACATTTTCATTGCTTCATTGCTTACCTTGTTTTTGTCGCTTTGTGTCATCGAATTGCTGACATCGACGACCAGTACAGCGTCCATGTTGTTTCCGACGGTTTGCGCGTAGCCGGGATGAGCGCTCCAGATGACTGTGACAAACAGAAACATGAGACACAGCGCGTATCGATACCACATGCCAAAACGTAACTTTTTCATGGGAACCCCTCTTGCATACAGAATTTAAGCACTATTGCAAACGAAGAAAGACTGTGACACTATTACCACTAGATTGAAGAGTAGTGAAAAAGTAGTAGATAATTGCTTGTCCTCCTACTCGTAATACGATACGACGTGATTCTTTGTTACAGATTTCGACACTTTCATGAGGGAGAATTTTTATGTTAACTTACTTTCTTCTCTTTGCCGCTTTTTTGCTGCTGGCAGTGCGCTTTTTCAAGCTGCTGCGACTGAAACGGCGCAATCTCTCGGCAGCCGAAATCGACCAGCATCTGCATCGCTTGTTAAACGAGAAGAGGAATCAGCCATGAAAAAACGAATCGGTGTCCAATTCCGGAAAACCCGCAAAACAAAGCACGCTTTTGAACGAATCCAGGCCTGCAAGCGATGCCATACTTACCACGTTCTGTGGGATACGCACTGCGAGACATGCGGACGAGCGTACACTCCTGTGCGGGAAGTATCTGCTGCCGTGACTCGCCGGTATGTTCAGACACGCTTTTTGCTTCTGGGCTTGTTCGTCTGCCTCGCGATTCTCTGTGCCACGACTCTGACGGAGATCGCCATTGCCATAGGCGTTGGTCTGCTTTTTGTCTGCCTGTTTTTCGTTATCCAAAAAAAGTACGGCTCTTATGAAAAAGACGCTCAGCTGCAAACCTTTTTCAGCCAGGAGGAAGAAGCTCTGAAAAAATCGTTTCTCTATCACCTGGAACAAGTAGGCGCTGACGTCAAAGCAGGACAGATCAAGGAAGCCTACGAAAAAACACGGGAAATCGGCTACTTCGTTGACTCTGATACGATTAAAATTCGCAAAATCATGTTTCTGAACCATTTTGTGCTGCGAAAAGACATGGAGCTTGAGCTGGAAACACTCATCCCATCGACTTATGACAAAGACTTTATGGAATATTTGCGTGAAGTAGTCAAAGTACAGCCATCGCTCGTCAAAAAAGCGGTGCTCGATTATGTCAGGCGCTACAAAGCGCAAATTTTGCTGCTCGAAAACGGCGAGCAACTGATTGGACAAGTGGCTGGTGCGGCGCTGCGGATGAGAGCGTATGTGGAAGAGTATCAAGATTTGATCATCGAGTTTATCGATTATTTGCCGCGTGAGCGACTGCTGCGACTCGCCAAAATGATCAGGGACCATCGCAACGAGAACTGGGAACAATTATACCATTTTGCTAAAAACAGGGTGGATACTCATTTTGCATTTGACCCTGACTTTAAAGGAGTATTGTGAGGGAGCAGCCTTTGATGAAAATATCCTCCTATCAAAAATCGCTCTTTGTCCGAAATGCAGCGCTCGTCCTGTTTTCGCTCGCACTTGTCGCTGTCTGCGTCAAATTGGCGCTCGGCTACAGGCAGATTGCGCTGTACGATCAGGCGAAATCCTTTTATGACGCCAATCAATTGCTTCAAGCCGAGGAAAGCTTTTCCCGTGCCAGCGACATGGCGACGCTATCGTACGGAGACGAAGAGTGGACTGTTGTCATGACCCGGTTGAGCGCCATGCGCCGTGAACTGGAGGAGCTTCAGCAAAAATTGCAGACGGCCATAATGGGTAAGCAGGACGAGAACGTGCTTGCTGCCTATCGGATTTACCAGACGATGCGGGAAAAGTACAACGGCACGGCTGGCACAGCCTCTGCCTTTTTTCAGCAGTTCACTGCGCAGATCAACCTGGAGAAAAAGTTGGCCGACTACTATCAGCAGGCGCTGCAACAGGCGAAGGCGCAGTCCAAGGAAAATTTGGAGAAGCAAAGCTATCGGGACGAGTCCTTTATCGACACGCTGATCGCCATTCCTGACGAGTATTACGGTGGAAAACAGGCGAAACAGGACGAGCTGCTCGCGCTTTTTGCCGACTATGAAAAAGCGAAGCTGCGTGCTTTGATTGCCAATGCCTCTTTTGACGAAGTAATCACGCGAACAGCGTCGAGCTTGCGCCACTACACGCAGCAAGGTGTCGATGCAAGCTGGCTGCTTACCCGGTTGGAAAAATACGCGAAGGACGAATTGAGAGAAGCGATTCGCAAGCAAGACCTTGCCGCCTTCGTCGACATGGCTGAGGCGTACCGCAAAATCGGGGATGTCCTCCCCACCGATTCGCCGACGCTCGAAGCGATCAGCAAGCAAGTGGAAGCCTACTTCAAGCAGGCCGAGCAATTAGTCAAAGCGCACAAGTTTCAAAAAGCGATTGAGCTGTATCAGCAACTGAATCCGTTGCAGGATATCAGCACGCTGGTGAGCGAAGTAGAGAATCGCTGGCTCGATTACGAGCCCGGCCACATGCTGGAAGCGAAATATCCAGACAAGCTTTTTACCAAAATCATCTCCGGCACTGAGTTGTGGGGAGCCAAGCTCTACGCTTTCGGACTCGTGGAAGCAGACCAGCGTCTCTATCTGGCAGCGAAAATGCCAAATGACTCCCTGCTCTATTTGGAGCAGCCGCTCGAAGTCGACATGAAATCGGCTACCGCCAAGCTGGCGAGTGAGCTTGGAGCGGAAAAAGCTCCGTTGATTTTCGTGCAATCGGCCGGAAAAGAACGCCCATTTGCCTATGTCGGACTGCTGCCGGAGTTGTCCGCGGAAAAGTTGACACGGGTGTTTTCCGCAGAGGCAGATGATTTCGGCGTGGAAGATCGCGAGCATGTCGTCTTGAAAAATGCGGTCGGCAAAGGCGAGAAGGAATACGCCTTGTTCAAATTGACCAGGGATGGCCTCGAATATATTTCCAAGCTGGCAGACATGCTCCCGGACAGCACGGACTCCGGGACTAGCGAGCCTGATGATGCTTCGTCGGTCGATCAGGGCGCGAGTGAGGGTGAACAAACGGATAACAGCTCTTCGTCCCAGATCATCCAGGTGCATGCAGGGCCAGGCCAAGAGTATCCGGTCATCGGTCAAGTGGCAAAAGACGCGCCGCCTCAGCCTGTCGAGGAGATGAACGGCTGGTATCGGATTGAGTTTGACGGAAAAGACGGGTGGATTCCCGCCGGAAAGCCTGACTCCGCTCCCTCTCCGTAAGGAAGTGCCAGTGCCTCGCCTATCGAAAAAGAAACAGCTTCCATCGCACGCTCTGTAATGCGGTGGGAGCTTTCTATTTTTTCCGTTGAATCCACAATCAGATTATTCTATAATTGCTCCTTAGTTCTTTGTTCACTTTTGGAAACAGCGAGGAGACCCACCATGTTTGGCATCGTTCATTATGAAGCGTTCTTGCTCACAGCAATCATGTTAAATCTGATCCCCGGCACTGACACGATGTACATTATTTCGCGCAGCATTGCCCAGGGACGACGGGCGGGAATCCAGTCTGTGTTCGGGATATTGACGGGCTCGCTGATCCACACGCTGCTCGCAGCCTTTGGTTTGTCCATGCTTTTGGCGCAGTCGCTTTTGCTTTTTACCATCGTTAAAATTCTCGGCGTCGCCTATCTTGTCTATCTCGGCGTTCGCATGTTCCTGACCAAAGAGCCTCTGTCGATGGATCGTGCCGCCACGCAGCACGCCAACACCGAGAAAGTGTATTGGCAAGGTGTTCTCACCAGTCTGACCAATCCGAAGGTTGCTTTGTTCTTCATTGCCTTCCTTCCGCAGTTTGTCAGTACGTCAGACGCCGGGGCGCTGCCTTTTCTCCTGCTTGGCCTGACTTTTACCGTAACAGGCGGAATCTGGTGCAGCATCATCGCGCTTTTCGCGTCATTTGCCACCGCAAAATTGCGCAGCAATCCGAAGATTTCTGTGGTATTGAACAAGCTCACAGGAGTTGTCTTCATCGGGATGGGACTGAACTTGCTGCGTGCTAAAGCTACTCCGTAACAGTGAATGTTTTTTGCTAACAAAACCAACTGCCAAGTCGGGCTGGAGCCTTTCTCCGCCCGGCTTTTTTGTGCTGTAGAGAATTTGTATAGGGCGGAAATTTACTATGGGTTCAGGCATTTTTTTCTACTTCCTTGCATGGCGCAAACCGGGCAGCTTTTTTGAACCCGACAACTTTGTACGAAAAGATGCCATTGCTGGAACGGGCTCGCAAACGAGACAGGAAAGGAGTGAGTATGCACACAGGCATGGCTACCGAAGGGGGATAGACAAGTGCGGGTACTCGTTGGCATTGGATTTATCCTCGCAGGCTTGGCTTTTCTTTTCTACCCGCAATGGGAGTTGGAACGGCACGATCAAAAACAAAAACAACTCATCTACGCTTTCGAGCAGATGGGTAGCGTAAGCGAGCATGTACCAGCAGAAAAAACCACTGCGCCAACTGCTCAGACTTCTGCGCCCGCTGCCTTGCTTGCAGGGGCCAAAGGCGTGATCCGGATTCCTAAAATTGACTTGGAAATGATGATTTTTGCAGGCGCAGATTCCCTGGTTCTGAATAAAGGGGCCGGGATGATCGAGCCGGATAAGGAATTTGGAAAAAACAACGTCGGGCTGGCAGGGCATCGCGGAGCAACACGCGGCAAGCAGTTCAATCGGCTGGATGAGCTGGCGCCGAATGATGAAATCGACATTCAAACGAAAACAGCCAACTACCGTTTTGTCATCGTCAAAACGTTTGTCGTCGATCGCACTCAAGTAGAGGTGCTGGACGATCAGGCAGAGCCATTGCTCACCTTGGTCACCTGCACGCCTGTCGGAGCGAAAAACCCGCGGGAGCGATTGATCGTGCAAGCGAAGCTTTCCGCGAAAAGTTGACGATGATGCAACCAACCATCCATGCCGGGCAGCATTGGTTTTCTCTTCTGGCAGTGCTTTTTTAAATGACAGGAGGAGCTTATGCGAAGGAAATCTTGGATAGTTGTTGTGGCCTTCTTGCTCATTGTGCAAAGCCTTTTTGGCATGGCAACAACAGCTCATGCGGCATCAAATGGGCAAGTTGCAACCACAGCAGATGATGGAACGGGCACGAATCCGGGGGATGGCTCCGGTACGAATCCCGGTGACGGTTCTGGCACCAACCCAGGCGATGGCTCTGGTACCAACCCAGGCGACGGCTCTGGCACGAATCCGGGTGACGGCTCTGGCACCAACCCAGGTGATGGCTCCGGCACGAATCCCGGCGACGGCTCCGGCACGAATCCGGGGGACGGCTCTGGCACCAACCCAGGTGATGGCTCCGGCACCAACCCCGGCGACAGCTCTGGCACGAATCCGGGCAACGGCTCTGGCACCAACCCAGGTGATGGCTCCGGCACGAACCCGGGCGACGGCTCTGGCACCAACCCCGGTGACGGTTCTGGCACGAATCCCGGCGATGGTTCTGGCACCAACCCCGGCGACGGCTCTGGCACCAACCCCGGTGACGGTTCTGGCACGAATCCCGGCGACGGCTCCGGCACCACCCCCGGCACAGGCACGGGCCCCGTCCCGGGCGACGGCTCTGTCCCGCCATCGCCAAGCGCTCCCCCGCCTGTCCTTGAAGTGCCTGTCCCACAAGGCGACGTCATAACCGAGAACATCATCACCAGCGTGGTTATGAAGGACAAAAACGGGAACAACATCGAGGAAATCCGACCGGACCAGGGATCGCGCGTTCAAATCGACTTCACATGGAAGCTGGAAGCAGGCCATGCTTATTCCGAAGGCTCTACTTTCTCCTTTCCATTACCGGACAAATTCAAAACAGACCGCGTCTTGACCGGAGACCTCGACGGAGGCTACGGAACGTACGAGGTGACAACAGACGGACAGGTCACTTTTACCTTCAACGATTCCATCAACGATGGGCAAGAGGTAGATAACGGCTACTTCTTTGTTTGGCGCGAGTTTGATGAACTGAAGTTTGAAGGGGGCACCAGACAGGAAATTGACTTCAAACTGGACGGAGTCGCCCTGATTCAGGTTCACTTCAAAAACAAAAACGACACTCAAATCAAAAAGGCAGCCAAAGCAAACAAAGGGATGAACGCCAGCGAAATCGACTGGACGGTTGATTTTAACCAAGGGGAGCACCCGATAAAAGACGCCGTATTTACAGATGAACTTCCAAACGGTCTGGAAATCGACATGACGTCCATCAAAGTGTACGCGCTGGAAGTAAATCTGAACGGCCTCGTCAATCAAAAGGGCGAAATCACTTCCTTTACCCCTGAAAAATTGACGACAGCCAACGGATTTACAATTAATTTCGGCGATA
Source organism: Brevibacillus sp. 1238 (assembly GCF_029892995.1). Lineage (NCBI taxonomy): Bacteria > Bacillati > Bacillota > Bacilli > Caryophanales > Paenibacillaceae > Brevibacillus > Brevibacillus sp. 1238. The sequence continues at coordinate 238,655 of NZ_JARXWC010000007.1, read as the reverse complement.
TCAACAGCGCTTATCGAGTCACGTACAAAACCAAGATCACGGAAAGCAAAGATCAAACGTTTACCAACCAGGCCACTGTCACAGGAAGCAATCTTCCTGATGCCCTGAAAGACTCGGCAAGCGTCTCGGTCAAGTACAGCAAGCCCTTGACCAAAGGTACGCCTGACTACAAATCGGAAACCCAAACCATTACATGGTCGATCCAGTACAACTACAATGAGAAAACGATCCCGCAGGCCAACGCTTGGATCGCGGACACATTCGATACGAATCATCAGGAGCTTTTGCCTGGCTCTTTCACCGTTTATCAAATGAGCATCGACGATAACGGAAAGGCAACCAAGGCGGGAGCAGCTGTTACAAACTACACCGTAACGGACACTCCGACTGGCTTCAAGCTCCAGTTTGCCGAAGACGTGACAACAGCTTACGAGATCGTCTACCAAACCAAAGCGAAAAAGCGGGTCCATGAAGACAAATACACGGTGATCAACAAAGTGGAAAACAGCGCAGGCGATACAGCGGAAGCTCCAAGGGACATCAACCAGGAAATTTTCTGGAAATCGGCCAAAAAAGAACGGGTCAATTACGACAAGAAAACGATTGAATGGACCCTCTACCTCAACGGCGACAACTGGGAAATGGACGCGGGCCTGTTCATCACGGACAACTACGCAGGCCAGGGGCTGACACTCATCCCGGAAAGTGTGAAAGTCAGCGACTGGACGAACGAGCTGCAAAAAGACACAGACTACACGCTGGAACCGAATCCCGACTACGCAAAAGGCTTTAAAATCACGTTCATGAACAAACTGACCAAAAGCCATGTGATCACGTACGAAACCAGATTCGATCCAACGTCCAAAGACCGTCCGACCGCTTACAAAAACGAAGCTACGTTGAACTGGACCGAAAACGGTACGCCACAGACACCGATCACCAAATCGGCTACGGTCACTCCAGACCGCTACACCACGAACAACGGAAACAAGACGGGCACATACAACGCCAAGACGAAAGAAATTACATGGACAATCGATGTGAACTACAACCTTCACCAGATTTTCAATGCGATTGTGCGCGGCTTTTACAGCGGCGAGCAAACTTTCGTGGACAACTCGCTGAAGGTTTACAAGCTGAAGCTGACGGGTGGAGCAAACGGTGTAGAAGTCGTGGACGAGGAAATCCCGTTCTCCAACTTCCAGAAGCTGAAGGAAAACGGCAACGACGGTTTTGAAATACACCTCGGCGAAATCAAATCCGCTGTCCGTATTACCTACAAAACCAACCTGGAAAATCTCCCCGTCCAGAGCGAATACACAAACAAAGCGACGTTGCACGACAGTGACACCTCTACCCCTCCGCTCTTCACAGGATCAACGACTGTGAAGCCGAAATACGGCGGAGATTACCTGCTGAAAACAGGCCGTCAAGGTACGGGAGCAGAATCTGAGTACGCATTCTGGAGCATCATGATCAACCCGAGCCAGTCGCAAATCGCGGCAGGTGCCCAGTTGAAGGATACTTTGTCTGCCAATCAAATTTTGCTGCAAGATTCCTTCAAGCTGTACACAACGGATGTCTCTGCCAACGGAGCGCTGTTCAAGTCGACTGAACTGGATGCGGCTGAATACACGCTGCACACAGAAGGCAATTCGTTTTCCATCACGTTCAAAAATGAACTGCACACAGCCTACATCCTCGAATACCAGTCGTTTATCAACGCTGACGACGGCGAAAAGATCGACAATGAAGCTTCTTTTGCAGGCAAAACCGTTGTCGGGGTCGACGATAAAGGGAATGAAGGCATCAAGGTGAAATTGTCCGGTGCAGGCGGCGGGGCAAACACACCGGGCAAAGGCCACATCCAAGTCATTAAAAAAGACGCTGACACGAAAGAGCCTCTGGCCGGGGCAGAGTTCGGGCTGTACGACAAATCGGGAGCGACTCTGCTGGAAAAAATCGTGACAGATGCCGATGGTCTTGCCCTTTTCAAAAATTACAAATACAAAACTTACAAGCTGAAAGAAATTTCCGCGCCAGCTGTCTACGTCATCCCGGATGAGTACCGCAGCGGCAAAGAGCTTATCTTGAAAGCTTCCGGCACGCCCGATCCCGCAGTCCCTTACACGCTGGAAATCACCGTGGAAAACAAACTGCTGCGGCAAGGTTTCGAGCTGACCAAGGTGGACTCGGAAAATGCAGCGAAGCAACTGGACGGGGCCGTTTTCCTGCTCCAGTTCGATAAAAACGGCACATTCGAAGACGTCGCTGAACTGACGACAGGACCGGACGGCAAGCTGTTCAAAGGTGATCTGCCAACAGGCGACTATCGTCTGGTAGAAAAAACAGCGCCGAAAGGGTACAAACTGGATACCACTCCGCAAACATTCACCATCGTTGCCAACCAGACGGAAATCGTGAAGCTCACCATGAAAAACGAGAAAAACGTCGGTTCGGTTGAACTGCTAAAAATCGACCACTTCACGCAGGAACCTCTCGCAGGCGTCACCTTCGACCTGCTTGACGCAGACGACAAACTGGTGCAAAGCGGATTGGCAACGAATGCGGAAGGCAAAATTACCGTTCCGAATCTCAAAGCCGGAAGCTACCAGTTCGTGGAGAAGACAACACTCCCGGACTATCAGCTGGCGGCTCCGCTGAAATTCGATCTGGTCGACGAAGGCACATTGACGCTTACTTTGACCAACAAACTGATTCCAGGCTCGATCAAACTGACCAAAGTAAGAGCAGGCTATCCCAACCACAAGCTGAAGGGAGCCGTTTTCACCCTGGAGGACGAAAATGGGCAAACCGTCAAAGATAAAGACGGGCTGGAACTGAAAGAATTGACGACCGATGACAACGGCGAACTGATTGTGGAGAACCTCAATCCCGGAAAGTATCAGTTTGTCGAAACGAAAGCTCCGGCTGGCTACATGAGAACAAGCAAGCCAATCGCCTTCGAGATCAAAAGAAACCAGGTCCAAGGCAAACACGTGGAAGTCATCGCGGAAAACCAAGTCATTACAGGAATCCCGCAGGCAGGCTCCGTGGAATTGCTGAAAATCGATCACTTTACGAAGGAACCACTCGCTGGTGTCACCTTCGATCTGGTTGATGCAGACGGCAAAGTGGTACAAAGCGGATTGATTACGGATGCGAATGGCAAAATCCACGTTGAGAACCTTCAGCCTGGAACGTACAAATTCGTTGAAACCAAGGCGCTTGCCGACTATCAGCTGGCAGACCCTCTGCGTTTCGACTTGACCGCTGGCGATCCGCTCTCCCTCACTCTGACCAACAAGCTGATTCCAGGTTCAGTCAAACTGATCAAGGTCAAGGCTGGAAATGCGAATCGCAAGCTGGCAGGAGCGGTCTTCACCTTGGAGGACGAGAATGGCCGGACCGTGCAGGACAATCTCACAACTGACGAGAACGGCGAACTGATCGTCGAGAACCTCAACCCTGGCAAATACGAGTTCATCGAGACAAAAGCGCCAGCTGGCTATGAGAAAGACAGCACGCCGATCGCCTTTGTTGTCCAAAAAGGGCAAACCAAAGGCAAACACGTGGAAGTCGTTGTGGAGAACAAGGTAAAAACAGGCGGCGGTACCGATCCAGATCCGGAAGAGCCGACCAAACCTGAAAAACCCGAAAAGCCGGATAAACCAGACAAACCGGATAAGCCGGACAAACCAGATACTCCTGAGCAGCCAGGTACTCCTGAGCAACCGGGCACTCCAGGACAACCGGGCACTCCGGGACAGCCAGGCACTCCGGGACAGCCAGGCACTCCGGGACAGCCGGGCACTTCTGGGCAATCCGGTACTCCTGGGCAACCTGCCACACCCGAACAATCCGGCAACCCTGAGCAGACAAACAACGCCGGACAGACAGCAAGCCCCGGCACTCCTGCCCAGCCAATCGAATCCGCAGGCTCGAAAAACGCCAACGTACAAAACAACGCGGACGAAACGTTCCCAAGCGGAAATGTGCTGCCACAGACTGGCGAGGAAGCACCAACGGGCTATTTGCTCGCCGGAATCTCCTCCCTGCTGATCGGTCTTTCCATCCTGCTGTATCGCAGAAAGAGCGCCGTATAATTCAAAAAGAGGACTTGGGCCAGCTTCTCCTGGCTCAGTCCTCTTTTTCTTGCTTGCCCCCGTCCCCGTACATGCTGCTATCCCAGAAGCTGCCACAGGAGCGGTTCGCTTTTATACAAAACATCCAGATGCGATGCTTCCACGTAATATTTGTCACCTTCCAAGGCAAAAACGCTTTTTGCCATGACGCTGCCATCCCCGGCTTTGCTGTTGATCGAGCCTACTACTCTGCCATCGACCCATTTTGTCGGAGACAACGATGGGACGGTGCGCAAGTAATGGATCGTTTCGTGCCCGACCCCTGCTACAACCGTGACGCGAATGTTGCGGTCGTAAATAATCCCCATCGTACGGTTGAGCAGATCGACATACTCATTTCTGACCACCATGCTGCTGTACGGGACGAACGATTCGACCCCGTTTTTCTTCTCCAGCAAGTAATCCCCATAGTCAGCCGCAGGCACCAAATCAAGCAGGCTCGGAAAATGTTTCTGGATCGCCTGCACCCGCTTGAACGGTCTTCCGTGCTCCAAATAAGCCAAATATACATTCATGTAAATCTCGACTACATTTCTTTTGGCATGGACCGAACGCGGGAGCTTTCCGCCAGCCCAATAGCAATAACTGATCGGAGAACCTGCGTTTGGCGTGGCAAAAACAAGCAGCTGGTCCACATCGTTTTGATACGCATCCCCTTGTACATACGACCTGGCTACCAGCCCGCCCATGCTGTGGCAAACCAGATTGACATACGGCGAGCCTGTCTTTTGCTTCGCCCATTGAATAACAGGCACAAGAAATTGCTCGGCGGAGAGGCCGACAGGTTGACGCCAATCATAAAAGGCAACAAACAACTGCTCGTTTAAACGGTATCCCATATTTTCCAGCATACGAACAAACGGTTCATATGCAGTTCTCGCAAGTCCAAAGCTCCAGTCTCCGGTTCCCGGAATAATCTGATCGTTCATCGACCCAAACAGCCCCGGAACAAACACAATCGGCACCTTTTGTGAAAGAAACAAACTCATGCAGTTATTCCTCTCCCTAAAAAATGGCTATGTCTTTGCCTATTCCTCATCAGCTTGGGTGGTTCCAACGACCTTATTTTTGTCGAAATGAACCGAATCGACTCAATTCTCCTCCCATTCCGCCGTAACAAAGCGATATAATAAGACGTCAAACGTTTAGTGAGAGTTTTGCCGCAAATATTACGTGTCGGAGGATTCACAAAATGAAGTTACGCAAGTGGTTCATGCTTTTGCTTATGTTCGTGTTGTGTATTCCAGCGATGGGGACATCTGTGCAAACAGCGCAGGCAGCTCCTGGCATCAGCATCTTATTGGACGGGCAGCAAATCAGAAGCGACGTCGCTCCGTACATCATCCCGAAAGTAAACGTCACGATGGTTCCTTTGCGGGTCATCAGCGAAAGTCTTGGCGCAGAAGTATACTGGGATCAAAACTCCCAGACAGCCACGATTTTAAAAGACAGCACGGTGCTGTCCATGACCATTAATCAGACTTACGCGCTCGTAAACGACAGCACGATCCCGCTGGATGCTTCGGTTCAAAACAGACAGGGCCGGGTTATGGTTCCTCTCCGTTTTGTCTCCGAACAGCTTGGCTTGCAAGTGAACTGGGCGCAGGAAACAAGAACGATTACGCTGTTGACGGGCAGCACGGCTGTCGTTACACCGCCGCCCGCAGATATTTCCGGCGGCAATAACGGTTCTGGTTCTGTACCTGTACCGACAACCCCGCCTGTCCAGAACGGTTCTTTGCGCGGTGTGTGGGTATCTACTGTCTACAATCTGGACTGGCCGTCGACTGGCTCCTACGGCAACCAGAGCAAGCAGCAGCAGGAATACATACAACTTTTGGACGAGCTGCAAGCGATGGGCATGAATGCCGTATTCGTGCAGGTGCGCCCTTCCGCAGACGCCTTGTACCCGTCTTCACTGGTGCCTTGGTCCAAATACTTGACTGGCACCCAGGGGAAAAATCCGGGCTATGACCCGCTTGCTTTTATGGTCGAGGAAACGCACAGACGCGGCATGCAGTTCCACGCCTGGTTCAATCCGTTCCGCGCCAATGTAGATGCCAAAACCGACCAGCTGGCCGCTACGCATGTAGCGAAAAAGCATCCTGAATGGATTGTCAATTCCAGCAACAAGCTGTACATCAATCCGGGCATTCCGCAAGCCCGTCAGCAAATCATTGCCGAAATCATGGAGGTCGTGCAGCGTTACGACGTCGATGGTGTCCACCTGGACGACTACTTCTATCCGTCCAACGGCACTTTCAATGACGACGCGGCCTTCAAAGCCTATAACAGCAAAAAAATCGCGACCAAAGCCGACTGGCGCCGCGACAACATCAATCAGTTCGTCCAACAGCTGAACCAGTCGATCAAAAGTGCCAAGCCTCGCGTCCAGTTCGGGATCAGCCCATTCGGCGTATGGCGAAACATCGCCGTCGATCAGACAGGCTCGGACACGAAAGCAGGGGTCACCGCCTACGACAACATGTATGCCGACGTGCGCACATGGATCAAGCAAGGCTGGATGGATTATGTAACGCCGCAAGTTTACTGGAGCCTTTCCTTTGCACCAGCCCAGTACGACAAGCTCGTTACTTGGTGGGCAGACGAGGTGCGCGGAACCAACGTCAAGCTTTTCATCGGCCACTCTCCTTACAAGCTGGGAACAGCCGAGGCAGGCTGGCAAAGCTCTCAGGAAATTATCAACCAGTTGAACTTCAACGCATCCGTTCCGGAAGTGCAAGGCAGCATCTTCTTTAGCGCCAAAGATTTGCGCAAAAATCCGCTCGGTCTGCTGCAAGCTCTCAGCAGTTACTACAACCGTTAAAAACAGACAAACCCCCGAGCCGGGATCAGCGTTCTGCCGCTGTCCGGTTCGGGGGTTTTCTATTGAATTGGCCTAGTTTTGCGTCAGTTTTTCTACAAAGAAATCGAGCTGCGCGTCCAGCGAAATCGGGTCGTTAAAATACGAGCCGACGCGGTCGAGCTGGAATACTTTATTGTTTTTTACAGCAGGAAGGTTTTTCCATACGCTGTTCTCATACACGCCATCCGGATTGGTATCATCTCCAGACCATCCGCTGGTGAAAATGATATCACCCGCAAAGTCGGGAAGTGTTTCCAGCGAAACATCTGCCCAGCCCGTGCCAGTGTCGATGGCAACTTTTTGCGTAGCAGCCGGAGCCTTCAACTGAAATTCGCCGTAAATGATTTCGCCGCCCCTGCTGAAGTTGTGTCCGAAGGCGTAAATCCCTTTGGCGTAAGGCTGAAGGATGGCAACGGTTTTGTCTCCTACCGCCGCCTGTACTTTCGGTTTCAGATCAGCAATTTTCTTGTCCCAAGCCGCAATCCATTCATTGGCTTTGTCTTCTTTGCCTGTCATTTTGCCGAACTCTTGAAGCTGCTCGCGGAACGTTTTCTTGCCGTAAGGAACAGCAACGGTCGGAGCAATTTTGGACAACTCTGCCGTATTGGCATCGCCTTCAAACACGATGATCAAATCTGGACTCATGCTCAGCACTTTCTCAACGGAAGTACCGTCGCCAACGCTTTCCACGCCGTCCAGTTTGCCTTTCATGTACGGGTTTTGCAAGACGTGATCGGTAACGGCAATCGGCTTGATCCCCAAAGCCAGGAAATCTCCGGCGTAAATATCGGCAAGCACAACTAATCGTTTCACGTCCTTCGGAATTTTCACCTCTCCATTCGGAGCCTGGTACGTGATAAATTCACTGTTACTTTCGGTCGCCGCCGGAGCAGCCTTTTGTTCCTGCGCTGGTTGAGCGGCGTTATTGGCTGGAGCTTGTCCGCAAGCCGACAAAATCCCTACGAGAACCAGCATGATCGCCAGCAAGCTTGATTTGTAAAACCCGGTTTTGCGCAAAGTGAATCTCCCCCATCTTTTGTAATAATGATAATCATTATCGTTATGATTTTATCACATCTTACTGATTTCGCCACTGTTCTGTCGAAGAAAATCACTGTAAATCCCATACAGCTCTAATGCTGTGCAAGCTTCTTGGCGGTGCTTTTCTGCCCGCATCGCGCCTTTACATCCAGTAAAAACCTTTGGATTTTTGGTTCGGCAATCTGTTTACGGAGACTTCCTCTTTACAAAAAAATGCCGCGAACCGTCGTCCGCGACATCTTCGATCACTTATTTTGGGGCCATTCCGGTTTGGTCTGGTAATGAAAATTCGGCGATTCCAGCTTGTTGTCATACGCGCTGTGAAAAATGTGCGTAGCCGCAGGAGAAATCGGCGGAATCAGCCATGTCCAGTCTCCTGTAATGGCCCGGCCATTTTTTTCTTCTCTTTCCTCAAAACGTTTGAATTGTTGACTGGCTGTATGGTGGTCGACAATCGACACGCCTTTTTCCTTATAAGAATGCAGGACGGCCACATTCAGTTCGACCAACGCCTTGTCCCTCCAAAGCGTCGCTTCCCGGCTCGTGTCCAGCCCCATGACCTCTGCGACTTTCGGCAGCATGTTGTAGCGATATTCGTCTGCCAGATTGCGCGCGCCGATTTCCGTTCCCATGTACCAGCCGTTGAATGGCGCCGCCAAGTAATTCATGCCGCCGATCTCCATTCGCATATCAGCCACGATCGGCACGCCGTACCATTGCAAGCCAAGGTCCGCAAAGCCTGCTATTTCCGGATGAGTAATCGGCACTTCAATGACCAGTTCAGGTGGAATCTCGAAAAACTGCGGCTTGCGATCCCCGATCTGTACGACGAGCGGCAAAATGTCGTAGTGAGTGCCAGCGCCTTGCCAGCCCAAGCTCATACAGAGCTTCGTCAATTCAATCGATATCGGATCGCCCAGTACGCCGTACTCGGTTTCATATCCGGCATAGCGAATGAGCTGATGGTTCCAGATGCGCATGGCTGGGCGCTCTGGTGTCTCCGCCGCAAAGACGGTGATCGTCGGCCGGATTTTTCCGCCGTTCGTCGCGAACTCGATGTGTCGCAGCAACGCCTGCGCCATCTCTTCCTCTGTCTGGACATGGCGCTCGTCCAACACAATCAGCGACTCCCAGAAAAAGCGGCCAATGCACCGATTGCTGTTGCGCCAGGCCATTTTCGCCCCGTGACGCAACTCCTCCTCTGTATGCTCATAGTAGCCTTGTGACTCCATCTGCTGCCGGACTTGCTGCAAACGTCGCTCTGTCTCGGCCTCTGTTTTATTCAATTCGCTGTAGCAGGTGCGGATAAAGTGTTGAACTGCTTCAATCCGTTGATCTGGTTCCATAGTACCCTCTTTCCCGCTGAAAGGCGCTTCCTCGCTGTTCATGTACACCTTCATTATAAATTTACAAGGCTTGCATTACCAATCTCACAGGCATTTCGACACATAACTGTAAAACCTCCATCCACTCCGTTGACACAAACACAGCCAAAGCCACCATGCGTGACCTTGGCTGTTTGTATGCACGTGATTACTGGCTCGCTGCGGATGCCTTCAGCTCCCTCACTGCCGGAAAGAGCAAGGGGCACAAGCCGATGAGCACAATGGCAATACCGGACAGCGAGAACCATCTGTCCACCCCGATTGCCTCAGCTACCGGGCCTGCCACCAACAAACCAATCGGCGTCGCGATCAGCATCAGGCTGTTCACAAGAGACATCACTCGTCCCTGAACAGCCGGGTCGATCGTCGTTTGCAACAGCACCGCAAACGGCCCGCCAAACAATGGTCCCGATACCCCCATCAAGCCCGACAGCAGCACAAACCCGACAAATCCGGACGCAGGCAACAGCCCCGCGAAGAACAGTCCCGCTCCCAGCAACGCAATCCCGCCTGTCAACAAGTACACGCGATTTCGCTTGGCACCCCAGCTGCCCAAAAGCAGCGAGCCGACGAGCATACCTGCTGCAAAAGAAAACTCGACCACTCCGGCATGCCACGCCCCTTTGCCAAAATGATTCAGTACCATAAGAGTAAACAATGCCCCAACAGGCACATACACAAACGTCGTGAACCCGATTGCCGCTGTGATCACCAGCAAGCCTTTTGACTTCATCAGTTCGCGCAGCCCTGCCTTGATCTCGCTGCGCATGCCGCTCGCGCCTTCCTCCGGCGCGCTGCGCTCAGGATTCGGAATATGCACCATCAGCAAAGCGGCACTTGCCAGCAGCGCCCCCAAAACATCGAGCAAGAGCACTGCTTCCATCGAAAAATAGGCCAGTAAAAAGGCACCGAGCATCGGACCCACCATGTGTACGGCAGAGGTCAGCGTCTGCATCCAGCCTTGCACCTTCATCAGCTGATCTTCGGGCGCGATCAGCGGGATGGAAGCTTGCATGGACGGCATGTGAAACGCGCTTCCGATCGAACGCAAGCCAAGAATCACGTAAAAGGCCCAAACAGGCGGCTCCATCCCGGCGAAAAACAACATAGCCAGGACAAGACTGACAAAGGCAATGAACATGTCTGCGGCTATCATGATTTTTTTGCGATCCAGCCGATCCACAATCGTTCCGGCAAAAGGCCCGATCAAAGCCTGGGGCAAAAAGCCGGCCATCGAAGCGATAGTCAGCACCACCGCTGATCCTGTCGCCTCTGTCAGCCACCAGATGATACTGAATTGAACAACGGCACTGCCCAGAAGCGAGAAAGCCTGCCCGGCAAAAATCGTATAAAAAGTTCTCTTCCAACTGTCTTTTTTCGTATTCATATACATCCTCCTCATGTGGACATTCAAGTGCGGCATCCGTTTTTGGACGCAAAAAAGCACGGAGAACGTCCCGTCCGAGGGGGTGTCATCCGTGCGAAAGCTTGCTGCATCAAAGCACTTGAAAGAGCTGCCTAACAACGAATCAGGCAGGGAGCTTTGGAGGAATACGCAAGCTGACTATACAGGCATGACAAATAACCCATCGAAAAACGGGCGAGTCGTCCGTGCCTGATTAGCGCATGCGTACATACCACATAACAGAACCTCCATCCAAACATGCTGAGTTACTGTCTATCCTAAGACGCGGCCTGCGCCACTGTCAATCCATTTTCGACTTATGGATTAGATTGGCTTGATCTGTTCGGTCCGGTTCGCAAGAAAAAGCAGGGGCTTCGCCAGACCGCCCCTGACAAAGCCCCGTTTCGTTCGCTTTCCCTATAGCTATCCATAGCGCCATATAGCGGCTGCGGCTTTATTTCCGTTTTCGCGTGAACAAAAAGCCGCCGACAAGCACGAGCAAAACAACGACGATCACCAGAGGAATGAGCGATGACCCCGACTCGTCACTGCTGGCTGCCGCTTCATGACCAGCGTGTTCATGCTCGTGGTCTGCACTCGCCGCTTTTTCCGGTTGTGCGGAAGCATTGGCGCTTTGTTCAAACTGAATCAGCTGGAGCTGCGGCTGCGGTTTGCCTGCGACATTCATCAGCCACGCTTCCTGAATCGCCCTTCCTTCCCACTCTGCCGGGTCAACCGCGGCTTGCAGCACGCGCGGATGCGCCGACACGTCATACACGGCGCCAGATACAGTAAGCGAATACACTTTTGCAGCCTTGCCCTCTGCATCTTTTTCCTCGCGAACGCTCACTTTGTCCACTTTGCCTGTTGGCCCCGCGAGAAAGCCGCCCCGGTCGTACAAGCTTTTCCCTTCGGCCTCATCTTTTCTGTGCTCGAACACAAACAACGCAAATTGCTCGCGAGTCAGCTCACGTCCGGCATCCTGCACAGCCAACTTGCCTGCAAAGTAAGCCTGATTGACGTCCGCATACGTGGCATTACCGTCCAAAGAGGGCACGAGTCCTTTTGCCAAAGCTGCCGCTGTCACTGCTGTACGGGCCGCTCCGCTCTCTTGCAGCTTCCCGAACGTTCCCGCCCAATACGCCAGCTCTTCACGCGTCAGCTTCTCCTGCGGGGAAAACAGCGTCGAGCCGTGATGATCGTAAGGAATCACTCCCAGGCCGCTCAAATACACGATCTGCGACGTCGCCTTGGAATATTGCAGATCGTCGTACAAGTTTTGCTCGTTGACGATGTGCGCCGATACCAGGCTCGGCAACAGCCATACCAGCATCGCCAACAAACACAAGCTCCTTCTCATGTCTTTCTCTCCCATCCAGATGATCTGCTAGTTTTGGCTATCTCCGGTTCGTACGATCAGCCCTCCGCTTGTTTGCTGGAGATAAAAGGGCGCCTGTACACGAGGCAATTGCAAAAGCTGTGCATAAGGAATGCGGAAGCCCTGCAATTCCTCAATCAATGTTTCCGGCATCAAAAAGCCGTTGAAAAATCCCGCCTCGAAAACCAGGGCAGCCGCATCCGAAGCATCTTTCAACACTTGTCCAATCAAAATCACGTGCAAGTCAGGCTTTTGAAACACCACGTACACGTGATCCGAACGGAAAAAGTAGCGCAGCTCGCTGCGTTCGTTGATCCAGCTTTCGTCCAGACGATACGGCTGGGAAGCGGTGCCCGTCTGAGTGGAAGCCCAGGTGGCTGCCTGCTGCTCCGTCAAAGCGCGGTCTTTTGCCAAAATGGCGAGCAAAGCCGGCTCCACCTCCGCCATCCAGTCGATATCCAAATAATTGGCGAGCTGCTCGATCGGCAGTTCCGGGTTGTCGGCGAGAAATGCGCCTCTGGCTTGAAGATTTTGCTCAATCATGCCAAGCAGCTTCTCGTGTCCTTCCAGCGTTTCTTTCGTGGCGACCAGTTGCTTGTAAGCCAGATACAGCTTGTCCAGCTCCTCCATGTATGCGTCCAGATTCCGCTCGATCAGCCATTGACTGCCGAGAATATCGACAGGCTCCTGTTGCTGCTGCAACAAGCTGACCCACGTATCCAATCCCATCTCACTGTAAAATTGCAGCTTGTCGACTGCTACCTTTTGATCCGCAACATAGCTTTTCTCAAGCTTGGCAATCTGCGGCGCAAGCCTGGCGATCTCTTTTTTGGTCTGAGCCACTTCTGCTTTCAGCCGTTCGGTGGTGCTCTCGTCGTTGACGGTCACGAGAAAATTCGCAAATGCGCCTGTCAAATGCGCATACGCCCCTGTCGCCCCCAAAAACAGCCCTGCCGCCACGAGCAGCATCAACTTTTTACGCATGATTGATCAGCTTCCTTGTCGAAGCATAGCTGGCTGACAGCCCTAGCAAAGAGCCTGCGAGCGCCATGCCTCCCATCATCTCGTACACCAGCTGCTGCGAGAAGTGAAACACCAGCGGGAACTGTTTTTGCAAAGGCAACAGCATGCCCGAAAAGAGCCAATAAATCGCTACGGCCGCAAGCAAGCTGCCAACGAAGCCAATCAGCCAGCCTTCAAACAAAAATTGCCCCCTGACATGCCACGGGTTCGCACCAAGCAACAGCCGGACGCGAATCTCCTGCTGCCTTTGATACAAGGCCAGATTCATCGCGATAAACACCATCCCGAAAGCGAGCGCGCCCAGACCGACCAGCAAGCCCAAGCCGTACTTGTTCAGTTGGGCCGACCAGCGCAAGATCGTTTCGGCAAATTCCTGCGGATAGACGACTTTTGTGATGCCGTTCATCGTCTGCAATTGTTCCGCCACGAGCTTGATCTGCGTCTTGTCGCGCAGCTCCAGGCGGATTGCGTCCGGAATTTGACTCTCCTGAAAAGAGACAAGCAGGTGCTCCCGCCCGGCAAAAAATCCGGCCAATCGCTCCAGCATTTGCGCCTTTGTCTCGATTTCGACGGATTGAACGAAGCTTTTTTCCTGCAAAATGGCCGCGATAGCCTTCGTATCCGCAGCAGGGTCTACATACAGCTTCATGGCTACCTGTGACTCCAGATAGCCCATCAAATCCCCGACACCGAACCTTCCGAGCAACAGGATGCCCGCGATGAGCACTGCGACAAAAATCAAGACTGCCGCAGCCGCCGCAGCCCCTATGTTTCGCTGAATGCCTTCGCGCGCATCCCTGAGCATGTACATGCACGATTGTCTGTTCATACGACGCGTACCCGCCCCTGCTCCATCATCCACGTCTTTGCCGGAAATTGTTCAACCAGCCGCTCCGAATGGGTGACAATCAACATCGCCATGTTTTCCTCCACATGCAGTTCTTTCAGCAATTGCATCACTTCAAACGCTGTCTCGCTATCCAGATTCCCGGTAGGCTCATCTGCCAAAAGAATGCGCGGGCGATTCAGCAGGGCACGCACGATCGCAACGCGCTGCTGCTCGCCCCCCGACAACTGGTCAGGAAAGACATCCTTCCGATCCAGCAGTCCGACTCTTGCAAGCAGCCGCTGCGCTTCCGGTTCGATTTCGCCCCACCGTTTTCCGACGACCTCGCCAGCGAGCGCCACGTTTTCCATGACCGTCTTTCGCGGAAGCAGCTCGAACGATTGAAAAATGACGCCCATCATTCGCCTTAACTCGAATTTGCGGATTTGTTCGATCGGGACGGCATTAATATCGATGCGTCCCGCAAACTCGGTTTGCTCCCGGTACAAAAGCTTGAGCAGCGTGCTTTTTCCCGAACCCGACCGCCCCTGCAAAAAGGCGAACTCCCCTGCTTCCAGATGCAGGTCGAGGTCTTGCAGAATGACTCTCTCCCCGTAGCTCTTGCAAAGCTTTTGCAGCCGGATCATCAGACGTTCCCCTCTGCCAGCCACGGCAGGAAGCCGTCGAGAAAGCGTTCTGTCGCAGGCATGAAGTACGAGCCAAAATGAAAGTCCGGATCAAGCGTAGTGACGATCCACGTACCCGCTGTGCTCACCTTGTCGACATACAGGACGGCTCCCCCGTCTTCGGTCGAAATCAGCACCTCGGCACCCTCCGGCGGCCAGTACACCCCATGCTGATGCCAGGTCGCATCTGCCAGCGTAATGTAGGAAAACAGATCGTAGTCCGGCTTTTGCAGCACCAGCCCGCTCTTCGCGTTTTTGTCCAGCCACCACCAGAAGTTCGTCGGGCGAAGCTCCCAGTTTTGCCCCGGAATCCATTCGCGCGGCTGCGGACCGAAAGCGACGACAATCCCGCCCTTTTCCGCGAACTGTTTGATTTTCTCGCGCGATTTCATCACCAGTCCCATGTGCAGCTGCGAGGGAACCACCAGCGCATCGAACTCATCCAGCGACGTGTTCTCAAGATCAGGCAAGTAGATGAGCCTGTCGTAATACTTGCGGTACTTCGGCTCGTTCAAACTGCGAAAATGCTGCGAGCTGCCGCCGTACAAAGCTGCGATCTTTCTCATGCGTACGCTCCCCTTTCCTGAGGCTCCTGAAGCTGCCGATATTCGTTCCGCGCCCACTCGGTGAGTTGCAGCGCAATTCGTCCGGTCGATTTTCCCGGGTGATTGTAGCCGAACAAGTCATTTCCCGAATGGACGAGAATCGTGCCCTTCGTACTGTTCCGGTCGATATACGTAATCGGTTCTCCCCCCGGCAAGGTCAACAACACCTCAGCCCCGTCCGGCAGCGGGTGATGGCCTCTGGCGAAAAAGCCTGCAACACCTTTGTTGTACGTCATGTCGTACGTCTGCACTCCGGCAAAAATCGGATGCTCCTTGGCGATCGTCACATCATAGTCGGAATGATTGCGAATTTCTTTTGGCACAAAAGCAGACGCGCCCGGCAGCCACGGCAAAAACAGATTGCCGCTGAACACCAGCACTTTCCCTCCGTCGAGAAAATCACGAATCTGCTCTTTTTGCTTGTACAAAAGCTCCTGGTCGATCAGCCCGGTAATCACCAGGCACTTGTATGGCGACAAATCGTGCCCCGGCAAATCGTACACATCGATGAAGGAAAAAAAATCTTGATAATTCGGGTCTTTCAGACGCGGCTCCCCAAAGCAGCAGCCCGAATCGAGCATCAAAAAATCGGTTCGTTGATCCATGTATGCCTCCTCGTTCCTTTTTTCCATCAAGCAATCGAGTAATCCCCGCTCAAAACTGGTCAAGCTCCCGCAACGCCTCGATCAGCCGCAACGTAAAAGGATGCTGCGGGTTTTCCGTCACTTCTTCTGGCGTGCCCGTCTCCACGATCTGCCCCTGATTGAGCACGAGCAGCCGATCACAAAAACCTCGCGTCAACGCCAGATCATGCGTAATGAACAAATAAGCGATTTCATGCCGCTGGCTCAGTTCTCGCATAAGCCCCAGCAAATCGAGACGCAAGGAAGTGTCCAGCATGGAAGTCGGCTCGTCAGCCACGATGAGCTGCGGCCGGGTGATGAACGCGCGAGCCAAACCCACCCGCTGGCGCTCCCCGCCTGACAGTTCATGAGCGTAACGGTGCATGTAACGCTCCGGTGACAGCGCAACTTCCCGCAAAGCTTCCCGGACCAGCTCCGTCCTTTTGGCCGGATCGTTCTTGTGCAGCCTGGCGATCACCAGCGGCTCTGCGACCAGCTGTTCAATCGTCATCCGCGAAGAAAGCGACTCGTACGGGTCCTGGAAAACCATCTGAATCGACCTCGTGGCTGCTCTGCGCTCTTTGGCTTTCATCGCCAGCAAGTCTTGGCCCTGGTAGATCAGCTTCCCCTTGTCCGCCTGCTCGATCCCGGCGATGATTCTCCCAATCGTGCTTTTTCCCGCTCCGCTCGCACCGACCAGGCCGACCGTTTCCGTTTGCCGGATGGAAAAGCTGGCGCCGTCAATAACCGGAGCAGCCTGCCTCGATGCGCCCTTGCTCCCGTAAGTTTTGTACAGCCCGGATACTTGCAACAACACCTTTTGCTGCCTCGTATCCCGCTCTTGTTTGTGCACTCCCATCCTTCTTGCCTCCGTGAAATTATCGTTGTCCCTGTCCCTGCAAGGAACGCTGCTCAAGGGCTGGCGTCAGCCTTGGAATCGAATCGATCAAGCGGCGCGTATACGGATGTGTCGACGTCTTCGCCAAAGCGAGCGTGTTCCCCTGATCGACGATTTTGCCCTGATTCATGATGAGGGTGCGGTCAGCCAGGCTGAGTACGACAGGGAGATCGTGCGAAATAAACACCATCGACAGCCCGAGCGTGCGCTGCAAGTTTTTCAACAGCTTGATAATCTCCACCTGAACCATGACGTCCAAACCAGTCGTCGGCTCGTCAGCTATGATCAAATCGGGCTTGTTCACAAGCGCCATGGCGATCACGACACGCTGGCGCATGCCTCCGCTCAGCTCATGCGGAAAAGCAGCGGCCCACCGGGAAGCAAGTCCGACTTGTGCAAGCACTTCGGCAATTCGTTCCGCGATCTCGTCTTTGGACATGGACTGATGGGAACGAAGCGCTTCTGCCAACTGCTCTCGCACGTTCATCACAGGATTGAGCGCGTTCATCGCCGCCTGCGGAATCCAGGCAATCCGATTTCCCCGCAGCCGTCTCACCTCTTCGGACGAGAGCTGCGTCAAGTCGCGGCCTGCAAAATAGATCGCTCCCTGCGAAACGAGCGCTGGCGGCTTCAACAACTGCATGACAGCCGACGCAATCGTGCTTTTGCCGCTGCCCGATTTACCAACCAGCCCCAACACTTCCCCTTTGCGCAAAGCAAAGCTGACAGCATCCACTGCGCGAACCGTACCGCCGTCTTTCGGATACTGTACGGTCAAATTTTGCACGTCCAGCAAAGCGTCTGCCGCCGCAGGCTTCACAGCGGACAGCTTCTCTTGCGCCAGTCGCCGATCTCTCTTCGCAGCAGGTGCCTGATAAGCGCGAAGGCGCGGATTTACCCGCTCCTCCAGGTAATAGCCGATCAAGGAAAAGGCGAGCACGGTCATCACGATGCACAAGCCAGGCGGAATCACCCACCACATCCACGCCTCAGTCAAAAAGGCGCTGCGCGAGTTGGCGTAAAACAAAATGCTTCCCCAGCTTTTGGACAGCGGATCTCCCATCCCCAAAAAGCTGAGCGAAGATTCCATCAAGATCGAGACATTGACAGCCTGCACGAACTGCGGGATGACCAGCGGCAGGATGCTGGGAAAAATGTGCTTCCGCAAAATATAGAAGTGACCCGCGCCCATCGATCGCGCAGCCAAGACCGCTCCTCGCGTGCGAAACGACAGCGTCTGGGCGCGAATTTTCCGCGCTTTTCCTGCCCACATGACGAGCGTGATGACGAGCACCTGCGTCAACAGACTCGGCCCGATGTACACTCCGATCACGATCATGAGCGGCAAAAACGGCAACGTCAGGCAAATGTCTACTATTCGCATGAAGAAGGCGTCCAAAAAGCCCCCTGAATATCCCGAAACCAGGCCGACAACCGTGCCGATCAAGGTAGCGAGCAAAGCTGCGACAATCCCTACCGTAAGCGAGGTGCGCGCGCCCACTACCAGCTCGGCCAAAATGTCCTGCCCCATGTCATTCGTTCCAAGCCAATGCTCTTTTCCAGGCGGTTGGAACGGGGCACCAGACTGCTCGCTGGCGTCGTACGGCACCAGGTAAGGTCCCACGAAGGCAAGCAGCAGAACGATCGCCAGCAAAAACGCGCCGAGCCAACCAATCATTTTGGAACCAATACGACTCATGGAGACTCCTCCACCTGTTTTCTTTGACGGGCACGCGGGTCAAACAGCGGATATGTCAAATCCGCCAGCAAATTCGCCGCGATGACCCCTAGCGTGATGATTAAAAAGACGCCTTGCATCATCGGGTAATCCCGCGCAATCACGCTCTCGTAGAGCAGCCTGCCAACCCCCGGATAGGAAAAGACCGTCTCGACGACGACAGCGCCACTCACCAAAATCCCCAGGCTCATCGTGATGTGCGTGTACACGGGCAACAGAGCGTTGCGCAGCGCATGATTGAAAATCAGGCTGCGCTTGACCGCCCCTTTAGCCTCCGCCATCAGCACGTAATCTTGCCCCAGCGTATCGAGCATCGACGAACGGGTGAGCAAAAAATTACCCCCGATAGTCGCAAGCGTAATCGTGATGACGGGAAGCGTCATATGTTTGAGAACGGCGAGCACATACTCCATGCCGCCCCCGGTAAAAGCGATTGGCACGGCTCCAAAGGAAGGGAACCAGCCCAGGCTGACCGAGAAAACCGCAATGAGCAGCATGCCGATCCAAAAGCCGGGAATCGATTCGATCGTGAGCATCCCCGTCAGAAAAAGCAGGTCGCGGCGCTTCCCCCGGTTCCACGCAGCATAGGCACCGATGGCGATGCCTATGACTGCGCTCACGATGAGAGAGGGAGCTACCAGCAGAAACGTCCACGGCAGTCTGTCTGCCAATACTTCTGTTACTGGCTTTCCGTACTTGATGGAGCTGCCGAGATCGAACCGGAACACACCTGTCATGAAATCAGCGTATTGCTGCCAAAGCGAGCGATCCAAGCCAAGTTCATGCTCGACTTGCTGGCGTTGCTGCGGAGTCAGCTCGTTGATGGTCGACTCGCCAAAGAAAAATTCCAGCGGGTCGCCAGGCGCCAGCCGCGGCAGAGCAAAATTGATCGTCAGCGCGACGGCCAGCACCAGCACATATTGAATGCATTTTTTGCCGAATGCAGAGGAGAACCAGCTCCCACCCATGACAGCTCCCCCCGTCTTACTCTTTCGCTACTGCCTTTTTCACGCCATCTGGCAGCAAGGAAAATTTGTTGATGACGCCAAACCCTGGCGACTCTACCCATTGGTCAAATTTTTGCGCATTGTACGCGAATTTCTCTTCCGGGTAGTACAAGACGATGCTGGTCGGCTGCTTGTTGAACAGCTCCTGCATTTTGAACGCGATCTCTTTGCGCTTGTCTACGCTCGTTTCCGCCATCCATTGCTTGGTCAGCTCGTCCATGGCCGGATACGGGATTTTTTTGTTCCACAAGTAAGACGAACGGTGGGACATCACAAATTGATCCGGGTCGGCAACGCCGTGAGCGCCGATCGTACCGATGACGAGGTCAAAATCACGCGTCTGGGAAACGGTCGCCATCGTTCCGGAATCGAGCACTTCTACGTTGATTTTGATGCCGACTTTGGCGTACTGCTCCTTCAGCATTTCGGCAGCGCGAATCCACGCCGGCTCTGTAGACGGTACTTTCAGCGAAAACGCGAGTGCTTTTCCATCTGCTGTCTCGCGGACACCGTCATTGTTTTGGTCGGTGAGCTTCAATTCATCCATCACTGCTTTTGCTTTTTCCACATCGTACGGCGTGCTCAGGTTTGGATTGGTCCACGGCGAATCCGGGTGAGGATAGCCTTTCAAGCCAGGTCGTCCTTTTCCGAGCAGCACGGTATCTGTAATCGCTTGGCGATCCACGGCGAGCGACATCGCATTGCGAAACGCTTCCTGATTGAATGGCGCTTTTTCGTAATTCAGCTTCAACTCGATCAGCGACAACGGAGCGGTCTGAACGACTTTCATGTTGGCCTGATTTTGGAAAGAAGCCTCCAGCTCAGCGGGAACCGGACGTGCAGAAATATCGATTTCACCCGCACGCAGCGCATTGAAGATCGCTGTCGGGTCTTTGATCACAGGCATCACCAGGTTGTCGACAATCGGGCTGCCCATGAAATAGTCTTTGTTTGCTTCGAACTTGTAGTATTGATCTGCCTTGTATTCGACCAGCTTGTAAGGGCCGGTTCCGATTGGCAGGTCGGTATATTTGCGCGGATTTTGCACATTTTCCCAGATGTGTTTCGGCAAAATCGGCAGGTCGGCAAAGGTGATTCGTTCCAAAGTCGGGCACGCATAAGCGCATGTGAAGCGTACGGTCGAAGGGTCGTCCAGCTCGATTTTGGAGATGTGCGGCACTTCGCTTACGTGGTGGGTGTGGCGGTTAGCTGGGCCGTCGCGATAGTATTCGTAGGTGAATTTGACGTCTTCAGCTGTAAACGGCTTGCCATCGTGCCACTTGATGCCGGAGCGGATTTTGACCACCCATGTCACGTCATCGAGCTGCTGCGCGGATTCCGCCAGCCAAGGCTGCGGCTTTTCTACATAGGGGGAAGGCGAGAACAATTTATCGAAGACAAGCTCTGTCAAATAATCGATGTTTCCGGTGTAGATGTTCAGCGGGCCTGCGTCCGACGGCAAGCCGATTTTCAGCTCGGGCACTGTTTGATTAGCCGCACCCGCAGCTTCGCCGTTTTTGGGTGCGTCAGCTTGACCAGGTGCCGCATTTTGATTCGACTGGCAGCCCAGCACGAAGACAGACAGGACTAACAAATAACTGAGAAAAAGTCCGAAAGACTTGCGTGTATACACGTGTACAACCTCCTGCTTTCCAATTTATCAGTTGCTTTCTTAGGCGATTCGCTTGATCGTCAAAAGCTCATGCTGCGGCAATGCCAACGCTCGCTCCGACAGCGCAAGCTTCAGCTTCTCGAAGTCGTGCACATCCTGCTCGGTCATGGTTTGCTCCCGACCTTTTTTCAAGTAATCGTAAAATTCAGCGGGCAAAAAGCTGTCCAGCAGCGCGACCTCAACCGCCCGTCCATCTGCGGCCGTAATGACATATGCATACGACTGCGGCCGATGAGGATCGAATTGAGCGACAGGGTAGTCCACATCGACTTGATAGGCTCCCCGCGTCACTGCACGAGTCACGTATTCAAAGACGTCGCGAAATCCTGGCCCGGCGTGACCGGAAAGAATCGACAATTCTTTTCTCTCTGGCGCCTCTTCGCCAAACAGCTCGGCAAAAGCCGCCTGAAGCGTCCGAAACCCAACCGCTACGGCCATCAAGGCGAGACTTCCATGGTATTTGGTCACATCGTGAAAGCTAAGTTCCAATACTTGGTTGCGATCTCGAACACGGATCACAGACATGAAAAAACCCCTCCATCGTTGACTTGTATGTGTGTGTATCTGAAAACTAGGTACATCTTAATCCGATTGATAATGAATATCAATCCCACTTGAACGCCCGCTTTTTCGAAAACCCGCTCTCCTCAACAGCGCCCATTCTCACATAATATTTTTGAATCTACCTATTCATTTTCTTGATAGCATAAATGTTTCCAGCCCTTTACCTGCAAACAACCGGCATGAAAAAAGGCCCGCCCCCACACTGACCCGTGCAGGGAACTGGCCCGCTTGCTTTATGGACGTATCTATTCAACAAGGAAACAGTCAAACAGTCCGCAAATAGTGCTCCACATTTTTGCAAAAGGCGCGATCCGCCTGGCTCAGCTCGGCGTTTTTGCGGAAGACAAACCCGTTTTGCCGTCTGATTTGCATGGACGACACAGGCACAGTCGCCAGCTCGCCTCTGTTCAGCTCTTCCCTGACCGCTCCGGAAGGGAGAAAAGCGATGCCATGGCGCGACTTGATCGCCTGTTTGATCGTCTCGAAGTTGCTCATCTGCAAAAAGCGCGTCTTCACCTGGCGACTATTCAAATGATTGATGACATATTGTTGCAAATACTCGCTTTTGGGCAGCAAGATCGATTCATTGTGCAAGTCGCGTGCGTACAGCAGCCTTCTTTTGGCCAGAGGGTGATCCACAGGCAGCACAAGCAACAGCTCTTCCTCGAACAAAACAGAAGTCTCGAAATTTTTGCGTATATAGTCATCTTCGGGGTAGATTGGCATCAAGGCGTAGTGCGTCCTGCCCTCCTGAAAGCAGCGAATGAGATCGCTGTAGCAATACGTATTGATCTCCAGCGGCTTCTGCGGCAAAATCGTATGCAGTTCATTGAGAACATCGGAGAAAAAGTAGCCCGCAATATAATTGCTGACGTAGACAGACAATACCCGCTCCTGCTCGCTCACCCGCTTCAACTCCACCGCAGCCTCTTCGACCAGATGGGAAATCCGCTTGGCATAGCTGAGCAAAATTTCCCCCTGTTGCGTCAACTGCACCTGTTTCCCCGAGCGTTGAACAAGCGGCGATTCGAACAGCTCTTCCAACTGCTGAATATGGTGACTGATCGTTGGTTGAGAGCAAAACAGCCGCTTCGCCGACTCGGTAAAAGAACCGCATTCGGCAAGCACGATGAAAGTTTCCATTTTTTCCAGTGTATTCATAGGCAGCACCCCGCGAATGACGCACAGTAACCATAACTGGTCATTTGTTGAAAATGATAATTGTTATCAATTAAAAGTTTACTTGATCTGCTGAAAAGTGTCCATGCTCAAATGTGCATATCGTGCATGACCATGCAAAAGCGGCTGCCGTCCCGTCCGCATAAGACGAAACAACAGCCGCTTTCTTCTAACGTCAGCCTGTCAGATGATTCCACATCTCCGGCCTGCTCAACGAAACCGCGTCCGCACCGCTCGCCAACGCTTCTTCCACCTGCTGCAAATTCCAGATCAGCCCGCCGAGAATAATCGGCTGCGACAAATGATCTTTTATGTACGAGATGATCGACGGCGCGATGCCCGGCATGATTTCGATCGCATCCGGCTGGTTTTCCTGCACGTTTTTGATCGTAGTCGTCAGCGAAGTCGTGTCGATCAGGAAGACGCGCTGGATCGTCAGCATCCCTTCTTTTTTGGCTGCGCGAATCATCGGCCCTTTTGTGGTGACAATTCCGGTCGGCTTGATGTAAGAAGACAGGAACCGAAATGACTCTTTGTCGTTGGACAAGCCGTTCATCAGATCAGTATGCAAAAAAATCGGTTTTTCCGACTGGCTGATGGCTTCTGCTTCCTCCATCAAGCGAGTCAGCTTTCCGTACATGAGCAAAATGGCGCAAGCTGCGGAATCGAGCGCCTCTCCCAAACGGTCTTGTTCAGTCGCAGCGATAATCCGATTCGTTTTCAACATCGTACCCAGATCCATAGTCAGCGCCTCCTGTTCTCATCGTTGCGATCCAATTCGCTCTACGCTCACTCCGGCACTTGGCAACTGCCGCGTCTCGATTACCCAGCTCCCGGCAAACCCGTTTCGGACAAGCAAAGGCCATATCTCCGCAAAAGGAATCGTTCCTTCGCCCACCGCCAAGTGCTCGTCTGCCTCGCCCCGGTTGTCGCTAATATGCAGCGCAGACAAGTACGGCAGTGCCTGCTCCAACGCTTCGAGCGCATACCCGTGGCGAATCAGATGGGCGTGTCCCACATCATAAGTAAGACCATGCTGCCTGGAGTCCACTGCCTTGCACACCTCAAGCAAATCGCCAACATCCCAGCCGAACAGCTTTGAATAAGGCGGCACATTTTCCAAAGTCAGCACGGTGCTTCCATGACTCACCTCGGGCAGCAGCAACTGTACCGCCCGGGTGACATTTTCCCCGCCTCTCGCCCGTTCTGTGTGATCGAGCCGATCCGCGATTTCTCCCGCGTGCATCACCACATGCGTACTGTGCAAAAAGCTCGCGATCTCCAGACACCGCTTCATCGTATCAAGCGTTTGCTCCCGGACTGCACCCGCTTCCGCCGCCAGGTTGCAGCCGGAAATCGGCGCGTGAATAGACCAGCTAATGCCATACTCGACGCCTTTTTGTTGCAGCTGCGTCAGTCGCTCTTTCGACCAGCCCAACAGCTCGGCGTGACCGTCCTCGCACATGATTTCGATTGCTGTCCAGCCATCGGCAATCAGCCTGTCGATCGCTTCTGACAACGGCAGCTCGAACAAGGCATAGCTGGATACGGCAAAACCGCTTTTGTCCCTCATCTCTCGTTCCCCTTTTGCCTACTTCACCCCGGAATGGATGAAGCTGTTGATAAATTGCCGTTGAAACAGCAAGAACGCAAGCACCAACGGAAAAATGACCATCACCGTAGCCGCGCTGACCTCTGCCCACTGCGCTCCTGTCTCAAACGACTGGGCAAAAATAGCCAGCCCTACCGTGAGCGGACGATTCTCCACCGAGTTCGTAATAATCAGCGGCCACATGAAATTGTTCCAATGGTAGCTGACTGACACCAGACCGAACGCGATGTATGTCGGCTTCGCCAAAGGAACGTACACCCGCCATAAAATTTGCAGCCAGGAGCAGCCCTCCATGCGCGCAGCTTCCTCCAGCTCGTGGGGGATCGTCTTGAACGTTTGCCGCAAAAGAAACACGCCAAAGGCGGAAGCAAAGTACGGCAGCATGATCCCGATCTTCGTGTCGAGCAAGGACAGGTCGCGAAGCACGTTGTAGTTCGGGAAAATCAAAATGTCGGCAGGCACCATGAGCTGCACGAGAAACAGGACAAACAGCACGTCCCTGCCCCAGAAACGCAGCTTGGCAAAAGCGTACGCGGCCAGCGTAGCCGTAACGATCTGTGCAACCAATACTCCTGTGACAATCAAGAAAGTATTGAAGTAATACTGGGCGAAAGGAGCTGCGTCCCACACCTTCGCGAAGTTTGCCAGCGTAAAGTCTGCGCTGAACGTCCATGATGTCGCCAGTTCCCTGGGCCGAACGGATGTCCAGACCACCCAAAGCAGAGGGAACAGCCAGACTACAGCCAATCCGTACATGCCAGCGCTTGTCAATTTCCGGACCATCTGCCATCCCCCTTAGTTGTAGTGAATTTTTTTATCCAGACCAAAAAACTGCACAGCAGCCACTGCCAGAAGCAGCACGACCATCACAATCGTCAAAGCGGATGCCATTCCTTGATCCCAGAAAGAAAAGGCCGTTTCGTAAATGTAGTACAGCAAGAGATTGCTGGCGTTGTCCGGGCCGCCCTTCGTCATGATGACCAAGTGATCCACGAGCTTGAACGAATTGGTAAAAGCGATAATGCTGACAAACATGGTCGTCGGCATGAGCAGCGGGAACGTCACCCGCCGAAAAACCGTCCAGGCCGACGCGCCCTCCATGGCAGCAGATTCGTACAGCTCCTGCGAAATATTTTGCAGGCCAGCCAGGTAAAAGATCATGAAGTAGCCCGCTTCCTTCCAGATGACCATGAAAATCATCGCCCACATCACGTTCGATTGATCCCCGAGCCAGTTCATATCTCCTTTTCCAAACCAGTCCATCACATGGCTAAGCGCTCCGTACTCCGGCGTGTAAATGAACAGCCAGATGTTGGCGACGGCAATCATCGGGACAACCGTCGGGTAAAAGTAGGCGGTACGGATAAAGCCTTTGCCCCGCAACGCTTTGTTGGCAAACAGCGCCATCCCGAGCGCCAACGCCACGCTTGTCGGAACGGTTCCTAACGCGAACCAGAGGTTGTTGGTCAGCACCTTCCAAAACACGTCATCTTCCAGCATTTGTTTGTAATTGTCTATCCCGTTAAAAAACGGCTCTGGGGAACCCAGATCCGCTTGATGAAAACTGAGAATAACCGTTTGCCAAACAGGATAGAAAGTAAACAGCAGCAGGAAGATGAGGGAGGGAAGGAGCAGCAGCCAGGCGTACACGTTCACTTTCCATTTTGCTCGTAGTTCCCCCATCGTCGCTCCTCCATTTGCCTCGTTCGATTATTTGTTGAAAGACGCCAGCACTTTGTCTGCCTCTTCCTGTGCTTTTTTCAGCGCTGCGGCAGCGTCTGCCTTTCCGGTAAGAACAGCTTGCAGGTTGTCGTTCAGCGCTTTTGTCACTTTGCCGTTGTTGTGCGTGGAAAACTCGGCATGGCCGTACTCCAACTGATCGCGCGCTACTGCTGCCGCTGGAAAATCTTTGACGTACTGCTTCATGATCTCTTCTTCGTAAGCAGACTTGCGCGTCGCGACATAGCCCGTATCGATGCTCCACTGTGCCGCGCGCTTAGGCTCGGTCATGAACCGGATGAATTTCCACGCCGCTTCCTGCTTCTTCTCATCCGTGCCTTTGAACATGTAGAAGTTGCCGCCGCCAGTCGGGCTGCCGTAGTTCTTTTTCGCAGGCAAAAACGCTACGCCAAAGTCAAACTTCGCATTGTTTTTCACGTTGGTCAGGTTTCCGGTCGTGTGGAACATCATCGCCGTCTTGCCTTCGAGGAAATCGGATGGCACCGTCGCCCATTCAATTACGCCTTCTGGCATCGCCTTATGCTTTTTCGCCAGGTCGACCCAATATTGCAGCGCCTCAACATTTTCAGGCGTATCGAAAAATACTTTTTTGCCGTCTTCTGTCATCAAGTTTTTGCCGTTTTGCAGGGCCAAAGCCTGGTACATCCAGTACGTAAAGCCCGAGGAAGGAATTTCAATGCCCCAACGCCCGTCTTTTGTCAGCTTGGCGGCATACTCAGCCATCTCATCCCACGTCGTAGGCGGTTTTTCCGGGTCGAGGCCGACTTCCTTGAACGCTGCCTTATTGTAGTAAAGCACGATCGTGCTGCGCTGGAACGGGATGCTGTACGTTTTGCCGTCTACCTGGGAGTTGGCCAGGAAGCCCGGGAAGAAATCTTTGACGTATTCGTTGCCGCCGTCTTTGGCAATAAACTCGTCCAGCGGCAAAATCGCATTCATGTCCATCATCGTGTGCAGCTCGGTGGAAAGCATGACCGCTACGTCAGGCGGCGTTTTTCCTTGCACGGCAGCCTGGATTTTCGTGGTCGTGTCCTGATAGCTGCCTGTATAGACGGGCTTGACTGTAATGCCCGGATTTTCCTTGTTGAACTCTTCCGCCATCCCGTCGACGATTTTGGTCAGGGGGCCGCCGACAGCTACCGGATAGAAGAAAGACAGCTCTGTATTGCCCGCAGGCTTCGTTTCAGATGTGCCCGGCTGTGCTGGTTGCCCTGGTTGGCTGCTGCCTGTGGTGGAAGTCCCGCTGGAGCATCCTGTAAGTAGAGCCAGACTCATCGCGACTGAAAACAGACTTTTGACTACTGTACGCATCGCAGTATCTCTCCTTTTTCTCTTCCGGCCGTGATGGCCAAATTTTTTCCGGATTGCGAATCAAACAGACTGACATGCTCCAGGGCAAAGCCTACGCGAACAAGATCTCCCCGGCGGCATGGCCACTGCCCGTTCCATTTTGCCTTCCACAGCTTGTCTCCCAGCTTAAATTCCACGATTGTCTCGGAACCGAGAATTTCCACGCCTTGCACACTGACGAGCAACGAGCGGCTCTCATCCGCGACCGCGCCCGGTTCCAGCGGCTGCAAAGCTTCGGGACGCAAGCCGAGGACAACAGGAGTGCCGTCCTTGATGCCTGCCTGTGGGCCAAAACCAAGCGCAAGCGGCAAAAAACGTCTGCTCGGATCATCGCTCAGCTCCACGCCTGATTGCGCGCCATTGCTTCGCCACACCGCCTGCGTCGTATTCATCGGCGGCGCGCCCGTAAATTCAGCGACAAACAAGTTTGCAGGGTGGTTGTAGACGTCAAGCGGTCTGCCCACTTGCTGCACCTCGCCATCGCGCAGCACCATCATTCGATCGCCCATCGTCATCGCTTCTACCTGATCGT
The DNA here is from genome assembly GCF_029892995.1 of Brevibacillus sp. 1238. Classification (NCBI taxonomy): domain Bacteria; kingdom Bacillati; phylum Bacillota; class Bacilli; order Caryophanales; family Paenibacillaceae; genus Brevibacillus; species Brevibacillus sp. 1238. The sequence goes on along the minus strand of NZ_JARXWC010000007.1, from coordinate 210,380 downwards.
GGGTGACGTATATCATCGTAATTCCCAGCTCCTGCTGCAACTGGCGAATCTCTGTCCGCATGTGCCCGCGCAGCTTGGCATCGAGATTGGACAGCGGCTCGTCCATCAGACAGATCGGATGCTGGCTGACGATCGCCCGCCCGAGCGCGACCCTTTGCCGTTGTCCGCCCGACAGCTCTTTTGGCTTTCGGTTCAAAAGCGCTGCAATGCCCAGCATCTCGGCTGCGTGCTCCAACCGCTTGACCTGATCCTGTTTGCTCACTTTTCGCACCTGCAAGCCGAACAAAATGTTATCTTTGACCGTCAAATGCGGATACAAGGCGTAATTTTGAAACACCATGGAAATATTCCGGCCACTCGGCGGAACCTCGTTTACCCGTTTGCCTCCGATCAACAGCTCTCCGGCGCTGATCTCTTCCAGCCCGGCAATCATTCTCAACGTCGTCGACTTGCCGCATCCCGAAGGCCCGACCAGTACGAAAAACTCCCCGGGCGCAATGATCGCGCTCACTTCGTTGACAACCTGTTGCCGCTCGTACATTTTGGAAATGCGTCGCAATTCCACTTCCGCCACGACCATCCCTCCTAAAACCTATGGCGTTTGCCCTTCATCATCCGATGATACCAACCGCGTGATAAGCAAATATTTGGAAACTGTAAAGCTTTGATCTACATTTGCCCGCCGTCCATCGTCGGCAAGACCAAATCAGGCTGAATTTTGGCGTGACCGAGTTCCGCGCTTGTCGTCACTCCGGTCAGCACCAGCGCTGTCTTCATCCCGCTGTTGATCCCGAGCAAAATGTCCGTCTCCAGACGATCGCCGACCATCAAACAGCGCTCAGGCAGGACATCCAGCTGCAAAAAGACTTGGTCAGCGTAAAAGCGGGACGGTTTCCCCGTCATCGCCCACGTGCTCGCACCGCCTGCCGTTTCAATCGCTCGCGCCAGCGCCCCTGTATCGGGGATCGCTCCGCCAGGCACCGGACATACCGAATCGGGATTTGCCACGATCAGCTTGGCCCCGTTTCGCACCGCATCGGCTGCCCGCTGCAACTTTTCGTACGTAAAAGCCCGGTCCATTCCCACCAGCACATGTGTGGCGCTCATCGCATCGGCTGTCTGCGGAATGTGAAACTCGGCCAGCTCCTGCTCAAGCGCAGGCTCGCCGACCACCAGCACGCACGCTTGTTCATGGTCTGCCAGCTGCTTGAAATACAGGCCCGCCACGTAAGCTGCCGTCATGATCTCATGGCGTTCTACGGCAAGCCCCAGCTTTTCCAGCCGCTGCCGACAGCCCTCTCGCGTCTGCACCGTCGTGTTGGTCAAAAACATGATCTTCTTCCCTTTTTGCCGCAAAGTGGCGAGGATTTCTTCCACGCCAGGCAACAGTTGATCTCCAATGAAGATCGTCCCGTCCAAATCAAAAAAATACGCGTCATAAAAAGCTGTATCTAGCAAAGCCTCTTGCCGCTCCTTTCCTTGGGAAACACAAAAAGCCCTCATACGGGCAACAGCATGCATGAACAAACCGATCCAATCGGCCTGTATTGCCTAAGCTGTTGCTGTATGAGGGCTTTCTCCACGTCTCGGCCCAACTACAGACGTTATTCTATTGATACTGTAACGAGTATAACAAGCGAGTGTTAAGGAATTGTTGAGCTTCGTTTGCGATTGTGTGAACATCAGCGGCCAGTCACATGTCCAGCTTTTCCATTCTTTTGCGATTGCGTGCTTCTTGCTTCTGCTTTCTCCTCAGTTCCATCGCAGTATAAAACGCCGGGACGACCACAAGCGTGAGTACCGTGGAAAAGAACAGGCCGGAAATGATCGTCACAGCCAACGGCTTGAACAGCACATCGCCGGAAATCGCCAGCGGAAGCAGACCTGCTATCGCTGTCATCGACGTCAGCAAAATCGGTCTGAATCTCGCCTCTCCCGCTTCAATCACCGCCTTTTGCAAGGCCAGCCCCCTGTTGCGAGCCTGCTCGATGAACTCGACCAGCACAATCCCGTTGCGAACGACAATGCCGGACAAAGACACAATCCCCATCATGGACATGAAGCCCAGCGGAGTCCGCGTGACAAACAAACCGATGAGACTGCCGGAAATCGCCAGGTAGACGGTGCTCATGACAAGAACGGGAATCCGCAGCGAGTAGAACTGCATGGCGATCAAAATGACAATCAAAAAGATGACGATCACCGACAGCTTGCCCATATCGAGGAAGACTTCGACTTGCGCTGATGTCTCTCCGTCATACTCCAAAAAATAGCCGTCAGGCAAAGCCATTTGGGCGAGTTCAGGCTTGATTTCCTTCATCACCTCTGTAGCCGTCCGCCCCTTTACCTCGCCTGTAATCGTCACCGTCCGGTCGAGGTTGCGATGCGGGATGTTTTGCACGCTAAAAGACGGTTGAACGCTCACCAGTGAAGCGAGCGGGACTTGCTCGCCTTTTGCATTGGCGACAAACAACCGCTGGAAAGCATTGACGCCCGCTTCCCCATCCTGCTTCACATATAAAGTAATGTCCGTCAGTTGCTTGCCGTCGTCAAACTCGCTTACTTTGATGCCTTCACTCACCAGCCGCAGCGTCCGCGACAGTTCTGCCGCCGTGACGCGATTTTGCTCCATCATCGCTTGATTGGTTTCAAAAGCGATGGCGTAGCTGTCCACTCCCAAATCGTCCTGCACCTCGGTTATGCCATTCACCTTGGCGACTTGCTCCTGTATTTGCAAAGACAACTGACGCAGTGTCGTAATGTTCTCGCCGTACACCCGGATGACCACCGGCTTGCCCACAGGCGGGCCTGTTTGCAAATCGCGCGGGACGATCACAGCTTCCGGAAACTTTTGGCGAATCTCAGCCAGCGTCTCGTTTTGCAGCTTTTGCAAAGACGTTGCCTGTTTGTCCAGGCGCACAATCAACTGCCCGACATTTGCGCCGCTGCCCGCCCCCGTAGTGCTGCCAAAAATCTTCGGTGCGCTTCCTCCGGCAAAGGAACTGACCATCCAAACCCCATCCGTAGCGGAAAAGTCCTGCGACACCTGCTTGACGACCCGATCGGTTTCTGCCAGGCTGCTTCCGTTTGGCAACTTGACATTGACCAGAAAGACGTCGCGATCAGACACCGGAAACAGCTGAATCGGCGTCAACGGGATCAAAAGATAAGCCATTGTACTGATCAAAACGGCAGCAACGCCTGTCGCCAGCGGCCTTTTCAACAAGCGCGGCAAGACCGTTCTGGCGTACCAGTTGGACAGATGAAGCAATTGTTTGCCCAACAGCCCCGCAGGTTTTCTCATGTCCAGCTTCTTGCGTCTGCGCTCTTCACTCCATCTGCGAAAAATCGGAACGATCGTCAGTGACATGACCATGGAAGCCAGCATCGAGACAATGATCACGACCGGAATCGGGCGGACAAAAGCACCCGAGCCGCCGCTGAGAAACAGCAACGGACCGAACGAAGCAACCGTTGCCAAGGTAGCCGTCAAAATGGAGACCGCTACTTCCTTCGCCCCCATCACTGCCGCCCGCTGCGGCTGCTCGCCATGCTTGACGAGTCTTCGCTCGATATTGTCGTTCACGACCACCGCATCATCGACGAGAATCCCCAAAACGATAATCAAGCCGACAATCGTAATCTGGTTCAAGGTCACTTCAAAAAACGGCAAAAAAATCATTCCGGTCGCAAGCGAAATCGGGATCGCCAGGGCGACCATTAATGAAGTCGTAAAATTCAAGCCGAGCGTACAAACAAGGAGAACGGCGACAACCGCAATCAACAGCTCGCGCCACAAGTCTGAGAAAATCTCGTCAATCCGCTCATTTTGCGTGTAGAGAGACTCTGCTTGCGCCCCGGCAGGCAAGGTGCTGCGAAGCATGTCTACCTTTGCATCGATTTGCTGTTGCAATCGGGTGATGTTTGCTTTTGACTCGGTCATCAAACTGATCGAGACGGCTGGCTTGTTGTTGTGATAGGCGAGATAGGCAGGGGCTTTGGCTGTAAATTGCACATCGGCCACCTGTCCGAGATAGATCGCGCTCCCGGTTTTTCCGTAGCCGACCACTACCTGCTCCAGCTGCTTGATGTCTTTCCATTCCGTCATTCTCAGCTCGTACGTCCGCTGATCGATTTGATAGCTGCCGAGCGGAGCCGTCTCGTTTGCCGCTTTGATCGCAGCTTGCACTTGTGCCCAGGTCAAATGCATGAATGCAAGCTTTTGCGGGTCGAGTCTAATCTGGATTTCCTGCTCCAGCAGCCCCTCGATCGTCACGCTGGAGATGCCCGGAATTTTGCTCAGTTGCTTTTCCCACATGGTCAGCGGCTCTCGCAACTCATCGAGCCGGGAAGCCGTGTCCACCGTAATCATGAACGTCTGGGCGAACATTCTCCCCATGTCGTCGTTCACGACAGGCTGTCTCGCCTCTGCCGGCAAAAAGGCTTCTGCGTCCTTGACCTTTTTGCGCAGCTCCTCCCACGTTTCTTTTTGGTCTACTCCGTTGTTCACCTCGACCGTAATGATGGAAAGGCCGGGCTGCGATTGCGAGGTGATAGCCTTTAGCCCCTGCATTTCCTTGATTTTGGCTTCGATTTCCTTCGTCACCGTCTGCTCGATTCGCTCTGCCGAAGCGCCTGGCAGCGCGGTCGTGACAGATGCGCGATTAACGGCAATCTCCGGAATTTCCTGATGCGGCAGTTGAAAAAAGCTCAACACCCCGACCAGAACTACCATGATGAAAAACAGCAGCGTAATTTTTTGCTTGCGGATCAAAAAGTCGATCATGGCCGCTCACCCGTCGAGACTTCCAGCGTATCGCCCGCGAACAATTGCTCCGCCCCTTTGGTAACCACCTGCTCGCCAATGGTGAGACCGGATGTGATTTGCAGCTGGTTGTCAACGATCGTGCCGAGTGTCACGGGAACTTTTGCCGCTTTGTTATCCCGGACAACAAAAACGTACGGCTGCGTTTCTCCCCTGCTTTGCACCGCTTGTACAGGGACAAAAATGCCCTTTGGTCCTTGATGCTCGTGAACGACCGTAGCGACTTGCCCTGCAAGCCAAGCGCGGTCGGGATTCTCTACCCGCACCTCGACAGGGACAGTCCCGCTCCCTTGACTGGCTGCGGGCGACACGCGCTGCACGATTCCGCTTCGTTTCTGATCGTACAAAGTAACGGTAACCTCGTCTCCCTTTTTCCAGAAGCCGATGTCACGATCCGGAACGGCGAGCTGGATCAGCAGCGCATCTACATTGCCGATCCGGTATACGGGTGTGCCGGTAGATGTCAGTTGGCCGACCGAAGCCAGCTTTTCCAGCACGACACCGGAGATGGGCGCGGTCAAATCTGCTTTTGTCTGCGTCAAAGCGGCCCGCTGCTGGCCGACTACCGCCTGCCGATACACGCCAGCGGTTTGTTGTTTCTGCTCCTGGCGCGGCCCCTCTGCAACCAGGGCATACGTCTCTTTGGCATTTTCCCAATCTTTTTCGGCCAATGCCGCCTTGTTCTGAACGTTTTCCCAATCGTTTGTCGACAAAGCGCCCTGGCGGAACAACACTTCCGACCGCTGCAAATCCGCTTTTGCCTTATCCATGAGCGCCTTGGCTTTGTCCAGATTGTTTTGCGCTTGCAGCACTTCCTCTGCGCGAGCGCCGTTCGTCACTTGCGCCAATTGCGCCTTGGCCTGCTGAACCGATGCCGCCGCGCTTGCAGCCTGTAACGATAAATCGCGTCCATCCAGACTGGCAAGGACACTCCCCGTCTCCACATAGTCGCCTGCTTCTGCCAGCAGCGTGACGATGCGGCCATTTATTTCAAACGACACCTGCGTCTCTTCCACTGGCGTTAAAATGCCGGACCACTTCGCCACCTGCCCAAAAGCCTCTTCCTTCACTTGGGTAACTGCCACTCGTTTGACAGTGGTCTGCTCCACTGTTGCCTTATCAGAAGCAGCTGGACTGCATGCAGCAAGCAAAAGAGCACTGGAAAGCACGATCACGCGTTGCTTCATCTGATTCAAAATCGATCCCTTCCTTCGCCCATGAACTTTACTTGTGTAAAGCTCATCATAGAAACCTCCAGATGTATGCCGAATGTTCAGAATCATTCTTTTCGTAGACGCTCTAATCTTATTGCAGTTGTTCACGTCATTGCACTACGTCTGACAGAAGTGTCGAAAAAAGGACAAAAAATAAAGGCCGCGAATGCCCATGCGCTACCCTACATTTTGACGCCGTATCCATCCAGCATCACCTGAAAAATCAGGTTGTGCCACTCCTCCTCCGCGACCTTGCGACTTTGGGGAATTTGTATCGATTGAAACAGCAAGCCCGCGATCAGCTCGCTAGGAATTTCGCGGCGAATCGTGCCTTCTTCCTTGCAAGCTTCAATGACGTCTGTCAAAAGTTTGTTCAATATATAGTGCTGTTGCCTAAGCGTCGTCATCGCCTTTTCCACATTCGGCGATGCAGCCCCGTTCACGAAAGGAGCAAACAACAAAATCTGGTGAATGTCTGCGTATTTCATGAACGAATCGTACATGTTCCGCAGCTTCGCAAGCGGCCGCGCGATCTCATCCATGTCTTTGTACTCGTCCATAATCGTATCCATGAGATGCACCATTAAAGAAGCAATCAATTCATCCTTGTTGGAAAAATACTCGTAGATCGTGCTGCGGCTCACATTCAACTGGTCGGACACAAGCTTGAAGTGAAAGCCCGCGTACCCTTTTTCCACCAAAATTTTGCCCGATACCTCATATAGTTCATCGATGTGCAGTTTTTGTCTCGCCATCCGTTACGCTCCCCTCGTTCTTCCTGCGATGAACCGTTTGAAGTCACCCTTGTTGATGAACAGTTTACACAAGCTTCTTCATAACCTCAACCCTCCTCTCTTCTCGCATTTTCTCTTGTGTTACAATGAATTTGGAAAAAAACGGATTGTACAGGAGTGTTGAAATGGATCTCTCCAGGCTCGCGAAAAAAAACCATTATGAACACATTACGGAGCAATTGAAAACGCTCATTCTCAGCGGCAAACTGCAAGCCGGGAGCAAGCTCCCCTCCACCAAGGAGCTGTCGGAGCAATTCGGTGTCGGGCGTTCTACCACCCGCGAAGCGCTTAGTGCCCTCAAGGCAATGGGGCTGATCGAGATTCGCCAGGGCGGCCACTGCACAGTGAAAAGCACCTGCTCTCCTGTCCAAAGCTTGCTGCCTGATCTGCAAGGCTTGCGCAACAATCGCCAGACCATTCTTGAATTGATCGAAGCGCGAAAATCGCTGGAGGTCGCCAACGCTGCCATCGCTGCAAGCAAACGGGACGAACATGACCTGCACGCCCTGGAAGAAATTTTGAGCGAGATGGAGCAGCATATCGGAAACGAGGACATAGGCGAGCGCACCGATCTGCTCTTTCACCTGGCGCTCGCCAAAGCGACGCACAACTCCATACTCGTGCATCTGTTTGAATCGATCTCCAAGCAGATGGAGATTGGCATTCGCGAGACGAGAAGAGTCGAGATTTACTCCAACCGCTCTGTCTCCGAACAGTTTTTTCTCGAACACAAAGCGATCTACGAGGCCGTGAAGCGACAAGACCCGGAAGCGTCCCAAGCCAGAATGACTGAACACCTGCTCCACGTAGAACAAATTCTTCTGAAATATTTGGCTAATTGAGAGAACGAAAAAGCAGCTGTCGAGCGATTCGGCGGCTGTTCGTCTTTTTTCTGCTCTCTTTTTTCGCCAGGCGAAATAAACCACTGACCAAGCTGTAAAAAAATATTGCAAAGATACAATGAAAGGTTTACATTACTTTCTGGGATGATAATGATTTTTATTATCAACGAATAAGTACACACTTATATGATAAATAAGGGGATGTTTTCACATGATGAAAAAATGGGGTTATCCGTTGTCCGCAGTTGTACTCGGCTCGTCTCTCATGCTATCTGCTTGCGGAAGCGCTGAGACGCCAAAAGAAGAGAAAAAACCTGAGGCAACTCAACCTGCTGCACCTGCTGCTACTGAAACGCCAGCAGCTACTACCGCTGTTGATCTGAAAGCTCCGATCGACGACTACCGCAAATGGGTCATCGAACAGACAGACCAACTGGTAAAAGCAACCGAAAGCTTTACCGCAGCTGTTAAAGCTGGCGATATGGAGAAAGCGAAAAAAGAATACGCTCCAGCTCGCGCCTACTTCGAGCGCATCGAGCCAATCGCTGAATCTTTGGGTGATTTCGACCCTTGGATCGATGCTCGCGAAGGCGATGTTCCAGATAACGAGTGGCGCGGTTATCACAAACTGGAAAAAGCTCTGTGGGAAACCAAATCGGTTGCTGATTCGGGCGCTGTAGCAGACCAGCTGCTGCAAGACGTCAAACAACTCCGCGTCAAAGTCGAAAGCGTGGAGATCGATGTAAAAATGCTCGTAACAGGCGCTGTAGAACTGCTGAATGAAGTATCTACCAGCAAGGTGACAGGCGAGGAAGAGCGTTACTCCCACACTGACCTGTACGATTTCGCAGCAAACGTAGAAGGCGCAAACGAGATTTTCAAAGTGCTGAAACCTGCTGTTGATGCCAAAGACGCGGCTCTGTCCAAAGAGATCGAAACCCGTTTTGCTGAGCTGGACGCGGCCCTCGCTCCTTACCGCAAAGATGGCGGATATGTGCTGTACACAGAATTGAAGCCAGACGAAGTGAAAAAACTGAGCCAAGCTCTGGATGCATTGGCTGAGCCACTGTCCAAAATGGGCACCATCATTGGAGGCTAACTGATGAACAACAAGCATCCCGAAAACGACCAGACAAAATTTACTCGTCGTGAAGCGCTGAAGCTCGCTGGCGTAGGAGGACTCGGGCTGATTCTGGGCGCGACTGGCATGAAATCGTTCATGCCGTCAACTCCTTCCAGCGAGAAAGCAGCTGCGACCCCTGTTCTTTCCGACGGCATTATCCCTTTTTACGGGAAGCATCAGGCCGGGATCATTACACCTATGCAGGATTTTATCTGCATGGGTGCTTTTGATTTAACGACGACATCATTGGACGACGTCCGCAAGCTGTTCCAAAGCTGGACGGCCGCCGCAGCCCGTTTGGCGGCTGGCAAGACGGTAGATGAGGAGAGCGGCAGCCCGCACCTCCCGCCTGTCGATACAGGAGAGAGCGTCGGGCTCAACCCGATGCGGCTGACGATTACTTTTGGACTGGGCGCTTCCTTTTTCGACGAACGATTCGGTCTGTCTGCCAAGCGGCCCGCCGCCCTGGTCGATCTGCCCCGCTTCAACAGTGACGAAATTCGCAAGGAATGGTCAGATGGAGACATCGTGGTCCAGGTTTGCGCCAACGACCCGCAAGTTGCTTTCCACGGGCTGCGCAACCTGGCTCGAATCGCGCGCGGAAAAGCTGTGCTGCACTGGGTTCAGGAAGGCTTCCAGCGCACGGGAGCAGCCGATCCAAGCGGCTCTACCCCTCGCAATCTGATGGGCTTTAAAGACGGAAGCAACAACCCGAAAGTCGACGACCCGGCCGCTGCCGATGAAATCGTCTGGGCGCAACCGTCGGACAATCCGGCCTGGATGGCTGGCGGCAGCTACATGGTCATGCGCAGAATCCGCATGCGAATCGAAGTATGGGACCGCTCAGCCCTGGACGATCAGGAAAACACGTTTGGCCGACATCGCGATTCTGGCGCACCGCTCGGAAAAGCAAACGAGTTCGACGATCTGGAGCTGAATCGCAAAGACGCCAAGGGCAACCTGGTCATTCCGGCTGATTCTCACGTAGCCTTGGCGCATATGGAAGGCAAAGTCAAAATTCTGCGCCGCGGCTATTCGTATTCCAGCGGACTCGATGTCCGCACCGGGCAGCTTGACGCCGGACTGCTGTTCATCTGCTTCAACCGCGACCCGCGCAAGCAATTCATCCCGATGCAACAAAAACTCGCGTCAGTCGACTTGCTGAACGAATACATCACCCATGTCGGCAGTGGGCTTTATGCATGTCTTCCGGGTGTAAGCGAAGGCGGCTACATCGGAGACACACTGTTCTAACCAACTAGCATGGATGGAGTGAATACTTTGAAACGCTATCTTTTTTCCGTTTTCCTCTGCCTCCTGCTGCTCATCTCCGGGCTGTCGACTGTCATCGCCGCTCCGCTCGCACCTGATCAGCTCAAACAGCTGATCGCGCTCTCCAGCGATGCGCTGATCAGCAGCGGAGACAAGAACTGGGACGAGGTTACCAAAGCCGTAACCAGCCTGAAAGCCGTCTGGGACGCGAACACCGACGATACGTCAGCAGAGGCTCAGGCTTTGTCGGCAGCGGTTGAGCAAGCCCAGCAGGCACTCGGCGAAATACAGTCGAATCCCGAAGCAGCCACGGCTGCCATCTCCAATCTGGCAAAAGCAGCCGACCGCTACGTGACCAGCAAGGAATCAGCTGGTCAGCCGAAGGAAAAAGCGCACAAGCAAATCGCCAACTTGCTGCCTTTTCTGGAGAAAAGTCTGACTGCTATCTCGGAAAACAACTGGCCCCAGGCCAAGCAATCGTACAACAGCTTCGTAACAGGCTGGTACAAGGCGGAGAGTCTGGTTCGCTCAGAAAACGCCTCCGTCTATGGTGATATGGAAGTAAAAATTAGCGGCGCCCGCATCGCCTTGAATACCGAGCCGCCGAATGCACAAAAAAGTACGGAAAAACTGCAAACGTTGAAGCAAGCCGTCGAAGACTACGTAGCAGGAAAATCAGTGGCGCCTGGCTCCAGTGCCGTCGCATCCGGGGAACAGCCAACGATCTCCTCGCTTTTGCAGCTGATCAGTTCGGTAGAAACGGACATCGCCAGCCAAAAGGCCGACGACGCCGCAGGAAAAATGGACACGTTTATTGCCTCGTGGCCTTTGGTAGAAGGCGTGGTCATGACCAAGTCGCCAGCCACCTACAGCAGCATCGAAGCAAAGATGGTTTCCGTGCCGACCTTGATCTTGTCCAACCCGCCGCAATGGGAAAAAGCAGCGGCTCTGCTGGGCGAAATGAAAGTCGAGCTTGAGCCGTTTGCTACCGCCGCCTCCTATACAGCGTGGGACGCAGGACTGATTTTGTTCCGCGAAGGCTTGGAAGCGATCCTGATCATCATGTCGCTGCTTGCGTTCCTGCAAAAGTCAGGGAATGCGGACAAGCGCAAATGGGTCTGGTCAGGGGCGGCGCTTGGTATCGTTGCCTCCGCGCTGCTCGCGATTGTGCTCAGCATCGTCTTTTCCAATCTCACTACAGGAAGCTCGCGGGAAACGATCGAAGGCATTACAGGACTTATTGCTGTCGTGTTCATGGTGACAATCGGCGCCTGGCTGCATAAAAAGTCCAACCTGCAAGCCTGGAACGAGTTTGTGCAGAAATCAATCGGTTCCTCTCTGGCAAAAGGCGCTTTGTGGTCGCTTGCCTTCACGGCCTTCCTCGCAGTTGTTCGCGAAGGCGCGGAAACGATCATTTTTTACATGGGGATGGCAGCATCGATTTCCATGACAAACCTTTTGCTCGGGATCGGTGGCGCGCTGCTTTTGCTCGCCATCATCAGCTTCGCTTTCATCAGGCTCAGCTCGCGGATTCCCGTCCGTCCGTTCTTTTTGGTTGCCAGCCTGCTGCTCTATTACATGGCCTTCAAGTTCATCGGGGTCAGCGTACACGCCCTGCAAGTCACGGGCAGCCTGCCGGCGCACAGCTCGGAGCTGTTGCTCCATTTGCCTGATCTGGGCATCTACGCGAACTGGGAAACGACGATTCCGCAGCTTGTCATTCTCGCCATCATTTTGGTGAACCTGTCGCTGTATTCGTGGAAAAAGCCAGCGAAAGGCGTTCCGCGGACAAATTAAGCATACAAGCATAAAACGCAGCTCACTGGCATGACACCCGTGCCGGAAGCTGCGTTTTTCATAGGGACATACAACCTTCAAATGATGCATTCTCTCATTTCCCTCTGCCAAAATCTCACAAATGCTGTAAAAAGGTATAGACAACCCGCCCATTTTACGACAGAATTAAACGTTATCTTGCAACAGATGTAACTTTCGTTTTACATGATTCGTCATTAGTAGGATGGTAAGATTCCTTATGGATTGGAGAGAAATATGGGGGCAACATCAAACTCTGTAAAAGTCGACGTCAAAACGACTTCGCGCGTCCGCCAAAATATGGTCTATCTGTTAATTCGGCAGCTTCGTCCACACCAATGGACCAAAAATTTGCTCGTGTTTGCGGCACTGCTCTTTTCTTTGCACAAAGTCAGCACAGATGTCATCGGCAAATCGCTGTTTGCTTTCCTGCTGTTCTGCTTCGTGTCAGGCTGTGTCTACATCTTGAACGATTTCGTAGACATTAAAAACGACCGGAACCACCCGGAGAAGCAATTCCGTCCGATGGCTTCCGGCGCGCTGCCGCCTGCGCTCGCCTTGTCGTTCGGGGTATTTTTGCTGGCAGGCTCGCTGTTTTCGGCCTTTTATTTTGACCGACTGTTCGGCGTCGTGCTCACGGTGTATTTTGTGCTCAACGTCGCCTATTCGCTCAAGCTGAAGCATGTCGTCATCCTCGACGTGATGATTATCTCGTCCGGATTTGTCTTGCGGGCCATCGGGGGCAGTCTGATGATCAACACGCCGTTTACGCCATGGTTCTTGCTCTGTACCATGCTGCTTGCCCTGTTTCTTGCGATCAGTAAGCGACGCCATGAGCTGCTTTTGCTGCAAGCCCACAAAGGCACGCATCGCAAGGTACTGGACAGCTATTCGTCCGAATTGTTGAATCAACTGAATACGATTGTCACGACAGCCACGATTATCAGCTACAGCTTGTTCACCTTTACCTCCGGGCGAACCGTTCATTTGATGTGGACGATTCCGTTGGTGATCTTCGGCATTTTCCGCTACCTGTACCTGATTACGATTACGGACAAAGGCGGCAGCCCTGAAAAAGTTCTGCTCCAGGACAAGCCGATTCTCATCACGGTACTGCTCTACGTCATCGCCGTAGCCGGCATTATTTACACCTTTGAATTTTAATTGCACAGACAGGTTGTGGATCAAACTATGCCATCCATCGTTCTTATCCTCATCTCGGTCATTCTCAGCGCAAGTGGTCAGATTGCCATGAAAATGGGGGCGTCCTCCCTCTCTGGCAACAATGACGCGCTGGTGTTGAAGTTCCTGCACTATTTTACGAACCTGCCGATCATGGTCGGTTTGGCGCTTTACGGGCTTTCCGCGTTTATCTGGATTGCCGCGCTGGAAAAAGTTCAGCTTTCTTACGCTTATCCGATGGCGGCCCTCGGGTACGTCCTGGTAGCCGGACTTTCTTTTCTGATCTTTCAAGAGCCGTTGTCGCTCACCCGTATCGTAGGGCTGGCAATCATCGTCGTAGGCGTCGTTGTCATCTCCCAGTCATAATCATCACGAAAGAGGAGCGTAGTCATGTTATATGCGCTGGCGCCGTTTATCGGCTGGCTTGTGTCTGGAATAACCAAATTTTTGATTAATTACCTCCGATTTGGGCAAGAAGCAAAAAACATGGTGGGGAACGGCGGGTTTCCCAGCACGCATACAACGGTCATGGTCACCACCGTATTTTTGATCGGCTTGCAGGAGGGCTTCACTCATCCGGCATTCGGGCTCGGGGTCGCCGTAACGTTTATCGTGATCATCGACGCCACCGGACTGCGCAGAGCCGTAGGCAAGCATGCCGCCGCTCTCAATGCGCTGGCAAAAGAACACCCGGACAAGCAGCTTTTGTCCAAGCCGTTGCGCGAGAGCATGGGTCATACCAAATGGGAAATTGCCGGGGGGCTGGTGCTGGGGATCATTCTCGCCACCGTCCTGCACCTTTTGGCTGCAAACCTCCCTGTTCTGTAGATTCAAAAACAGGAGATTACATTCATGAATAACCGTACCGCTACTTACTCGTTTGTAATCGGGGCGACCTTGCTGTTTTTTATCGCCTCGATCGTACTCGTTACGTCGACTTTCTTTTTGCTGGGCATCCCGGTTACTGCGGTCAGCTTCTGGCTGTCTGTCCTGGCCGCTCTTGTTTGCCTGCTGGCCATGACGGCCACGTTTGTTCCTTTGCGCCGCCCGACCTGGCTGGTCGCCTTGCTCGCAGGGTTGGCCATCGTCATCGGGGGCGGCTGGTACATTAGCGCCAATACGTTCGATCTGTCTTTTGATGGACAAACGTATCACCAGGAAGCCATCATCTTGCTTACGAATGGCTGGAATCCGGTGCACGATGCCCCGATTCTCAAGCCGCCAGGCAAGCCGATCGAAGAAATGGACAACAAGGAAATCTTGTCTGCCTTCCACCTGTGGATCAACCATTACGCCAAAGGGCCCTGGATGCTGGATGCGGTCATGTACAAGGTGACTAACCAGATTGAAGTCGGGAAAATTTTCAACCTGCTGCTCATGGCTGCGTCCTTCTTCCTCAGCTTGGCAGCGCTGCGGACGGCTTTTCCTGCGAAAAAGGGGCTGGCGGTCGTTCTGGCGATTTTGGCTGCCTGCAATCCGGTCGTCGTGTCGCAGGCGACGTCCTTTTACATTGACGGACAGCTTGGCTCGCTCGTGCTGATCATTTGCGCGCTCGGGTATTTGCTGCTCAAACGCTACCACACCTGGACCATGCTCGCTCTCTGCTCTGCCCTGATGTTGCTTGCGCAGATCAAGTTCACAGCGTTGGTGTATGCCGTACTGCTTGGCGGCGCTTTGCTGGTGCTGTTCTTTTTCTGCGATCGCCAAAAACGCTGGAAAACCGTCCTGGCGTGGCTCGCCGCGAGTCTGGTCATTACCGTCGTCGTTGTCGGCTACAATCCATACGTCACCAACACGCTTGCCAAGGGACATCCTTTCTACCCGCTGGCGGGCAAGGGCGCGGTGGATATTATGACTTCGAACAGCCCGCACGACTTTAAAGACATCAACTCGCTGAGCAAGCTTGGCATTTCCTTGTTCGCCCAATCGGAAAATATCGCTACGCCAAAAGAAACGACGCTGAAATGGCCCTTTACCTTCTCCGAGCAGGAACTGAAGGTGTTTTTGGCTCCGGACGTGCGAGTGGCGGGCTTTGGGCCATGGTTTGGCGGCGCGGTGCTGCTTGCCTTCCTGATCGTGCTTGCTTTGCTTTTCGGTCGCGAGCGCAGGAAAGCCTTGCCGTTCCTCGTCGCAAGCATCATCTTGCTCATCACTGTCCTGATCAACCCGGAAAGCTGGTGGGCGCGGTACGTTCCGCAGCTTTGGCTCATCCCGCTTCTCGTCACGCTGGCAGGCTGGGACGCACAAGCTGCGCTCACCCGCTACGGCAGCCGCATCCTGCTCGCTGTCATGCTGGTCAACATGCTGCTCGTTGGCAGCGCCCACATGCTGGGACAAAGGTCCATTAACGCAATGGCCGAGCAACAGCTTCAGGAAATCAAGGCGAGCAACAAGACCATGATCGTCGACTTCCGCCACTTCAACGCCAATCGCATCCGTCTGCAAGAAGCGGGTATCCCGTATATCGAGCAAAAGATCGCCGAAGGGCAAGAAGTAAAAGGAATCATCAGCTCGCGGGCGATTTACTACTTGCAGTAGTTGCGCGTGACTCATGCGAATGCAGCCTTCAACCTTGCCTTATATCCACAAGCAAAAAACCTTCTCAGCAATCGTTGAGAAGGTTTTTATGTTGCGCTGAACTTACTTCTATTCGTGGAAAAACAGCGGAAGCTCTTGCAAAAAGATGATGTCCGAGCGCTTGGCTGCGTCTCCCTCCGCCAAAATAGCCGCTCTCGCTGCGACATGGCCCCCTGCCTTGACTACGAGATCTTCAATCGCTTGCAGCGACTTGCCTGTGCTGATGACATCGTCGATAATCGCGACGCGTTTGCCGGAAATTTCTCTGGCATCCGCGCCATCCAGGCAAAGAATTTGCTTTTTCTGCGTAGTAATCGATTCGACTTCATTGATCAGCGGAGCATCCATATACGGCTTCGTGCTTTTCCGGGCAACGTAATACTTTTTCATCTTCAATACGCGGGATACTTCAAAAATCAAAGGAATACCTTTTGCTTCCGCCGTAATCAATACATCGACTTCCGGGAGCTTCTCGGCAAGCAGTGGTGCCGCTGCCGTCACCAACTCTGTATCGCCCAGGATGACGAAGCTCGCGATGCTAAGGTTGTCTGCTATCGGCATAATCGGCAGCTCGCGCGTTACGCCTGCCACTTCCAGCGTGTATGTTTTATCCACAAAAAATCCCTCCTGATTTGCGTCCCTACATGCCAAATGCATGGATCAATGCTCGCATCAGCAAGCCTGCCAGCATCCCGAAAAACGGGTCAGAAATCGCCGTCACCACCATCGTTGTTCCGCCAATCAAACCGGACGAAGCTTCTCCCCCTGTCAGAGCGGCAGTCGCATTTCCTGGCACAGTCACGATGGCCCCGAGCACAAACAGGAATCCGGCAATCGATTCACTCGGGATGTAGCGGCCGATTTTCGGCAAAAGACCTGCAAACAGGATCGCCGCCATCAGCACCATCATCAAAACACCGGACGCAACCGGGTTGGGCGCCCCGGCCGT
Organism: Brevibacillus sp. 1238; assembly: GCF_029892995.1. Classification (NCBI taxonomy): domain Bacteria; kingdom Bacillati; phylum Bacillota; class Bacilli; order Caryophanales; family Paenibacillaceae; genus Brevibacillus; species Brevibacillus sp. 1238. Next base: position 193,787 of record NZ_JARXWC010000007.1, on the reverse strand, counting down.
AGCGGAAATGATCGCCTCTACCGGCGCTCCGCCGAACAGTGCCGACACCATATCGGCCACGCTGGAGATTACGCTGAGCGTGTCAATGTTCACATCGGATTTGGCGATTTCACCGTTAATTTGTCCAAAAGCGATGTTCGCCCCGATATTGAGGCAAACCATCGCCATCGCTCCGCGCAAAATGCCAGGGGAAAACGTCAGCTTTTGCAGAACAAGACGGTCGTTCGCAATCGGCTTGATCGAGCTTCCCTGTTTAAGCAGGATGGCGACCAGACTGGAGATGAGCACCGAGATCGTCACGGTGTAGACGAGATCCTTTGTGATGAAATACGTCAGCAACCCGCTCCCCATCGAAGTGACACCAACAGGCATGTTGTTGCGAGCCATTTCCCACGACACCCGCGCCAGCATGATGCCGACACCTGCCATCATGCCATTGGTAATGACCGGGCCAATAAAATCGACAATCTTTTCCAGAAAACCAAACAGACCGATGATGGTCATAATAATTCCGCCAACAAAAATCATGGACAGTCGTTCTCTCATGCTTTTTCCGATCGTTCCCGCCAAGGCAATCGTTTCCGCCTGATAGGATACGACCGCGACAGAGCCTGTCAGAGCGTTGCCCGTTGCGCCTACCAGAAAGGCCAGAGCCGTCGGCACGGAGGCAAAGCCAAGAGACAATGCCAACAGCCCTTGCGGCAAGCCGTTCAATACGACACTGAGGGCCGCTACTATGTCTTTCCATTCCATGTTGTCCTTCTCCTCACTTCGCTGCTGTATACAAATGACCGCTTTTTCACATGAGTTAAGGTAACATAAAAGGCGATCTTTTTCAAACAAAAACTAATTAATGTTCGTTTTTAATCGGTAAATCATTGCTTTTATAGTTATTTTCCATATTAACATCCGTTATAAATCGAACATTAAACCGATCGCAAGACGTGCTGTCACGCAAAAAAAGACGAGCGCATAACGGCTCGTCTTTGCTTCTCGCTCAAAACTTTTTACAGCTTGATGGCAATCAACTTCAACTCTGTCATCTCTTCAACCGCGTATTTGATTCCTTCGCGGCCAAATCCGCTGTCTTTGACACCACCGTACGGCATGTTGTCCACGCGGAAGGTCGGGATGTCATTGATCATCACGCCGCCCACTTCCAGCTCTTCGGCTGCGCGCATCGCTGCATGAATGTCGCTCGTGTAAATGCCCGCCTGCAACCCGAAACGGGAGTCATTCACGGCTTCAATCGCCTCGCCTATTGCTTCAAACGGCGTGACTACGACGATTGGGCCGAATACTTCCTGGCAAGAGACAGAGGAGTGGGCGCTTACGTTCGTCAGGATCGTCGGAGCGAAAAGCCGCTCGTTCACTGCTTTGCCGCCTGTCACGACCTGCGCTCCCGCCTGAACCGCTTCTTGTACCCATGCTCCCATCCGCTCGTGGTCTTTTGCCGAAATGACGGAGGACATGTCTGTCGCCTCCTGCAACGGATCGCCCAGGACGAGCTTCTCTGTCGCAGTCTTGAATTTATCGAGAAACTCCTCGTACTTGCTCTGGTGAATATAGACGCGTTGCAGCGAAATGCACACCTGCCCGCTAAAGGAAAATGCGCCCACCACGCAACGATCAACCAGCGCCTGCGTAATCTCAACCGTCTGGTCAATAATGACGGCAGAGTTCGAACCAAGCTCAAGCGTCACGCGCTTCAGACCTGCTTTGTTTTTCATCGCGATTCCGACCGCAGGACTGCCTGTAAACGTAATCGCGGCAATGCGGCTGTCGCTGACAAGCTTCTCGCCTACGACCGCGCCTTTTCCTGGCAAGATATTCAGCGCCCCTTCCGGCAATCCGGCTTCCGCAAAAATGTCGGCGAGGACCAAGGAGCTGAGCGGCGTCTGGCTCGCGGGCTTCAATACGACCGTATTCCCTGCCGCAATCGCCGGGCCGACTTTGTGCGCCACCAGGTTGAACGGGAAGTTGAACGGTGTAATCGCCCCGACTACGCCAATCGGCTTGCGAACGGTAAAAGCAAGTCGGCCTTCGCCGCCAGGAGCCGCATCAAGCGGAACGGTTTCCCCGTGAATGCGCTTCGCTTCCTCGGCCGCGAATTTGTACGTCTGAATCGTGCGGGCGATCTCTACCCGTCCTGTGCGCAGCGGCTTGGCAGCTTCCTGGGCGAGAATCACTGCCAGCTCCTCCTTGCGCGCTTCCATGATCGCCACCGCTTTTTCCAAAATCAGTGCGCGCTGGCTGGCTGGCAGCTTTGCCATCGTTTTTGCCGCCGCAGCCGCTGCGCGGATCGCCTCATCGACGTCAGCCTCGTCAGCCTGTGCGATCTCCGCCAAAAGCTCACCGGAATAAGGAGAGTAGAGTGGCGCGTACTCGTTTGCTTCTTTCCATTGTCCGTTAATATACAGATGCTTTTTCATGCGTACCTCCCTGGTGAATTAGTGGGTCACGTACTGGCTTTTCAACACATCGGTCATAATGTCGAGCGCTTCTTGCAATTGCTCATCGGTAATCACGAGCGGAGACAGGAAACGCAGCACATTGCTGTGTACCCCTGCGGAAAGCACGATGACACCGGATTCGTAGCAACCTTTGGTCAGCCCGGCTACCAGTTCTTTTGCAGGCTGTTTGGTTTGTGGATCAATAAATTCTACCGCACACATGGCACCCAATCCGCGAATATCTGCAATGACAGGGAACTCTTTTTGCAGGGCTTCAAAATGCGACTTGATCGCCTTACCGATCTCTCTGGCGCGTCCGGACAAGTCTTCGCGCTCCATTTTCTCAATTACAGCAAGTGCCGCTACGCAACCGAGCGGGCTGCCGCCATACGTGCCGCCAATTTCACCCGGATTCGGCGCATCCATGATTTCTGCGCGGCCTGTCACAGCGGAGATGGGCAAACCGGCTGCAAGCGATTTGGACATGGTAATGATATCAGGCTCGATTCCGAAATGAGTGGAAGCGAACATCGCCCCGGTCCGGCCAAAGCCTGTTTGGATTTCGTCGGAAATGAACAAGATATTGTGCTTTTTGCAAATTTGGAATACGCCTTGCACGAACGATACTGGCGGCACGATGAATCCGCCTTCGCCCTGGATCGGCTCCATGATGACGGCCGCTACTTCTTCCGGCGCGACTTCTGTCAGCAGGAAGTCTTCGAATTGCCGGACGCAAAATTGTGCGTACTCGTCTTCTGTCATGGACTCCGGTTTGTTCAGCGGGTACGGGAACTGAGCCTTGTAGGTAGCTGGCGCGAACGGCCCCATCTGGAATTTGTACGGCTTTACTTTGGACGTGAGCGACATGCCGAGCAAAGTACGTCCGTGGAATCCACGGCTAAAAGATATGATGCCAGGGCGTCCTGTGTATTTGCGCGCGATCTTCACCGCGTTTTCTACGGCTTCTGCGCCGCTGTTTGCAAACATCGTTTTCTTTTCAAAGCTGCCCGGCGTAATTTCAGCCAGTTTTTCTGCCAGCGCCACATACGGTTCGTACATGCCGACGTGGAAGCAAGGATGAATGTATTTGTCCATTTGCGCTTTTACCGCCTCGACCACTTCTTGCGGGCAGTGGCCCGCGTTGAGCGTTCCGATCGCTCCTGCCAGATCGATGTACGTGTTGCCGTCGACGTCTGTCACGAGCGCCCCGGACGCCGTCTCTACAAAAACCGGCGTGTTGTTGCCGATGCCTTTTGGCACGAACTGTTTTCTTTTTTCAATCAAAGCGGTCCCCTTCGGACCTGGAACACCAGCAGCTACATTGGCGAATTTGCGTTGTTTGGACATATCGTAATCTCTCCTTGTATGAGAATGATAACAGCTTAGGTGATGCTTTCGACTCCGATATGTAGCAATACCCGTGCCAAACGAGAAAGCCTGCTGTGGTGCGCGTTTTTTGCATAGCAGAAATCTCCGTTAATTCAAAAATGAATCGAAACCTGTAAATAGTTCGATTCATTTTTGAATTAAAAATTCATTTTTGAATTAACGGGGACGGATGTGGTATTTTTGCAGCTTGCGCACGACAGATGGCTGGCTGATTCCCAAAAACTCGGCCATCTCCGCTGTAGTCCGGCAACGCTCTGCCGCATGGCGCAGCCACTTTTCCTCGACTTGCTCCATCGCGTCCCGCAGCGACATTTTGGCGGCCGCAACACTCGGCTCCATTGCCGTCTGCTCCTCCCCTGCCGCCTTGATTTCCGCAGGCAAGTGCTGCGACGTAATTACTTCTTCATCTGCCGTTACCACCAGCCGCTCCAGCACGTTTTCCAGCTCCCGCACATTCCCCGGCCAATCGTAGTGCAGCAAAGCGTGAGTAGCTGCGGCGTCCAGCTTTTTGTTCATCCCGTATCGCTCGTTCAGCGAGCGCACGACCAGCTTGAGGAGCGCGGCGATATCTTCCGGGCGATTTCGCAAAGCAGGAACGTGGATTGGCACGACGTTCAGCCGGAAATACAAGTCCTGGCGAAACTTGCCCTCCTTCACCATCTTCTCCAGATCGCGATTGGTAGCAGCGATCAAGCGAAAATCGACATCGCGATACTGCATGCTGCCTACGCGCTGCAACCGTTTCTCCTGGATCACCTTCAACAGCTTGGCCTGCAAGGTCAGCGGCAGCTCCCCCAGCTCGTCCAACAACAGCGTGCCTTGGTTCGCCAGCTCGATAATTCCTTGTTTGCCTTGCTTGCCAGCGCCTGTAAAAGCTCCCGCTTCATAGCCGAAAAGCTCCGACTCCAACAGCCCTTCCGGAATCGAGCCGCAGTTGATCTCCACGAATTGCCCGGCGGATCGGCGGCTATGGCGGTGAATCTGGCTGGCAATGACGTTTTTTCCGACCCCGGACTCGCCGAGGATCAACACCGTAGAATCGACCATGGCGACCTTTTTGATGAGACGGTCAATGTCGCGCATCGGCTGGCTGACTGCGACGAAGCCTTCCTGATTTTTTTCGCGCAGCTCCTCAATCTCTGTTTCGAACTGCTTCAATTGCTCGGTCAGGCTCTCGTAGCGCCGTTTCAGCTCCATGATTTCTGTCAGGTCATGCGAATAGCTGATCACCGAATGCATGCTGCCGTCCTCGTTCCAGAGGGGATAGGCTGTGACCATCAGCTTTCTGCCGCCGGGAATTTCCTGCATCATCGTTTGCGGTGTTTTTGTGTCCATCACCTTGCGCGTCACAGACGGGGAAAATACTTTCTCTTTTTCCAGCTCGATCACATTTTTCCCCAGCAGTTGTTCTTTTCCGATTCCGTACATGTCATAGGAGGAATCACCGACCAGCTGAATGTAGCCCTCGGGGTCCGTAATCAGCAGGTGATCGCGGGACGTTTCCACGATTCCTTCCAGAACGCGGCTCATCCACTGCTGTCGGCTCTCATCTTTCTTCATTCGCCCGCCTCCTCTTGCGCCAGCCAAACTGGTGCCGCTTTCGTTCCCTCCATTATAGAAAATGCAGCTTGCCACGACAACGAAAGCTGCCCATACAGGCACTTTCGTCGCATAGCCAAAATCTTGGCAATATGTAAAAATACGCTAAGAAGCGCCAAATGGGTTAAGATTCCCAAAACGGAAAGGATGATTCGTTTGATCCCCGCAGTTGGAGATATTTACTGCGTTTTCGTAGAAAAGCTGCAAAAATATACAGCGTGCCAGGTGACTTCGTTCAAGGAGTCCGACTCCGGCAAATCCTCCAAGCTGATCAGCCTGCTCGAACTGGACTGGCTGAGCGACACGCTCCCTGACGACGCTGAGTTATTGACGATGAAGCCGCTATCCTGCGACTTTTATTTTTGGAACAACAACTTGCAGCACAGCTATGTCGAGGCTGCCGTACCGAAAGACTACATCAAGGCAGGGAATATCCCGCCGCTTCTTCCGGGAGAAACAAACAGCTACGGCACCTGGAATGTCGGCGGCAGCATCTACCGTCAATGGCAGTGGGAGCAAATTCCCGCAGAGAAGCGCCAACTGTTCAAGCAAGCCGCAAAGGATGACGCGCTCATCACCTTGGGAACCAGGAGCCTTCGCCGCTCCACCAATGTCGTTTGGGAAGACATGCTGGCCGAGCTTGATGATGTTTCCGAGCTGGAAAAACTCCCGTGCCTCACCAAAATCCATGCAGCAGAAGCATCAGCTTCCTTGCTGGCTTTTGTCAAAAACAATCCGTTTATAATTGAGCTTCACCTGGGCAAAACGCTGATGTCGTCCATCGACCTCAGCGGCAGCCAGATTCGCAAGTTGTTTATACAAAATGCCCAAGGACTGGAGAAGCTGACGCTCAACAAAGGGCTGACCAATTTGACGATAGGCAGCGACATCTCACCCGACTTGCACATAGAGGCGGACGAGGACGGCTATTGGTTGAGTGCTGGATTTACCTCATCTCCTCCAGACTTTCACGGATTGCCCCGTTTGTCAGGACTTCACCTGCATCAGGTGACGGAGCTGGACTTGCTGCCTATCGTCCAACGCTTTCCGGAATTGCAAGAAATGCGTCTGTGGGGGAAACCGGGAACGATCAGCAACCTCGACAGCATCAGTCAGTTGAGCAAGCTTGCTTCCTTTTCGACGTACGACATATTCGGCTTTTCAGCAGACCAGTTTCCGCCGCCGCAACAATTGCCAAGGCTCTCGACACTGTGGATGACCAGCTTGCCAGCAGATGCCGCCAAAAGCATCAAGACTGCCTACAAACAGGAGAGCAAACGCGGCCTGAATCTGTCCATCACGAAGCCGCGCAATCCGGAGTGGCTCGCAAACAACTTGACCAACCCGTTCCGCGATTGGGACGGCAGGGAGAATATTACGGCGGCACAAGCCAAAAAAGCGGCTGATCAGTACAAAAAGACAGCAACTGCCCTCACCGCCCTGCAAAAACAGGACAGCGAGCTTCCGAAAGCGGCCGACCTCGAAGCTGCCTTGCTTGAGCTGGTTGCAGCGTACACTTTGGCCTTTAACAAAATGGATCGGCGCACAGGCTTTATCGAAACAGTCGAGCGGGAAGAAATTTATGTCGTGCTGCACGACCTGCTGGATTCGACCAAGCAAAGCCTTGCCGCACAAGGACTCGCCATCGACCTCGCGCCTCTGTTCGAGCGTTTTGACCAATTGCGCGACTTTTAGAGCGCGGGCTTTTGTATGCACCACGTACTCATGCAGCGCTGCCCGGCTACATTTACCGTTTTGATCGGCTCCACAAAAATGCCCTGCAAGTCGGCTGTCGCTTGGAGCATCCGCTCTTCGTTTACGAGAAAACGCGTACTGCCATCCGGGAGCAAATACCGCTCATCGCCCAAATGCTGCACGGCATGCTCAATCCCGATCGAGGAAGCCAGACGCATGAAAAGTACGCCGCCTGGCGCAAGCACCCGCCACAGCTCTTGCAGCATCTGCCGGAAATGCTGATCATTTTCCGCAAAATGCAGGACAGCGTTGCTGATGACAAACTGGAACTGCTCGTCGGCAAAGCTCATGTTGTCAACCGCTTCTACGCGCGCACGATCTGCTGCCCAATCGCTCGCCGCCAGCTCCGTTGCGAGCTTGTGCACGCTTTCTACTGCCTGGGCGGACTGATCCACGGCGTAAACCTTATAGCCATTGCGCAAAAAGTAAACGAGGTTGCGCCCTGAGCCGCAGCCTGCGTCGAGAATGCGCATCTGCTTTTGTATCCGCCCTTTTAGCAACTGATCAAACAAATAAATGTCTATATTGCCAAACTGCTCGATTACTTCCATGCCCGATCCCTCCTGCGTTTTTGTATGCTACTTTACGATAAAAGACGGCTGCCATGCTTCGCCTCAACAGATCACAGGGACTGTTGAGGCTTTTTCGTTTGTCGGATTTGAAAGATTTCATATGCAACAGAGAGAGTTGACAACGCAAGATTACAAATGTAATCTATAATTGTCGATCGACTACAATTGTAATCCAAGGAGGACTGTCGTTAATGGATGATCATCCGCGAATTTCCGATGCCGAATGGGAGATTATGAAGGTCCTCTGGGCCAAATCCCCGGCTGCGGCATCTGAAGTGATTGCTGCCTTGCGCGACAACAAGACCTGGAAGGAAAAGACCATCAAGACATTGCTCAGCCGCCTTTTGCAAAAGGGCGTCATTTCGTTTGAACAAATCAATCGCGTCTATTATTACTCGCCTGTGCTCGGCGAAGAAGAATGCAAGCGAACCGAGCGGCAGTCTTTTTTGCAGCGCGTCTACGGGGGAGCGCTAAAGCCGATGCTCGTCCACTTTTTGCAGGAAGAGAAACTCTCAGCCAAGGAAATAGAAGAGTTGAAAAATATTTTGGCGGAGAAGGAGAAATAGCTCTGTGGAATGGCTAGTTTCGCTCCTGCACGCGACATTTTCCTGGGTTTCGCTCAACTCCCTGCAAGCAAGCTTTCTGGTGCTGGTGATTTTGCTGTTCAAGCTGATTTTGGGCGGATATTTGCCTGCCCGCTTTCACTATGGCGTCTGGTTTCTGCTGATCATCAAGCTGGCTGTTCCTTTGTCTCTCGCAAGTCCGCTCAGTCTCTTTAATTGGCTGCCAGCTGCCTTTTCCACACCCGTGCCCTATCCGTCCTCCCGAGCTGGAACCGCTGCTTTGCAAGTCGATGTTCCTCTTCAGCCGCCGCATTTTGTCGCGCATCCAGATACATATACATCCATGCCGGAAGAGGCACGTTTCTTTTGGTTCGGCCCGCTCTCTTTTTTGTGGCTGCTCGGGGTCATTGTTTTTGCTGTTGCGACAGCCTGGTCAGCCCGCAGCTTTTCGGCACGCAAATTGGACATGCAGCCAGTGCAAGACGTTGCGATTTTACAACTGTATGCGAGTTGCAAAAAGCAGCTAGATATCGCCGCTTCTATTCCGTTGTCGATCAGTAGCGCCGTGACAAGTCCTGCCTTGCTGGGGATTTGGCGGCCGCGGATTCTTTTGCCCGCGCTGTTTTTGGAAAAGCTCGATGCAGACGAATTGCGCCATATTTTCTTGCACGAGCTTTGTCACTACAAACGGCATGACATCGCTGTGAACGGCCTGGCACACGCGCTGCTGATTCTAAACTGGTTCAATCCGCTGATGTGGTACGCCGTTTTCCGCATGAGGCAAGATCAGGAGGTTGCTTGCGACGCCATGACCCTTGCTTGTTTGCGCGAATCGGAAGTGACAGCGTACGGCTACACCATGGTCAAAGCGCTGGAATTGTATGCGAACCCACAGCAAAGCGCCCTGACCGCCGGGTTTGCCAGTTCAAAAAAATACATCAAAAGGAGAATCCACATGATCCGTCGATTTCAAAGGACCACGTATACATGGGCCGCTTTCAGCATAAGCGCCATTATCGCTTTGGGCGCATTCACTTTGACAGGCGCCCAGGAAACATGGGGCAAAGAGCCGCTGTTCCACCTGCCTGTCGCGGGTGAGGTTGTAAGTGGCGGCGAGCAGTACGCCATTTCCATCATGAATAAAGAGGGCACTCCTGTCAAAGCGTCTGCCGCCGGAACTGTAATCAAAGCCGCTTATGATGCAAAATCGGGGAATCACGTTGTCGTTGCGCATGAAGACGGCTACCAAACCGTTTACGCGCATCTGGAAAAGCTGGAGGTCGAGCAAGGCGCACTCGTCGCCCAAGACCAGCTTATCGGGTTGCTGGGAAGCACAGGCCGCAGCACGGGGCCGCATCTTCTTTTCCAGATGACCAAAGATGGAGCGCCTGTTGATCCGTTGAAGTATTTGCCGCAACAAGCTGCTAACTGATAAAACATACGATGGAAGGCTCCGCCACGGTGTTGTGTGCGAAGCCTTTTTTCCTTTTAGGGCGGCGTTTTGCAGTTTGTGTCATCGGTACTTTAGGCGGGGCGAGGAAAGAGACGAATCGCTGTAGCTTCTTGGGATACCCTCTGTGGGCCTAGACTGCACGGTTCCGGGGAAAAAGCGAAACCGCGTCAAAAGCAGCGGACTCAGAGAAGCGGGGGCACGTTGACGCTTAAAACCGTGTTTCGCTTTTTCCTCGGAACCTCGGTCGGTATCCCAAAGAGCTTTCGCGGATTTCGTCTCTTTCCTCGTCAGGGGTTGGTTGTGGTCGGCGGGAGTTTCAAGGAAAAATGCCAATGCCAAAAAGCTTGCTCGGGCTGACGCTTTGTAGTTTGCTTCATCGGTACTTTAGGCGTGGCGAGGAAAGAGACGAATCGCTGTAGCTTCTTGGGATACCCCCTGTGGGTCTAGACTGCACGGCTCCGGGGAAAAAGCGAAACCGCGTCAAAAGCAGCGGACTCAGGGAAGCGGACGCACGTTGACGCTTAAAATCGTGTTTCGCTTTTTCCTCGGAACCTCGGTCGGTATCCCAAAGAGCTTTCGCGGATTTCGTCTCTTTCCTCGTCAGGGGCTGGTTGTGGTCGGCGCGGGTTTCAAAGGAAATGCCAATGCCAAAAAGCTTGTTTGAGCTGACGCTTTGTAGTCTGCGTGATCGGGGATTTCAAAAAAACACAGAAACATGAGCAAGAGTCTTCTTGAAGACGGTCGCTTCATACAACCCGTTCATGAAAAAACTTGTTCAATTTCTGCTCTGGATTTTCCCCCCTGATCAACCATCCAAAAGCGATGTCCGACCAAAGCCACACGTTGGCCGAGGAAACAGGAGAAACAAGCGAAAGGGCTTTGAGACTCCTTCCGAGGCGCAGGCGAAAAAGGAAAACACGCCTTTAAGCGGCAACGTGCGTCCGCTTCCTCGATCTCGCTGCTTTTGACGCGGTTTTCCTTTTTCGCCGGAGACGGGCAGTCCACGCTTCCCCGCGAGAGGCCCACGTCCCTGCCGCGGTTTCTCCTGTTTCCTCTCTCCACTACAGCTCCGCTCAACACCCGCACTAAAAATTTCCACCCCAGATCAATCTTTCAAAAAACCACGATCCGCCCAAAGCCTAACAGTCATCAATCCCAATCCCGCCAGCCAAAATACCGCCTGGCCAACTCTTTAAATCTAGCTTCGTCAACGCTCTCCTTCGTCACACGCCCATCGACCCACTCAGTAAACGTGGCATTCGTCAAAGTGATGTTTCCCGTAGGCGTCAACTGCGTAAGCAATGGGCTTTTGTTGAAAGGAGACTCCGCGTGATCAGCGATAATCGTCTGAATCTCGTCGCATTCGAATAGCCCGGCAATCGGCCTTTCGGGGTCGAAAGCATACCCGATTCTCCACTCCGTATCCTTGTGCTTCAACTTCATCTCCAGCACATGGCTCCCATACTCGCTGTCCGTTCTGCCTACACGAAACTCTCCATTAGCAGAAGTCACCGTCTCGCCGCTCAGCGGAACAGGCTTCAGCGGCAAGTTCCCGCCAAACCCCGTATCCACTAAATACTGCCGCCCTTGATGACGGAGCACAATCGTCAGATGCGTGCGGCCAATCGTTAAAAAGGCTCGTTCCGCAGGCTTATACACGACCCCTCTGGTCAAAACGGCATCAAAGCCGTTTTCCAGCAAAAAGAAATACAAAAGCGAGTTAAGCTCGTAGCACAGCCCGCCTTCCCGCTCCACCAATATTTTGCTCATCACATTTTCTTTGGTGATCGCTTTCGTTTGTTGCTCGATGACGCGCATATTTTCAAAAGGGATAGCCAGCGCTGCTTTTTTCCAGAACCAAGTCCAGCTTTTCAAAAGGAATCGTCTCAGTTTCTGGAATGCCAATTCGTTGCCGAAACAAAGTATCGAACTCACCCATTTTGTCGCCCTCCTATATGCCAGCTATATGCCCAGCAGTTTCAGCTTGCGGTACAGCGTGCGGATTCCGATTCCCAGCTCTTCCGCTACTTTCTGCTTTCCTTTCAGATCGGTTCCGTGCTTTTGCAAAGCAGCGCGGATCGCGTCCGCTTGCACATCAGCGACGCGCGCCTTGATCGCAGTCGTCGCAGCAGAGTAGCCAGTGACCAACCGACTGCGCAGCCGGGGCGGCAAGCTGCCTGGCGTGATGACGGAATCGCTCTCCATGTTCATCGCATATTCGATCGCGTTTTCCAGCTCTCTGACATTTCCCGGCCAGTCATACGCCTTGAGCACAGCCAACGTATCGGGGGAAAAGCCGAAAAAGCTGCGCCCCGTTTTCGTCACGCATTTTTGCAAAAAGGCATTCGCCAGCGGCTCGATATCCTCCCGCCTTTCAGCAAGCGGCGGAACGTGGAGCGGAATGACGTTCAGCCGATAGTAAAGATCGGCGCGAAATGCCTTGTTCGCCACCAGCTCCTCCAAATTCTGATTCGTGGCCGCGATGACGCGAACGTTGATCGGAAATGCTCTCGTTCCACCGACACGCTCCACCACCATTTCCTGCAATACGCGCAGCAGCTTCGCTTGCAAAGACAGCGGCATATCGCCAATCTCGTCGAGAAACAGCGTCCCGCCATCTGCCAACTCGAATCGTCCCGGCTTGCCGCCTTTTTTGGCCCCTGTAAAAGCTCCGTCCTCATAGCCAAACAGTTCGCTTTCAAACAAGCTCTCGGGAATGCTCGCACAGTTGATCGCTACAAACGGATAAAACGCCCTGTTGCCGGAATCATGGATCGCTTTTGCTAGATGCCCTTTTCCCGTTCCTGTTTCACCCGTGATCAGCACCGTAGAGCTGCTGTCCTTGATCTTCCTTGCGATGTCCTTGACCTCGCGAATCGCCTCGCTGCTGCCAACCAGATGATCCAAGCCCTCATCTCTCAGAGACAGTGAACGTCGCTGCCCCGCTTGCGGCAGCGCAGTCGCAGGAGACTCCCGCGGGACACGCAAAACCCCGCCGATCAGTTGATTGTCGACAACGATTGGCGTCGCCTCCGCCGAAGCATCGAGCTTGTCGACAAGACAGTTGGCGACTGGCAAATAGTGCGCCGCCATGCCTGACAAGGACGGTAGAAACATCCGCGAGATGTCGGCGGGAAGCAGCTCGTTTTGAGCCAAAAGCGTACGGGCGCTGGTGTTAGTATGGATGATATTGCCGCTGCGGTCAAAAGTCAGGTACGCGTCGTTCAGCGTATCAAGCGCCCCTTCCAGCAAAAGCTTTTCTTCATCGGCAGAGCTGGTTTGGGTAGCCGAATGAGTCTGGACGATCGTCGTAATCAACTCGCTTATTTCCAGCAAAATTTGCTGGTATTTCTCTGTATGCTTGGACAGGCGATGCTGCCCTTCTTTTGTAAAAGACGTGAGGGAAACAATCCCAATCGCCTGATCCGCAATCTTGATCGACGAGAGCAGCTCGACCTTTGCCGGACAACTGTCAAGAAAACGGCAGCCCTCGCACATTTCCATAAAACCCGGTTTGTCTACGAGAAACTGGCCTTTTGACAAGATGAACTGCAGCGAAGGGATATGCACATGGTTGCCCTTCTGTTTCAGATAGCGCTCTGTGCTGACCACCAGCAAACCACGTTCGTTGATGACGGCTGCATCGACGTTTAAAATGTCCGAAATGCCAGTGATCACTTTTTCGATAGCCGGCTTGTAGCGTTCCAGCGAAAGCATGCGCATCCCCCTTTGTTTCCTCTTCCTTTTAGTTTATTAAAAATTCAGATACCTTACAATCAAATTGCCTTTTGCCGTGTCAAAAATGGCAAATCGTTTGTCAATCGTGGCAAACAATACGTGTCTGCGCTTCTGGCGAAGAACGGCATAATCGCCATTTCTGGCATCAGAACTCGGAAAATCGTTGCCAAAAAAATATTGGCACAGAGCTTGCAACATGTAAGATCACAAAAGCAAAAGAAATGAAACAGCCAGGGAGGATCGATCAACCTTGCCAAACGTTAACGATATTTTTCAACTGGATGGAAAAATTGCCTTGGTCACAGGCGGCGCTTCCGGCATCGGCCTTGCCACTGCAAAGCGTCTCGCTCAATTCGGCGTCAAGGTCATGCTGCTCGACATCAATCAGGAGCTTGGAGAAAAAGCCGCAGGCGAGATTAACGAGTCTGGCGGGTTCGCCCAGTTTTTTATGTGCAACGTCGTTTCCCAAGCTGATTGTCAGCGAGTGGCCGAGTCGGTGGAGCAAGCTTTTGGCCGCATCGATATTTTGTTCAACAACGCTGGCGTCATCCGGCGCAAAACGGTCGTCGAGCTGGCGGAAGACGAGTGGGATCTCGTCATCGATGTATCGCTCAAAGGGGCGTACAACCTGTCCAAGTTCGTCATTCCAATCATGGCGAAAAACGGCGGCGGCAGCATTATCAACACAGGCTCCGGCTGGGGCATCAAAGGCGGCGACAAGGCAGCAGCCTACTGCGCAGCCAAAGCAGGCATCGTCAACCTGACAAGGGCGATGGCAATCGATCACGGCCCGGAGAACATTCGCGTCAACTGCGTTTCGCCTGGCGATACGGACACGCCACTGCTGCGGGAAGAAGCTCGCCAGCTGAATAAGGAAGAAGGGGCTTTCCTCGTCTCCTCCGCGCAGGGCCGACCTTTGGAGCGTCTTGGCACGCCAAAAGATATCGCCAACGCCGTCCTGTTTTTTGCCAGTGACCTCTCGACTTGGGTGACAGGCTCCGTGCTGGTCGTAGATGGCGGCGGGCTGGCCTAGAAGCGGCTTTCCGTTCTTACATTCTTACATGACAGAAAAGTATGAAAAAATGGAGGGACACATACATGAGCGCCAAACCTTTTGCACATCCGTACATCCCGAACTCAGCGCCCGCTGTCAAAGAGCAGATGCTGAAGGAAATCGGGCTAGGCAGCATTGAGGAGATTTTTGCTGACATTCCGCAGGAGCTGCGCCTGAAAGAAAAAATGAACATTCCCCCTGCTTTGACCGAATACGAGCTGGAGCGACACGTCAACCAGCTCATGAACAAAAACATTACGACGAAAGAATACATCAGCTTTCTCGGGGCTGGCTGCTGGCCTCACTTCATTCCGGCTGTGTGCGACGAAATCAACTCGCGCGCCGAGTTTCTGACCGCTTATGCAGGTGAGCCATACGAGGACAAAGGACGCTTTCAAGCCCTGTTTGAATACCAGAGCCTGGTTGCCGAGCTGGTCGACATGGATGTCGTCAACGTCCCGACCTTTGACTGGGCGCAGGCTGCTTCTACTGCGCTGCGCATGGCGGCGCGCATTACGAAGCGCACCGAGCTGTTGCTCCCGAAAAACATCCATCCCGACAAGCTGCTGATCATCCGAAACTACACCTCCCCTGATCTGACGCTTACACTGGTGGACTTCACGGAAGATACCGGAGCTATCGATCTGGCAGACTTGCAGGCGAAGCTTGGCCCTAACACTGCCGCTGTCTATTTTGAAAATCCGTCCTTCCTCGGCTCGCTGGAAACGAACGGGCAATTGATTGCAGACCTCGCCCACGCTGCCGGGGCATTGTGTGTCGTCGGTGTCGATCCAAGCTCGCTCGGTGTCATGGAAGCGCCCGCCAACTACGGAGCGGATATCGTGTGCGGCGATTTGCAACCACTCGGTGTCCACATGCATTACGGCGGCGGTCAATCCGGGTTTATCGCGACGCACGACGATCCAACCTTCGTCATGGAATACCCTTCCCGCCTGTTTGGCATCGCGCCGACAGAAGTCGAAGGCGAGTATGGCTTCGGCGATGTGGCGTACGACCGCACCTCTTTTGCCAAACGGGAAAAAGGCAAAGAGTCTGTCGGTACGCAAACCGCCCTGTGGGGAATTACCGCAGGCGTGTATTTGGCGACCATGGGGCCGGACGGCATGGAAGAGCTTGGACAGGGCATCATGCAACGCTCCCAGTACGCCGCGAAGCAGCTCGCCTCCTTGCCTGGCGTCGAGCTGAAGTTTTCCGGTCCGTTTTTCAAAGAATTTGTCATCGACTTTTCGCAAACAGGCAAAACGGTCAAGGAGATCAACGCGGCTCTGCTCTCTCGCGGCATTTTCGGCGGCGTCGACCTGACCGCACACGATCTGCAGCTTGAGCAATGCGCCCTTTTCTGCGTGACAGAAGTCCATTCCAAGGAAGAGATCGACGCGCTCGCTACTGCGCTTGCAAGCATTGTGTAAACAGGAAAAGGAGGAGAACAACGATGAAAACATCCGAAGGAACGATCGGGAAAATGAAGCGGATTCCCCGCGATCACAAAGTCAGACGCTTCCACCAGGCCAAGTGGGATGAGCCTGTCATTTTTGAACTGAGCCAGCCCGGCGAGCGAGGAGTCGAGGTTCCCCGCGTCGAGCAGGAGATTGTCGCATCTGTCGGAGACGGTGTGTCTCAGCTTCCAGACAGTCTGCGCCGCAAAAAGCGCCCCAATCTCCCGCAAATCAGCCAGTTCCGTGTGATTCGCCACTATTCCCGCCTGTCGCAGGAGGTGCTCGGCGCGGACTTTAACGTCGAGATCGGCCAAGGCACATGCACGATGAAATACTCGCCGAAAATCAACGAGCGCTTCGCCCGCTCGCCCAAAATGGCGGAGCTGCACCCGCTGCAAGACGAGTCCACCGTTCAGGGCATGCTGGAAATCACCTACAAGCTCGACCTGTTTTTGCGCGAAGTATCCGGCATGGACAAATTCTCCTTCCAGCCGGGCAGCGGCACGCAGGCACTACTTACGCAAGCCTCTATCGTCCGCAAATACCACGAATCCCGCGGCGAAGGCGAGCTGCGCAACGAGTTTTTGACAACGCACTTTTCGCACCCTTCGCAAGCCGCAACCGCCGCAGTCAAAGGCTTCAAAATCATTTACGTGCCTGCCGACGAAAACGGCTACCCTGATCTGGAGGCGCTGAAAGGGCTTGTGTCGGAACGGACGGCTGCTTTTGCCGTAGCCAATCCGGAAGACACTGGCATCTACAACTCCCGCATCAAGGAATTTACCGACGTGGTTCACGCCGCAGGAGGGCTTTGCTGCTACGACCAGGCAAACGCCAACGGTTTGCTCGGCATTACCCGCGCCTTGGAAGCTGGCTTCGACATGTGCTTCTTCAACCTGCACAAAACCTTTTCCATCCCCCATGCCTGCGGCGGCCCTGCGACTGGAGCCATCGGCGTGACGGAAAAGCTGGAGGAGTTCCTGCCGGGTCCGCTCGTCGACTTCGACGGAGAGCGTTATTACTACAAGCGAGAATTGAAAAACAGCATCGGCAAAGTCCGCAGCTTCTACGGCGTGCCGCCGGCTGTCCTGCGCGCCTACGCCTGGATTCGGGCGCTCGGAGCGGAAGGGCTGGAAGAAGCAGCGAAAATCGCCTGCCTCAACAACAATTACTTGTACCACAAAATTTTGCAGATTCGCGGCGCCAGTGCCCCGTATATCAAGGGCCGCCGGCTGGAACAGGTTCGCTACAGCTGGCAGAAGCTCACCGAAGACACGGGCGTCACGACTTACGATGTCCAGCGGCGCATGGCCGACTTCGCCCACCATTACTGGACCAGCCATCACCCTTATATCGTGCCGGAGCCGTTCACGCTGGAACCGACCGAGTCGTATTCCAAAGCCGAGCTGGACGAATACATCGCAGCCTTGACCCACATCTCCCAGGAAGCATACGAAAATCCGGAAATCGTCCAAACCGCCCCCCACAACAGCACAGGCCACCGCGTCATCGAATCGGTGCTGGACGATCCCGAACAGTGGGCGATTACATGGAGAGCCTATTTGAAAAAAACGGATAAGGAATAGGGCGTTCTGCGCCCTGATTTCTTCATGGTGTTCCAGCAGTACCCTTAGCTCGTATTGTTTTGTTAGACAAAACAACCAGTGTGATTCCACGAAAGGAACCACACTGGTTGTTTCTTACCCAAGGTTTTTTCTGTATGTATCCTTGTATCTTTTTTCATACTCACATATAACGGATAGTTGCTTTGTATGAAACGATTCAGCAATTCCGTATTGAATAAGGCAAGAAAAATACTCTCTACATAATGCAAACAACTTATCTATCCATTCTTTCTCTGGCAATTCAGCCTGTACAATCGTATTTCCGTCTTTTACAGCTGTTAACAACAGTTTGTTTTCACCCGTTTGTCTCAGACCGATTGTAATTACGCCAAGACCGTAAATGTCTTCGCTAATTGTTTTTTTGGCACTCAAGTAGTAATCCTCAACCACGGCAATCAATTGCGTTAGCAGCCTGACATCACAAAAACGGAAATCAGATACTGACTTGCCTTGATACGTGATCAAAAGTGCCTCTAAAAAATTGCTATCGCTTGGATCTATGGCTCTCTGAATTCCACTTTTGTTCTGAATAGAGAAAAAGGAAGTGTTTGCTTCTCTTTCGATAAAGCGAAAATCGATGTCATCTGAAGGTAAAGCAATATGTAACCTCATATCAACCATACGAATGGGAACTCCTTATCTCGTTACGTTTTTTCCTTATACTCCGC
The DNA here is from genome assembly GCF_029892995.1 of Brevibacillus sp. 1238. Taxonomy (NCBI): domain Bacteria; kingdom Bacillati; phylum Bacillota; class Bacilli; order Caryophanales; family Paenibacillaceae; genus Brevibacillus; species Brevibacillus sp. 1238. The sequence continues at coordinate 175,461 of NZ_JARXWC010000007.1, read as the reverse complement.
TTTACCCACCGCTCCCCTGCCCGCCAATCGCAACCACGCTCCAGTTCGCATTGACAGTCGCCTTGACCACTTTTCGCTCCAGCAAGTACGTCGCCAGCAGTTCCGCGATCTCGATCGCCAACTCGCGAACGACTGGCTTGTGCTGGAACATCGTGTAGTTGCCGCCCCCACCCGCACGGTAATGATTCATGACGACCTCGTACTCGGCAGCCATCTCAAGCGGCTCGTGCTCTTGCGTCAAAAATTCGATTCGCTGTCCCAGCGGCTTTGCGACATTGATCCGGTATTCGATGCCTTCCCACATGTCATAGTTGTAGTGCTGCGGCTTTGGCGCGAGAAAGCGCGGGCTGACGACGATTTCTCCCGTCTCGTCCAGATCAAAGTAGCCTGCCGTCTGCTCCAATGCATCCTTGATATCCTGTCCGGTCACACGCAATACTTTTAGCGTATTCGGATAAATGTAGTTGCTGACGATATCGCGCATGGTCACGTTTTCCGCAAATCCGGCTGCGGCATTGTCAAACAGCGCCGTACTCGAAATCGCCGCCCCTGACATCTCGATCTGCACCCGATTGATAAACTCGATGAACGGATGCTCCTGCAATCTCGCCGCCAGCGGATCAGTTATGCGCATATTGCCTTCAATTCGACCGATTGGCTGATCCAGCCATTGCTGCGTCTCTGCCTCGTAATCCGCTGCCAGCTCCAACAGGGACGCATCTGGCTGCACGCCCTCTGCCGACAGCAGACTGACCTGTTTTTGCCTAATCTCCCATCGCGACTCCTTTGCCCGCAAATTCAGGACGACTTTTCCCGCCATCCGTCCTTCGTGCCCCGGCTGCACGATCGCGACACCGTGAACAGTGGCAGCGAGCATCCGATGCTGATGTCCCGTCAGCAAAACATCGATGCCCTCGACAGATGCGCACAGCTCGTATCCTTGATTCTCCGTAGTGAGCGGTTCGGTCGGTTCCCCTGTCTCGGCATCCCGTTCCAACCCGCCGTGATAGGCGACCACAACAACGTCGACCGCTTCTTCTTCGCGCAAAAAGCGCACCCAGTAGCGGGCCGTTTCGACCGGATCGCGAAACTGAATGCCAGCAATATGCGCCGGATTTTCCCAATGCGGGATATAAGAAGTAGTCAGGCCGATTATGCCTATCGCAAGCCCGTTTGCGAAGCGCTTGACTGTGTACGCTCGGCCAAAAAAGGGCTTTCCGTCCGCATCGGTCAAATTCGCGCACAGCCAGGGGAAGCGGCTTTCGCTCATCGCCTTTTGCAAAAACGGCAACCCGTAATTAAACTCATGGTTTCCCGGTATAGCGGCATCATAGCCCAATTCGTTCAGGCAGAGAATCATCGGGTTCGGCTGCTCGTGGCTGATGCGGGCATGGTGATAGGCAAGCGGCGTACCTTGGATCAGGTCGCCACAGTCGATGACAAGCAACTGATCCGCCCGCTGTTTCTCTTCCCTGATTCGGGCTGCCAGTTTGGCCAATCCCAGCTCTTTTGGCTCATGATTGGCATAAGAATGCGGGAAAATGCTCCCGTGCAAATCACTCGTTTGCAAAATCGTCAAGGTGCATTCCTGATCAGGTGCCAGCATGTTGATTCACTCCGTTCTCTCTCGCGCTTCTTCCCCTATCATAGCGGATTCGCCTGCTGAAAAACCGCTTTTCACAAGAGCTTTACGGTAATTTGACAATCGTCCCAACCATGTTTGATCTGATCAAATTTGTTCATCCATGCCCTGCTCTTCAACCTTTTTGTCGCTCCGGTCAGGCGGGCGGTGCAAGCTTCTTTGCAGTCGCTGCTCAATGATTCGCGGCTGCTCCGTCTTCAACAAGTGGACGATGTAAAACAAGGTGCCTATAATAACGCAAAATCCAGAAAACAGCCGCCCTGTTCACAGACGACTGTTGTCTCATACCAGCTTGGTTAGATCACTTTTTTCACCGTGAAAAAGAACGGAATCAACACTTTCGATTGCGGGAACTCGAAGCCGAGCTGCCACGCGCCTACACCGCGCAGACGGTACTCGTAAACCAGCCTGTATTTTTCAGCGCGGCCGCGCACGTTTTCGAACCAGACAATGTGCTTCCTCCCATTTTCATCCCAGTACGTAAAATGCGGCTGCTGGTACTCGGCAGAAAACTGGATCGGCACCGAGTAGCGCATCGATAGCTGGACAGCATCGGCTACTCTCACAGGCTGCGCGCTCACGACGTTGTCTCCCTGCATCATCCAGTTGTAGCCGTAACGCGCGACTCCCAAAATGATTTTTTTCCGGTTCATCTGGGAAATGGCGTACTCGATCGTGCGGCGCACTTCCCCAATCGGGGCGACTGGGCCAGGCTCGCTTCCTGCTTCATGGTAGTCATACGTCATGAGAAAAACGAAGTCCACTGCCGCGCCGATCCCTTTGTAGTCGTAGCCTTTCAGCCACTCGACTTCATCGTTTGTCTTCGCAGGCAGCGCGACCGAAAGAAAGTAACCGTGCGGCTTCAACCGCTGCCGCAAAGCGCGCAGGAAGTTCGTATACAAATCGCGTTCCTGCGGGCGAACCAGCTCGAAGTCAATGTTTACGCCCGCGTAATTTTTCGTCCGCACCAGTGTGTAAATGTTGTCGATCAGACGTTGGGTCTGCTCGCGACTGTTCAGGATTTGCCGAACCAGCTCTGCATTGAAGCCCGTTGCCGTCAGATTGGTAATGACGGCCAGCGGCGCAACACGATGCCGTCTGCTGGCACGAATGACAGCCGCATCGTCCAGCTGGCTAAGGGCACCGCCAGGTAAAAGATGGTGCTCGAAAATGCCGTAATACGTGTTGTTCGCGGCTGAATTGACGATGATTTTCTCGTCATTTTCCGGTGTCGTCAGCAGCAAATAACTGAAGTTTTCCACTGGATACTTGGCTCTGGCTGGCAGTCTGAGCCTTTTGCCGGGAGTAAGCGCGTACGAAGTCAGTCCGTTCGCTTCCTGCAACGCCTTTGGAGTCACAAAACTCATCTGGGCGATGGCATACAGCGAATCGCCTGGCTGGACGATGTATGTTTTTGTCGGGATAACCAAATCCTGCCCGGGCACGAGCGTCGTTACTGTCAAACCGTTGGTCGATTGCAAGACCGCCATCGGAACCTCGAATTTCGCGGCGACAGAATAGAGAGAATCACCCGGTTTTACTGTGTAGATGAACATGTAGACGCTCCTTTTTGCCATTTCATACGATGTACATTTATATGAGGCAGGCGATAAAAAGGAGCTTGCACCCATTGCGATCCAACCGTAGCGGGATAAGCAGCACGCAAAAAAGTGCCCAGCCGGGAGCTTCCTTCCCAGCCAGACACTTTTCTCGATCAAGATGACGCCACACTGTCACTCGCCTGAAAAAACCGTTCCACCAGCTCTGGCGAAACATCTGCCAACGTGCGGTACGCATAACGCGGAGAGCGGTCCTTGTCGATGAGCACCGAGCGCACCCCTTCAAAAAAATCGGGATGGCGCATGAAGTTTTGCGCAAGCACGAGGTCAGTCGCAAAGCATTCTTCTCTCGTCTTGCCTTTTCCGTCAATCAGCTGCTTCAAGGTGACTTTCAGCGAGCTTGGTGATTTTGACAGCAAAGCCTCGATTGTTTCTCTCGCAAACTCGCTCTCTTCTGCTGCCAGGGACGCAACGATTTCCTCCAGCGTGGCAAAAGCAAAATGACGATCAATCTGCTCGCGCACTCCGGCAAGCCTCCCTGCCCCTGCCGGATTTTCTGCATAGGTAGCCACAAGCCTGTTCAACTCAGCCTCCGTTCCGTCTCCCGCCGCTGACCAATCCTTTCGCTCCAGCGCAAACAGAAACGATTCCAGCCGCTCACTCGCCATATACGCGTCTGCTGCCTGGCTGTACAATACATCGGGAGCCTGAATGATCGCGGCAGTCAAGGCGAGATACTTGCCGATTTGTCCTGGCGCTTGATTCAAAAAATAGGCGGCACCTACATCGGGGAAAAAGCCGATATTCATTTCCGGCATGGACCACTTCGTGCGTTCCGTCACAATGCGGTGGCTGGCACCGTAAGTCAACCCTACGCCTCCACCCATCACCACCCCGTCGAGGACGGCGACCACTGGCTTGGCGAACTCGTAAATCAACTGGTCCACCTGATATTCGTCCGCAAAAAAACGGACAGCTGTTTCCATGGCTTCTGCACTTGTATTCGCTTCGTACAGCGCTTTGATATCCCCGCCAGCGCAAAGCCCCTTCGACCCTTCGCCTTTTACAACCACCAGCCGAACCTGCTCATCACTCGCCCACTCTTGCAAACGTTGTCCAATCGCTGCAATCATCTCGTGCGTAAGCGAATTGATTGCCTTGGGGCGATTCAGCGTGATCGTCGCCAGACCGTGTTCGCCAACGGAAAACAGAACGTCTTGTGTCATCAAATCTCCTCCTGTCAGGAATGAGTAAACTGCGGCTGCCGCTTCTCGATAAAAGCCTGGATGCCTTCTTTGGCATCTGCGGTCGCGAACAGCTCGGCGAATTTCTCCCGCTCTTTCTCCAATCCTTCCGCCAAGCTTCCTTGACCGCTATGCGTAATGCACGCAAGCGCTCGCGTCACACTTGTCATGCTCTTCCCTTCGATGAGCGACTGGGCGACGATCGTCGCTGTAGGCAGCAGCTCTTCCAAAGGCACGACAGCCTGCACCAGATTGATGTTGGCCGCTTCCTCCGCCGTCAGCTGTTTGCTGCTCAAAATGAGCTGCGTCGCGAGCGCCGTACCGACCGCTTTGCTGAGCCGCTGTGTTCCGCCAAAAGCCGGAATCAAGCCCAGCTTCAACTCAGGCAAGCCTACAATCGCATTTTGCGCAGCGATCCGGTAGTGGCAGCCAAGCGCCAATTCCAGCCCGCCGCCCAGTGCAGGGCCATTGATTGCGGCAATGACAGGCTTTTGCATGTTTTCGACTTCATTGCACAAAGCCTGCCCGGCCGCGGCCAGAGCAAGCGCTTTTTCCGGATCGCCAAATGCCGAAACAAATTCCTTGATATCCGCCCCTGCTACAAAAAAGCGGCCCGCTCCCGTCAAGATGATGGCCTTCGTCTCTTCATCCTGGTCCAGCTCCCGAAAAAGGGCGCGCAGCTCATGAATGCACGCCGACGATAGCGTATTTGCTGGCGCGTGATTGATCTCCACCGTTGTGACTCCGGCGTCCTTTTTGACCTTGGCAAATGCGTACATATTCATCTTTCCTCCCTTCGTTCTGCACACTTCCCGCTACACAAAATAACGCGCGCGATTCGTGATCTCTTTGGCAATCGCCCGTTTTTTTACAAACAGATTTTCGTAGAGGGGCACCGGAAGATTGCGAATTTGCTGGAGGATTTCCGCCCGCTTCTGCGCATCCGTCTCCGCGCCGGATACAAGCGATATCGCCGCTTCCTCTACCCGCCGATACCCTTCCTCGCACAATACATCTGCGACGGCTTGCTTGATCGCTTCTTTACCCGGACCGTTCGTACGGATGGCCTTTTGCGTACGGAGCAGTGCCGATTCCATGACGTACAAGTCCTTCACGATGTCAGCCAAGAGGCGCAAATACTCTTGCTCCTGGTCAACCTGTAGCGCGGAATGCCCAATCGTGTACAAAGACTGCTGACACAAACGTCTGGCAAACGCGACAAACCGCTCGTTTCGCCCGGCTTCACCGCCAGCGATCACCGGAGAGAGTGGAAGTGATTCGGGGCTGCCTGCATATTTTTTCATTAAAATTTTGCCAATCGTCAATCGGTTGATTTCGTTGGTTCCCTCAAAAATTCGGCTGATTCTGGCATCGCGATACAGACGTTCTACCTCGTATTCCTGCATGTAGCCATACCCGCCATGTATTTGCACAGCCTCGTCCACGGCTTGATCCTGCACTTCGGAGCCGTACACTTTATTGATCGCGCACTCCATGGCAAAATCGGCAAGCTTTTTGAGCATGTCTTCGCTGTCGCTTACGGCTTGCAAAGCGTCATCCAGCGCCCCGGCTGTCCGGTAGGCTGCGCTTTCGGCTCCGTAGATGGACACCGCCATATTGGCGATTTTCTCCTGGATCATCGTGAAGTCGACGAGCGATTTTTGAAATTGCTTGCGGACTTTTCCGTACGTGACCGCCAGTTGTAGCGCTTGTTTGGCCGAGCCGATGTTGGAAAACGCCAGCTTTAGCCGCGCCATGTTCAAAATGTTCAGCGCGACCCGATGGCCTTGCCCCGGTTTGCCGAGGACATTTGCCTGCGGAACATGCACATCCTCCAACAGCAACGTAGCCGTGGACGAGCCTTTGATCCCCATTTTTTTCTCTTCCGGCCCGACAGACACTCCCGGATACGTCCGTTCCACGATAAACGCCGTCATGCCTTCGCTCGTATTGGCAAAAACAACGTACACATTCGCCAACTGCGCGTTTGTAATCCACTGTTTTTCCCCGTTCAAAATCCAGCCAGTTCCATCCTCGTTCAACACCGCGCTCGTTCTCGCGTGCAGCGCGTCAGATCCGGCATTGGACTCTGTCAATGCGTACGCGCCGATCCATTCTCCCGCGGCGAGCTTGGGCAAGTAGCTTTGCTTCTGCTCCTCCGTGCCAAAATAGACGTACGGCAAAGTTCCCACACCTGCATGAATGTTGAAGGACACGCTGAACGACCCGGCAAACCCCATCTTTTCCGCGACCAGTCCCGCGACTTTTTTGTTCAGGGAAAGCCCGCCGTATTGCTCGGGCACCTCGATCCCGAGCAGGCCAAGCTCGCCTGCCTTGCCAAACAACTTACTCCCTGCGGCATAATCGTGTTGCTCGATCGCCATCATTTTCGGGGCCACATCTTGTTTGACAAACAACTCGGTCGTTTTGGCGATAAGCTGATCTTCCTCGGTAAAATCTTCGGGCGTAAACCCATCCTGATACCAGCGCAGCTCGGCTGTTTCCATCCTGCCCCCTCCTTTCACCTGCAAACAAAAGAGAAAAAAGGCGATGATCCGATTCACAGCAAGCAGTCATTTTGCTCAAGGATGCGTATCATCGCCTCTTATGGTGTGCCGTCAACGATGTGTCTGGCGCTATTGTTCGTCTGTGAGAACCGTCTTGGCTATCCGGTTGTCCAGCTCCTCATATCGGTAGTACGAGATCACCTCGTACAGCTCGCTGCGGGTCTGCATGTCGGACAGCGCTGCTTTTTGCGTCCCGTGCGTCTTGATCAGCGAGAAAATGCGTTCATACGCTTTCGCGGCTGCCCGAAGCGATGTCACGGGATAGATGACCATTTGGTAGCCCATCTCGGCAAACTGCTGCGCCGAATAGTACGGCGTTTTTCCAAATTCGGTCATGTTGGCGAGCAAAGGCACCTTGATCTTTTCCGCGAACAAACGGAACTCCGCCTCCGATTCCAGCGCTTCCGGAAAAACGGCATCCGCTCCCGCTTCCACATACGCCGCTGCTCGCGCAATCGCTGCCTCCAGTCCCTCCACAGAACGCGCATCTGTCCGTGCCACAATCAGTAAAGTAGGGGCAACTTCTTTCATGACGCTGATTTTTTGCGCCATTTCTTCGGTTGTGACCAACTGCTTCCCGTTCAAGTGACCGCACTTTTTCGGAAGCTGCTGATCCTCGATCTGAACCGCCGCGACGTGAGCTTCGACCATTTCCCGCGCGGTGCGGGCCGCGTTCAGCACGCCGCCAAATCCCGTATCGATATCGACCAGCACAGGCAAGTTGGTGGCTCGTACGAGGTCTTTCGCGCGTTCAGCCGTTTCGGATGAAGTGACGATGCCCAAATCCGGCAAGCCCCTGCTCGCGGTATAGGCAGCCCCTGACAAGTACAGAGCCGAAAAGCCCGCCTGTTTGGCGACGATGGCAGCCATTGCGTCGTGCGCTCCGGGTATTTGCAAAATGTCAGGCGCCGACATGAGCGAGCGCAGCTGCTCAGCCAGATCTTTTTGCGTCATAGGTTGATCCACGATCCACGCCAAGCCAAACGCCTCCTTATCCAATCAAAAACAGATTCATAAACTCGTTCACGCGCATCTGCCCCAATTGTTCGTGGTCAAAGCAGACTTGCTCGATTTTGCGCTGCTGCCCGGCTGGGAAATGGGTACGCAATGTATCCGAAAACTTTTCCTCGATCTTCGGAATCGCTTCCTGACGGCGGAAACGGTGTCCGAGCGGATATTCGCACTCGACGTTCTCCGTCTTCGTTCCATCCTTGAAGTGAATCTGTACCGCATTTGCGATTGAGCGCTTGTTCGGATCGAGGTAATCGTACGTGTACTGCTTGTTCTCGATCACCTTCATTTTCGCGCGCAGACTGTCTATTCTCGGGTCGCTGGCGGTTTCGTCTTCGTAATGCTCCGCTGTAATCGTTCCTTTGAGCAGAGCAATGGCGGTAATGTATTGCAGGCAGTGGTCACGGTCAGCCGGATTGTGCAGCGGGCCGACCTTGTCGATAATCCGGATAGCCGATTCATGAGTCGTAATCGTGATGGAATCGATCTCTTCCAGTCGGTCGATGACTTGCGGGTGCAGCGTTACGGCGCACTCTGCTGCGGTTTGGGCGTGGAACTCTGCCGGATACGATACTTTGAACAGCACGTGCTCCATCACGTAGGAGTCGAGCGGTCGAGCGAGCTTCAGTTCTTTTTTGTTGAACAAAACGTCCTGGAATCCCCAGCCTGGCGCAGACAGTGCGGACGGGTAGCCCATTTCGCCTTTTAGCGCCATCAATGCCAGATGCACGCCCCGGCTGGTCGCGTCTCCCGCAGCCCATGACTTGCGCGATCCCGTATTCGGTGCGTGACGATAAGTGCGCAGGCTCGAATTGTCGATCCATGCGTTGGACAAGGCGTTAATGATCTCTTCCCGGCCCCCGCCCAGCAGCTTCGTCACGACCGCAGTCGTGGCGATTTTGACGAACAGGACGTGATCAAGCCCCACGCGGTTCAAGCTGTTTTCCAGCGCGAGCACTCCCTGAATCTCGTGCGCCTTCACCATCATTTCCAAAACATCGCGCACGACGAGCGGTTCTTTTCCTTCTGCCAGGCGCACACGGCTCACATAGTCGGCTACAGCCAAAATGCCTCCCAGGTTGTCGGACGGATGTCCCCACTCGGCTGCCAGCCACGTATCGTTGTAGTCGAGCCAGCGAATCATGCATCCGATGTTGAACGCTCCGCGCACAGGATCAAGCACATACGCTGTGCCGGGAACACGGCTGCCGTTCGGAACGACTGTGCCCGGGACGATTGGCCCCAAAAGCTTCGTGCACTCGGGATAGGACAAGGCCAAAATGCCGCATCCGAGCGTGTCCAACAGTACGTAGCGCGCGGTCTGGAACGCCTCCTCGCTCGTAATCTCCTTCGTCAGCACATAGTCTGCGATCTCCTCCAGCAACTGGTCTGTTTTGGTGCGATCATTCATTTTCAACAAGCGACTCATTCCTTTCTGCTTGGATTGGATTTAGGCGTGGCGTTGGCCGATGTAGTTGACCCGTGGACGGAAAAGGCGGTTGTGGCTATGCTGCTCGATGACGTGTGCGCACAGCCCCACTGTTCTTGCGCTGAAAAAGATCGGTGTGTACAGCGGAATCGGAATCCCCAGCATCCAGTAAACCGGAGCGGCGTAGTAGTCCAGATTCGGGTAAATGCCCTTCTCGCGCTCCATGATTTTTTCGCCTGCCTCGCACATCTGGTACAGCAAGTCGTCGCCTTTTGCATCACACAATTGTTTCAGGGCGTCCTTCATCATCAGTGCGCGCGGGTCGATCTTTTTCATGTACACGCGGTGCCCGAAGCCCATGATCCGCGCCTTGTTGGCCAGCTTGGACTCCAGCAAAGCTTCAAACTCCTTGACCGAGCCTGCCTCAAGCAGCATGTGCATCACCGCTTCGTTCGCGCCGCCGTGCAAGTTCCCTTTCAAGGAAGCGACCGCCCCGGTCAACGCCCCGTACAAATCCGACATCGTCGAGGCAATGACGCGTGCCGTAAACGTCGAATTAGGCATCTCATGCTCGCTGTACAAAACAAGCGAACGGTCGAAGATGGCTTCTTCAAAGTCGGACGGGATTTTGCCCGTGATCATGTACAGGAAATTCGCACTGTACGACAGCTCCGGCAGCGGCGCGATCAGCGCTTCCTTTTGAATCACGCGGTAGCTGTTGGCGACGATGTTCGGCACTTTGCCCAGCAGCTTGTAAGCCCGCTCCTTGTTGGCTTGCGCCGTGCAGTTGTCCAGTTGGCTGTCGTATCCGGCAAGCGCAGAAAGCCCGGTGCGCAAGCCGTCCATCGGATGCGTTTTTTCCGGCAGCAGCTTGAGCATGTCGAATACTTGGTTCGGTATGTCGTACTCGGCTTTCAGCTTTTCTTCCACTTCGCGCTTTTGCTGTTCGTTCGGCAACGATTCTTCCAGCAAAAGATGGACGATATCCAAGTAACGATGCGCTTTGGACAGCTCGATCAAATCGTACCCTTTGATGACGATTTCCCCTTGCTTCGTATCCAAAAAGGAAATGCTCGTTTCCGCAGCGACCACACCTTCCAGACCTGGAAAAAACTTTTCTTCAGCTCCCATTCTCTTCATCCTCCGCCCCGATTAAGTTGACCTTTAGACGTTGATAAGCCTTGTCGAGATTGTGCAAAAGCTTTTCTTGATCTGCCTGATTTTCTGCTCGCCTGATGACCTCTGCTTTTAATTTCGCGTAATGCGCTTTGATCGCGCTCGGGTTCTCTATCGTCAAGTTGTTCATAATGCACGCCTGAAAATCGTTGGTGAAATACTCCACCGTTCCAAACAAAAAATCACTCATCCGTCACGTACCCTCCTGAAAATCCGCACAAAAAAACAACTTCCGCAGAAGTTGTTAAGAGGCGAATGAATACCGAAACAAGCATGCTGATTGTGAAAATCAAAAACACGCCTATCCATCTCGCACTTAACACCCCCTATCCTCGTAGGTATTGATGTTGCGCTCAAACAGGCAGGTCTCCTGGCTTATGATCATCGCTTTTCGAACCTTCCCATTTTCGGCTGGCGAAAACAGTGGTATCTTCGAATCGCTCCCAATTACAGTTGCGGGACAGCGTCGGATTCGAACCGAACTTCCCTTTTAAGCAGATAAAAGTGTTGAATTTATCTGCACCTGTTTGTACACGTATGAAGTTTGCTCTCAATATATCAGTTATTTTGAAAATTAACAATTCTTTTCTTTGCTAAATATTGGATATTACGGCCATGATGCCAGCCCATCTACTGACAGGCTGGCATCATGGCCGAGCGGATTACCCGATGATCTTCGTTTTCTTCGCGTTTTCCATCGATTTTTGAATCAGCCCGCTCAGCGGTCGTTTCAAAGCCAGCGCAATAAACAGACTGATGCCGATGAAGCCGCACAGCATGAGAATATCCCGAATCGCCGTCTCCCAGAGGACGCCCCCGACCCCTTCACGCAACAAACTGATCGCGTAGGTGAACGGCATAAACGGATTGAGTGCCTGGAAAAAAGGCGCCGTCATGCTGATCGGGAACGTGCCCCCGGAGCTGGAAAACTGGAAGACCATGAAAATGATCGCGATACCCTTGCCGACATTGCCGAATACCGACAACAGCGTATACGTGATCGTCACGAACACCATACTGACGAGCATCGCGAAAAGGACAAACGGAACTTTGTCAGCCACATACGCTTCCAAAATGTAAAAGTCACCGAGCGTAATACACAGTGCCTGGAACAGCCCGATTGTCACGAATGTGCCCAGGCGGCCAAGGTACAGCTGGTACGGCTTGTAGCGTCCGTCCGGGTTCTCCGGGTCTGGTTTGAGCAAAGAAATCAGCAAGGTCGCTCCTACCCATAGCGACAATACTCCGTAAAAAGGCGACATCGCCGAACCGTAGTTCGGAATCGGATATTTGCGGTTTTCCTTGATCTGCACCGGACTTGCCAAAAACTCGCTCTCTCGCTTGATATCCCCGCGCAGCAGCTTGGCGAGATCGGCAAAGTGATTGTTCGCCTCGACCTCTCTCAGCTTGTCCGCCGCTTGCGCAATCGCACTCTCCAGCTTGGGCAGATCATCGCGCACCAGCTCGGCTACCCGGTGGACGCCGTTCTCCACCTCAGGCAGCTTGTTGCGGACAAAGTCAGCCAGCTTGGTCAGCTCCGCCTCGGCTTGCGGCAAATCGTTTTGGATGAAGCCAGCCGCCTGGTCGAGCTTTTGCTTGATTTCTGGCAAATGCTGCTTGAGGAACGGCGCTGCCGTGTGGATCGCTTTGGCAAACGCTTCGGACTTGCTTTGCAACGTTTGCGCCAGTTCATGGACCCGCGCCTGAATCTGCGGCAGCTCCTGCTCGATTCGTTTCAGTTCGGCCAGCCCCAGCTCCAGTCCGGCTTTTGTCTCTTTCAAAATCGCCTCGATATCCGGCAGCTTGTCTTTTGCTTTTTGCAGCAGTTCGGCGGAATCGCCCACGACTGTTTTCAGCTTTTCGATGCCCTCGGCGATTTTCGGAACGATTTCGCTATCGTAGCGCGCCAGGATGTCTCCCAGCTCCGCACTCGTGTTTTTCGCCAACTGATTCAGACTCTCGATCAAGTCTCTTGCGGGCTTTTTCCCGTCTGCCAACGCTTTCGCTATCGTATCGAGAATCTCGATTTGCCGATGCATTTTCTCTTCCAGCTTATGGAGCCGCTCGGAAAAAGGCGTCAGCGGCTGCCCCGGAATGTAGCGGTTCAGCTTGTCGACCAGCGCAGAGGTGTGTTCGACGATACGCGCAGCTTTGCCTAGCTTGTCAGACACAGCCTGCACTTCGGCAGCTGTAGGCAACCGTTCGGGATTGATTTGCAGCAGCCTGTCTGTCAGTTGCACAAGCGCATCGGACGCCTGCTGAGCCAAAATGAGATTTTGCTTGATGAGCGGAGCGATTGTTTCAAAAGCGCCGTCATGCGCCGTGAAAAATTGATTGAGCCGATCGGCAAAATCGACTCCCTTGTCAGCCAATTCTCCGATGCGCGGCAAGGCATTTTGTGCCGCCGAAACAATCTCAATTGCCTGACTGGCCTTTTGCGTGGCCGTAGTCACCGCATTGGTCACTTTGCCGAAGTTTTGGTCCAGCTCGACGATGCGCCCGACCGCCTGATCGATCATCGGCAGCTTTTCTTCCATCGCGATGACGGCGGAAGCAGCGTCGTTGATGCGCGGCCAGTTTTGCTGAATCTTCAAAAGAGCATCGGCCGCCTGGTTAATCTCGGGGATGCGCTTCTCCACTTCCGGGATGATTTGCGCTTTTTCATGAATGTCCGGCAGCTTTTTTTCGATCTCCAACACTTTCTGACCTGCCGCATGAATCTCCGGGAGCTTGCTTTCCAGTTCGAAAATGCCGCTCTCGATCTTGCGAATGGTCGGCAACTGCTCCTCCAGCTTCACGCCAATCTCCGTCAGCTTGGTCAAAAGCGCTTCGCTGACCGCTTCCGTGAAGCTCTCGTTGATCTGCTTGGCAATCGCCGATACACCTGAAGAGGTGATTTTCGGAGCCACGGCATTCACTTTTTCGTTGACGGTATAAATGACTTCGGGCCTGTCCAGCCGACCATTGACGATTCCGGTAATCTTTTCGGAAAAGTCGGCGGGAATCAGGATGCTGGCGTAATAATCGCCGCGATCCACGCCGCGTTCGGCTTCTTCCTTCGTCACGAACGTCCAGCCCAGCTTTTCATTGTGCTGCAAGCTTTTTAGCAGCTCTTCCCCGATATTGATCTCTTTGTCCATCACTGTCGCGCCCTTGTCTTCGCTCGTCACCGCAACCTTTACCCCTTGGGTATTGGCGTACGGGTCCCAGACTGACTTGATGTTCACCCAGTCGTACAGGCAAGGAAGCAGGATGATCGCGATGATCAGGAAAATCCCCGTCGGTACTTTGAAAATATTGATCCAGTCCGTCTTGTAAATCTGCCATATAGAGCGCATGTGTGTACCACCTGATTAATTAGGAATGAAGGGCGTCAAACACTTACATGACAGTCTACCATAAAAGGAAATTAGCGGGAAGGAAGCTGCCAATAGTAGCATTGGCCCCTGTCCGTCATTTTATGATTTTGCGGGCTGTGCCTTTTGGCGATCAGGCAGCGGCGCATAGAGCGAAAAAACCGCCTGTTTTGCTAATTTCGCAAGACAGACGGCTCCTCTTGGGTTATTTTTGCCTGCATGTGCTATGTTCGCTTCTTTTCCACCCGCACCAGGTACAAAAAGTAGGGCACACCGATCAGCGCTGTCAAAATTCCCGCGGGAATCTCGACTGGCGGATTCACTCCCCGCCCGATCGCGTCTGCGATGAGCAAAATCAGCGCCCCGATGATCGCCGCTCCCGGCAACAAAATCCGGTGCTGGTTGCCAAACAGCTTGCGCGCTATTTGCGGAGCGAGCAGCCCGATAAAACCGATGGAGCCAATCGCAGCGACGCAAGCGCCTGCCAATGCGACTGCGAGCAGCAACAATCCGTAGCGGGACTGGCTGACCCTAAGGCCAAGCCCCGTAGAGCTGTGCTCGTCCAGGCTGATAATATCCAGTTGCCGATGCAAGGCGAAAGCGGCAGGAATCAGGACACAAAGCCAGGGCAGCAAGCCGTATATTTCATCCCAGCCTTTTCCCCACAAGCTTCCCGCCAGCCATACGAGCGAATCGTTGGCTTGCATCGGGTATTTCACCAGAACAAATTCCGTCAATGCCTGGCAAACCGCACCTACCCCCAGACCGACGAGCGCAAATGTACTCGGCTGCGCCCCGCTCTTTCTGGCAAACGCGATCAGGGCAAGCGCAACGGCCAACGCCCCCAGAAAGGCGAACAGCGGAAGCACGAGCGGAGATGCATGGGGGAAAAATAAAATAATCGCTACGGCGAACAAGCCCGCTCCTTTTGTTACTCCGATCACATCCGGGGAAGCAAGCGGGTTGCGAATCATCCCTTGCAAAATCACTCCGGAAATCGCGAAGCCCGCTCCCGCCAAAATCGCCAGAATCGCCCTTGGCAAGCGGTAGTTTTCCACGATGAACGACAGCGAGGACGACTCTCCGGTCCAAATCGCCACGATCTGGCCGGGAGCAACGTAAACAGAACCGACACTCATGCCAAGAAACGCCGCCACAATCGTCACCGCTGCCAGGGCAAACAGAGCGATGGCTTTACGCGAACTCCGTTTGCTGCTCGCTGCTGTTGTATCCACCTTCACACCAGCTCCCTCCCTTTTTTTCGCGCCAAGTAAAGAAAAAAGGGCGTGCCGAGCAAAGCGGTCACAATCCCGACCGGCGACTCAAACGGGAACGAAATCAAGCGGGCGACAACATCCGAGTACGTCACCAAAACAGCCCCGCCCCAGGCAGAGGCAAAAATGACCGCGCGATAATCCGTGCCGACCAGCTTTCTGGCAATGTGCGGGATCATCAGCCCGATAAACCCGACAGCCCCCGCGACAGCTACTGACGCTCCGCCCAGTATTACAATAGCTGCACAAGCCAATAGCCGCACGACCCCTATTTTTTGCCCCAAGCCCATCGCTACTTCCTCGCCGAGCCGAAAGACCGACAATGACCCGGCCAAGCCCGCTGCAAGCGCCAGCCCAAGCACAGACCAGGGCAAAATCATTCGGACATCCGCCCAAGTCGCTCCGCTGATCGAGCCGGACAGCCAAAACATGACGTCGGAAATGTGCTCATTGTAAATGATCAATCCTTTTGTAATGGAGGTCAGCAGCAGATGTACCGCCATCCCGACCAGCGCAATCTTCAAGTTGGTCATTCCTCTGGAAGAGGCAAACCCCAGCACAGTGAAGCCCCCGAGGATCGCTCCGGCAAAAGCGAAGTAAATCAAGTTTGCCGAACCGATGCTAGGCAAAAAAAGGATCGCCAGGACGACGACAAGCGACGCTCCGGCATTGACGCCAAAAACTTGCGGCGAAGCGAGCGGATTGCGGGTAATGGCTTGCATCAACGCTCCGGCTACGGCGAGATTCGCTCCGATCAACGCTCCCAGAACGGCTCGCGGCAGGCGAATCGTTTGAAAAATGAGCAGCTCCTTGGACGGTTCCGCCAAGCTCCACTGCTTGAGGACGGTCTGAAGCGGAATCGCGGCTACACCCGTAAACAGGCTGAGCCATAATCCGATAGCGAGCAGCACTGTCAGGCAAATACACGTCTGAACGAGGGAACGTTTATTCGTTCGTCTCATGGTCATCAAGCTAGTAAGCACCTCCTGCGCACGCGATCCATGGAAGGCTTGGCAGCGCCATTGCGAAGCTCTGGCAGCCTCATGCGTTCTCATCAGAACCAAACAGAAAAAGACCAGATCGCAATCCGGCCCCTTTCCTTTCCATGTGTCATGCTTCCTTTACTTCTTCTTGCTGTACAAAATCTCGCTGGCCTCTGTGACGATTTTTTCCGCCGATTTCAAGCCGCGGTAACGCGTCCACAGATCGCGGTTCACTTGGTACACTTCTTTGTTTTTCACGGCGGTGATGTTGTTCCACAGCGGGTTTTGCTTCCATTCCGAGAGCAGCGCATCGTCAGCTTCCACGAGGAAAATGACGTCCGGGTCCCACTGCACCATTTGCTCCAGGCTGATTTTCACGGTCGGTTCTGCTGCATCCTGAATGGCGTTTTTGATCCCGACCATTTCCAGCAATTCACCGTCAAACGATTTGGCTCCGTGTGCCGAAAGCGAGTCTGCACGGAACACGCCGAGCATCACGGTGCGGGAATCTCCGGCAGGAATGTTCTTTTTCAGCTCGTCGATGACAGCCTTATGCTTGACCAGGCGCTGCTCGGCTTCTTTTTGCTTGTTCAGCGCTTCCCCGATTGCAGTGAATGAGCTCAAGTTTTCCTGGTAAGTCGAATTGCGGCTTTTCAGGATGATTGTCGGAGCGATTTTTTGCAGCTCCTTGTAAATGTCCTTGTGGCGGTTCAAATCGCCGATGATCAAGTCAGGCTTCAACGTACTGATGACTTCAAGATTCGGCTGCTGGCGCGTGCCGACAGACGTGTATTCGATCTTTTGTCCGAGCAGTCCCTCTACATCGGTTTCTTTTTCGTGAGCAATGCCCACAGGGGTTACACCCAACTCCCACAACGCATCGACAAAAGAAAACTCCAGTGCCACGACACGTTTCGGCTCTCCGGTGATCTCGGTTTCTCCAAGCTCATGCTTGATTGTCCGTTTTTGTGCAGCTTGTGCGCTGTCCTGGCTGGCAGCCTGATTTTTTGTCTCGCTGCTGCCGCATCCGGTCAGGACGACCGCGCATGCCAGGGCAAGACTCCAAGCGAGATGCCCCCACTGTCTGAATCTGCTTTTTTTGCTCATTTCTTTGTTTACCCCCTCTTGATGATAATGAGAATTATTATTGATGAAGGACGGGTTTATTGTAACAACCGCTATTTTCAAAATAAATATTGTGCTGATTAACGTTTTTAAGTTCATTGCGATAATTAACGTCATTTTGTTTACGGCAAAGCTGCGCCCACAGACCAGGGCATGCTTGTCTGCAAACAGCAAAAAGCTTGTCTTTTTCAAGACAAGCTTTCACGGCACTTCTTTGTTAAAATTCGTTCAGCTTCCATTTGGTCGCGTAGTAGTTGATCTGCTCTTGCAACCAGGCCGCCGCTTCATTTTCCTCCAGGTACATGGCTCCCGGGCAGCCGTATATGCTGCTGGTCATTTTCGCTGCTGACTCGGCGTACTTTTGCCATTCCGCTTCGTTCGAGGCAATCGTCGCCAGACCGACGCAATACGTGCTCATTTTCGGCTTGTTTGCTTTTAGCCACTTTGCCATGGTGTTCCTGAACTCGCGGTCTGCCTCCTGATTGCGTTCCTCGCCAGCTTCCCTAGGCTTGACCATCATCAACCCGAAAGGCTTTTGCGCTGCCAAAATGCCATCCAGCTCTTGCGTGAATTGGTGAACGTCTACGGTCGTAGCAGCGACAGCTTTGTAAATCGGCTGCCCGTCCATTTGTTTGATTTCCATTTTCCTCTCCCTTTCTCAGCTCATTTTGTTTTGCAGTCATTTGTACAGGTGAGTGACGGTAGCAGGGGGTTACTTTTGATAGTAATAATCAAGCTTGCCCTCCTCTACCTGTGCAGGGAGTTCTTTCGCCTGTAGACGTAGATTTTTTGAAAAAGAAAAACGACCTCTATGAATCAGAGGTCGTTGCAAGCGTTACGTCTATTTGCTCTGCGGCGGAAGGCTCACCTGAAAAATGGTCTGGGCGGAGGAATCTGTTACCCAGATGCTCCCTTGCCCTGTTGCTGCAACATCGACTGGCTGATCAAACGAGGAAGCCAGCGTAGTGACCTTGCCATTATGCAAGTAGCGAATCGCATGGTTGCGGCTATCGGCGATTACCAGTCCACCCTCGGCCGTTACTGAGATGCCTTTTGGGAACTGGAATTGGGCGGAACTTGCTGCGCCATCTCCCTGACCTCCCTCTGCGTACAGGCTGTCTTGCGGATAAGTCAGCGTGGCAGCTCCCGCTACGGTAGCTACCGTCCCGTTTTTCAGATCGATATAGCGAATCCGTTGGTTGCCCGTGTCGCTCACGTACAGATTGCCTTGTCCATCGATGGCGATTCCGGTTGGCTCATTGAACTTGGCTTCTTTCAGCTTTCCGTCGCGAAAATCACCCGCTCGTTCCACATATCCCGGGGCAAGTTGCACAATCCGCTCTGACAGACTGTTCAAGGTCGTCACTTTGCCATCCGCGGTAATTTTGCGAATCGCATGGTTTAACGTATCTGCCACGTAAATCGTTCCGTCAGCAGCGACAGCGAGATCGCCAGGGGAGTAGAAACGCGCTGCTTTTCCTGTCCCATCCTGGTGTCCTTGCACGCCATCCCCGGCAAGCGTCGCGACCGTCCCCTGCGTGGTGATTTTGCGGATGACATGGTTGCCGGTATCTGCGATGTACAGGTTTCCTTGTGCATCTGCTGCCATGCCTTGAGGCTGTTGAAACATCGATTGATTCAGTGGGCCATCGAGCCACATTCCTTCCGGCAAGCCTTTTGCATCGCGGGATACCGTCAGCCCGGCGTAATCGGATACGAGTCCGGCAGCCAGCTTGCGAATGCTGTGGTTTGCGGAGTCCGCGATATAGGCGGCGCCGTCGGGCAAGACGACAATCCCCGACGGTTCGCGAAACGATGCGGACAGGGCGGCACCGTTTTCATCGCCCGTTTGTCCTGAGCCAGCTACGATCTTTTTGTCTGCCACGGGGGCAGGTTCTGTTGTCGCCGCAAATGCCGGGACAGCACCTGCCCATACAGCCAGAGCAAACACGCCCAACACAGCTGCCTTCGATATGCTTCGCTTTTTACGTATCAATGCGAAAGTCCCTCCTTGTCCGCTGTTCGATGATCTCTGCTAGAAAAGCTGGCTGAACAGCGGCCTGTTTTGAATGAGCTGAACGAGCGGGCTTGGACCTGGCTCGACAGGTGGCGGCGGCGGTGGAATCGGACCTGGGCCCGGCTCTTCCACGGTGACATCTGCATATCCCCTGCCTACCACCTGATCGAACTCATCAAATGCCCTTACTTTTACTTCATAGCTCCCTGCTGACACATTGGCGAAGGTGTATTCCTGACTATTGCTAACTTCCTCGCACGTATCTTCCAGGCAAACCGAATACTTAACCGTGTCGCTCACCTCATTCCAGGTGACTCTGACCGATGATCCGGTGGCTGTTGCTCCTACGTTCATATATTCCGGTTCGGCTACTACTCTGAAAAAGTCTCTTCCTTTGGCAATAACCTGGTTGCGCGCATTGTAAGCGGTCACGTCCACCGTATACTTTTGGCGATACGAGAAGTCCTTGAACTCATACTCCAGCTGACCTGGACCTGCGGGCTGCAAAAGCGTCTCGCACGCATTGTCCGTCAGGCAAATTTCATATTTTACTGCATCTTGCACCTGATCCCATCTGATATAAACCCATCCGTCCTGGCCGATATCAATATCGATGGTGCCAACTTCCGGCTCTGGCTGTGGTCTGGGCTGCTCGGGCACGTAGCCGAGCAAAAACGAATTGCTCTGCGCCGCATAGCTGCCAGACTCGTCGTAAAACTTCACGACATAACGATTTTGCAGCATCGTCGAAGTATCGCTTGCCAGCGTCAACAGAACGGTGTGATCTGAAATTTGCGTTCCACTTGCGACTGCCAACGTTTGCGAGCCGTTCACTGCCGGGATGTCAAAACGGTAGAATCGGCCATTTTGCAAAGTAACGCCAGCTTCCGAGCCGTTTTGAATCGGTTCAGAAAAAGTAAGCTCGACATGCTGACTGTCTTTTACGCTCGCTGACACCGTGGTATAGGCATATCTCGCCACCTCGCTGTCCCGCATGTTGTCAGCGGTGGCATAAGCCTCTACCGCTCCTGTGGTCAGATGAATGGTCGAACCCGGCTCGTAGCGCTCATAGCGACCGCCATTTTTATAGTAGATGGTTGCACCCGGCGTATTTGTCTGTAGTGTAATATCAGGATTTCCGTCCACCAATCCCGCCTCTGGCGAAGCAAGCACTGGCGCTGCCTGTGGAGCATGGAACACGCCGTACGTGGAGAAATGCTCCACACTGGCAATGACCCGGCCATCAACTACGCTGGTTCCGTGCACGTATTCCCAACGGTCATCTGAGCGCTTGTAAAAAACGCCGACGTCCTCCCCGCTCTCTCGTGCCTTCAACGGATAAGACAATGTGACAGGCTGCTTCACTTCAATCCCTTCAAAGGCAAAGCTGAGGACAAGACCAGCCTGTTCCAACGCACTTTCCTGCTTCACTTCTCGAATCGTTACCGTTGCCTGTTCCGGCAGTGGATTGGCTCCCATATCCAGCTCGAAGCCTTTGTCGAACAACATGGTTCCACTGTGCAGCTTGACTGGTTTCCCAAACGGCGCATAGATGTGGAGAAGGAGACGGACGTCGTTTTTGTAATCGCTCACTTTCCCGATAAAAGAGAAGCTTCCCGTCTTGTCGGTATGGATTGTCGTTTGCTCCCACGTCACAGAAACTTTGTTTTTTGTGCCATCTTCCATTTGAGCCAGGACCGTACCGGGCAAATGATAGCTGACTCCTGCGCGAATCGTTTCTTCCAGATCAGCGATGCGCACGATTTTTCCCGGGTCCTTGTCCTTGCCGCCAGAACCGCCGGAACCTCCCGAACCGGAGCCACTTGAGCCAGAACTGCCTCCGCCTCCGGAAGTTCCTGTACCTGATCCTGTCGGAACCGTCGGTATGCTATTTTTCAGCTTGTCCAGTTCCTGCTGACGCGCTGCTTCCCTCAGCTTTTCAAGGCGCTCCTGCTCTTCCTGGATTTTCTGCAAAATGTTTTCTCTAGCAGCATTGCGCTGCTTTTGTTCTTCCAGCGCTTTTCGTTGCCGTTCCCGCTCCAATTCCAGCAGCTTGTTTCGTGCTTCTTGCTGCTGCAGTTCGCTCCACTCGACCGGAGGAACGTTCCCGCTCAGTTCAATTTTCCGCTGCAAATCCTTGTTGACTTGATTGACCAGATCGCGGATATCGCTCTCTGACACCTTGTTGTTTGCCAGAGCTTCTTTGACCAAGTTATTCAGCCAGACGTTCATGTTATTTGCGTATTCTTCCAAATCCCTTTGTTCATTCAACGGAAGGCCCGGAAGCTCTCCTGTTGCTGCTTTGTCAGTCAAATGCCGCTTCATTTGCTCGATCCACTCATCGTTTTCCTGATCCATCATCGCCTTGTTGCGAATCATCGCTTCCAGCAGCGCAGGCGACATCTTATTGAGCAGATCCTCCGGTCGAATAAAAGCGACCTGGGAAGCTGGCGGCTGTTGCTTGCCTCCATCGAACATGGACAGCTGCATCAACGGGTACACCATGACCTGCTTGCTGTCCGTACGATTTTCTGCCTGGACTTTCCCTGCTGCCACAAAAACACTGCTTTTCCCTGTCAGCGGGTCGACACTCACCTGCAACTGTGTCCCTCTCACTCCCATGATCGCAGTCGGCGTCTGGATGGAAAATTCATCGGATTGCTTCGTCAGCGATTTTACTTTGATGTACGCTGAACCAGATGTCACCTGGACGCTCGTTTGCTTGCCATTTGCCGCCTCTTGCAGCTTCGCCAGCGAGATGATCGTATTTTCGTTGACGGTAATCTCATCATCGCGATCCACAATGGAGAGCACTACACTTGATTTGGGGCCTGTCGATATTTGATCCCCTTTGTTCAGGCTCATGCTTTTGAACGCTTTGTACTCTTTCGTGCCGCCTGCCTTTTTCACCATCACAGTCCCTGTCACTTGCTCGACCTTGGCTACCCGGGCCGTCTCTGCCTCTGTCCCTGCAGCCATTCCCAGCAGGAGGAAACAGAGCATGCCAAGGACCGTCAACACTTTTGCCAGCCCGACAGGTTGTTTGATCGGCTGATCCATCACTTGTCACTCACCTCTCACGTTTTGTTAGCGGGGCGCAGCAAGGAAGTCTACGACCTCGTACAGCCGTATAGCCTCGCTTTTGCCCTTCATCTGTTTTTCACCCACATCGCGATAGTGGAAAAAATCTTTCGTCCGCCTGTACGTCTCCTCCGACACGAGAATCTGGTTGGCGGAAGCATTGGACTCGATGCGCGCGGCTGTGTTCACCGCATCTCCAATGGCTGTGTAGTCCACCCGCAAGTAAGAGCCGATGTTTCCGACTACCACATTACCCGTGTTGATGCCGATGCCGATGCTGACCTCGACGCCGTATTTTTGCAAAATATGTGCCTGCACACTTTTCATCCCATTCTGAATCTCGTGAGCAGTTTTCACAGCGCAATACTCATGATCGGCGACATCCAAAGGGGCATTGAACAACACCATTGCCGCATCCCCGATGAACTTGTCGATCGTGCCCTTGTTCGCCAGCACCTGATTGGTAATCATGTCAAACATCATATTGAGAAAATCGACGATCTCCTCCGGCTTCAGCTTTTCAGACAACGGGGTAAATCCGCGTATATCCAAAAACAAAATCGTCAGTTCCTTGTTGACGCCGCCAAGGGGCAGCTCCGCATCGCTTTTGGCGATCTCTTTCACCAGCTCTGGCGACAGATAACGCCCGAATTGCTTGGTAATAAACTGCTTTTGCTTCATTTCGAAAAAAGTTTTCACCGCGAGATTCACCACGTACACAAGCCACAGCGCCACGAGCGGGTAAATCACGTCGAAGTGGTGCAAAGTCGAGGAATAGAGCAGCCACTGACCGCCTAGCAGCGCCACCGTACCGAGAAAATGCAGCGCGATGCTCGTTACTGTTTTCGTCCGCCACGTTACCCAGACCGAGCAGACCATGATGACGAGCATCAGCAACAGCACGTACCACTGATCGGTTATCGCGATTTTTTCGTGACGCAGCAGTTGATCGATAATGTTGGCGTGCGCGTATACGAGGTACATATGGTTGTCGACAGGAGTAGGATGGGCGTCTGTTCCTGCTGCCGCAAAGCCGATCAGGACGATCCGATCCTGAAAAGTTTCCGGCGGCACCTCACCGTTTACTACCATGTAAAACGGGATGCTCATGAAATCTTTTGTCGTGCTGTTGTACTTGATCGGGATTTCCGCCTGCGGATTGTCGGTTAAAAAGTTTTGGACGTTGGCCCCGGCCATCTCCGCCATTTTGTACGCCATCGACGGGATCGGCCCTTCCGGCGTATCCAGCATCAGCCACGTGCGCCGAATAGCTCCGTCCTCGTCAAGCAACGCGTTGATATGCGCGGTTTGGGAAGCGGCGGCAATCTCGGGTATCGGCTTGTACAGAGCCTGCCCCTTCACCAGCTCGTCCTTTTTCACCTTGGTTTCTTTGCGGAAAAAGTTCTCCATCTCGGCATAGGAAGGAATAATGACATTGTTATGCTTGGCAAGCTCGGCAGCAAAAGCCTGGTCGACAGCAGGATCTTCGCTCTTCGTCGTGAACGTGATGTCAAAGCCAATCGCCTTGGCGCCTGCGATCTGCTCCAGCAGCGGAATGTAAATATCGCGCGGCCAGGGAAACGTGCCGATCAAATCAAGCGACTCCTGATCGATCTCGATCACGATAATATCTTCGTTCGGCTGGTGGGTCATCGTCGTCTGCTGATTGTAGTCGTACAAGGCCCGGCCCAGCACCTGCAATGACCCGGTAAACAGCAA
Organism: Brevibacillus sp. 1238; assembly: GCF_029892995.1. Lineage (NCBI taxonomy): Bacteria > Bacillati > Bacillota > Bacilli > Caryophanales > Paenibacillaceae > Brevibacillus > Brevibacillus sp. 1238. The sequence continues at coordinate 151,278 of NZ_JARXWC010000007.1, read as the reverse complement.
AGCCAGACAAAGCAGGAACGTCAGGACGTTGCCCGCAAGCAAGTAATTCCGGATTTTTTTATTCATCGCTCTTTCGTCTCCTTACTCCATCGTCGCTGCACTCAGACTCAGGCAGAAATGCTTACCGCTGCTGCGAGAATGATCAGGTGGAAAATTTGGTCGACCATAATCATCAGCCATTTGCTCTTCTCGTCTGTCACACCCATTACGCGACGATACCAAAAACCGACGAACCCTCTGCGGTCCAAAATGACGTGGGACACAAAAATCAGGCCAATCGCCCACCAGGAAAGTCCTCCCGGCAAAAACAAAAACGCTACAATGCCCACGACCAGCGTATACACAAAGCAATGAGCCAAAAGCGGTCTCCACTGCTGCGCCTTGTACTTGGCCATCCACTCTGTTTGCAGCAAATAGTCGCCGATCAAATGGGCGAGAAACAATACGTCAAACTGGCTAAATGCACTCACTTTCCCTTCGTCTCCTTTATCAGCAACCGGGGGCGGCTTCCTGTGCCATGCTCATGTTCAGCGTACATCTGCCCCTTCGCTTGCCGCTTCTGCGGTCATCCGGCGAAGTCTTGCCGCCAATGCCGCGATAATCGTTGTAATGACCGTCTCGTCTTCCAGGCAAAAATCGTAAAACAGCTCATCACTGATTTTCACCAGTCTCGCATCCTCCAGCGCTGTTACGGTTGCCGAGCGCGGGGAACGCTCCAACAGAGCCATCTCACCGAAAACATCCCCCTGGTGCAGCTCGGCAATCGCTCGTCCTTCGCGCTCCACACGAACGCTGCCCGCGATAATGCCGTACATGGCATCCCCCGTCTCACCGTAATGGACGATGGTTTCACCTGCGCGATACCTCACTTCTGCGGTTCCTTCGGCCAAAGCTGCCAATTGGCTATGGGACAAGGAGGCAAACATATCTACCTTGAACAAAACCATGAGCTTCTCTGTCAATGATGGGGCAGCTCTCTCCGCTTCATCCGGAATCGTCAGGCTGGCTTGATCGGGTAATTCGGGAACATCCCTGCTCTGCAAATTCCGCCCCCCGCCCGTCTCATTCATCGCCCTGATGCGCCTGCTCAGCACACTCGCTACGCGCAGGGCAAACTCCATGTTGCCGTGCAGCAAATCCGCAAATTCTTCCTCGTCAATCATGCCAATGGTGACCGGAGAAGTGGCGATTACACTGGCAGAGCGTTCCTCCCTGTCAAACAGGGACATCTCGCCAAAAAGTTCGCCTTCCTGCAAATGCTGCAGGACGCGGTGATCTTTGACGACATCGACCTCGCCCCGAAGCAGCAAGTACATCGCCTGCCCCATTTCGCCCTGGCGAATGATCGCCGTGCCGTTTTCCACATCGCGATGAGACATGCGCGCAGCCAGCTTTGCCAATATGCCGCCTGGCAAATCGGAGAATGAGCCTGTTCGTTTGAGGAAGCCCACGATGGTCAGCCGTTTGTGCTCCTCCTCGGTCAAGTCTCTTTCGCTCTGCCAGACGAAGGATCGATCCGCATGGGACAAATAAGTCAGGCAAGTCTGCAACCAAGCATCTCCTTTTGCAAAAAGAGACTGCCATACATGCGCATCTGCCTTTTTGAGCATCGACTGCTTGTCGTACTTCGCGAGAACAACAGGCAATATTAGCGCACGCAGTTGATTGGACAGCCATTGATCCAGCGCTTCCAGTGCATTTGCCTTTTGCCGCTCGTCGCCGCTTTCCAGATTGAACCGGATCATTTCCATCGATCTTCTCTCGTAATGCAGCGCCAGCAAGGCAAACATATTTTTCATGCTCACTTCTATTTCGTATTGCAAAGCATCCATAACCAATGCCGTGTCTGGATGCGGACTCAGCTCCTGCAAGGCGCGCAGTCCATTGTGGGCATGCCGCACTTCCAATTCAAGCAACCCCGCAAGCCGCTGACTGTCCTGCGGCTCCTCCGTCTTCAGCTTGACCAGCACATCTGCGATCTCGCTTCGGATGCTCGTCGGTGCCTTTTCATACGCTTGCAGTAAAAATGGGTACGTCTTTGCATCAGCCTGCTGTCCTACGATTCGCGCAGTGAAATGGGAGATTGTCTCGTCGGCTTCCGGTCGGTCCCATTCGGCTTGAAGCTGCATAAGTAACGTCTCCACCGGAAACCCGGACAAAGCGGCAAGCGCCTCTTTTTTCAACCCGGAGTTCGCAAGCTGCTGGAAAAGATCCGGGAGCAAGCGCTCATCGGCCAGTTTACCCGCTGTTGCCAGTGCAAGGCGCCGCACAGGCGTGCTGACATCGTGCAGCAAGCTCTGGAGCGAAGCGTACAGTTGTTCATCCGGGCCAAAATACTTGAGCAGTCCATAAATGGCGGCAACCTGAATCTCCATGGCAGGGTCGTGCAAACAATCCAGCAACACTCTTTTTTCACTTTGATCGGCATATGCCGCAAATGTTTGAATAGCTTGCGCGCGCAGTTGGCGATTCTCCGCGTGGAGCAAAGGGAACACATACGGTTTCCAAGAAGGTACTCTCTCTTGCTCGATATACTGCAACACTTCGATTTGCAGCACGGGCGGAGCTTCCCGCAAAAGCGCTTCCAGATGCCGTGTCAGCGAAATCCCCGGAAGCCGCGCCAACAGTCGGAATGCGTGCAGCCGCTCCATGTCAGACGTCTCTTTGCTGCGATCCTCCATCACCTTGATGAGATACGGAGCCTGCAACACGGACAAGTCAAGCTCCGCCGCTTCCTGTCTGGTGCGCAAAGTAGCGAGCAGCATGTGCACGTATTCTTTTTTCACGGGAAAAATGGCGATGACAGCGACAGCAAGCATGGGCACCGTGATGAAGCTGAAACTGGTCAAGCTGATGCGGTCTGCCAAAACGATGAGCAAGATGGCTGCCACACCGCTCATCCCGTAGTCGATCACGCCGTTGACCAGTCCTTTTGCCCTGCCCCGCAAATGAGCCGGAATCGGAAAGTACATCAGCTCGCTGACCGATTGGTGAATCGTCTCGGCAAAAGCCCTGTAGCTGCCTTTCATGACAACGGCGACGGCGAGAACAGGCGCAAACCAGAAGGCAACTGAGCTTGTCAGCATGCAAAGCGGCATGACAAGAAAAGACGGGACAATTCCATAACGGGTAAGCAGACGAGTCGAGATAAAAATCTGAAAGATGAAAGAGATGATGCCAGCTACACTGTAAAATTGGCCGAGAAACCGGGCCAGCTCTTCTTCTGTCAAGCTTTGCGCCAACGTCATTTTAAACTGATAATCGCTAAGGGTAATGGCGACGGATATCGTCCCGATGATGACAGCAATGTATTTGAGAATGGGGATTTGTTTGAACAAATTTCCTTGAGGGTGGTCTGGTGCTTGCTCGTTTCCAGGAGAGCTATCAGGAGGAGTGAGCTTTTCATGCGTATCATATGCCGCAGAAAGTCGTCTGACAAACCACAAACCGGACAAGACAAGGGCTGCGAAGACGTAAACCAGTTGTTCGGTGCCGATCAGGGGAGCCATGGTACTGGTCACGAAGCCACCGACAATCGCACCGCCGACACCACCGGCTGCCACGGTGCCGATGTGGAGCTTTGCTTGCCTCGCATCAAGTACGGATGCCATAAACGTAAAAAATGCCATCGTAACCAACACACTGTTCGCTTCATACCCCACGAACATCACCGGATAAATCCACGCGGCTCCTGTTTTCAACGCCAGTCCCGTCAAAACACTGAACAGACCGACATACAAAATCGATTGATTCAGCAAGCGATGCGCCGGCATTCGTTCGGAAAGCTTCTGGAAAAGGATACCCGCGATCACAACCGCTATCGTAATATACAAATACATGTAGCTAAGCTGCTTCGTGTCGTAGTGACTCAAAAACAGCGTGTCTGCCGTAGTTGTCCCGATGACAGTCGCCATCATGATGAGCGTGTAAAAAAGCGTCAGCAGCAAAACTTGCCGGAAAAGCGGCCCTTCGATCTTCGTTTGTCCATGCGTGAACAAACGACTCACAACGTCTTTGATCAATGCAGTAACCTCACTTCATGGGATGCGACATGTTGGATGGGAAAACAGGCGGGATAGCTGGATGGGAAAATCGTGGTAATCGAATATTCTGCGCCTTTCCTCCTAATTCCTTTTTATCTGCGTCAAAATTTGCAAAAAGAACGACAGATGGTCAGCGCTTCTGTGATCAGACCAATTTACCATGCGTACAAAATACGGTATTCTTAACCAATGACATAACCAAGGAGGCGCATTGGAGCAAATGAACTACTCCTTTTCCGTCTGTTCTTCTGAATTGGATTACGATGCCTATTTGGCATTTTTGTTGGAAAATTACGCGCATATTCGCCTGCCTTACCCTTTCCCCGTTACGCTGAGCTTCCTTGCCAGCCCTCTGCTCATGGGGGAAGCTGCTTTTCTCATTTGCAACGAGGACAATCAGGTGATCGGGGCATTTTCGTACATTCGCGGAACAGGTGAACGCCAGTACGAAGATCGGCATATTGTCCAAATCCAAGTTGCCTGCATCGCAGAAGAGCACCGCTGCACTCGTTTGTTTCTGTACGCCTTACAGTATTTCACGCAGTATCTTGCCCATGGCGAGGAACAGGTACAGGAGTTCCGATTTTTTGCCCCTTCCGACGACTCTTTGCGCAGGCTGTTCAGCAAAATATCCTCGCTCACTGCCAGCCTGGAAACGGACTCTGGTCCGCTCGATGAGTATCGGGCTTCTTTTTCCGAGTGGCAAAGCTATGCTTCCCAATTCCGTCAAACGGCGCTTTTCAACTCATAGAAGGAGACGTTACCATGCTGGCTGTTCTCAAAAACTTACTGGGCTACATACGTCCCCACAAGTTGTTGGCCACTTTGTTTTTCCTCACGCTCGCTCTTGACCTCGCTTTCATATCTTTTGCTCCCCTCAGTTTCAAAATCATTATCGACAAAGCGATTGAGCCAAAAGATATGAGCTTTTTCAGCTTGATCATGTTCGTGCTCGGCATCACGGGTGTCATCTGCCTTGCCGCAGGAGTAGTCAGTGACTACGCCCTCGCCAAACTGAATGCCCGTGTGCAAAATGATTTGCGAAAAAAGCTGTTCGCTCACATGCAGCATCTGCCGATCGGCTTCTATCAAAAGTCCCGCTCCGGTGATTTGGTTTCGCATTTTTCCGTGGATCTCCCCGCCATCGAAGGAGCTATAGGCGTCCTGTTCACGACAGGGTTGCAGTCTCTCGCGGTCGTCATCATCAGCACGATTGTCCTGTTTTATCTCGAATGGACGCTTGCCTTGTGCATTTTGGCAGGAGCAATCGTGATTTTTCTCGGACCGTATTTGCTTGGCAAGCGCGCCCAAGCGATCAACTCCGCTCACAAAGAGCTTCTGGCCGCACTGACCAGCGACGTGCAGGAAAACATGAAGGCGCAAAAAGTCATCAAAGGCTTCAACCTGCAACAAGCCATGATCGCCAAATTCAACACGAGACTCCAGTCGTTTCTGCTCAGCAGCTACCGCAAAAATATGATGAACGCGCAATTGGAACGGCTCCCGATGGTCAGTCTGTTGCTGATCAACTTCACGATTATTGGCTTCGGCTCCTATCTCGCCCTCAAAGGCCATATTACAATCGGTTCGCTCGTCGCTTTCTTCACCATGTATACATCGATGGGCAACGCTGTGTTTAACCTGACTTTTACACTCCCGATCATTACGGATGCGCAAGTCAGCATGGAGCGCATCCAAAAAGTGTTTTCGGAGCAGCGCGAAGCTTTCGACAACCCGCACGCTCCGCCGCTCCCAAGTCTTGTGCCGGACGTGACTGTAGATGGTGTTACGTTTGGCTACCAGTCCGACCATCCGGTGATCCGCGATGTGACCCTGCACATCCCCGCAGGGACGAAAGCTGCCTTTGTCGGTGCCAGCGGTTCCGGGAAAAGCACGATGCTCCAGCTTTTGCTCGGCTTTTACGAGCCTGATTCCGGGGCGATCCGGCTAAACGGCCAAAACCTGCAATCTCTAAACCGCGGCTCATACCGTGAACAACTCGGCATTGTTTTGCAGGATCATTTTTTGTTTCACGGGTCGCTGCTTGAAAATATTCGGCTCGGCAAACCGGATGCAACGCAGCAGGAAATCGTCGAAGCCGCCAAACAGGCGGAAATTCATGATTTCATCATGACGCTGCCCGATCAGTACGACACGATGGTGTTGGACGAAGGCAGCAATTTTTCAGGCGGTCAACGGCAACGGCTGGCGATTGCCCGCGCGATTTTGCGCAATCCGCGACTGCTTTTGCTCGATGAAGCGACTTCTGCCCTCGATCCGATAGCGGAAGCGGCGATTAACCGGACATTTGAACGATTGTCCCGCGATCGGACGGTCATTACCGTCACACACCGCCTCGCTTCCATCACGGGAGTCGATCAAATTTTTGTGTTTGAACAAGGCAGGCTCGTCGACGCTGGCAGCCACATGCAGCTTCTGGCAAAAGACGGGTACTACAAAGAGCTGTGGGACAAGCAAAGCGGCTTGTCCATCTCGGATAGCGGCCAGGAAGCAACCATCGATCCGGCGCGCTTGTCCATGCTCCCGTTTTTCCGCGGTGTCGGTTCCGACGTACTGGCTGATATTTCCCATCTGTTCAATACAGAGACGTTCGCAGCCGGACAGCCGATCATCACGGAAGGCGAGACAGGTGAAAAGTTCTACCTGATCGCCCGGGGGCGTGTCGAAGTCAGCAAACAGTCTGGCGAGGCCGAGTCAGGCCCCATCCGGCTTGCCGTTCTGGAAGATGGCGACCATTTTGGCGAAATCGCTCTCCTGGAGGATGTTCCCCGGACAGCAACTGTGACGGCCCTTGCGCCTTGCGTATGTTTGACGCTGCAACGCAAAGTATTGCTCTACATCCTGACCAAACATCCTGAGATTGATGCCCATGTCAGACAAATCATACTGGAACGAAAAAAATAGCAGGAGGGGAACGGGATGCTCGTCCAATTTAGAAGCTGTAACAGCGATCTTGACTACGCCCAGTTTACGCTCTTTTTTCTGCAAAACCGTCATGCATTCAGCCCGTCCTTTTCGCTCGCCGACTCTCTCATTCATCTCCTTGGTTTTCTTTCCGACTCGCAAGTCATTTTGATCGAGGAGGGGTCGACCAAAGTGATTGGCTGGGGGCATTATCAATTCATGAATGCGGAGCGGGAAGCAGCTCCAGACGGGGAGACTGCTTTCATCCACTCTGTCTTCGTCTCCCTGGACTATCGAAGCAGCAGAGTGTTTTTGCGGGGGTTTCGCTATCTCGCAGAGCAGATTCAAGCCGTCAATCATCAAGCGCGATATGTTGAGTTTTGTGCGCGTTGTGAAGATGACTACCTGAATCGGCTTTATTCCAAATTCGCGCAGGTTGTCGGTGAGCAAGAGGGGCATTTTGGTCAGGAAAACATCTACAGAGTGGAGCTATCCCGACTTGTCGCCTATTTGGGCATGACCAAACAGCCAATTGACGGTAAAGAAACTTAAATGCTATCCTATAGAAGATATTCCCATACCATAGGAAAGGAGGACTACGTGATGGTTATGATCCCAACTTTTAAAAGTAAAGGTGGCAAAAAGCCTTTCTCTGCCTCTGTTCAAAACTTCTCTACTCTTCTGATGAAAAATGAGCAGTTGCGCGTTGCTGCTTCTTCCGCGAAGTAACGCCAAAAAGCTGAACAAGCTATGTTTGTCGTAGCTGTTCTGACTTTCCTAAACCGTTCCAATTGAAAAAAGTGGTTGGCAACGGGAAACCTTGCTCAATCACTTTTTTCGTTTGCCCTCGTAAACACAAACAATTTCCCATCCGCATTCAATACTTGCGTCCCTTGTGTCCACTCGACCAAATGCTCCGCCCAATGCACATGTCCGCAGCAAACCAGCGTAGGAGCGTGCTGTTGCAGCTTCGTTCTGATTTCCGCCACTCCCGGAAGCCCCAGAGCAGGCTCGTCTGGCCCCTGGTGCAACAGCAACACATCCGGCTCCTTTCGCAGTAGCGCCGCAAGCGATTGCAAAAATGACGGCAAATCCCGGCGATTCGCTTTGTCCGAACGGCCAATAATTCCTCCCAAACCCGCGATGCGAAGCTGATTCGCCAGTACGATTTCCGGTTCAGAAATGAGCGTGACCCGCTCCATATTGCGCAGCTTCCCGATAGAATCTGCTTCAAACAAATCGTGATTGCCCGCCACACCGACTACATGCCCGAACTCTTGGCGAAAAGCAGTCCACACGGAGAGTGGATCGCCGCTGCTTCCCCTTTTTAGCGGATCGGCGTACAAATCGCCGCACAGCAATACTAGCGTGCGCTCCGGACGTACCGACGGCTTCTCGACTTGCAGCAACAGCGAAACAAAGGCTGGCAGCACTTCTCCCAGCAACACTTGCTCATGCTCGTCAGATTCCGTCACCCCCTGCAAATCAGATGTCACGATAACGGCATCGCACCAATCTGGCATCTCAGCCATTTCCCCCAAATAAATCGGCAGCCAGCTTTGGATGACTCCTTTGTCGCCCGCTCCCGCTGTCAGGTAGGGGAATTGCTCGATCGGTTCCTGCGCCATTTTTGTAATTCGCATGCCCCTGCTCCTTCCCGAAGGCTGATCACGACCGCAGCTGTTCTCTTGCTTCCATCAGCGCAAAACCGAGCAAATTTTCACCGCGCCAATGCTCAGGGCGCTCTGCATGTGGATGATCCGCCCCCAGACCAATTCCCCAAATTCGATCGTACGGACTTGCTTCAACCAGAACCCGGTCCTGTGTATTCAACAAAAACTGTTTCAAATCGGGATGTTGCGCGAATTTGAGCAGGTTCGCCTGGCGGACGATCTCGCTTTTGTGCGCATCCCAAATTTTTTCATCGAAGGAGCGAACTTTTCGTCCCAATGTTTTCGCTTGCTTCGGATGCTGTGCGCGGAGAATTTCCTCACGTACTGCATGATCGCCAAACAGCTCCGCCTTTTTTGCCATCATGTAGTGCTCTGCCGTCAAGTAGCGGACGCCATCCTCCTCGAAAGCAGCCGGATACCACTGGCTGAAGCACGCTTTATCGACAACGCCCTGCTGCTTTGGTGTGTGGCCCCAGAACAGCAAGTATTTGAATCTTGTTTTTTTCGCTTCCTGAATCAAAGTCTGAACATCCGCTATACGCACCATTGCGTGCTCACCCCTTTTGGTCAAAATAATTACAAGCAATCCCACGTATAAAAAACTTGGGAAAAATCCAAGCGAAGTAAATCTTGCTTGCGAATGAAAAAGTTCGCTACCCCGCTGTCGCCCCAAGAAACATAGTAACTCTTGTGATCGCCTTCCATATCCAGCTGAAAGAGCAGCTCCATTTCTTCTTCTCTGACATCGTCCTGCGAAAAGTAAGGGTAGCCTCCGATCCGCGACCCGCTTGCATCTGTCAAATCCCAGTATTTCGAATAGGCCACTTCATCCTGATCGGTAGGGAGCTGGTACTGATCTGCCCTGTGATTTTTGTAAGGAATCAGCTGTTTTTCCAGCTTGCCCGTCAGCTTGTACGGGCCGCCCAAAACGGGACTGTACAACTCGGGGTCTTCGGGCTGATACGGATCGATCTGCTCCGAGTCGATCACGTCAGGAAAATGCCAGACGTGAAAAGCCTGGTCGAGCAAGCCGAAAGTATCGTCCTGTTTTACAAAAAAGCTGGTAAGTCCACTCGTCGGATACCCTTCCAACGGTGGCATCTGTGCCCAATTGATTTGCGCGATGAACAAATAATCTCTTCCGTCTTCGTCTTGCGGGATCGAGAGCTGCGGAGGCAGCCACGGCGTTCCTCCCACTTTGCTGTCGGTTATCGTCGCAGGCTCTTTGGAGAGCGTTAACTTGACAGATGGCTTCGCTGTTTGCTCGATATATTGCATAAATTCTGGCGTCCATTGCTTGTTGGCATCAAGAAATTGCATCGACCCTCACCTCATCCCTTCTGATGAAATCGCTGAAATCATCCTATTATTGGAAATGCATACGTGTATTTTAGCGAATCATAGTGCCTCCCGCAAACAAGAATGAAAAAACCAGCTCCCCCACGGAAGCTGGCCTGGCAATCTCTATACTTTTTTCACAAACTCGGATTTCAGCTTCATCGCGCCGAAGCCGTCGATTTTGCAGTCAATATCGTGGTCGCCGTCAACGAGGCGAATGTTTTTTACTTTCGTCCCGATTTTCACTACCAGGGAAGTGCCTTTTACTTTCAAATCTTTGATGACTGTTACGGTATCGCCGTCTTGCAAGACGTTTCCGTTTGCATCCTTGATGACTTTTTCTCCGCTATCCTCGGCATCCCCTTGCAGTGACCACTCGTGGCTGCACTCCGGGCAGATGAGCATGCTTCCGTCTTCGTACGTGTACTCGGAATTACATTTTGGGCAATTTGGCAATTTACTCATGCATTTCATACCTCCATCCAATTACGGCTCATTTTAACATAGGATGGGCTTTCCTGCATGGTGGAGGCATAATTGCTCCCTGACCCATTAGCCATGAATGGCGTGCCCGAGCGCACCGCGTACGGCTTCTGTCAAAATCTCTGATAGTGTCGGATGCGGCGCGATAAAGTTTTCCATCGCGTCGGCTGTCATTTCGGCATGCATCATGAGCGCGGCCTGGCCGATCAGTTCCGTTGCCCCCGCCCCAACCAGCGTAATTCCTACGATCTCGTGATATGTCGGCTCCACCAGCACTTTTACTTTTCCCGCTGTCTCCTGCAAAATCATCGCTTTGCCGTTCGCTGAAAAAGGAAACTCGCCCACGAGCAGCCCAGCGTATTTCTCCCTGGCCTGACGCTCGGTCAATCCGACGGAAGCGACCTCTGGCGACGTATAGATGCAGCGCGGCACCGCGCGCAGGTTGAGCATAGCTTCTTCCCCGCATGCGTTGCGGGCAGCGACTTCGCCTTCATGAAAGGCCACGTGGGCAAGCTGGATGCCACCGCAAGCGTCACCCGCCGCGAAAATATGCGGCTGGCTTGTCTGCATTCGCTCGTTTACCTCTATCCCGCGCGCTGTAGCTTTGACCCCTGCCCGCTCAAGCAGCAGTCCGTCCAAACGCGGCTTCCTTCCGATCGCAACCAGCACCGCATCGGCCTTTATTTCCGCCGCTCCTTCCGGTGTACGGATGCGCGCCGTCTGCGTCGTGCGATCGAGCGCCTCGACACTGCTGGAAAGATGAATCTGCACTCCTTGCTGTTTCAAGCTTCGTTCCAGAAACGCTGCAATGTCCGGGTCTTCTCCCGGCAACAGCTGCTCAGCCATCTCCGCTATGACCACCTGGCTCCCCAGCCTGCTGTATACGGAAGCGAACTCGCAGCCGATCACTCCCCCGCCTACGATTACGAGCACAGGCGGAGGTGTCTCCAGCGACAAGAAATGGCTGCTGTGCATGATCCATTCGCCATCAAATGGGGCAAAAGGCAGGGCGATCGGCTCCGCCCCCGTCGTTACGATGAACTTCTCTGCTTCGATTTTGCTCGTGCCGTTGGCTGTCTCTACCAGGAGCGCACGCTCATTTTCAAAGGCTGCGCTGCCGCGTATCACTTGTACCTGATTGCGCTTCATCAAATAGTGCACGCCGCCGGTCAGCTTTTGCACGATGCTTTGTTTGTAGGCGTTGATTTTTGCCCAATTGACCTGTACATGGTCAGCAGCATTTTCGATGCCAAAGCGCTCGGCATGAAGCACGTGCTGATACGTGTCTGCACACTCCAGCAGCGCTTTTGTCGGCATGCAGCCTTCGTTCAGGCAAGTGCCGCCGAGTTCCTTTTTCTCGATTAACACAACCTGTTTCCCGGCACGCGCCGCTGTGATGGCAGCTACGTAACCCGCAGGGCCTCCGCCGATGATCGCGATATCGTACATGCTCTTCCCTCCTAGATCAGCAGACTGTGCGGCGCTTCCAGATAAGACCGGACTGTCGCCAGGAACGCCGCTGCCGGAGCGCCGTCGAGTACGCGATGATCAAAAGTCAGCGAGAGTGGCAAAAGGCTTCGCCGCTGCAACTCGTCACCGACGAACACGGGAGTGTCTTTTGCCGCGCCAATGCCCAATATTCCGGTTTCCGGCGGGTTCAACACAGGGGTAAACGTGTCTACGCCGTAGCTGCCGAGATTGGTAATCGTAAAAGTCGAGCCTTTCATTTCTTCCGGTGCGAGCTGATTTTGCTTGGCACGCGCACTCACTGATTTCAGCTGGCGCGACAGCTCCACCAGCGTCATTTGTCCGGCGTGGCGGACGACCGGGACGACCAGACCTTTGTCGAGGGCTACCGCCACACCCAAATGAATGTCGTCATACAGCTCGATCCGGTCGTCCAGAAGCGCGCTGTTCATTTGCTTGTGCTTGGCAAGCGCCAAGACTACTGCTCGGGCAATCCAGTCCGTGACAGACGGCTTGAGCTGATAGCGGCTCTCGATTTCCGGCGAGAGCTTCTCTTTTAGCTGCAAAAGCTCTGTAATATCCGCCTGCATCGTGATGGTCAGCTGGGCGCTCTGCTGGAGGCTCTGATACATCCGCTCGGCAATCACCTTGCGCATGCCAGCGACAGGGATGCGTTCCGGCTGGCTTTCCGCTGCGCGGTCGGTTGTTTCTACTGCGATAGCTACGGGAGCTGCCTGGGCTGCCTTTGGCGGTGCTGCGGTTTCCTGCGCAGCCTTGATCGCGCGCTCTACATCTTCCTTGGTGATTCTTCCTTGCGGCCCTGTCCCGGCAATCGTGGTGAAGTCAAACCCTGCTTCCTCGGCGATTTTGCGAGCTACGGGAGAAATTTTCACGCCATCGCGCGGGCGCTCCAAAACAGCCGTTGCGGCTATGGATGCACCTGCACTCGTACCTGTCGCAGCGCTCTGGCCGTCAGCGATCGCCAGCGTTGCAGCCGATTCGGCTTTGGCGTTCGCCTCGGCAACGACCGCAGGAGTGGCTGCCAATTCGCCAGGCTGCCCGATCACCCCCAGCACGGTGCCATAAGGAACGACGCCACCCGCGGGAACTTCAATTTTCAGCAGTACGCCATCTGCTGCAGCCTCTACTTCCATTTCAATTTTTTCCGAGCTGATATCGACGATGCCCTCTCCTTTTTTGACCGCCTCGCCCTCCCGTTTTTTCCAGGCGATCACCGTTCCTTCCACCATCGCCATTCCCAGCTTGGGCATGATGATATTTTCTGCCATCCCGCTCTCTCCTCTCCTATTTTGTCTGTCCCTTTTCAGCGCGAAAAGCACCCGGCATTAGCTGCTGCCGACGCCGAGTGCTCCCAGTCGATCAGGAAACGACCGTGATCGATTCGTCTCCGATCATTTCCGACACGACCTGAATGACCTTTTGCGGCGATGGGAGATACAAATCTTCCAGCACCGGAGAAAACGGAACAGGTGTATGCGGCGCAGTAATCCGCTTGATTGGTGCATCCAGCGTATCAAAGCCTTTGTCGGCGACTAACGCGGCGATATCGGTTGCGATGCTGCACCGCGGATTCGCTTCGTCGATCACAATCAGGCGATTCGTTTTGGCGACAGAGGCGAGAATCGTATCCTCATCGAGAGGTGACAGCGTGCGCGGATCGACCACCTCGACCTCGATCCCTTTTTTCGCCAATTGCTCGGCTGCCGCAAGCGCCGTCTGAACTTGCTTGCCAATGGCGACAATCGTCAGGTCGCTGCCCACACGCTTGATATCCGCAACACCGAGCGGAATGGTGTAATATTCTTCCGGAACTTCTCCTGTCGTGTTGTACAACGTCTTGTCCTCGAAGAAAATGACGGGATCGTTGTCCTCGATGGCGGCAAGCAGCAAGCCTTTTGCCTCATAAGGTGTGGACGGCACAACCACCTTGATGCCGGGGATGTGCGTGAACATGGCGTAAAGGCTCTGCGAGTGCTGTGCTGCCGCACGGAAGCCTGCTCCGTGCATCGTGCGGATCGTGATCGGCACCTGTGCCTTGCCGCCAAACATGTAGCGGAATTTCGCCCCCTGGTTCATCACCATGTCGAGACAGCTGCCGATAAAATCGTTGAACATCAGCTCGGCAATCGGCCTCATGCCTGTTGCCGCCGCTGCCATCGCAGCGCCGATGTAGCCAGCTTCGGTAATCGGCGTATCCAGAACGCGCTCGCGGCCAAATTCCTGCACAAGCCCTTTGGTCACGCCAAGTACGCCGCCCCACGCCTCATCGTCCTGCAAATGGTCGACTTGCGCGCCGCCAGCCACATCCTCGCCCAGCAAAATCACGTTTTCATCGGCTCTCATCGCCAGTTTCATCGCTTCATTAACCGCTGCGGAAAAGCTGATTTTTCTCGTCATGTCCTCCATCCCCCTCTCTTAGTACGACACGTAGACGTCAGTCAGCAGTTCGCTTGCACTCGGATACGGACTTTCCTCGGCGAAGCGGATCGCTTCCTGGATCGCACTGTCCACGGCTTGCTCGATTTCTGTCAGCTCTGTGTCAGACATGGTTTGCGATGTCGTCAAATGATTGCGGAAAGAAGTGATCGCATCCTTTTCATTGAGATGCTCCTGTTTGTCGAGCTCTTTTTTGTACTTCTGCGCATCCCCTTCAAAATGGCCGTAGTTGCGGTAGGTCACACATTCGATCAAAGTCGGCCCCTCGCCCCGCCGCGCACGGGCAACCGCTTCTTCGGCCGCCTGGTAAACAGCCAGCACATCTTTTCCGTCCACGCGCACTCCCGGCATATTGTAACCGCTTGCACGATCAGCGATATGTGTGCAGCTGGAGGCGTATGTAAACGGCGTCGCCTCTCCGTAGCCATTGTTTTCCGCTACAAATACGACAGGCAGCTTCCAGATTGCCGCCAAATTCAAGCCTTCGTGGAAGGTGCCCTGGTTGTTGGCTCCGTCTCCGAAGAAACAAACGCTGACCGCATTGGTCTTTTTCAGCTTGGCGGTCAAGGCAGAGCCGCATGCCAGCGGGAAACCGCCTCCGACGATCCCGTTCGCGCCCAGCATGCCTTTGTCCAGGTCAGCGATGTGCATGGAGCCTCCCTTTCCTTTGCACAAGCCAGTCGCTTTTCCGTATATCTCTGCCATCATTCCATTCAAGTCGCATTCCTTGGCAATGCAGTGGCCGTGGCCGCGATGTGTGCTGGTGATGCTGTCCTGCTGGTTCAGATGGACGCCAAGCCCCACCGCAATCGCTTCCTCCCCTGCATACAAGTGGACAAACCCCGGCAGCTTGCCTTGTCCGAACAATACGTGAACAGCGTCCTCGAACTTGCGAATCTCCAGCATTTTGCGGTACATCCATTTCGCCTGTTCACGGGACAGCACCTGTTCTTCCGCCTGGATTACTTTCATCAGATACGCCTCCTCCATCGTGACTTGTTTGGAACGACCCGGTCGATCGCTCTTGCCCTTTTCTTATGTGCAATCTCTGTGCCAGCCAGCAACTGCGAGGTTTTGCGGCTTTTTCTGCTTGGACTGTCGGCACCAGGTAGTACAAAGTGAGACATCGTCCCGTTTTGTCTCATTTTTTCTCACAGCAGCTTGTGGAGCGAAGGCTCACTTGAGATCGGTTTCCCGACTGTACAGATACGATCCAGCCGTCATGACCGTGTGATTGCACGCGAAAAGGTACATCCGCGTTCATGAGCTTTCATACGTTTTTCATGAAAAAGCCGAACCGATTTTCACGCACAAAAAAAGCCGGTTCTTTTTAAGAACCGACCAGTTGGCGCTGCCTTCCTTTTAACAGCTCGAGCGCACTCTTCGCCTCTTGCGCAAGCGAGTCTGGACAAGCATCCAGCACCGCAACAGATGACTCCGCGTGTGCGTGCAGCAGTTCCTGCAAGCGCAGGACAAACCCTTCCACTCCCCCGGACACTCCCAGCTCGGACAAGCTTGCCATCCGCCCCGGCTGTACTTGCGGAAACTGCTCGACGGGAGCGCCCATAGCTGCCTTTTCGTAAAAAGACTGGATGATCGCTTCGTACGTCCGCCCGCAGCCTTCGACATTGATGAACGCCTGGACCGCAACCGCCCGAGTCAAACGCCGCTGGGCGATCCCGCAAAATTTATATCCTTCAATGGCGAGATCGTAAGTGCCCGGACAATAAGCCCCTTCTACTTCACCGCTGCTCATTTTCGCTCCGTCGTCGCCCAACGTCGCACGAATCAACTCCACCATCCGCAGAAAAAACGGCTCGGGATTCAAGTCAGAAGCGGCAACAGGCATCACCAGCGACAAGTTGATCACTCCCGGCGCCAGCGGAACGGCAGCCCCGCCTGATGGACGGACAGCGGTCTGATACCCCGCTGCCTCCAACTGTCGCACAGCTTCAGCCGCATGCGGCAGCTTGGCATCACGCGCGCCCAAAACAATCGCTTTTTCATGCCGCCACAAGTGAATGACAGGAGCAGTCGTCGGCTCCCGTGAACATAGCCGGGCATACGCCTCGTCAACGCTAAAAGGGATCAACACCTCCCCGCGATACGGCCGGGAGACCGTAGCAAGCAGTTGAACAGGCGTTTGCTCCCACCAATAAAATGGCATGCGTGATCCCCCCTCTCGTGCTCTTTCGTCAGAGCCGATACTTTTTCAGCTTGCGGTAAAAAGTGCTGCGCGGAATACCTAGCAGCTCAGCCGCTACCGAAGCGCTGCCGCCGCTTTTTTCCAGAGCTTGCACGATCGTCTGCCGCTCCAGTTGTTCGCGGTAACAGAGCGAGTCGGCTTCGTAAAAAGACGGCTGCTGAATCGACTGTCTTGCCTGCGGACGCAGCTCATAATCAGCTCCTGCCTGCATCACATCGCAAAGTAACCGCTTCCAATCCTCTCGGGGAAGGACTCGCAGACGTTCAACAACGTTGTACAGCTCGCGTATATTGCCCGGCCAGTCATACGCCATCAACTCATCCAGCAACGCTTTTGGCAAATCAAGCTGATAGCCGTTTTTGTGACAGTAGTGGCGAATCAGCAGCGGAATATCTTCTTTCCGCGCCCGCAGCGGCGGCAGTGATACAGGGAGAACGTGCAGCCGATAGTACAAGTCCTCGCGAAAGCTGCCCTCACTCACCTGTTGCCGCAAATTGCGATGCGTAGCGGCGATGACGCGAATATTCAGTGCATGCTCTTCCGTACTGCCGATCGGCGTGACTTTTCGCTCTTGCAGGACGCGCAGCAAAGCGACCTGCATGGCAGCGGGAATCTCCCCGATCTCATCCAAAAACAGCGTGCCGCCGTTCGCTTGCGCCAGCTTTCCTGTATGTCCGCGGCGGCGCGCTCCGGTGAACGCCCCCTCCACATACCCGAACAGCTCGCTTTCCATCAGCTCGCGAGGTATAGCGCCACAGTTGACTGCCACAAACGGCCCTTCCCGGCGCGGACTGTTGTCGTGTATCGCTTGTGCGACCAACTCTTTTCCCGTGCCGCTTTCGCCATAGATCACCACGTTCCCGTCCGTCGGCGCGATCCGCTCCAGCTCCCGCAGGACGTTGCAAAAGGCTGCGCTCGTTCCCGGCTCGCCTTGGAAGCGGAATGAGGAGGAACGGTTCACAAACATCCGCGCAAGTCCCGCATCGCTTGTCGCCAGCTCGATCACCCAGCCAATCAAGCCCGGATGACGTTCGGAAAACAACGGCGCTTGCCGCGCTTCGAAAAAGCCGTACTCCGCAACCTCACGTCTTTTCAAATTGGTCCAGTTGGCGATTCGCTTGCGTATATCTGCGCTCGCATAAACTACCCGGCCTTCCTGATTGCAAAAAATGATGGGCCGCTGTCCTTCGTTCGGCAATATCATGGCGCGTTGCAGCAATTCCAGTTCGTCCTGCTGCCGCTGCTTCATCCAAGCCTGCTCGATGGAGTAAGCAAGCGTCATGACAGTCGCCATCGTCTGCGGGTGACTGCGCTCGACAGGACTTGATACGTCAATGATTCCGAGCAGCGAGCCGCTGTCGTCCCGGATGGGGGCCGCAAAGCAGCTCCAGCGATGCGAGGCAACCGAATAGTGCTCGGTTCCGTTGACCATGATCGCTTCTTTTGCCAAAAGCGCCGTGCCGATTGCGTTCGTGCCCACCTCATCCTCTGTCCAGCGTACCCCTTCGACAAAATTGATCGCATTGGCATCGTGAAGCGCCCGCTTTTCGCCACGCATGCTCAAGACGTAGCCCTCGGGGTCAATCACGAGCGCGATCATCCCCACGTCGTGGATAAAAGGCGACAGTCGGTCAATTTGCGGCAAGGCAAGCTCCAGCAGCAGGCGACTATTCTCCTGTTGTCTTTTCAGCGCATCCCCGGCGAGTACAACCTGCCCTGTGCCTGCATACGGGTTTACCCGGCTGCTTTTGCAGCGATGCCACGATTCTGTAATCCGTTTGTTGATTCGTGCTGAGTCAATTACACCTTCTTGAACAAAACGTTTCCACATCCGCAACGAAACGCTTTCCTCGAGCATGCATCAACCACCCTCCGCTCTACGAATCAAGCCTTTTCATCAAGAGTATCCCGAATGTTCAGAAGTTTCAAGGTCTGTCCTCTGATTTCGCACAAACGTCATAGTAGCAAAAGGAGAGGGAAGCAGCTCCCCCTCCTGTTTCGCGAAACAATTAATTGACCTTCACTTCGATCACGGTCGTGACCATTTTCCACGTCTTGCCGCCAGATGGCACTTCCACACTCAGTTGAACCTTGGCTGTGCCAGCCTTTTTGGCGATCAGGCTCTTGCCGTCTGCCGCTACTTCTACTGCCGCGTCATGGTTGTCAATCAGGCGAATGCGGGCTGGCGCCAACTGGTCTTCCGCCACGCGATAGTCGATGATCGCTTCGAGCGGCTTCACTTCACCTGCGGTCAATTCCAGCGAGCTTTGCGGCGCATCGACGCGAATTGGTGCTGTCAGCAAACGTTGTGCGTAGTCGGTAACAACCCCGCTCACACCTGTACGCAACGCTTCCTCAATCTGCGCATTTTCGTTTACGGTGTACACGCCGAGCGGCAATCCGCGATGCTTGGCGTAGCGCGCCAGCTCCGGTGTCAAAATCGCCTGGTCGAGGAAGTATTGGGCATTGAGCTGAATCGCATCTGTGACGAGCTTCTCCGCGTATTGATCCTTCTTCGTTTCCGGCTTGGAGCCGCTCAGCACATAGCCAAGTCCGACTTCGGGATTCAACGCGGCAAAACGGTTCAATACTTCCGAGCTGAAGCTGCAAAGAATGACGTCTTCCACCATGTCATGCGCTTCAATGGCTTCGATGATTTCTCTTTCGTAGCCGATGCTTTTTGCTTCCAGATCGAGTACGGCTTTGCCTTTTGCCGCTTCCAGCAGCTCGTCGAGTGTAGGGATGCGGGCATCTGTAATCTCAGGCTGGTACCAGTCCGGGTTTTCCGGGTCTTGCTTGTTGGCAACCAGTGCGCGAAGCTCTGCCAGCGTGTAGTCTTTTACTTTTCCCGTGCCGTTTGTCGTGCGCTCCAGATCAAAGTCGTGAATCAGGACAAGCTTGCCGTCCTTCGTCTTATGAATGTCCGTCTCCACGATATCTGCTCCCAGGTCAATGGCCTCCTGGAACGAATACATCGTGTTTTCCGGCTTTTTGGACGGAATGCCGCGGTGCGCGTAGACGATCGGCGGCTGTGTCAACGTCTCGGTCGGATAGGCTGCCAGAGCAGACAACACCGTTTCTGGCTGTGCAGAGATGATTCCGCGCACACCCATGCTGACCAGATCGTGATGCTGCACGGTTCCGGCTTTTTCAATTGCCCATACCGTAATTCCCCGCAGACGGAAATAGCGAGCCACTTCCGCATTCACGCGGTCGTAAGGCAAAATCAGCACGTTCGATTTGCTGGCGCGTACGGTTTTTACCAACTGCTTTTGCTTGGCCAAATCAAGCTCGTCCACACCGTCCAGGATCGCGCCGCGGTACTCATCGTTTTTCTCCCGCATTGCACGGACAATCTCCGGGTTGCTCGATACGATGTGCACATCCGTCAAGGAACGCTCTGTCAAAAGCTGGTCAACAGCTGGCACCAACTCCTTCGATTCGATGGACAAAATCGGAATCGCTTTGTTCGCCAATTGATCGAGGGCATCGGCCAAAAGCGGTCTGTCTCCCGCCGACACAATCAGTTGTCCGTCAATATTTTTGCCCACCATCAAAAATACGGAGGAAACACCGGACGAAGCCAATGCCGAGACATCGCCGGATTGATAGCAGCCAATTACTGTCACTGGCGATACAACACCAGTCTCTGGCTCCTTCACGATCAGGACGTTGTCTTTCAAATCGGATTTCGGAATCTTGTCTACGAGAGCATCCGGGCCGAACAGAAGACCTCCCGGAGTCGGATTAGGCTGGTCGACAAAATCTTTGGAAGCGTCGTTCGTATCTTCACCTGTCAAGCGTTCCATCGTGTGACCGCCTGCCACTCCCGGGTGTGCCGTTACTTGCGGGAATTTGGCATCGCCGTATACCATGGCGTCAATGACGCGCGCCTCTGGATCAGCCAAAATCACATGATCGCCGCTGTTAGCCAAATACAGGCTGCCAGTAGCCCACTTCGTCGGCAGCATTTGCGGTACATCGTCCATCGACTCGAAAATTTCAAAGTCCGGCTTCGTCTGGTGACGCTCTACGATGCCATCCGCGTAACGGGCGACAACGATTGGCTGGTACGGTTGAATGATTGTCCCCGGTGGGAACGCGTGCATTCCCTCGCTGCCGCCTTTTGTTTCTTCATCTCCAATCAAATAGCCGCTAATGTCGATAGCTTTATCCGATATGTTCGTAATCTCGACAAATTCGCCCGTGCTTTCATCAAACAGCGGATCATTCATAACCTCTGTGATGATCAAAGAGTCGCTCGGACCAAAGTCCGGTTCTTCCGGCTCCTTGTCGCTCCACGTTCCCGGACTTGGGAACAGCGAGTAAAAGTCGACCGAAGCATCTCCCGTTTGCTTGATTCGTTGCAAAGATTCGCCCAAGTTGTTCAACGGCTTGGCCGCCTTGACTTTTTTGCCGTTAAAAGTCGTGTCTTTGATGTATGGAACATAGTCGAGAACGTTGTACTTGTCGTCCATCAGCAGCACGTCATCGCCGCCGTTTGCCATGACAATCGTCCCTGTTGCCCAATCGGTCGGCAGCAAATTCGGCACATCCGGGTCGTCTTGCGGGTTGTACTGCTCGACAGGCGGAAGCTCAAAATCGGGAGTATAGCGGTATTTGGCCTTGTTGATCAGCGACGATTGGGCAATCGTGATGGATTGTCCGGGAGCAAGCTTCGTGCCTTGCGGAAAAGCGAACATTCCCTCGCCGCCGCCTCTTGTTTCCTCATCGCCGATCATGTAGCCGCTAATATCGACGGTTTTCGTTCCCAGATTGGAAATCTCCAAAAACTCGGTTCCATCGTCGGAGCCGTCTGCATCGTACAAAATTTCCGTAATTTTGATCGGCGAGTCTTGCGTGATCTGCAAAGCTTCCACGCTCGATACAGCAGGAATTTCCTCTGGAGCTGGCGCATCAGTCGGCACCTCGGCAGGAGCTTCTCCTGGTGTCGTCTCGGCATCACCTGCGGGCACTTCCCCTGGCGCTTCCGGAGTTGCTGGGCCGTTCTCGCCGGCGGTAGCGTCTTCGGCTGCTCCGGTTTCTGGCGCGTCTGTCCCAGTCTCTTCTGCCTTCGTGTCGCCTGCTGTGCTGCTTCCTGCTTCTGTCTCAGTGACCGCTGTCGCATTCTCGGCATGCACCGGGACATTGCTGAGCAGGACGGTCAACGCTAGTACAGATGCTGCCGTTGCCCTCTTTTGCGTTCCTGTTTTGCCTGTTTGCTTCGTCTGCTTTCTTTTCATGCTCCCTCTCCACTCCTTTTGATCATGGTAGTAGTGCGGTTTGCTTGCTTACACGAGCTGCAATCGCTCCAGCAGCACGCTTTTTCCTTGCTGAAGCTTGACCAACTCTGTGCCCGGCGCATATTCCAAAATCAGCTGGCAATCCGGCGCGGTCTGCGCAAGTGTGGCAAAAACAGGCTCCCAGCTGATGCCGCCTTCTCCAATCGGCAAATGATCGTCTCCTGTTGCGTAATTGTCATGCAAATGCACGGCAAGCAGTCGGTGCGAAATACTGCGAATGAGTGCCGGAATGTCCCAATCGTTCAAATAAGCGTGTCCGGTGTCGAGCAAGTACCCTGCGACGCTGTCCATTCCATCCAGAAAAGCCGCAAACTCCGCTTCGCTGAAAATCGACGCGCCTTTGTAACCTACATTTTCCACAGCCAGCTTCACGCCGAGCGGCGCGGCTATTTTGCACAGGCGATGAATCGCGTCAGCCGCTCGCATCTGGGCAATTTCTTTGTCAAAGACGGGCGAGAAGCAAAAGCCGGGGTGAATCACGACATGCTCTGCCCCGATGTTATGCGCGAACTGGATCGCTTTCGCGTACTCGGAAAAAGACGCTTCGCGAATCGCTTTGTTCTCGCTGGTCAAGCTGGTGTCCCACGCTGGCGGGTGCACCGTGTACCCTGCGTTGTACTGAGGCAGCACTTTGCTCATGCGGGCGATCTGATCGTCCATGGCATCCCATTGCAGCCCGTCCATCAAAAGCTCGATTTTGTCTGCGCCGTGTTCCAGAAGCAGCTCGATATTTGCCTCAATCGGCTGCGTCAAAAGCGCCAAGTCGGAGTAGCAAATTTCTTTTTTCATCCCCGTCACCTCATGCGTAAATGATTTTGTCTTCGCGTATTTCCAGTTGCACCTGATCTCCTTCGTGGATCAGCGTGTCGTTTCCGACGTCGATAACGAGCTTTTGCCCGCCGGACTCGGCAATGACGCGGTAATGATCGCCGAGAAAAATCACGTCCTGCACGCGTGCAGAAAAGCCTGCTTCTTGCGTGAGATATACGTCCTCCGGGCGAAGGAACACATCGATGTCCGCGACTGCCCGGCTCTCCCCTTTGTACGGAAGCTGGTAAAATCCCAAATCGAGGACGTTGCCACGCTCCGCTGTCTTGACCTTTGCCCGCAAGCGGTTCACTTGCCCGACAAACTGGGCCACAAATGAAGATTTCGGCTTGAGGTAAATCTCTTTCGGCGTACCGCTCTGCTCGATGACCCCTTTGTTCATCACAACAATCCGGTCGGCAATCGCCATCGCTTCTGTCTGGTCATGCGTCACGTATACCGTCGTAATGTGCAGCTTGCGAAACAACTGGGCCAGCTCCAACCGCAGGTGCTCCTTCAATTTGGCATCCAGTGCCGTCAACGGCTCATCCATCAGCAAAATCATCGGGTCAGTCGCCAGCACGCGGGCAATCGCCACACGCTGTTGCTGCCCGCCAGACAACTGAATAGGCAGTCGCTTGCGCAGCTCCGTCAAGTTCATCAAGGCGAGCAGTTCCTCCAGCTTGGCCTTCTGCTCCTGCTTGCCGATTTTGCGCAGCTTCATGCCGAACATGATGTTTTCTTCCACCGTCATCGTAGGAAACAAGGCGTACTGTTGAAAAACAAAGCCGATCCCCCGCTTTTCCGGCGGAAGCTGGGTAACGTCGCGATCCCCGATCAAAATACGTCCGGCTGTCGGCTGCTCCAGCCCGGCAATCATCCGCAGCAGCGTGCTTTTCCCGCAGCCAGATGGCCCGAGCAGCACCAGCACCTCGCCTGCCGCTACCTGCAAATCGATCGGCTGCAAGGCCGTCGTTCCATCCTGAAAAGTTTTTGATACGCCACGAATGGCAATTTCCATCGATTGCACCGTGCTCTCCTCCATCTACACCCCTCCGTTTCGCGAAAAGGCCGAACTCTGGTTCAGGCGATGCAGCAAGTACATCAGCGGAATCGCCATCGCCAAAAACAGTGTCGTGTACGCACTGCCCAATTCAATCCGCAGCGTCGAGTACGCTTCGTACAGCCCGATCGGCAATGTCACCGTCAGCGGCGTGTACAGGAAAAAGTTCATGTTGAACTCGCCGAGCGACAGCATGAATACCATGACGGCACCGGAGAGAATCGCCCCGCGAATGCTCGGAAAAATCACATGGAAAAAGCGGTACATCGGCCCGGCTCCCAGCGTAGCTGCGCATTCGTCGAGCGTGCGAAAATCTTTTGTCCGCAGCGTGCCGAGCACAGTCCGAAACATCAGCGGAAACGTAATGATTACATGCCCGACCAGCATCAAGGCACCGGATGCGCGCATCGCGGGATACGTCTGAATCAGCGCCAGGGCAATCGCAATGCCTGGTACGGCGATCGGCAAAGACAGCAGTTCCTCCAGCACAAACACCCAGCGGCTTTTCCAACGGTAAAACCAGTAGCCGGCCATCGTGCCCAGCACCGTATTGACCAGCACCGTGCAAAAAGCGAGCACCAGCGTAAAGCCAATCGTATGCCCAAATTTCTCGAATACTTTTGCATACCAGGACAAGGTTACGCCCGCCGAATACATGTCAGCGCCCCAGTACACCGCAAACGATCCGGCAACGGTAAACAACAAGGGAGAGAGGATGAGCGCACTGATCAGAAAAACCAGCACGTAAACCAACGCTTTTCCTGCTGTTTGCATCAAGAACGCCCCTCCTTCTCGACCAGCACGCGATACCCGAGGTTAATTCCCACGCAGACAAGCCCGATGACGACCGCGATCGCACTGGCTACTTCAATGTTGAAATTGAGCGTGAACTCGTTGTACATCAGGATCGGCAAAATATCGAAGTCGTTCGCCAGCGTGAAAGCTGTGCCGAATGCACTCATCGACGTGGAAAAGGCAAGTGCTCCCGCCGAGAGAAAGATCGGATAAAGCGTCGGCAGCACCACATAGCGGATCGCCTGCCATGGCGTGGCCCCGATAGTTCGGGCAGCCTCCTCCAGCGTCTGGTCAAAATCTTTGATCGCCCCGTACAGCGTCATCACAATGCGCGGAATCTCGAAATACAGGTAGGCCAAAAAAATTCCGGCAATCGTGTAGGCAAACACCAGCTTTTTTTCCCCGGTCAAAAGCTCGGACAACATCGGCAAAATGCCCGTCGAACCAAACAAAATAATGATCATGAAGCCAACGACAACGCCCGGAAAAGAGATCGGAAAAGTCAGCAGCGTAAAGTAAAGCGTCTTCCCCGGAAACGAATGCCGGGCCAAAAAGAAGGCGAGCACAGCAGACAAAACCAGCGCAACCAAGGTCACGGACAGAGACAGCCACAAGCTGTTCCACAGCGAGTGCAAATACTGCGGGTTGGTGATGATCTGAGCGTAATTGCCCGCCGTAAGCTCGCCGCCGCGCTGAAAGCTCGCTACGACCAGCACGATGAGCGGATACAGGAAAAAGAACGCAAACAGCAGGAAAATCGGTAAGACAAAGACGGCAACGCCCATTCTTTTCATAGACAAACTCCTCTAGTTGGCAAGAACTTCACTCTTCCAACGCTCGATAAAAGCGTTTTGAACCTGATTCATTTTCGCAAAGTCAACGTCGCGGACGCGCTCATAATCAGCCGCTGGCAAGAACTTGCTTTCGACCTCGCCTGGAATCTGCACGTTGCGGATCGGGCGGACAAAGCCTTTGGCGAACATTTGCTGACCTTCGTCGGAGAGCAGGAAGTCGAGATATTGTTGTCCGGCCTCTTTATGCGGCGCATTTTTAATAATCGACATGGCGTACGGCAGCTTCAGCGAGCCTTCTTTTGGAATGACCACATCGATTGGGCCGTTTTCTTCGTACTTCATCTTGTAGCCGTTGAAATCGGCGTCGATAATGATCGGAATTTCGCCTTTCATCACTTTGGCATTGGCTGTTCCTTTTGGATGGATGACTCCGTTTGCCTCCAGCTTTTTCAAGTAATCGATGCCCGGATTCCAGTTGTCCAAATCGCCGCCCATGGCGAGGTTGGCCGCTACGGTCACGCTGTAGCCTACGGCAGCCGAGGACGGGTCGAGGAATCCGACTTTGCCCTTGTACTCCGGCTTCAAAAGGTCTGCCCACGATTGTGGCGCAGGGGTGCTGCCCAGTGCCTGCTTGTTGACGATGAACGAGATCGCGCCGTAGTGCACTGTCATCCACTTGCCGTCAGGGTCTTTCAACGCTGCGGGAATCTCGTCAAAATGCGGCGGCTTGTAGCCTTCCACCAAATCTTTCTCGACCGCCTGAGAGCCGAAGACGATTCCGTAGTAGACCGCATCGGCGATCGGGCTGTCTTTTTCCGCAATCATCGCTGTCACGGATTGGCCGCTGTTTTTATTGTCATTCGGTACTTCGATCCCGGTCTTTTCCTTGAACGCCTGGCGAATCGTGCCAAAGCTCGCCCACTCATCAGAGTTGTTGTACACAATCGCCATTTTTCCGGCGCCCCCAGCTGCTCCAGTTGCGCTTCCCGCCGCAGAGCAACCGACCATACCCACCATTGCCACTGCCAAGGTCAAGCCAAGCCAACCACGTTTCATCCTCTGATTCCTCCTGTCGTTTTGAGCGGAACACAAAAAGGGAGACACAAAAAAACACATAGTCCTTCCGCATGCCACCTGGCGCACGTACGAAGAAACTATGGGTTTTCACATGTCTCCACCCAATGGTTCCGAAGCTATTTGCTTGTTGCTTTTACTATAAGCCTTGAATGTTAAGGGAATGTGTTACAATTTTTAATGAATGTTAAAGATTGGTAAAATATTGACAATAAAATGTATAATAAATATACTCAAAGTGATTTAATTACATTTTTTTACTTTGAAGGTAATATGAGTAAACAAAATCTCTTACTAGTTGCTGGCGCACTTCTTTTATCAACTTTAGCTTATCCAGATACCGGAGTAGCAAAAGAGTCTTCTTCATCTATGCTCATCAGTAAAAGTAGTAACGAGCGATTTGTAAAAGAAATCGGAAAATATATTCCCAAGAATAGGAAATCAATACTTAGTACAAACGATCTTGAAAAAATAGCAAATGGCACCGCTCAAGCTCTAATGGAGAGTATGGTTATTTCCGCAGTCGATACAGAATCCCCTTGGGCTGAACAAATAAAGAAAGGCATGTTTAAAGTAAAGAAAATTATTCCTGTGCATGACTTGGAAGATCGCTTATCAGAGGTTCTTGTTATTTTCACAGAAGGGTTCGTTATTGTGGACTCCGATAGCGGCGAGCTGCTTCAATTCTCCTTTGAAAAGATTGATTCTTCATATTTCGATAATAACAAAACTTTATATTCTAACCAGTTTCAGCATTTTTCAGTTAATCACGATGGCGTTGTAATTGAAGGTAAGGATAAAGGAAAGTCAATAGATGAATTGAAGAGGGAAAACAATAGCGAGCCAAACAAAAAGAGAATTATAAACACTACTCAGATGCAGAATAAATGGGAGAATACCACTGAAGATACGCTAGATTCACTATTTTCAACTTTTCTTTCAGGTGCTAACGAAGGATACGACGGCGACTATATTACAGATCCAGGCGTATGGTTAAAAAAATACTTAGAAAATGATGGATATACAAATGTCAAAGTATCCGAAGAGTATAGCCAATCTTACTATGTTCCTGAAATAAATCAGGATGATAGTCCATGGGATAACTACGATAATGATTGCGCATTAATTAGCACATTAGAAATTATGAACTATCACTCTAACTTATCCTCTTCCAATAAAAAGAAAGCATACGACGCAATGATTAAATCAAAATACTTTGTTAAACCGGACAACGGGGTCTATCCTTGGGATAATGCTAACTTATACAAAATTGCAGCTAACGCAGTAGGGGATTCATCTCAATCCACAAGTGATGATGAAGAAATAGTCACCCCAGATTACGACGATATTAAAAACTATTTAGATAGTGATGGGCCAGGGTATTATAGCATGGACTCGAAACCTTACTATGATCATACAGTCACTGTTAAGGGAGCCAAAGAATACGAGGCAACTTTTCGAGATAGCAATGATACACGCCACGTATGGACTTACGAGTTTCTTAGGATAAATGATCACTGGGGAGCGACTTCTAAAGACGCTTATATCCGCCCCATTTATTTGTCTACCTACTATGTTTCGATAAAACACAACTAAATAGTATTTCAGATAGTGAAGTGCGGTTTGTTATGACTTTGTATTTCAAAATGCAATACACGCTCACCATGGAGGATCTATGCCAATTCCCCTGTCCCACATTTTTTACTCCCTGTTCTTTCTTGTCATCTTCCTAATCTACTTTTCTTTGGTACTTCGCCGCGCAGGATGGCGCCAAAGGAAGTGGCAGATCGTATTTGCTCTTTCCTTGCTCATCCTTATTCAATTGTTTTTTTGGGACAGAGAATTTCAACATGCTCTAAAAAGTTATCTGGCCCCTAGCCATTCCTTCCAGTGTGAGGAACTCAAACTGCCACTTCCTGAACGTACAGTTTTTGAAGGTATAACAGACAGCTGCTCACCATTTTATCGGACGTACTCCAATGAGAATGAGTTTAATGCTTTTTACAATGAAGTATTGCCAATATTGAAAAACGAAGGAAAGATTAGCAGCTTTCATGCTTTGGTCAATGAATCAAGTTTTTTAGTTTATGAAGGAGGAAAAATTCTAAAGATACAATATAAGTACTTGAGTAACGATTATTACCGCTTGAAAATTACCTATCCTTATAAAGAAAACCCTACTCCTTAGCAAGGAAGGTGAAAAAGACGATGGCTACGCTCTTTTCCAGCAGCCATCGTCCTTTTTTGTCACTCACACATACTCATGCGCCAACATTAAAAACACGCTGGACGTCCACGTAAACGCCCTGTCTCTCAGTCCCGCACCCGACAGGGCATCGAAGTTTTCCGCCATCCCGCTTGCCGCCGCCATGCGGCAAAAGCGTCGGGCAATTTCCTGGGAAAGCTTTTCTTCGCCCGCACGGCGCAAGCCATCGACCAACAGCATGGTCACCGGCGCCCAAATCGGGCCGAGCCAGTAGCCATCGCTGCGGTAAAACGGGCTTGCCGGGCTCTCCGTAGCCAGTCCGTGGTCCGTTAAAAAACGCTGCTGCACGTCTGCGATCATCTGCTCACGCATCGCTTCGGGCAGCTTTTCGCCGAGCACAAGCGGCATGTAGCAGATCAAGCTGTCACCTCGGGTGGGCTGGTCGCTCCCCGAACGTGTCGCAAAAAACTTCTTCCCATCCCAATGCTGCGCCAGCAATCGCTGCAAAGTCGCTTCCGACTCTTCTTCCCAGGCTTGCGCCTCGTCATCCCGACCCAACCGCTTCGCCACTCCCGCCAACACATCCATTTGCAACACGAGATACGCGGGCAAATCCGGGCTTTCAATCGGTGTTCCGTCGAGAAAAACCGTGCTGTTGTCCCAGCCGCAATCGTAGCCGTGGTTGTATTGAGGAATGCCGTCCTGATCATCATCGCGGTAGCGGAACCACCAGTCCGTCCAACGGCATAGCGGCTCGTATATCGCTGTCAGCATCTCATCGGTAACATCGTCGTTGCGCGCCAGCATCCAGCCCAGCGTCCAGCCGTGAATCGGCGGCTTGCAGCAGTTCCAGAGCGCATACCTGTCGTTGATAAAATCGGGGAACACGCCGCTCTCGTCCTGCCTGTCGATAAACACCATCAACTGATCCCAGGCGAGCGGCAAATTCCAGCGAGTCAAGGCCATCGCATTGAAACAATGATCCCAGCTCCAGATGTTGGTCATCCAGTTTTTCGACATGTACATCGCCGGACGCGGCAAATACCCTTCTGGCCTTACGACACACGACCACGTTATATACGCTGCCAGCTCGCGCGCTTCTGCCAGCCCGTCTTCACGAGCAGCTTCCGAGAGTGGAAGCGTCTGTCCCAGCCATTCGCGATACTCTTGCTCCACCCGAGCGCGACCGGAAGCAAAATCAGGATAGCTGCGCTCTCGCCACACCGTCTGAAATTCCTCGATTACGCCCTCCAGCTCACCCGTCTGACCGTCAGGCAAAAACGACAGCTTGACCTGACTGTCTCGCGTCGCCTTCCACGCGTCTTCTACCGCCACTTTTCCAGCAAGCGGTGTCAGTCGAAAGTGCAGCTCGGTCGTAAAATGGTTGACTACCAGGCAGTCGGCTGGTGCTGGCATGACGTAATCCGCGGCCTCCGATTCCACCACCAGCCGCAAGCCGACACCCCGCCCGCGCACCTGAACAAGCTGCGGCTCGCCCATGCACAATTCCAGCTCGCCTTGCTCTGCCCGCAGCACGAGCACCGTTGGCGTAGCGACTGCTTCAAAAGGAACTGCCACCCCGTCATCTACCAGCTCCAGTCGAAATACAGCCCCGTCACGATTGTCTCCGCCACGCACATTGCGCAAGTACAGTCCCTCGGCCCGCCTGTCGCTGCCAAGCCGGGAAACGACGAGAAAAGACCCGTATCGGCTAAAAGGAACGATTCCCAAATCAAACTGCATATGTTTCACCCCGTAGTTGCTGTGTAGTTGCTTTGCGCTCGCACTTTTCCAGCAAGCGAACCGTCCGCACTGCCATCCACCAGACAAGCGCACTTGCCCCCAGCAAGATCGGCAGCGCAGGCAAGACAAGCATGACGCCCACGCACAAAAACACGCCGCCAACCGTCACCATAGCGTGCAGGGGAAAAGCCGCCACCGCCCAGAACGACTGCCTGATTCCGGCCCAAAAACCGCGATCCAGGCGCACAAGCAAGGCAAAAGCGTGACAGCAAATCGCGGTATGCAGAAGACTGATTCCGGCCAACAAAGCTGCGCAGACAAGGCTCCATTTTGTGCCCAGACCAAGGAAAAAAATCAGGTCGCCCCACAACACAACTCCCGACAGCAACAGGGCATATCCCAATAGCTGGCTTCGCCAAAAGTAACGGCGGTACGCATACCAGAAAGCCGCTGCGATTCCTCTGTCATCCCTGTTTCCGCCTGAGCCTTGCCCGCCAAGCACCTCATGCATGGCTGCGGTCGCCGGAAAAATGCCAAGCACGACGCCTCCC
Organism: Brevibacillus sp. 1238; assembly: GCF_029892995.1. NCBI lineage: Bacteria > Bacillati > Bacillota > Bacilli > Caryophanales > Paenibacillaceae > Brevibacillus > Brevibacillus sp. 1238. The sequence continues at coordinate 120,350 of NZ_JARXWC010000007.1, read as the reverse complement.
AAAAGCGTGCCGCCGATCCAGAGCAGGTGGGCTACTTCCAGCCGCAACAGCCACTCTCCGCATTGATGAACCGACCAGAATGCCCCTTCCCATTTCTCCCGATGTTTCACCTGCCACGCCTCCTCACTTGATGCCGACCCCTGCCGCGTTGTCGACGATATACCGCTGGGCGAGGAAAAAGAGCACGAGCGGCGGCAGCGAGATCAGGATCGTGACCGCCATCAGCCCGGTCGCTTCCACGTCGTACATGCCTTTGAATTGCGCAAGCCCGAGCGTCAAAGTGTACTGGCTCTGGTCATTCAAAAAGATCAACGGCCCCAAATAATCATTCCAGGTGTTCATAATATTGAAGACGCTAATCAAAATCAGCGCAGGCATCATCAGCGGAACCACGATGCGCGCGTAAATCTGGAACGGGCCTGCCCCATCGATGCGTGCCGCTTCATCCAGCTCGCGAGGAATTGTCAAAATAAACTGACGCATCAAAAAAATATAGAACGGCGCCCCGAAAAAGGAGGGCACAATCAATGGCTTCAAGGTATTAATCCAGTTCAAGTAATTAAACTCCATATACAGCGGAATCATCGTCACTTCCCACGGAATCATCATCGTCGCCAGCACGACCATGAACAGGAAGTCCCTGCCTTTAAACGTAAATCTGGCAAACCCGTATGCCACCAGCGATGAGGAAATCAGCTGGCCGATCGTCGTCAAGAGCGTCACGCTCAACGAATTTTGCAAAAACAGATTGAACGGCTGCGACATCCACGCATTGGCGAAGTTCTCCCAGTGCAAGACGTCAGGAATCCATTTGGGCGGATACGTGTAAATCTCCTGAACCGACTTCAACGCAGTAGAGACCATCCAGTAAAACGGAGCCAGAAACAGAAAGGAGAAAAAGATCAAGCTCGTATACGATATCGCTTTGCGAATCAAGCTTCCTCCCCTCCCTTGCGATTGTCACCTTCGTAGTACACCCAGCCTCCGGATGTTTTGAAGACGATGAAAGTCAGCACCAAAATGATCAAAAACATAAACCACGAGTTCGCCGACGCATACCCCATCTTGAAGTATTTGAAGGCGTTGTCGTACGCGTACATGGCGTAAAAGTAAGTCGATTGCAACGGCCCGCCCCCGGTGAGCAAAAGCGCCAGGCTGAGCTGCTGAAACGCGCTGATGATCGTCATGATCAGGTTGAACAAAAGCGTCGGGCTGATCATCGGCAGTGTGATGCGAAAAAACTTGTGCACTGTACCCGCGCCGTCAATGGATGCAGCTTCATACAAGCTTTCGGGAATCCCTTTCAGCCCCGCGAGAAAAATCAGCACCATCGAGCCTTGCCCCCACAGACTGGCGATGACCATGGCGACGAGCGCCCATGAGGTGTCATTCAACCAATCCGGCCCGGTAATTCCGATCAGGCTGAGCAAGTAGTTGAAAATGCCGTACTCGCCGTCATACACCCATGCCCAGATCATCGCCAGCGCCACGCCGGAAATCACGCTCGGCAAGTAGAACACCGTCCGGAAAAAGCCGCTTGCCCGCACTTTTTGGTTAAGCATGATCGCCAAAAACAGGGCGATGATCAGATTGAGCGGCACAAACAGCAGGGCGAACTTGATCGTTACCCAAAGCGATTGCCAAAACAGCGGGTCATCGGTAAACATGTTGACGTAGTTGTCCAGCCCGACAAAGGTAACCTCCCCCACTACAGGCCAGTCAAAAAAGCTCATTACGAGCGAAAACAGCATCGGTCCCAGCGTAAAAGCGAGAAAGCCGATGATCCATGGGAGGATAAAAAGATAGGGGGTGAGAAGCGCCCCCCAGTTCATTTTTTTGGGTTGTACGGTCATGGCAGGCTGCTCACGCGTCACGATTGTCTCTGTTTTCACGTCCCTGACATCCTTCCCTTATTTTTGCATGTACTTCTGGGAGTCCTTGACCGCCTTGTTCAGCAGCTCTTCGGCATTTTGGCCCAGCATGATCGCATTGACCGCCGCCGAGAGGTTGCGATTGATCTCGTTCCAATGCGGGTGCAAAAGGAACGCTGGCGTATCGTTCGACTTCTCCAGCATCTTGTAAAACGGAGCGTACAGGGCGTCCTGATCGAGCTTTTTCTCCTGAACCACGCTGATCCGTACAGGCAGATCGGACGTGCGCATTTTGATCGCTTCACTGGAAACGAAGTATTTCACGAACTCCCAAGCCAGCTCTTTATGCTTGGAGTCTTTGGCGATCGACACCGAGGAAGTGGCGATGACACCTTTGCCCTGCTTGCCAGGGAACTGCGGCATTACAACCGTGCCGAAATCGACGTTTGCCTTTTTGTAAGACTCCAGCGACCATACGCCGTTGTCATACATCGCCAGCTTGCCAGCTTTGAACAAGTCGTTTCCGCTTTGCTGATTTTTGCCTCCGACGAGCACCGCGCTCTTTTCCTTCGTCAGATCGCTGAAAACTTGCAAAGCTTGCGCGGTTTCTTTGCTATTCATGAATCCATCGATCGATTTGCCATCCGGGCTAATAAAGCTGCTGCCGTTGCTCCAGACCACTTCCTGCAGGTCGTACGTATCCGGCTCAGAGCGAACGGCAAATCCGTACTGCTTCTTCTCACGGACCGTCAGCTGTTTGGCTGCTGCTTTAAAGTCGTCGTACGTCCAGCCGTCTGTCGGCAGTGGCACATTCGCCTCGTTGAACAGCTTTTTGTTGTAAAACATGACGCGCGTCGAGAACCCGGCAGGCAATCCGTACAAGTTCCCGTTGTAGCGGTTGTAATTCAGGAGTCCTTGATAAAAGTCGTCGATGGCGACTGTCGAATCTTTTTTTGCAAATTCATCCAGCGGCTCAAGCGACGCATGGTAAGTCGGGAAATCCCACATGTACATGACATCCGGCGGGTTTTTCGCACCGAATGCCGCGACCAGCTTCTGATCAAAGCCATCGGCATACGCTTCGACCTGCACTTTCACGCCGGGATTTTTTTGTTCGAATTTCTTCGCGATATCTTGCTGAATTTTCAGCATTTCATCCGTGTCCCATGTCGCAAAGCGCAATGTAACCGTTTCCTTTTTTTCAGACGATGTCGGCGTTGTGCTGCCCGTATTATTGCCCGTGTTTTGTGTCTCTGCTGGCTGGCTTTGCGAACAACCCGTCACTACAGCGAGAAGTAGTGCCATCCCGGCTGTCATCCATTTTGACGCCATCTTTTTCATCTGTGCCCCCCCTTGAGTTACAGCCTGATTTTTCTCCATTCTAATGAAAGAAAAAATATGGGGAAACCGCCATCTGTTCGTAATTAGTACGCGAATTTGTTTCCTTTTTCCGGGCCGAATCAAGTTTGCGCGGTGGAGTGGACGATTGTTCGGCCAGACTCCTCTTTTTGTTTGAAACGGTAATGACTGGGACTCATGCCTGTGTATTTTTTGAACCATTTGCTGAAGTATTTGGCGTCAGGCAGACCGACGCGTTCCGCCACTTCCTGGATCGACATCGTTGTCTCGCCAAGCATGCCTTGCGCGATTCTCACGCGACGCTTGTCGAGAAACTCCCCGAAGCTCTCGCCCACGCCTTTTTTAAACAACACGCTAAAGTGGCTGCGGCTCAGCCCGACCTGTGAAGCGACCTCGCTTACCGTCAGCGGCGTGTCCAGCCGATCGAGCGCATAGTGAACGGCCTGGCGAATCGGCTCCTGCCACGCATCCTGCATCACGCCGAATTTTTTCGCCCATTCCGTCTTCTTGTACAGCGTGCGCACCGTCAGCAGCCACTGCTCGCGCCCGCTAAAAGGACCCGCTGTTTCCCAGCTTGTCACGGTTCCAGCCAGCTTCCATTCCACCAGCAGCGATTCCACCTGCCTGCACGAATCAGCGGGGCAAAACAGGAAGCGGTGATCTCCACACGGAATCCATTCCCAGGTCGTATCCAGCTCCCGTGACAACATTACCCGTTCCTGCTCTTCCCGATACTCGCCCATGCCTGCCAGCAACCATACGCGCGTGGCATCGTTCATCCAGCCCCACTGCGCTTCCAGCATGGCAGCCAGGCTTTGCTCAAAGCCGCGATTCAAGCCCGTCAGCCATGTTCCAAATTCGAGCCTCCACTCCTTTTGCCGTTCGCGAGGTTGAGGCGGTTGCTTTTTCTCCCCTGTCAGCTCAGCTCTCATCCTTTGCAGCAGGGAATCCCACTCATCATCCTGAAACTCGGTTTTGAGCAAATAGCCAGACACACCGAGAGAGATTCCCTGCTGGGCGAAAGTAAAGTCGCGGTGGCAGCTCAGCAAGAGCACTTTCGTCTGCGGCGCCTGTTCCTTGACCCGCCTGCACAGCTCCAGACCATCCATTTCCGGCATGACGATATCGGTAATCACAAGCTCAGGTTGAATCTGCATAAAAGCTTCCCAGCCCTTGCGCCCATTCGGGGCATCCGCGACTACCTCCATACCGTAACGGCTCCACGGCACCATCGCCTTCAGACCTTTTCGCACCAGCACCTCATCATCCACAATCATTACCTTGATGCTCATCAGGCACTTCCTCCCTTTTCGGCCATGTGATCTGAATCGTGGTTCCTGCTCCTCTGACTGACGAGATGTTCAACCCGTATTCCTTGCCAAAATGAAGCTTGAATTTCTGATCCACATTGAACACGCCAAGACCCCGCTTGCTGGAGCGTTTCAGTTCCGGGTCCAAGAGCTGGGCAAGCCGCTGCGGCTCGATTCCCGCGCCATCGTCGCGCAACAGCAGCGTCACGATGCCTGCTTCTTCCTGAACCGCAATCCGGATGATCCCTTCTCCGTCTTCAAAAGCGTGGAAAAAAATATTTTCCAAGAGCGGTTGGAGCGTCATCCGCGGAATCAAATAACGGCTGCACGCCTCCACGCCGTCCTGCTCAAACGAAAAGACAGGCCCGTAGCGAAACTGTTGAATCTCCAAAAAATGCCCGGCTGTCTTCAGTTCCTTTTCCAGCGGCACCAGCTCCTGCGAGATGTCGAGGTTGCCTTCCAGCACTTTGATCAGGTGGTAGAGCATGCTGCCGATTTCATTCGCTCCGGAGAGCCTTGCCTTCCACTGGATGGAGTTGAGCGTATTAAACAACAGATGTGGGTTAATCTGGTAGTGGACGGCGCGCAGCTCCGCCTCTTTTTTCAATTGCTCGGTTTTGCTCACCTCAGCGACCAGCGTCTGGATTTTCCTGACCATCTGATTGAAGCTCACGCCGAGCCTGCCCAGCTCGTCTTCCGTATCGACTGTCGCTCGCGTTTGCAGCTCGCCCGTGCCGACCAGCCGCATCGTTTCTTCCAGCCTGCGAATTTTTCCGGTGATTCGTCGGGAAAACAAATAGGCGAGCATGACTGCCAGCGCTGCCGACAAGACGAGGGCAGCCACGAAAAAAGAGCCAATCACATCGGCAGAACGATTCATCTGCTCGTAAGGCAAGCGCACCTGCATCATCCAGTTGTTCGATTCCAGCGGCTTGTTCCAGACGATGTCGTCTTTTTGTTCGGTAAAACGGCCCGCTGTCTGGTAAATCAGGCGGCCGTTTTCATCGGTAATCGTTACGTACGCCTTCATGTCGTCTTCCAGCTTCTGAAACAGCTGAAACAGCTTCCCGGCTTTCATTTCAATCAAAATCCGGCTGTCCTTGAGCACGCCGTAACCGCTGAGAACAGGCACGACCAGTCCCAGCACCTTTTCGCTATGGCGAAATTCGGTTTGTTCAAACCCGACGTAATGCCGAGGGGTGTAAAAACCGATCCAGCTCTCCCCTGTGAGCTTCGCGGGCAACGCCTTCCACCATTGTTCGCGCTGCAAATCTTGCCCGTTGATCACATTTTTCCCGAAAAAATACCCCGAGGGCGTCACGATAAAGATGCCTTTCGTATCCTGCGTGCTGTACGCCCCCAAGAAACGTTCAAAGTTTTTTTGCTCCAGAAAGCCCGCGTATGTTTTCGGCTGCTCCTCGCGCATGACGATCAGCGTGGGGTCGGACAAGTACGTGTTGATGTCGTAGGCGATGTAGCGCATTTGACTCAGGTAGTTGTCGATCTGGATTTGCAGCTGTGTCGCAATGTACTCCCCGGATGTGCCAAACTGCTCCCGCACGACCATCGACGACTTCCAGTAAGCCATGCTGCCGAGAATAAACAGCGGGATGATGGCGGCGATGAGCATACAAGCGAGCAGCTTGGCGTGGATACTTCTGCGCGGAACGAGCAACCATGATTTCATGTGACAGAACCACCACCATTATTCGATTAGTTGCACTATTCAATCTTTAATTAAATTGTACAACTTTTTTCAGGTGGCTAATAGGTGTGCTTTAGTCACTTATTTGCTGTTTGCTCAACTGGATTTCCGAAATGGCGTCTTTGGAAAAGGGAGCGAGGCGCAGCTGGAAGCGGAATGCTTCTGGACGCAACGCATGTTGTTCCGATTGCTTGGGACCGCAGCTGTTGCTTCCCAAACCGTTTTGCCGATAATCCAGATGCAGCGTCACATAGTCCCTTTTCACCAAATCGGTCACATGTTTGGCCTGCTCCAGATCGTCTGTATCGTAGCGAAGGGCGCTGAAATCCATCGTCGGCTGGCCGCTCGCGAACAAACCTATCCCGCGCTGATCAGTGATCGACATCCATCTCGTGTCCGTGCGGTTTCCGTTTTCCTGCGGGAACACATACGGCGTGTACAGCTCATCGACACTGGCGTGGTATACGCCGACGCGATTCGCTTCCTTGCTGTCACTGTACGACTCCCCTGGGCCGAGGCCGTACCAGGATACGCGCTCCAAATCTTTGGCAATCAACAGCTTCAAGCCGATTCGCGGCAACATGGCTGGCGGCGTGCCGTGCGGTGTTCCCTGCACCTCAACATGCACTTCGCCGTTTCCGAATACCGTGTACGTGTATCGGCAGGCAAATGCCCAAGCGTAGACAGGCGGGCCAATCCGCACATCGCAAACAATGACGGCGCGATCATCGCGTTCCTGCTGCAAAGCGACCGAGTCGACCCGTGTCTGCAAACGGTCCAGAAACGCCTTGCGCCAGTCTTCTACCACATACATGTCATTGTCGATCGGCGCCCGCCAAAAAGTCAGCCGCGGCCCCGCAACAAGCAATTCCTTGCCCGCAAACACCCAGCTTTTGGGCACGCCGTCTGCTTTGTCAAAAACAAACCGGAAGTCGCCGCCTGCAAGTGTTATCTCTCGCTTCGTTTCTGCCGCTTCCAGATGTCCAGGCGAGATTTTCCGGGAAAGCGCTGCTGCTGGCTGCGGCGCGGGCACTGGCAAAGCGAATTGTGCCCAGGCAAGCTCATGCCCGGCGTGCGCCCATGCCTCATCTTGGGCAAGCACAAATGATACGGTAAGCCAATAATCGGTTTGTTCTGCTGCAAACTCCGGCACTTTATACGGGATCACGACGTCTGCACGGCTCCCTGCTTTTACGTCAGGCAGACTCATCGTTCCGCTTTGCAAAACATGTCCATCTGCGGTGATGCTCCAGACCATCCGCACGTGATCGAGCGTGCAAAAATCGTAGCGATTGTGCAGAGTGACGACGCCTTCTTTCAAGTCGACTGCGACTGCCGTAATCGGCTCGATCACTTTTTTATATTCGAGCAAACCAGGCGACGGGGTGCGGTCAGGACGGATCAAACCGTCGATGACAAAGTTGCCGTTCGTCGGGTAGTCGCCAAAATCTCCCCCGTAGGCAAAATACTCCCGTCCATCTTCCGTCCATTGACGCAGACCGTGGTCAATCCACTCCCAGACAAAGCCGCCTTGCAGGCGTTGATACTTGTCAAAGACGTCGGCGTAATCGCGCAAGCCGCCAGGACCGTTGCCCATCGCGTGAGCGTACTCGCACATGATATGCGGCTTTTGCAATTGCTCGTTTTCTCCATGCTGCATCATTTTTTCGACGGAAGAGTACATCGTGCTGAACACATCGCATACTTCTGCTTCCCGATCTTCCTCGTAATGAATGAGCCTGGTCGGATCGGCTTGTCGGCACCACGCCGCCATCGCGCGGAAATTGCAGCCGAAGCCGGATTCGTTGCCGAGCGACCACATGATGATCGACGGATGGTTTTTGTCCCGCTCGACCATGCGTTCCATCCGCTCGACATAGGCGTTCTCCCACTCGGGATCGTCGCTGAGCTGACTGATGTTCCCGGTCAACTGGAAGCCATGCGTCTCCAAATCCGTTTCATCCATGACGTACAGACCGTATTGATCGCACAAGTCGTAAAAGCGCGGATCGTTCGGGTAATGCGCGGTGCGAACGGCATTGATGTTGTGGCGCTTCATCATCAGCACGTCCTCGCGCATCGTTTCAAAAGGAACGGCGCGCCCGAGATCGGGGTGGTGATCGTGCCGATTGACGCCGTTCAGACGAATGGGCACGCCATTGACGAAAAAGTTGTTCCCTTTTACCTCAATCGAACGGAAGCCGACGCGAATCGGGATGACCTCCACCGTTCCGCTCGCCTCCTGCCCAAGCTCCAGCAGCAAGTGGTACAAATTCGGCTCCTCCGCTGACCATTTTTTCGGCCCTGACACGGGCAACCGCAGATCGAGGAGCGTTTCCTGGCCTGCTTCAACCGTACCGCCAATCCGCTGCACTTCCGCCGCCACAGGCTGCCGGAACTGATCGAGCAATTTGGCTGTCACGCTTACCCCGCCAAGTCGCTCCGCCCCGCTGTTTTCCACATGTACGCGCACACGCAGGATGCCATCCTGATACTTGTCGTCCAGCTCGGTTACGACCGCCACATCCCTGACGTGCAGCTTGGGCCGGGCAATCAGCGACACGTCGCGGAAAATGCCGCTCAAATACCACATGTCCTGGTCTTCGAGATACGTTCCATCCGACCATTGATACACCTGAACCGCGAGACGATTTTTCCCGGTACGCAGCAATTCCGTCACATCGAACTCGGACGGCAGGCGGCTTCCCTGGCTGTAGCCAACCTCTGCGCCGTTCAGCCAAACGTGAAAAGCGCTGTCCACCCCTTCAAACCGCAAAATGACCTGATGCTGTTCCCATTCCGGCGAAACGGTAAACTCGCGCAAATAGCAGCCAGTCGGATTATCGGAAGGCACATGCGGCGGATCGACGGGAAACGGGTAGTACAAGTCGGTGTAGTGCGGCTTCCCATGGCCTTGCAGCTGCCAATGACCCGGAACCTGGATTCGCCCCCACTCCGCAGCGTCATAGTCGTCGGCAAAAAAGTCATCCGGGGCACTCAGCGGCGATGTCGCATAGGCGAATTGCCACTGCCCATTCAACAGCTGAAACCACGGGGTCGCGCCCCTGTCGTAAGTCAATGCTTGCGTCGCCTCCGGGTACGATAAAAAGTAAGCCCGAGCCGGCAAGCGGTTCCTTTGCAGCAGCTGATGGTTTGCCCAGTCATTCAGTTGTTTCATCTGCGTCCACTCCTTTATCCTCGTAACGATTCGCAAGTGCCTTGTTCCCGCTGCATCGCTTGCAGCGCCAACGCTCCCGCACCCAACATTCCTGCATCTGCCCCAAGCTGCGCCAAAACAACCTTGGCTTGCTGTCCCACGACATCCATGGCATAGCGCGCTACGCTTTTTTGCACAGGCGCAAGCAGCAGTTCCCCGGCACGGCAAACGCCTCCGCCTACCACAACAAGCTGCGGGTTGAACACATTGATCAGGACAGACAGCGCCCAGCCGATGACGTCGCACGCTTTTTCCCATACCTCGATCGCCAGCCGATCCTCCTGCGCAACCGCTTTTGCCACGTGTTCCGCTGTCAGACGCTCCAGCTCACCGCCGCACAAGGCATGCATGACCGACGACGGTTCCGCGTTTGGCGCTCCGTCCGCCAACGACCGAGCAAGTCGCTCGCGGGCCAGTCTCGCGATTCCCGTAGCAGAAGCGACCGTCTCGACGCAGCCGATCTTGCCGCAATTGCAGGCAGCGGTCAGCCCGGGAACATGGACATGCCCAATCTCTCCCGCAAACCCGCTGCTGCCAGTAACGAGCCGTCCTTCGTTCACGATCCCCGCTCCCACGCCTGTGCCGAGTGGTACAAAGACGAGGTGAGACGCGTTCCGTCCCGCTCCGAATACGGCTTCCCCGAGCGTAGCCGTGCGCAAGTCGTTGTCAAAAAACAGCGGCAAGTCGACCAGCTTGGCGAGCGGTGTACGAATGTCGGCCTGATGGAGCTGAAAATTGGGCGAATGTACCGATATGCCGCGCTCGGCGTCGAACGGACCGGGAAAGCCGATGCCTACCGCTTCGACGCTCCCTTTTGCTTGCTTCCGCAATTCATCAATGAGCCCAGCCATTCGTTCAATCAGAATGGGCAAATCGTTGTACACCCGCGTCTCCTTTTCTCCCCGAACCAAAATCCGCCCTGCCTCGTCCATAACCGCGCCTTTCATGGTGGTGCCGCCGACATCCAGCCCGATTACATGACGCATGACACTCCCTCCTCTCCTTTACCCAACCTGCTCCACATGCATCGGCCTGTTCATCATGCTCTGAACGGCCTCAGCCGTCACCACGCCTGCCCCAAACGAGCTTGTATTCGCAGCAGCGCAAGCCATGCCCAACCGGATCGCGTCCGGCCATGCCAGCTCGCGCATGCGCCCGGTCAGCACTCCGGCAAGCAGCGAATCGCCGCACCCTACCGTGTTGTTCACTTCTGCTTCGGTCAACGGGACAGCCGAAATGCGCCATGTCTGGTCTTGATCGCCGAACCAGGCTCCTTCCTGTCCCAGCGAGAGCAGCACCCGCTTGGCGCCCCGCCTGCACAGCTCGCGAATGGCTCGGTACCGGGCATCGTCACTGTCCAGCGAGTAGCCGAGAATCGCCTCCGCTTCGGGCTGATTCGGCTTGATCAACTCAGGCTTTGCCCCGATCCCTTCTGCCAGCGCCGCACCGCTCGTATCGAGAACACATTTGGCTCCCGAGGAAGCCAGCCCTTTTATGAGTACGGCGTACGTGTTCACCGGAAGTCCGCGCGGCAAGCTCCCGGAAAAAACCACATACGTCGCTTGCTGGGCCAAGCGCGTCAACCTCGCTTGCAGCAAAGCCAGCTCATCCGCTCCAACCGCTGGCCCCGGTTCCAATACTTCCGTCACCGTTTTTGCCTGCTCGTCGAGAAAAGTCAGGCACAGCCTCGACTCTCCCTGCACCTCGACGAACGAGGTGGCTATCCCTTCGCGGTTGCATCCTTCGGCGATGAACCTCCCGTTATGCCCCGCCACAAACCCGCTCGTCACTACCTTTTGGCCCAGCGTATTCGCGACCCGCGCTACATTGATGCCTTTTCCCCCCGGCAAACTCCATACTTCCTGAGTGCGATGCAGTTCCCCCGCGCGAAAATGAGCGAGGCGGTACGTTTTGTCGATCGCCGCATTCAGCGTCACTGTGACGAGCATGGCTATTTCACCTGCACGGTCACGAGCGGCTGCCCCATTTTTTGTTTAAACAAATTGATGACCTCCACAGGGGTAGGGTCAACACCTCTAATCAAGGCAGCATACAGGGAGACAAAGTCAGCCAAATAAACGATGGAAAACAACCGGGCCAAACGTGACTCGCCGCGCGAATGCACAACCCGCACCGCCCCTGCGCGCTCTCGCAAAATATCCGCGCTAATCTCTACCCGCTTCACCGTCTTTTCGCTGTCCTCGCAATCTCGAATCAGTGTAAAATGAAAGCCTTTCAAAAGAGCCGCAGGAGAATCCCAGCCGACCGCCTCGTCGTGATGCAAGCTCGGAATGGCGTTCCAAAAAGCCATCAGCTTGCTGTTTTCCCCCAACTGATTTTTCCAGCGCCAGGCCGGAGCATCAAAATAAGGTAGCGTTCCGTACACAACAGGCACCAGCCCATCCAGCTCCACCGCGATTTGCTTCGCTTCGTTTTGCTCAATCGGCGAATCTGGCCCGTATTCCTGCTTCCAGGTCCGAAACAGGGCAATCGTCTCCTCTACCTCGGCGCGCTTGTCGGAAACAAGCTGCAACTTGGTCAGGATGGCGAGGATCGGCAAAAAGATATAGCCAAGCACGATCCGCGGCATCATTCCGCCTGGCACAAGCAAGTATGCATGCCCATTTTCCCGCGCCATGTCGAGCACCGTTCCGCCTGCGGTGATGACAGCTACTTGCGCGCCTTTGGCAATCGCGGCCTCATACCCGCTAACCACTTCCTCGGTGTTGCCGGAGTGGCTGACGACGATCACAAGCGTGCGCTCGTTGACAAAAGCCGGGATCGTGTAGCCTTGATTCAGTTGCAGCGGGACTTGCAGCTCGTCAAACAAATACGATTTGATCAGGTTGACGCTCGCAGCCGAGCCGCCGCCCGTGCCCAGTACCAAAATATTTTCAATCGGAGCAGAAATGTTTGATACATCGAAATAATCAGATAATTTCAGACCTGCCTGGAACTGCTCCTCATACGCTTCTGTGTCCTGCAACGCCCGAATCGTATCCAGCTCTCGCAAAACCTTCACATCATCCAGATTGATACGCATGCCAATCGTCCCTTTCCTCGCTATCGCTTGTTTTGGCTTACCCTTACCTGACCAACGCTTTTCCCGTGCAACCGCACATCTCCATCTTGGCGAGCGCCACTTCCTTCACGGCTTGCTTGGCCCGCTTCATGTAGGTGCGCGGATCGTTTTCTGCTGGGTGCTCCTCGAACGTTGCTTTAATCGCATTGGAAAAGGCGATGCGCAGCTCTGTCGCCACATTCATTTTCGCCATCCCCAGCGCGACAGCCCGTTTGACTTGCGCTTCAGGAATCCCGGAGCCGCCATGCAACACTAGCGGTGCCGGGACGCGCCGGGCAATTTCCTCCAGGCGGACAAAATCAATGCGCGGCTCCCCTTTGTAGATTCCGTGAGCCGTCCCAATCGCTGGTGCGAGCGTATCGACTTTTGTCAGCTCCATAAAACGCTCGCATTCGAGCGGGTCAGCCAGAGAAGCGTCTGCGTCATCCACGACCAGATCGTCCTCGACCCCGCCGACCTTGCCAAGCTCCGCTTCCACATTGACTCCAAAAGCCCTGGCCAATGTCACCACCCGCTGCGTCCGCTCCACGTTTTCCGCAAAAAGGTGCATGGAGGCATCAATCATGACCGATGTATACCCGGCCTTGATGCACCGGGCGATCAGCTCCTCCTCCTGACAGTGGTCGAGATGCAGGGCAATCGGCACCCGAGCGCGCTCAGCCGCCACCCGGGCCATCGCTGCCACATACTCCGGTCCCAGATGCCGCACCGTTCCAACCGTCGTCTGCAAAATCAGCGGCGCGTTCGCTTCCTCTGCCGCCTCCACTACCGCTTGCAGCATTTCCAGCGTGTGAACGTTGAACGCCCCGACGCAATACCCTTCCGCCCGCGCTTCCCCAAGCATTTGTGTCGATGATACTAACGCCATAACGATTCCCCCATTCCCTTGCTCAGCTTCATCTCGATACCCCTTGCGGACTGGCCAGCTCCAGGTTGATGCCAAGCTCTACGTACCTTTCCACAAAAGGGCGTGCGGCTGCATCCGTAATGATCCGGTCCACGTCAGACACTCCGGCAAATTTGGCTAAATGCGTTTCGCCAAACTTGCTGTAGTCGACCAGCACGTACACTTTTCTCGCCCGCTCCATCATTACTTGGTTGATCTGCGCTTCGGCCAGGTTCAATGTGGTCAGTCCATGCTCCGGATGGATGCCATCGGCTCCGATGAAGCATTTGAAGACAGACAGATTGCGCAAGTTTTCTGCGGCAACAGAGCCAACGAGCGCAAACGACTTGTGCCGCATCTCCCCGCCGATCAAAATGACGTGATGTTTTCCCTGGCTGTTCAGCTCCATCGCGATATTGACCGCGTTGGTGACTACCGTCAGATCGTTCATCCCGCGCAGCAGCTTGGCCAGCTCCATCGTCGTCGTTCCGGCGCCGATCATGATCGTGTCGCCAGGCTGGATGTGGGATAGCGCCTGGTGGGCAATCGCCAGCTTCTCTTCGCTGCGCTCCGCGAGCTTTTCGGTAAAACTGCGTTCCACAGGGAGAAAGTCAGTGATCGTCGCCCCTCCGTGTATGCGCGTCAACAGCCCGTCGTTTTCCAGCTTGATCAAATCTTTGCGAATCGTCACTTCCGATACATCGAGAGCCTGACTGAGTTCGCTGACTGTCACGCTTTGCTCCGCTCTCAATTGCTCGAGTATTTTGCTGTGCCGTTCAGCTGCCAGCATGATGCTTCACTTCCTTACTACAGCGATTATTTTGTCTTTCGTTTTATTTTGTATACTTTCGTTTTATTTCATTTAGATCATATCACCCGAGAAAAAAGAATGTCAAACCGTATTCAGAAAATTTCACATAATCATTTTGCGCAGAGGCAAACATGCCAAAAGGACACCTCCGCATGGAATCGAAAGTGTCCTTGTGTTTTTGGTTTACGGTTAGGCGTTCAGAGAAGTTGTCGTGCGCAAGTTCCAAGCCGTTTCTAGTAAACCAATCAAATTTTTTTGCCTATGCTCCAGAACAGCTGGCGTCCACTCTTTTTCCTGAATGACTTGAGTGGTTAGCGCGAACGAGCTGATACCATTACTAGTTTGGAAATAAGATGCTTTTTTCTTTTGAAAATCGTAGTTCTTAGCTTGGGCATTTTTCACACGCGTAAGCAAAACTAAGTTTGCCAGCTTATGGACATACTCGGACGGATTATCAAAATGCTTCATCCAAGCGCTGTCTGGTTTGGGCGTTTGAGGCAAGACATGCTCAACCGTGATGACGGAGTAATCGTAGTAAGGCTGCCCCGGTGTCAAAAGTGAATCCAAGCGCAAAAGAAGGTATCGCCTTGCCGTATCCTTCAGATCTGTATAAACATCCCCGTTCAGCATACGAAGCACTTCTTGTTTATCCTCATCCGAAACCTCGAGAGCAGATTCACTGGAAAAGACATCTACTCCTTTATCCATCTCCCTTAAAATTTGAGAGTAGCGAGACATGCGCCAATTGAAATTTTTCCGGAGTATCATGCTCGTGCCAGCCAGCACTTCAAGGCGATTAAGAAACATGTCCAGCTTTTGATTGTGCTTACGCAAGTAAAACATTGCGGGTGGAATCCAGTCACTGTTATCAATTCGGTTTAACAAGCTCAACACTTTAATAAGCTGCGGTTGTTGCCCAAAGTAAGAATTATAATTAACTAATTTTAGATAAATCTCTCCATATGGAATTAAGTATTCATCAATGAACCGACTTCCGCTTATTGTAGAAAAGATTTCGCTATACTCGTCCTTGTAATTAGCGCTACCCTTTCGCTTTTGAATAATCATTCTCATGTGATCAAACAGCTTGTTAAAACGGTCTCTTCCCAGTGAGACCTCGACATCCTCCCACTTATTGGTGTAGTGATCCTGTTCATGCTGTGGAATGTCCCCAATCACTTGTGCTTTGAAAATATCACTCGTCATAAGATCGAGTCCGCGGTCGTTCAGCACCGTAAAGATTCGGAAAGCTGAATCAAAATTCGGAGTGGAGACTACCACAATATAACAAAGCGTAGCGATTACCCCAGGCAGAGCCTTCACAGTTTGTGGCTCTAATTCATTCAGACGTTCCAAGAAGTACAGCGCGTTGTCCCGAATTGCTTTTTGACTGTCTGTTTTCACCGGAGTGCCTGCATTGAGATTTTGTGTGGCACCACGCTCTTGGATACCTACCTTGAAAAAATCACTGTCGCGATTGCGAAGACAAAGCCGATACGTATCCGCTATGTTCCTAATCTTGCTTCCTTTTTGAACTATCATACTATCAATCTCTGAGGCATAGTCATCGCCCAAATAATCTCTTAAAACCGCAAGCAGAATTGTCAGAGTGGTAAGCCGTTGCTGTCCGTCCAAAACTTCGGCTTGAGGCCCATCTTTTTTTACCAACACGATACTGCCAAGGAAATATGGTTCCTCTACATCTCCAACATTTTGTTCCGTTACGTTGTAATGCTCCATGAAATCTAGTAAATCATCCAATAGTTCTCCAGCCTCATTCGTTGTCCACGAATAAGGCCGCTGTACAGATGGAATGGTAAACAAATAATCATCGGAAAACACTTTATGTAAAGGGGTTTCTTGCGCAAATAGCGTCGTCTTCAAACTGCCGCCTCCCTCGCGTGCTTTTATGGTCACCCACATTCACAAGCTGAGCATTATTACCCACCTAGCAATATACCCCACTTTCCAATTCTTTGAAACCATTCATTCGAAAAATTCAGCAAAACGCCCAGTTCCTCGCAATACATTTTGAGGAACTGAACGTTCGATAGGAGAATATTTATGCAAGCCCCTCACTCCGCAAATCGGTTCAGCTTCGCTTCTGCACCCACTATTGCGCTTGCGACACGCTGATCGCAGCCCTGCGGCCCTGTTTTTCTGAAAAAGAGCGCACGCAAAAATTGCTTGCTGTTCACCTGGGCGATGCGTTGGCTGCGGCTCCGCGGCCAGTTGCCACACTCAGCCAGACTGTTTATCCAATCGGCAATCTGCTCAATCGGCAGCAACTCTTTTCCAAGCATCGTATGGACAATCGTCGCCATCCGCTCGTCCTCTTCCTCGCAAAAAATATGCGCGCCGTTGTGCAGCATCCCGGCAATGGCGTCCAACACCTCCAACTGCAACGCCTCATCGCTCTCCGGGCACTGAATCAGCTCGTCCAGCGCATCCGCTCCGTGAGCCGCGCTGTGCGCCCAGCCGCCCTCGGGAACATAGCCGCGCAAATCTTGCTCCTCCCTGTAATACCGCAGCAACGCCCGTTTGACATGCTCAAAAACGTCCTGATCGAGAAAAGGCTGCTTCCGATGCTGTCCCAAAATCAAAGCGATCGGCAGGACAGAAAAAGTTCGCGTAAACACGCTGTCATCCCCGGCGCTGCCAATTTGATAAAACAAATGCTGCTCATCCGTCAACACGAGCAGCAAACGGCGCAGCTCGCCCTCTGTGAACTTGTTTTCGCGATGAATCCAGGCGTAAAACGTCGGATAGATCGATTCATCCCGCAACTGTGGATCGGGGTCGCCGATGTATTGCAGCATCAGCTCCACGAAGTCCCCCGGCTTTTCACCTGCATCAAGCTGATATTGATTCGCTGCGATTCTCTCCATATCCCGGACAAATTGCTGCTTGATTTCGCTCATTTTTCGCACCTCATTCACGATTATCGTAATTTCTTCCGCCACAAGATCAGGGTCGTCATGATGAATATCGTGTCCGCTGTCCTTGGCTACCTTGATCCGGCTCGCCGTCGACAGTCTTTGAAAATCGGCTTGCAACTGTTGTTCAATCTGCAAGATTTCCTCGTGGGGCCAATCATTTTGTGCGTAATCTGGCCGACCCCGCATCAAGATCGCTAAAGGCATACGGCTCACGCCTGTATGCGCCGAGACTTGCCTGTAGCTTTGCGGTTTATCAATCTGCTCCCGGTTCAACAGCGGATTTTCCAAATACGCCCGATTTTCCGCAATCAACGCGGCGGGCAGCACTTTTTCATAAGCAAGCTCTTTATACTCGGCGGCTGCATCGACCAGTACCATGCCTGCTGCCAGTTTCGGGAAGCGGCTGGCAAACAGCCTGGCGACCAATCCGCCAAACGAGTGGCCGACCAAAATATAGGGCGGCTTTACGGGGGTCTGCGCTATCAGCTCGCAAAGCTCCTCCACCAAGTCAGTACAAGTCCGGGGAACTTTGGCGGCCGCCTCGCTTTTGCCGATGCCCGCCCTGTCACAGGAAAAGGTCGATGCCATCTGCGCGATCCGGGCTTGCACCTTATCCCACGTCTCGCAGCTATCTCCCAAACCCGCTATGAAAATAACCGCAGGAGCGTCTTGTCGCAACGAGTAGCGACAGTAAAACATGCGCCCCTGATGCCGCAGCCATGTTGCTGTGCAGGAAAGCGAGTTTGTCATGCCTGATCACATCCGTTTCACCAGCCATTGTCTTCACACCCCCACTATAAAACAAAATGACTGACACCAGTCTGTCAGCCATTGTAGGAAAGCATCAGTTCCCGAACGTATTCTTTTAATTCTTCCCGCAGGAAGTGAGGTTCGACAATCTCGCAGTCCTTGCCAAAGCCCAGAATGAACTTCAGCAGCCCTTCCTCATACGGGAACGACTTCACTACGATGTACTGACTGTCCGTTCCTTTAGTAATACTCTCTTTGGAAAAATACTCGGTGAGCTGTTCACCAATCCGGCTGGAAAACCGCAATGTCACCGTAACCCCGCGTTCCTGATAGCTCGCTTCGATCGTTTTTGCGATCTCTTCTCGGGAAGCCGCTCTTTTTGCAAAAACTTCCCCGATGGTCAGGTTCCTCATCCGCACGAGCTTGAACCTTCTGTACTGATTGCGAACCCGGCAAAAGGCAACGAGAAACCAGTGCCCGGACGTAAACGCGATCTGCACAGGCTCTGCCACTCGGCACGCAGCATCCATGTTTCTGTTGATGTATTCGAAGTGAAGCAGCCTGTTTTCTGTGATCGCCCGGTTCATGAGCAGCAGGTACTCTCTCAGCTCCTCTTCCATGCTGAAATGGGACATGTCCACGCTCCACTTGTCTGCGGCGCCACTGTCCCTTTTCCATGTATGCCCGAGCTTGAGCAGCACATCGTTAAACGCCTCATTTTTGCCGAACAGAAAATCAAGATCGTTCACTACTGCCAGAAACAGATTGGCTTCTTCTTTGTTCAGAAACAGATTGTCTACCTGATAATGTTCCATCAAGTAGTACCCTCCGCCCCTTCCTCCAAGCGAAGCAATGGGAATGCCTGCTTCCCCTATTTTTTCGATATCCCGATAAATCGTTCGCAAGGAAACTTCAAAATGGTCGGCAAGCTCTTTTCCGGTGACCATCCCTTTTTGCGATAAAATGAGCAGCATGGATAACAATCGGTTCACTCGCACTCGCTTACTTCTCCAAAATAAAATCAGACATGACAACCTTCTCCCATTGTATCCCTTTCGGATTCACATTGGTATAAAGCGTGACCGAATCGGCGTTTTCGATGACGGCTTTCAGCTGAAAATTCATTTCTTTTTGCTGCAAATATTCATCGTGAAGCTGCTGGTAGTGGGGATCGCCCTTTTCTTTTGCCTCCTTGATGTAGGCGACGGTGTCCGGGTCTTTGTCAAAATTTTTGTACATCACTTTGTAGCCAAAAGTAGCTTCCACCTTTCCTGCCACATTCGACTCCTGATAATCAGACAACTCGAAACCGAGCAATTCGTAATGCGCGGAGAAAGCCTTTTTCGATTCTTCCTTCATATAGTTGAAGATTTGATTATACTCGGGAGAATTTTGTGCTTCCTCCACTTGGGACGTGCCTTTGCCTTCCGATATGGTTACTGGACTCTGATTGGCGGCTTGTTCCGGGCTGCAACCTGGCAAGCCCGCCACGACGACCAACGCAAAGCAGACGATGAGCGCTTTTTTCACTGGAAACTCACCCTTATGGACAGATTGGAATTTGCTTACAAGTTATACGATTCATCTGCCATTTATGTCTCTCCCTTTTTCGCTCGAAAAAACATTTGGACGAAAAAAAAGAACAAGACAGCCTGTTGCCTGATGCAACGACTGCCTTGCGCTCTTCCCGAATGTACTTACTGGGTCGCTTCCCACTTCGCAACCTCTTCGCGTACGCGCGGTGCGACTTCGCTGCCCAGGAGCCGAATTGCCTGCATAACCTGGTCGTGCGGCATCGTGCCCACAGGTACGTGCAGCATGAAGCGGGTAACCCCGACCTGTTTGCGCAGGTGAATGATTTTCGCTGCCACCGTCTCCGGGTCGCCGACATACAGCGCGCCTTCAAAGCTTCTCGCCGCGTCAAAGCTCGATCGGTCGTAATGCCCCCAGCCGCGCTCCCGTCCGAGTACGTTCATTACTTGCTGGGTTGGCGGGAAAAATTTGTCCGCTGCCGCTTCCGTGTTCCAATCGACAAAACCGTGTGAATGGGAAGCCACGCTCAGCTTTCGCGGGTCGTGGCCTGCCTGGATCGCTGCCCGCTTGTACAGCTCGACTAACGGCGCAAACTGCACCGGACGCCCTCCGATAATCGCGAGAACGAGCGGAAGTCCCAACAGTCCTGCCCGGATTACCGACTGCGTATTCCCGCCACTGCCAATCCAGACGGGCAACGGGTCCTGCACTGGCCGCGGATAAATGCCGAGATTTTGAATGGCCGGACGATGCTTGCCTCGCCAGGTCACCTTTTCCGACGAGCGAATTTTCAGCAGCAGCTCCAGCTTTTCTTCGAACAACTCGTCGTAATCGTTCAAGTCATAACCGAACAACGGAAAAGACTCGATAAAAGAACCTCGACCCGCCATGATCTCTGCGCGACCGTTGGAAATCGCGTCGAGTGTAGCAAAATCCTGAAAAACCCGCACCGGATCAGCAGAAGACAACACGGTAACTGCGCTGGTCAACCGTATCCGTTTGGTCTGTGGCGCAGCAGCCGCAAGCACCATCGCAGGTGAAGACGCCGCAAAATCTTCGCGATGATGCTCGCCCACGCCGAATACATCCAGTCCTACCTGATCGGCCAAAATAATTTCCTCGACGACTTCCCGCAATCGTTGCGCATGGCTGATGACCTCCCCTGTCTGTGCATCAGGAGTCGTCTCTACAAACGTGCTAATGCCAATCTCCACCACAAAGCCCTCCCTATTCTTCTCGCTCCGAATAATATCTTTATTTTAAGAATCTCTATCTTAAATTTCAAGTCTGCAACTGCATTCCCTCCATCAGCCTTCCACTTTTCCGCTTTTCGAATGCGTGTCGTACATGTCGCGTCTAAATAAAAAAGGGACATCGTCGCTGATGTCCCTTTCTGCTGCATACTTATTTTCGCTCGCCGCTTTGTGCTTGCTCATCCAGCGGAACGGCTTTGTTAATGCCAAAAGCGTAGAAGCTAAGTGTCACGATCCCCAGGAACACGATCCCGGCAATCAGCGAGATGCGCGTGTCATCGTTGATCCACATTCCGACCAACACCATCAGCAAAAAGGCGATGGTAATGTAGTTCGTCAGTGGAGCGAGCGGCATCTTGAACGGATGGTTGCCCAGTTCGGCCGCTTTTTGTTTGCGGAATCTGATTTGACTGATCAAAATCACAAACCAAGGAATCATCCCTGGAAGCACGCTCGCGCTGTACACGTACACAAACAGATTTTCCGGCGCGATATAGCTCAGGATGACGCCGACACCCAAGCCGACGAGAACACCGATCGTTCCCAAAAGCGGCACACCGTTATGGGACAGCTTGGTGAAAATTTTCGGCGCCTGTCCATTGACACCAAGTGTATACAGCATGCGGCCTGCACTGTAAATCCCGCTATTACAGCCAGACATCGCTGCGGTGATGACTACGAAGTTAATCAGTCCCGCTGCTGCGGTAATGCCGATCTTGGCAAACGTCGCTACGAACGGACTGCCGATCGACTGCAATTGATCCCACGGGTAAACGGTTACAATTACAAAAATCGCACCGATGTAGAAAATCAGAATCCGCCAAATGATGCTCTGGATCGCGCTGGTCAACGTCTTCTTCGGATCTTTTGCCTCACCAGCCGTAATCCCGATCAACTCAACCCCTTGATAAGCCCCGATCACTAATGACAAAGCGAAGAAAAAGCCTGTCCAGCCGCCGGTAAAGAAACCGCCGTTTTCCCACAGATTGGATAAGCCAATCGCATGACCGCCGTTGCCGATTCCGAAGAAAATCAGGCCAAGTCCGGCAATAATCATCAACACAATCGTAACGATCTTGATCATGGCAAACCAGAACTCAAACTCACCAAACGATTTAACCGAGAACAAGTTCGCTGCGCCCAAAATCACCATGGCAATAATCCCGGGAATCCAGGCTGGCAAATCAGGGAACCAATACTTCATATACGCCCCGACCGCGATAATCTCCGACATCCCGACGACTACCCACTGAAACCAGTTGCTCCAGGCCGTCAAATAACCAGCTAACGGATGAATGTACTTATGCCCGAAAGTTGCGAATGAGCCAGTGCTTGGCTCCACATACAGCATTTCTCCCATGGCGCGCATGATAAAAAATATAAAAATTCCTACAATTGCATAAGCAAGCATTACGGATGGACCTGTCCATTTGATCGTGCTTGCAGAGCCCATGAATAGCCCTACACCAATCGTGCCGCCCAAAGCGATCATCTGAATGTGACGAGCTTCCAGACCCCTTTTCAATTCTTTGTTTTCCACTTCGGTTCTTCTTCCTCTCTGCCTTGGCTAGCGTATGCTCAGAAAACTGTGGAACATGGGCAAACCATCCACTTCATGTGACCTCTTGTAAAGCATTCCTAATAGTTGGTCAGATTATTCTTCTCCCTATTAATGCTTTACTTCAGCAACACTTGTTTATTGTAATACGTTTTTTTGATAATAACAATTATATTCCCTGGAAAAATAGCTGGTAAATCAATATATTCGGATTATATAAAATTAAAAAATATATGATAGATAAAATAAATTCTTTTGCACAAAAAGAAAACACCTTATGCAGGTGTCTCGCCTTAGTCTACGTCTTACAACACAATCTCAATCGACGTCCCCTGTCCTTCTTCGCTGCTGATGACAATCTCGCCTTGGTGTGCGTCGATGATATCGCGTGCGATCGCCATCCCAAGCCCCGATCCTTTGTGGGCATCGCCTGTGTTCGTTCCTCGGTAGTAGCGGTCAAAAATCCGTTCCAGTTCCGCCTTCTTGATCCCTTTCCCGTCGTCCTTGATCGAGATATGCACGCGTTCTTGCTTTTCCACGCGCACCTCGATTTTTACCTCGTCATGATTGTGGACGATCGCATTGTAAATCAGATTGTTGATCGCTCTCACCATCAAGATTTCGTCGACTTCCACGGGGATGAACTCTTCGGTTACCGTAAACTCAATGTGGCGCTTCGCATACTTGGGATCGTTCAGGATGTCGATCACGATGCCGCGCAAAAGGGTAACGATGTTGACCGTCTTCTTTTGAACGGACAGCTCTTTGTTCCGCAAGCGTGTCGTCAAATTGAGGTCTTCGATGACTTCTTTGATATACACTGACTTTTTCTCGATAATTCCTGCGTACTCCCTGATCTCGTCCCATGTAAACTGATAGTCCGGGTCCTTGATCATTTCCGAGTAGCCTTGAATCGAAGCAAGCGGCGTCTTCATGTCGTGGGAAATGTTGGCGATCCATTCCTCTTTTAATTGATCGAGCTTTTTGCGCTCCTTTTCGTTCGCCTGCAACTGGTGCGACAGCTGATTCAAGTTATCGAATACGTGCTGGTAGACGCCTTCCGGTTTGTAATGGACGTAAAACTGATTGTTCGCCAACTGCTTGATCCCGTCGATCAGCGAATGCATAGGCTGCGTAAGCCGCTTGCTGAACCAATAGCCGATCCACAAAGCGATCAGGATGTCGATCATAAAAATGATGAGCCCTACATTGAATGCGCGCAAGATAACCTGGTTGTCGTAGAAAATGACGTACCTGTTCAAGTCGCGGTTTTCAATCCCGATCAAGTAGCTGTAGCGCTTTGCTGCACTTGCCTTTTCCCCGACGAAAACGGTCGTATCCCCATCTACTTCCTGGTATTTGTACATTTGAATCATGTCTGCGGGCGTGTAATGCTTCTTTAGTCCGGCGGGCACTCGGTAAGTCAACACTTCATTGCCGTTTTCGTCCAGAATCTGTAGCCAGGCGTTTTTCTTTTGCAGCTCGTCTTTTCCTTCTGCGGTTATCGCGATGCTGTCTCCCGCTAGATCGAGCCGCTGCTCAAACTCTCTCGTAAATTGCTCGGGAGAAGCCGCCTGATCCTGAAAAATCGGGACGTCGAAGCCTTTTTGCGCAATAAATAATCCCAGCATAACGAAAAAATTGATGAAAATAACCAAAATCACAACCAAGACAACGGACAGCAAATACCGTCCTGTGACCTTCCACTTCATCCATCACTGCTCCTCGATCACCAGTTTATAACCCAAACCCTTCACGGTAATCAAATATTCGGGAGAAGAAGGCTGGTCCTCGATCTTTTCCCTCAGTCGGCGTATGTGCACCATGACGGTGTTGTCGATCCCGATAAAATCCTCGCCCCAGACTGTATCGTACAGCTTTTCCTTGCTGATGACTTTGTTGGCGTTTGCCAAAAAAACCTTCATCAGCCCAAGCTCCTTCGGCTTCAAGTCAATCGGACTGCCGTTCTTCAAAAGCTCTGCTTTTTGCGGGTCCAACTCAAACGGCCCAGCCTTGAGCACAGGGTCTTCCTCGACTACAGGCTCAACGACCGCATAATCGGCTCTTCTCAGTTGCGCTTTGACCCGGTAGGCAAGCTCCTTGGGACTGAACGGCTTCGTAATATAGTCATCGCCGCCAATGGCAAAGCCCAAAATTTTATCAATTTCCTCGGTTTTAGCGGAGATGAACAAAATCGGCACCTTGGAAAAGCCTCTGATCTGTTTGCATACTTCATAACCTTCTCCGTCTGGCAGCATGATGTCCAACAGCACGAGGTCGGGCTTTTTCTCCTGAAATTGAGCCAGGCCGTCCTTGGCGGTGGTCGAAGTCCAGACGTGCTCGATCCCTTCTTTTTTCAGAACCGTTTGAATCAGCTTCAAAATATCTTCTTCGTCGTCAATGATCAGTACCTTTTTCCCGGACATTGCCGCTTCGCCTCCTTTAAAAACCGAACCCTTTTTATGTGAGAGTATGCCTGACCGCCCTCCATTTAGCAAGCCAAGCCGTTCTTCCATAGAGAAAAGGCGCAAAAAGACTTTTGCTGCCAGCCTTTTTGCGCGCGCCATGTTTGCTTATTTCGCCTTTTGCTTGCCGTACGTCATAAAGCGCCACATCTTCTCCAATGGCCCCATCGCGAAAAATTTGAACCACAGATTGCTGTAAATGATTTGGACGACGAAGATCAGGCTGGCGATGATGACGACATTCACCGGAGATACATACTCCAGCCCCATGATCGAAATGATCAGCAAGCCGATAAAGCTTTGCGCCACGTAATTGGTCAACGCCATCTGTCCGACCCGGGCAACTGGCGCGAAGAAAGCGCGAATCGCCGCATGCTCCAGAAGCAAAAACATCACAGCGACATAGAACAAGACCGTTGGAATCGTGCCAAGCGAAACGATCAGTCGCAAACTCTCGGCTGCTCCTGCCGAAGCAAACCACGTCCAGATCGCAAAACCAGCGACGACAGGCAACAAACCTGCTGCCAGAAGACGCAGCTGCTTTTTGCATTCACCGACGCGTTTGATCAGATCAGCCTTTGCGACAGAGAACCCAGCCAAAAACATAGTGAAAATCAAAGTCCAATCACCGATGATCACATCAAGCACCGTAGACAGGACACCTTCTGTTCCGATCAGCTTGGCAATCAGCGCCACTACGTACACAGCGACAACTCCGGCGAGCCATTTGTTGATCGTGGCAAGCTTTGCCCGGTAAAACGGCAGCAGGAGAAATCCAATCAGTGCGTAAGCTGGCAAGATCGTGCCCCAAAAAATAAACACATGCACAATTCCGATCAAAAACATCATCAGCAAGCGCCGGGAAAAACGGCGCAGCGGCCTGTCTCCCCGCATCTCGGCCCGTGAAGCGAAAATGTAAAACCCTACTCCGAACAGAAACGAGAAAATCGAGAAAAATTTCTTTTCAATGAGAATGAGGGTAAGCGTATCAATCCATTGGTTCACTCCTGTAAATTCAGGAATGCTCATTCCTTCCGTCAGAATAATATAGCCTTTGATGTTAATAAACAAAATACCGAACAAGGCAAGACCGCGAATGATATCTAAAGCGACAATCCGTTCCTTTTGCGGGACAGAGGGATTCATTAGACTGTGCTCCTTTCTTTATTGCAGTTTTTCGTCCGCTTTCTTTGGCAATTCTTCCTTGGCTACTTCCTGATAAGAAGTCACGCCTTTGCCCTCTTTCACAAACAGACTCAAGTATGCTTTTTCCCGCAGTTGTTTATCTGCCGTGAAAGTAAATGTCTTTTGACTGCCGTCCTGGTCGTAGGCGGGCAACTCGTATTCGTAACGGACCAGCGTCTCTCCGCCGCCGATTTTGTCGACCAGCTTCTTGCCCTCTCCTTGAATTTGCGTATAGTAGACGTCTGCTCCCAGCCTGTTCAAATTCACTTTTTGCATAAGCGGCACGGCAGCAATCAGGATGACGGCAATGACGATCCACGTAATCATGCTCTTTTTCATGACTTCCTCTCCCAACCTCGTGTCCTTTTGATTGCTTCTGAGACGATTATAGCTGTCCGTACCTTACAGCGTTTTAATCCGAACCTTAACTAATCCTTAAAAAAATAACAGCAAACCTCGCTCAGAGATTTGCTGTTGCGGTTACAACGTATTCACTTTTTGCTCGGAACGATATCGGCGGCGGCATCAAAGTAGAAGGTACGCTCTCCCTTTTTCAGAAGCACAAGCAAAACGTGCAGGCAGAGAACGGCGACCATGATCGCCATGCACGCGAAGAGGACAACGGTCATCCAGACGTGGATCGGGTACAGTGCCGAATCCATCTCGATCTCCACCCGACTCAAGATTCCAATGAAAGCCGAGATTCCCCAAGGCAAGTACAAGGCAAACGTCCTTTTTAACAGCGCCTTCCACGAAGGAACCTCTCCTTGCGGGCCTGCCAGCCTGAAACGCAGCAATCTCGTTCCGACTGTCTGGCCGCCCCACAGCAGCGGAAGGACGAAGTACACAACGAGGAAACCGACCGTGGTGTACACCATCTCCATCACGTCATTGGACGAGAACAATCCGATCGTGACCAGCCAGACTGCCTGAATCAAGAAATAGTCGACCCACACTGCCAGCAATTGCGACAGCGGCGGCACCAGTCGGCTAGACTCGATTTTTGCCTTTTTCGCAAGCAGCGTCTTTTTGGACGGGAACAAGGCGAGAATGATCGGGCCAATCCAGTAGCCAGCAAGCGCTCCTGTGCTGTTCAGCATCAGATCATCTACGTCAAAAATGCGGTACGGACAATTGTAGATGCCGTAAATCCCGGTTACCTGCGTGATTTCATAGAACAGGGAGAGGGCAAAGCCGAAGCCAAATGCCTTTTTCCAATACCGCTTGTCTTGCCAAAAATAGCGCAAGTAGACCCCGAACGGCAGCAGCAGCAAGAAATTGAAGGCTGCCTGCCAGAAAGCGCTCTGCTTGAAAATTTGCATGTACGTCGCGGGATTGGACAAGACGATCGCCCCATCCTTCAACGTATCTGTGACGAAGGAAAAAGGGATCAGCGAGTAATACACGGTATCCGCTGATTGGTA
The DNA here is from genome assembly GCF_029892995.1 of Brevibacillus sp. 1238. Taxonomy (NCBI): domain Bacteria; kingdom Bacillati; phylum Bacillota; class Bacilli; order Caryophanales; family Paenibacillaceae; genus Brevibacillus; species Brevibacillus sp. 1238. Next base: position 93,002 of record NZ_JARXWC010000007.1, on the reverse strand, counting down.
GGCGCATGTGTTGCGGGACTCCGGCAAAGGCAACAGCACCAGAAACAAAGCAGACAACATATAGTACATAAAAGAATAGGCCACGATGGAAGCCCACAGGCTCAAAAAGCCGTACTTCCGATAGCTGTAGATCAGCCAGGGAATGACCAGCACGAATCCCAGCAGGATGAATGCGATAAATGCCGTTTGAATCGGTATGAAATATGCCGACATGCTGCACCTCGTTTAATAGTCTTGGACGCTGGACGCCATTTGCGCCACTGGATTGACGCCCGCCCAGCTGTACGGTTAGTCTGTCTCGGTTGACCTTACAAAAATTATCATAGATGCTCGTCAGCGTGCAACGCAAAAAAGGATCAGCTGTCATCTTTTTGACAGCCAATCCGCTTTCTTTCTTGTCTTTACTTCGGTTCTTTGCCGGACCACACAAAACGCGGCAGACGGCTAAGCATGGCAGGCAAGACCGTCACATGGTCTTCCCCTGTGAACTTTATCCACTCCAGATGAAGACCTTGCTCGGCAAGCGTCGCCATACCCGCGGCGACTTCTTCTGCGCCTTCCAGCATATCCTCCAGCTCGTCAGCGCCAATGGTCAACAACAGTTGACGCTGATACTCGCCTTGCCAGCCCGCTTTGAACTGCTGCATTTCCTTGAGCACCTCATTGTTGGCCCACCAGACAGACGGACTGCCCGCCACGTAATGCGTAAACAATTGCGGCCTGGTGAACAGAGCATGCAAGGCAAACAATCCACCCAACGAATGGCCGACCAGCAATTGTCGGTTCGGATCAATCGGCCATTCCTTGGCAATCGCCGGCATCAGCTCAAATTCGAGAAAATCGAGAAACTGATCCGCTTCGCCATGCGGTGGCCACGGTCTGCCATCAGGCCGCTCGGGAAGCGACGCTTCGTCGACATGCATCGTAAAATCACGGCATCGCCGCTCCACATCAAACGGCTCGCGTGAAGGATACCCGATGCCGACAACCAAAATGGGGTCGAAGCCTTTAGGCTTGCGAGTCTGGAGCTTGACTGCTTCGGCAAGCGTCTGGAATAGCGCATCTCCGTCCAGGGCGTAGATGACAGCATACCCGCCGGGAGGTGCCTCATCTGCTGGATTCCCGAGCAAAATCCGGTATTCCAGCTGTCTTTTCGATGTCAGCTTGTATTCGTAGCAACGCTCCGGAATATGAGGTGTTTCGATCATCTTGTTCATGGCTGCATGAACCTCACCACATCGTCAATCACTTTGCTTTGGGCGATAAAACCGCCGCTCAGCCAGTAGTCATTGGATGTCTCAAATACGTGGCCGCTTTTCACTGCCGGGACGTTTTTCCATACGGCACTGTCCTTCAATTCTTTTAAAAATGCATCCCCCTGGTTGCCGTCGTTCACGAGAAAAATGTAGTCGGCATCCAGTTGAGGCAATATTTCCATCGATACTTCAAACGCGCCGTCTTTGACCAGCTTGCTCGGTTCAAAGCCCAAATCGTGGGCAAGCACATAGCCGCTGAAGTAATCGCTGTTCATGAAAAACATTCCTTTTGCGTTAAAGCGGATGATCGCGGCTTTTTTACCCTCTGCTTTTGCCGCAAGCTTTGCCTTTGCATCGGCTGCTTTGTCCGCGTAGTTTTTCAAAGCTTGCTCCGCCTTGTCTTCAACCCCCAGCAGTTTTCCCAACGTGCGAACCGAGCTGTTCAAATCAGTAGAGGCGCTTTTGAAAACGTAGGTGGGAGCGATTTTGGCGTATTTCTCATACGCGCCGTTTTCCGCCGAATACGAATTGTGCAAAATAATGAGATCCGGCTGCGATTCCAAAATGACTTCAAAAGAAGGGGTTCCGCCAGCGAAGCTGATCTGCGGCACGCTGCCAAGCTGGTCTTGCAAGTATTCTTGCGGGCTTACCCCGTTCGACCATTGCATCGCGGGCTTGATCCCGAGTGACAGCAGAGAATCCTCCATGACAGGTGCAAATACTTTGCCAGGCTTGGCTGGAATCGTCAGTTCATGACCAAGCTCGTCTTTTACCGTCAACGGGTAGGCAACCTCTGTCTGGGCAGTACCTTTTGCCGAATCGGTCGGAGTGCTCTCGGCTGCCGTCTGTTGCTTGCTGTCCTGTGGCTTGGCTGTTTCTGTACCGCATGCGGCAAGCAGCCCGGATACGAGCAGCACGGTTGACAGCAGAGCCATTGTTTTGTGGGCGCGACTTGGTCGCTTGCTCCATCTCTTTATCATAAATAAGTCCCCCTTTTCGAATGATAACCATTCTCACAAGAAAGGATTATAGAAGAAAACATCAGGTGACTCCATGGACAGGAACAAGAGAAGAGGCTGGATTTTTCCCTGTTAGCATCAGCGTCGCTTCTTCCATCATCCGAATAATCGCCAGGGCGGAATACTCAAACCACGGGTTGGACGGAATGACGTACAGCTTGCTGTTTTTGACCGCCTCAAGACTTCTCCATTGCATGTGATACTGCAAGGAAAGCCAAAATTTTCGCGTCCGCGCGTCCGGGCAGATCAATACCAGCAGTCTGTCAGGATTAATGTGAGACAGTTGTTCAAGCGAAATCACTTCGTTGCACAGCTTTTTCTGCTCCGGGATCGTTGCCAGGGCCAAATCCTGGTACAGCATGTCGCGAATCCCCCTGTTGCTGTAAAGATAGATGTCCTCCCCGGAGATACGCAAGGTGACGAAAACGTCATTTCCAACTGCTTCGCGCACGCTTTGCCTGGCTTGCCCTGCGCTTTCCTCGTAGGCTTGCAGCCATTGCTCACAATCTGATTGTCTGTCCACCATCGCTGCCATTTCCCTAAGCTGCTCCCGCCATTTGGTTGCTTTGATTTCGACGCACTTAATCCCGGCTGTTTCAAGCTGACTGCGAATCGCCTGGTCGTATTCATGGTGCAAAATGAGCAAATCCGGCTTGGCCAAGCTCAGCTTTCTGAGGCTTTCCTCGTCCAACTCCGTCTCCGGTGAGCTTAAATGAATTGGAATCCGGTCTTGATAGTAATAGTGGTAAAAAGGACTCCATTTCGGATCAAGCGGAGCCGCAACCGGAACAATTCCCAGCGCGAGCAGATTTCCCGTCCCGGCCGTGGACGTGACCGCTACCCGCCTTCGCGTCTCCTTGCTGTATGCGGAAGGCGATACGCCGACTGCTTTCTTGAATTTTCTGCTGAAGTAAAACTCGTCCGTGTAGCCGACTTTTCGCGCCACTTCGTGCATGTACAAATCGGAATCGCGCAGAAGCTGCTTGGCACGCCCGATGCGCAGCTCCGTCACATAATCCATCACGCTCTGTCCGTACGCTTTTTTGAACGCATCTCCAAAGTAATTGGGGCTAAGTCCGGTCAACTGGGCCAGCTCATGAATCGATATAGGTTCGGCAAAACGGCTGGCGATATACTCCCGGACTTCCGCAAGCGACAAACGAGCAGCCATGCCGCTTTCCTTGCCTTGATTCCGTTCATTCCTGAACATGCTCAGCCACCTCCTGCGCTTTTTCATAGAAAATCGGTTTTATTCATGATATTGATAATCATTTTCATATTATTACTATAGTCCATCGCCTTATCGAAGACAATCGCGGGTAGCGACCACGCGACCCTCCCCGCGAAATACCACTCCCGGCCACCCCGAGCTGCATCTGCAATGGAACTCCTTTTTGTCTTATCATTTCCATCGCGGATGATCCGCTGCCTGTTGCGCTTTGATTATGCGGCGGGTGAAAAATGAAAAGCTGCCCGCAAAAGTGGCGAGCAGCTTCTGATAACCCGGTCGGTTGACCGTTATTTTTTGTTTGCTTTCGCCGACATGACTGAAACGATTTCGTCCAACAGCAAGTCCAAGGTCAGCGGGTCATCGTAGTTGAATTTGCTATCCAAAATATACACGCGACCTTGCTGCACAGCCGGAATCGTCTTCCAGACGGAGCTGTCCATCAACTGTTGCTGGAGGGCAACCGTCTCGTTGCCACCATCCGTCAGCAGAAAAATATCGGTGCCCATATAGTCAGGGAGAACTTCGTTCGAGACATCCACGAAGCGCTCGTTTTTGTCTACAAGTTTTTGCGTTCCTGGTGACGGCTTGAAACCGAGCTGGCCGTATACCGTCGTATTCAGCCCTTGATTCCCCATCACATACATCTCTTTGCCCAAAAGCAGCAGCGATACGGCAGTCTCATCGCCTTTCAGTTGCAGCTTCTCCTTGGTCGCTTTTGCTTTTTCCTCGTACGCTTTGAACCAAGCTTCTGCCGCCTCCGTCCGTTCGAGCACATCTGCCGTAAACATCACGCGCTCTTTGGTCGGTGTGGCATCGTCCAGCCCCGTGACGACAGTCGGTGCAATCTTCTCCAGAGCCGCCAGCCCTTTTTCATCCCAGTCGTCGAAAATGATCAGGTCCGGATTTAACGCCAATACTTTTTCCTGCGAGTATGGATAACCGACGTCTTCGATTCCTTTTATTTGTTCAGGGTAGGCAATCTGACTCGCGATGACGCTCAAGGTGGCGCCAATCGGCTTCACGCCGATCGCCAGCAAATCACCCGGATTGCTGCCGACATAAACAACCCTCTGCGCTTGAACCGGGAACTCCACTTCGCGTCCCTGCACGTCTTTTACGACTTTTGTAGCCGGTTTTGTATCGGGAGCAGCGTCTTTGCTTGTCTCGGTACCCGCATTCGCTTTTCCAGCATCAGGTGTGGCAGGTGCAGTCGTTGCGCCGCAAGCTGACAAAAACGCCATCACGAGCAGCAGACCGAGCAGAGAAAGCAGGCGTTCCTTTTTAAACATAGCTGAATCAAAGCCCCTCTCTATTAATGAATAACGATCAATAAAGAAAATGATAATCATTATCACTAAAAGAGTATACATCAAGTGCTCATGCGGGTAAATAAAAAGAAAGCCCTATGCTCCCACCAGCCTATCTTTGCACAAATTCCGTAAAACTGATTTCGCTTACCTCGTACTCCGCACCTATGCTGGCCAGCTCGTTTGCGACTTTGGCAGCGACTGACTCCAGTCCTTTGAACACGAGCAGAGGAGCAGCTTCCAGATGAGCTTTTGCTTGCCCGTAATCGCATTTGAACCATTTTTTGATGAACAGCAGCGTCTTGAGCTTGTCAGCACCCGCACCTGTGATCATGACTTTGTTGTATATAAAGTCTTCCATCTCTTCTACGTCTGTTTCCGTGATGCTCCGCGGTCGCAGAGCGCTGCGCAGCAACTCCGCCAGATTGTCGTACGCGACAGCAAAATCCCAGACTCCCCTGCCGTGTTCTGCGGTATAAATCACGGTGTCGCCTCTGGACAGATCGATGCAGTATGGATCGCCCTCGTCGTTAGCAATCACCAAAAAGCTTTTCGGCCAGTCCTCTATCACTTCATCTGTCACCGGATTGTAGTTGTACCCGAGCTGGCCATCCGGCAAATCCTTTGCCCCGTATATATCCAGGTTGATATAATCATCCGTGCTCCAGGACACAGACTGTGGAACATAGTGCTGCAAAAAGTACACGTACTCCTCAGGCAGCGTCCATGTTTCCGTCACGCTTTTGATTGCTTGCTCGTCTGCTTCGGCAAGCAGTTGCATCGGATGTTTCGCGTAAAAGTCAGGGTCTTGTTCGCACATTGCTTGCACGACTGACCGCATCTGAGAAAGGATAGCATCGATTTGCGAATATACAGGTTCCACGCGGTTCACCACTTTGTCTGAAAATTGTCTCCCGAAATGACTCTCTTTCTTTTTCCACCATTCTCCAACATATTCCTTTGAAATCAGGGAAGTCTTTGAAAATGCTACTTGCGGCCTATCCGTAGCAATCCCATGCCAGCCTGTCATCCACGAACAGACGAGCGGCTGACCAAGCAAACAGCCAAAATAAAACGGCCTCTCTTCCCGCAACGCAATGTGCAGGAGAAAGGCCGCTTGCTTATGATTGGATTAAAGAACCGTCTGCCGTCTACTGGACAGCAACCAGTTTGTTGTCAAGCCCCAGCGTCTTTGCTGTGTTTACATGAATGTCATGCAACAGCTCTGGATTGTCCATCAAAGACATGCCATAAGAAGGAATCATTTCTTTAAACTTCGCTTCCCACTCGGTTACATGTTGCGGGAAGCATTTTTTGAGGACTTCCAGCATGACAGATACTGCGGTAGAAGCACCCGGAGATGCCCCCAACAAAGCTGCGATCGAACCATCGCCAGCCGTGATGACTTCCGTACCGAACTGGAGCGTTCCTTTGCCGCCAGCTTCGGTATCTTTGATTACCTGTACGCGCTGACCGGCAACAACCATATCCCAGTCTTCGCTTTTCGCATTCGGAATAAACTCGCGCAGCTCTTCCATGCGTTGTTCTTTCGAAAGCATGACTTGCTGAATCAGGTATTTGGTCAATGACATCTCTTTCGCGCCTGCTGCCAGCATCGTCATCACGTTGTTCGGTTTGACAGAAGTGATCAAATCGAACATGGAGCCGGTTTTCAGGAACTTAGGCGAGAAGCCAGCAAATGGCCCGAACAGCAACGATTTTTTATTGTCGATATAACGTGTGTCCAAATGAGGTACGGACATCGGCGGAGCGCCGACCTTGGCTTTACCGTATACTTTTGCATGATGTTGCGCCACAATATCCGGGTTTTTACAGACCATAAAAATACCACTTACCGGGAAGCCGCCAATGCGTCTTCCTTCCGGGATACCGGATTTTTGCAGCAAGTGCAGGCTTCCACCCCCACCGCCGATAAAGACGAACTTCGCTTTATGGCGTTGAACACTGCCGTTATGCAGGTTTTTCACTTTCAGCTCCCAAGAACCGTCGCTGGCCCGCTTGAGGTCATCAACGCTGTGCTCGTAGTTCACTTCAACGTCTTTGCTCTTCAAGTGATCAAACAGCATACGCGTCAAGGCCCCAAAGTTGACATCCGTTCCAGAGTCGATCTTTGTGGCAGCAATTGGCTCGTCGGAGTTGCGGCCTTCCATCACAAGCGGAATCCATTCCTTCAGTTTTTCTGGAGAATCGGAGAACTCCATGCCTTGGAACAAAGGATTGTTTGCCATCGCTTCGAAACGTTTCTTCAAAAACGATACATTTCTCTCCCCTTGCACCAAACTCATATGGGGCAATGGCATAATGAAATCTTGCGGATTGCTGATCAGCTTGTTGTTCACCAGATAAGACCAGAACTGCATGGAAACTTGGAACTGCTCATTGATCTTGATTGCTTTGCTGATGTCGACCGATCCGTCTTTCTTTTCGCTGGTGTAGTTCAGCTCACAGAGTGCAGCATGCCCAGTTCCTGCATTGTTCCACTCGTTGGAGCTTTCCTCTCCTGCTTTTGAGAGCTTTTCAAACACTGTAATTTTCCAGTCTGGTACTAATTCCTTCAGCAGTGACCCTAGGGTCGCACTCATGATGCCGGCACCAATTAAGATAACGTCTGTTTGCATTTGTCTGCTACTCATTTTTACCGTCCTAACTCGCTGGTATTTGGAGAAAAGATGCAGGCGGCTCCTGATCTGGCCCCGTTGCAAGTCAGGGTGCTACCTAGTACACACCTTTTCTGGAATAATTACAACCTGTATATAGTGTAACACTTTTATCTTTAGAATAAAATATTTGCTATATATTGATAGTTATATGCTATTAAAGGTGCCTTAAATTTTAGTAATGATGCACTTTTAATAGAGACATACTGAAAAACGGTCATAAAACCTTATAAAGGCACAAAAACCAAAGCCACTGCTCGATGAGTTTTGCGGGGTTATCGGCAGGGTTCTTCCGTTATTTTGCCTTATAGCGGGATATTATATGATCGCATCGCAAAAAAGCGTTCGGGGATGTGTACAATTGCTTCGCCCCCCACGATATTCATGCCATCTACCCGTCTGGTCAAACATACATTGTTACATTCGATGGCCTGCAACAAGTAGCCTATGTCAGTCGGAACTTGATCACACAATTGTATAAAAGGATCAATTTTTACATATAGGCTGGTTGTTTGTGGAAATTTATCTGTTTTTGTCGAACGGTATCAAGCGAAAATCATGCAAAAACAGACTTTCACCAACAATAAATAATTTAAGAGAATACTGGAATTCTTACAAATCCGTTATGATTTTGCCAAATTATATCAAATGTTGTAAGATTGTAGCATAGGCGTCATAGTTTCAGAAGTTTGTTGATGGAGGTAATAAAATGTCAATTTCTGGCACATTTTCGAACTGGCTTAAAAGCACGCAATCGACCTTGCGGGACCAGGTTAAAAAGTTTCAGAATCGTGACTTTATGGATGCAGTCGTCGCGGGATGCGCATTGGTTGCCGCAGCCGATGGACAAATAGACTCCACAGAAAAACAAAAGATGGCCGCTTATATCAACCGAAGCGAAGAATTGAAAGTTTTTAATATGAACGATGTTATCGCCCGGTTCAACCATTTTGTCAGCGGATTTGAATTTGATCATGGCGTAGGGAAGATGGAAGCGCTCAAAGCAATCGGAAAAATCAAAAATAATTCGGAAGCAGCACGTGTTCTCATCAGTGTGTGTTGTGCCATTGGTGCAGCAGACGGCGATTTTGATGAGAAAGAAAAAATGGTAGTTCGGGAAATTTGCCAGACCGTTAATTTGAATCCAGGCGATTTCCAGCTGTAACCAACAAGCGGGATTGCCTTATACCAGAGGCAGTCTTGTTTTTTTATCGTATGGCGAATTGGGATGAAGAGGGGAGTCGTTTCTTTTTATGCGGCATTTTGATTACTTGCTAGAAGATGAAAGAGCAGAACTGTTCAGTATACACCCTCTTCCGATCAATCGAAGTACCGAAAAGGAAGTGCTGGCCCACGCACTGGGAGCAACGCTCTATATGCCAGCCATGCGGGCTACCATCTCCCAGGACGTCATGACCAAAAAACACGAAGGCTTGATTTCGATGGTAATTTGCCTGGAAGACGCCATCGGTGATCATGAGGTGCCTGAGGCGGAGCAATCGCTGATTCGGCAAGTGCGCGATATTTCCAGCCAAATGCGGCACGGCTTGATCCACCAGGACGATATTCCGATCATGTTCGTGCGGGTACGGGATGTCGCCCAAATGAACCGGATTGTCGATGAGCTGCAAGAAGACTTGATTTGCCTGACAGGGTTTGTGTTCCCGAAGTTTACCAGCCGCAACGCAGAAGAGTATCTGGAGGCGCTGGAATCCTGCAATCGGCATGTTTCCTTTCCCGTGTACGGCATGCCCATTCTGGAATCTGCCGACGTTATTTACAAAGAGACCCGGACAGCCGAGCTGCTCTCTATCAAAAATACGATAGACAAATATCGGCACCTCGTTCTGAACGTGCGCATGGGAGCAACCGACTTTTCCAGCCTGTTCGGATTACGCCGGGGGCCGGACGTGTCGATTTACGATATTTCCACGATTCGCGACTGCATCGGCGACATCGTCAACATGTTTACCCGCCGGGGCAGCGAGCACGTCGTATCAGGTCCGGTCTGGGAGTATTTTGGAACCGGAGAAAGATTGCTGAAACCGCAACTTCGCCAGTCTCCTTTTGAACAAAAACTCGGCGGTTCATCCGGGAGAAGGCTTCGCCAACAACTGTTGAATCACTGGCAGGACGGGCTGATCAAGGAAGTGTTGCTGGACAAGGAAAACGGCCTGACTGGCAAAACCATTATTCACCCGAGCCACATCAAAATTGTCCACTCCCTTGCAGTGATTACACGAGAAGAATACGAGGATGCCTGTACCATCCTGCAAAGCCAGACAAACGGCGTGACCAAGAGCCAATATGCCAACAAGATGAACGAAATCAAGCCGCATACGAGCTGGGCGAAAAAAATCATGATCAAATCAAAAGTGTACGGGGTGTTCCATGAACATAACAACTTTATCAACCTCCTCGCCCGAACATCAAATATTCAACTTCAATATTCTCGGTAATCTGGACATCACCATCCGCGTTCAGCAAAATCCGTATCAACTCCCGCCGGAAGCACTGTTTCAGATGGCTGCCCGCATTAACAAAAAACGAAGCTTTCTGTTTGTCAGCAAAGTTCTCGGCAAGCATTTGCCCGTTCGTCCCGCCACATCTGTGCTGAGCGGAATGGCATTGGCTGCCCGGCTCCTCGAAGAACGGTACTCCCTCGAAGTCGCAGAGCTGCCCGCGATTGTGCAAGGGATCGTCCATCAGGAAAAAAGCGATGAGATTCTTCACCAGCTGCTGCTGCATCCTTTTGAATTGCCCGAACCGTTGTTGTTCATCGGCTTTGCGGAGACGGCTACGGCACTTGGACACAGCATGTTCAGTGCGTTTGGCAGCAAGACCGAATACATTCACACGACCAGGGAGCGCATCAATGAGCTTCCGTCCACGATTGACTTTGAAGAAGAGCATTCCCACGCAGTAGCTCATCACTTTTATCCGGTAAATAAAAACTTGCTACGTTCTGAGTGCCCAATCGTATTAGTAGATGATGAGATTACGACTGGCAAGACAGCGTTGAACATCATTCGCGAGATTCAGCATCACTTCCCGCGAAAGCAATACATCGTCGCTTCCTTGCTGGATTGGCGTTCCCAAGAGGATCATCGCAAATTCCAGGAGCTTGAAGCCGAATTGGACATCAAAATCACGGCCATTTCTCTGCTCAAAGGGGAGATTGAAGTAAACGGAGCAACAGGCGAGCAACCGACACAGCAAACAATCGTTGCCTCTGCCCACGCAGGCACAGCCCCGGTTGTTATCCCGCTGGAAACGGCTGCGCTGACCAAACTGTCCTTTTCTTCCATCACTCCGTCAGGGTTCATCAACACACAACCATACTTGCTGGAAACGGGCCGCTTCGGAATAACAGCCGAGCAGCAGCGTGAATTGCACGGCACACTTCGCGAGTTGGGACAAGCTTTGCAGCAATACCGCACAGGCAGGGCCTTATGTATGGGAACGGGCGAATTTATGTACGTTCCGATGATGATCGCCGCTTTTATGGGCGACGACGTCCTGTATCAATCGACGACGCGAAGCCCCATCCACCCGGCAACAAAAGAGGCTTACGCCGTGCAAAATGCATTTTCCTACGAGAGTCCCGATGATCCTGCCATTCCCAACTTTATTTACAACATCCCGGAGCAGCGGTATAGCGAGTTGTTCCTGTTCCTTGAACGCGGGACGAGCGATGAACGGCTGAACAGTTTGTACGCAGCTTTGGCTCAACTGCCGATTCCGCACAAGTATGTCGTCATGTTTTGCTAACAGCCAAGAGAGGGGGAAACCGCATGGATCGAGGATCAGTATACGCTGTAGAACTTATGAAGCCGCCCCAAATGGGGAGCTATCCAGCAGAAGATGTTACCTTCCTGTTGAAAGATATCAGCGAATTGATGGAAGAAACCAACACGGAAGACCGCGAAGAACTGATTCAGGCAGGCACCCACTATTCGGAAATGCTTCCTGTTGAGTATCAGCCTTCTGCCGAGTACATCTCCTTGTTTCATCACGCCTTGCAGACGACGGCACGCAAAGTGGCGCTGGCGTCAGCAGTCGTAGCTGAATTGATTCTGGCGCGAAAAGGCAGGGAGCTTGTGCTGGCCTCACTGGCGCGGGCCGGGACGCCCATTGGTGTTTTGATCCGCCGCTATTTGCGCCAAATTCATCAGCTCGATGCACCTCACTACAGCATTTCGATCATTCGCGGCAAAGGCATTGACGAAAACGCGCTGCACTACATTCTGGAACAGCATCCGGGCAAAAAGATTCAGTTCGTGGATGGCTGGACGGGAAAAGGGGCGATTACGTCCGTGTTGCACGAGGCGATATCCCGTTTCAATCAAAAGTACCTGCTGCGGCTTGATGCCGATCTGGCTGTACTCGCTGACCCGGGGCATTGCGTCCAAACATTTGGCACCCGCGAAGACTTTTTGATCCCCAGCGCTTGCCTGAACTCGACTGTGTCCGGCTTGATCAGCCGTACCGTCCACCGCGATGATCTCCTTGCAGCTGGCGAATTTCATGGAGCCAAATTTTATCGGGAATGGATCGCAGAAGATGTCTCGAACTTGTTCGTCGATACGATCTCGGCCCATTTTGCCGATATTGCCGCCGAAGCCAAGGAACAAGCAGCCGAATTGATCCGCCATGAAGACGACTACGTGCCAACCTGGAAAGGAATGCACGATATTTCGCGGATTCAGCAGGAGCTGGAAATAGATGATGTCAATTTGATCAAACCGGGGGTTGGTGAAACGACTCGCGTACTCTTGCGCAGAGTGCCGTGGAAAATCCTCGTCGATTCAGTCGACAACCCGAATCTTGCCCATATCATCATGCTCGCCAAAGACAGGGGTGTATTGGTGGAGGAACGTTCGGATATGAGCTATTCCTGCTGCGGCATTATCCGACCGATGAGAGGGGAAAACCAATGATTTTTGCCAGCGATCTGGATCAGACGCTCCTGTACGGAACGCGCTTCCTTGCAGACCATACACAACCGTTTCAGGTGGTCGAGGTGCTGGACGGCGCGCCTATCTCGCACATGTCTGACCTGGCGATTCACTTGCTTCATGAGGTGCACTTGCAGTGTTTGTTTGTACCAGTGACTACAAGAACGATTGAGCAGTATAAACGCATTGCCATTTTCCAAAACGAGCTTGTACCGCGCTATGCCATTACGAGCAACGGCGGCCATGTGCTTCGTGACGGACAAATCGACGAGCAATGGAGCCATCAGGTGCGCAGTAAAATGATCAACGAATGCGCAGCAATCCACGACATGCTGGCAGGCTTCGCCCAGATCAGCCACGAGCAGTGGGTCATCCGCGAGCGAATGGCTGAAGATTTGTTTTTCTACAGCATCATCGATCGCGAAAAAATGCCTGTCGACGAACTGCGCGACTTCGAACAGTGGGTCACTGAGCAAAACTGGAGCATGTCCATTCAGGGCCGAAAGCTCTACCTCGTACCGCAAGCCGTAAACAAGCGCGATGCTTCCCTGTACGTGTGCGCATTGGAGCAAGACGATCGGATGATTGCTGCTGGCGATTCCCTGCTGGACATGCCGCTTTTGGAAGCAGCACACCTCGCTGTCGTTCCTCCGCACGGGGAAATCTATCAGCTTCGCGGCCACAATGACGCCGTAGCCAGCTTTCATTTTACGCAAGCATCAGGAATGAGCGCTTCCGAGGAGATTTTGCAGACGGTTCTCGCCTCCTTGCGCCAGGAGCTGCGAGCACGCTAGACAAGAAACGCGGGAAATCGACCGAAAAAGTTACAAATCAGGCATAAATTGAAGTTTTTTGCAAATTTATGTAGATTTTATCGTCATGCAATGAAATAATCGAATTGTAATCTGCAAAAGAATGGGTGAAAACCCGGACAGAGTGGAGGGTGTACATGTCAGTTATCAGTTTGCAAAAAGGGCAAAAAATTGACCTGACCAAAGGAAATGCTGGCTTGAGCAAAGTGCTGGTTGGACTTGGTTGGGACCCGGTGAAAAAATCGGGAGGACTGCTTGGCGGACTGTTTGGTGGTGGACAAGCCAACATCGATTGCGATGCTTCTGTCATCATGCTGAACGAAAACGGAAAATTTACAAAAGAAACAAATCTCGTCTATTTCGGAAATAAGAGAAGTGGTTGTGGCAGCGTCGTTCACTCCGGAGACAATTTGACGGGTGATGGCGATGGAGACGATGAACAAATTTCTGTCGAGCTTTCCCGCGTCCCTGCCGATGTACACAAACTCATTTTCGTTGTAAATATTTACGATTGCGTCAGCCGTCGCCAAGATTTCGGGATGATCGGCAACGCGTATATCCGCATCATGAATCCATCTACCACCCAGGAACTGTGCAAATTCAACCTGACAGATAACTACGCAGGGAAAACGTCGCTAATCGTGGGTGAATTGTATCGCCACTCTGGTGAATGGAAATTTGCTGCTATTGGTGAAGGAACAGCAGATACTTCGATTTCCCATCTTGTCGGACGATACACATAGCTCTTTGTCGGTTGTACTTCCCATCACAATAAAACCCCAATTATTAGGAGGAATCACACATGGCCGTTTCATTGCAAAAAGGACAAAAAGTAGATTTGACCAAAACAAACCCTGGCTTGACCCAAATCAAAGTCGGTCTTGGTTGGGACACCAACAAGTACGATGGCGGCGGCGAATTTGACCTCGATGTATCCGTATTCCTGCTGAATGAACTCGGAAAAGTGGAAGACGACAAACATTTCGTATTCTTCAACAACCCGCAAAGCCCTGACGGTTCCGTGGTTCACTCCGGAGACAACCGCACTGGCGCTGGAGACGGCGATGACGAAGTAATCGAAATCGACCTGTCCAAAGTATCCGCAAGTGTACAAAAGGTTGCTTTCACCATCACAATCTACGACGCGGCTACCCGCAACCAAAACTTCGGTCAAGTATCCAATGCGTATGCGCGTGTACTGAGCGCAAGCAGCGGCGAGGAACTGATCCGCTACGACCTCGGCGAAGATTTCTCCGTTGAAACTGCTGTAGTTGTTGGCGAACTGTATCGTCATGGAAGCGAATGGAAATTCAGCGCAGTTGGTGCAGGCTACAAAGACGGTCTCGCAGGACTGGCTCGCGATTACGGTGTAAACATCGGTTAATAACCCATTACGATTTGTGGAAAGGATGAACTCCCCATGTCAGTAATCAGCTTATCCAAAGGTCAAAAAATTGATCTGACGAAAGGTAATCCTAACCTGACCAAATTAGTCGTTGGACTTGGTTGGGACACGAACAAATACAATGGTGGCTCTGATTTCGACCTTGACGCTGCGGCGTTTTTGCTCCGTGCAGGCGGCAAAGCGACTGGCATTCAAGACTTCGTTTTCTACAACAACATGCAAGGCGGCAACGGCTCCGTTACGCACACAGGCGACAACCTGACAGGTGAGGGCGATGGAGACGACGAGCAAATCAAAATCGATCTGACCAAAGTACCAGCGGAGATCGAAAAAATCGCCATTACTATCACGATTCACGATGCCGAAGCGAGAAGACAAAACTTTGGACAAGTCTCCAACGCCTTCGTTCGCGTCGTTGATGAAACGACAAACCGCGAAGTTCTCCGCTACGATCTGGGCGAGGATTTCTCCGTAGAAACGGCTATCGTCGTGTGCGAACTGTATCGCCACCAGGGCGAATGGAAATTTGCTGCTGTAGGCAGCGGTTTCTCCGGCGGACTTAAAGCGCTTTGCAATAACTTCGGATTACAAGCAGGGTAATTCGTCAACCTGAGGATGCTAGTTTGATAGTAGGGACTAGCATCCTTTCTTGCTTTTTTTAAGCTGGACACAATGCGGCGACGCCATGCTTTTGGCGAAGCCAAGTTTTCGAAGATAAAGGTGATAGTGATGACGATGACGATTGTGAAGGGGCAAAAAGTCGATATTACTAAGCAGTTTCCGGGATTGAGCAAAGTAATTGTCGGCCTTGGCTGGCGCGCTGGCAACGGAATTGAGCTGGATGCATCGGCTTTTCAATTGGGCGCGTCCGGGAAAGTGAATCGTGAGGAAGATTTCATTTTCTACGGAAACCCCAGATCAGTAAACGGAGCGGTTTCCTTGCGCGACGGCTCTGGAGATAATCAGCAATTCGAGCTGGACCTTGCGGCAATAACATCCGACGTGGAAAAGATCGCTTTTACCATTACGATTTACGATGCCATTACACGCGGACAAACGTTCCGTCAGGTTTCCGATCTTTATTTGCGGATCATGCACCCCGTGACCTTTGTTGAAATGATCCGGTTCCCATTGGTTGATTTCACTACGGAAAATTCGATTGTGACTGGTGAATTGTATCGCTACAAGGGTGAATGGAAGTTCAATGCGATCGGGAGCGGCTTTAACGGCGGGCTGGCTGCCTTGTGCGGAAACTTTGGCGTGGAAGTGGCACAGGAACAACCATCTTCTCCACCACCACCTCCTCCAGCGCCGCCAAAGGTTGAGCAACCGCCGGAACCGCCTATCAATCTGTCCAAAGTAGAGCTGACCAAAAAAGGCGAAACGATCAGCCTGCGCAAATCGAGCGGAGCACTTGGGCAAATCAGCGTAAACCTGAACTGGAACAGAAAAGTCAAAAAATCTATCGGGTTTTTAGGTTTTGACAAATCTTCTGGCATCGATCTCGACCTCGGTTGCTTGTATGAGTTGTCAGACGGATACAAAGGGTGCATTCAAGCGCTTGGCAGGAAGTTTGGCCAATATACGGACTTCCCGTTCATCGAGCTGGATGGTGACGACCGCACGGGAGCCAGAACAGATGGGGAGAACCTCCGCATTAACGGCAACCAAGTACGCGAGTTTAGTCGGGTTCTGATCTTTGCCTACATTTACGATGGTGTGGCAAAATGGGCGGAAACAGACGGTGTTGTCACGATCAAACAAGCGGACAACCCGGAAATCGTCGTCCGCATGGATGTTCATGACCCGCGCAAGATCATGTGCGCCATTGCCATGATTGAGAGAAAAGACGATACGTTCCAAATCAAGCGCCTGGTCGAATACTTCAATGGACACGAACAAATGGATCGCCACTATGGTTGGAACATGCGTTGGGCCGCAGGCAGCAAATAGCGTAGGAGGAAGACAAAATGGAATTTTTGAATGGGCTGATTGAAACCTATTCAAGCTTTTTCTCGTGGGAAGTCTTGCAAGGAGTATTAACGAACCCTGCCAACTGGACCATTATTCTCTCGTTGGTCATTCTGGAAGGTTTGCTGTCAGCAGACAATGCACTTGTACTGGCAGTCATGGTCAATCATTTGCCAGAAAAACAAAAGAAACGCGCCTTGTTTTACGGCTTGCTCGGCGCCTATTTATTCCGTTTCCTGGCGATCGGCTTAGGGGTCTTCTTAGTCAAAATGACGGCGATCAAAGTAATGGGTGCCCTCTACTTGCTCAAAATCGCGGCCGATTACTTCGTTGGTGAAAACGAGAAAGCCCAAAAAGCAATCAATGTATTGCTCTATCTGGGAATGGCGGCATGCTTGTACTTCATTCCAATCCTGGCGGTACAAATCCTCGGTGGATTGCTGATCGTCTGGCTGCTCTACCGCGTATTCAAAAGTGGCAACGACGACGAACCAGAAATCGAGAACAAAGGAAAAGGTTTCTGGAAAACGGTACTTGCTGTTGAGATGATGGATATCGCCTTCTCCATCGACTCTGTTTTGGCTGCCTTTGGTGTCAGCAACCAGGTTTGGGTACTGTTCCTCGGTGGGATTCTCGGCGTCCTGATGATGCGGGGTGTCGCTCAAATCTTCCTGAAGCTGATCGCACGTATTCCTGAATTTGAAACGACAGCGTTCGTACTGATTGCGCTCATCTCTGTGAAAATGTTCCTGGGCGCAGCTGGCTTCCACATCGAGTCTTACATCTTCTTCGGTGTTCTCGTTCTCACCTTCCTCGCTACATTCATCGTGCATAGGGCGAAAAAGCGCAAACACAAAGATCAAGATGCTTCAAAAGACAAAGTTGCGGAAACAGCATGATAGAAAAGGCAGAAAGCGAGGTCAACAGACACTCGCTTTTCTTTTCGAAAAAAGGAGGCTAGATGATGATATCGTTTGTTAAAGACGTGCAGGTGGTCCTGGAAAAGAAAAAGCTGCAACAGGTGAAGGCACGGGTTGCCCTGGTCCTCGATATAACCGGCTCGATGCGTCCGTACTATAAAAACGGGACGGTGCAAAAGGTAGTAGAACGCATTTTGGCAGTAGCCAGCCAGTTTGACGATGACCAGACACTCGACGTATGGGTCTATGATCATCGCTTCTCCCGACTTCCATCCGTAACTGAGCAAGACTTTGAAAACTACGTAAACCGTGCCATCCTCGAAAACGCCGCTGTTGAAAAGTTCGGCCGGAACGACGAGCCGTTAGTCATGCGCGATATTATCGCCAAATATACGCAAGAAGAGCCGAGCAGTCTGCCCACCTACATCACGTTCATCAACGATGGCGGCGTGAAAAAAGGGGCAAATGAAGCTGGCGATTCCGTTCAGAAGCTGATCATCGAGTCAGCCACAAAGCCGCTGTTTTGGCAATTCGTAGGGATCGGCAACGCAGATTTCGGCGTGTTGAAAAAGCTCGATACAATCGAAGGACGCTTTGTCGATAACGCCAACTTTTTTCAAATCGATAACATCGACACGATTTCAAACGCAGCTCTCTACGACCTGCTGCTGAACGAGTTCCCGCTTTGGCTGGAAGAAGCAAAACAAAAAGGAGTTTTGGCTTAAATGAAAAAACGGCTCTGGTTCAATCGGACTTTTGCTACGGCGTATCCAATCGTTGAAATGATTCGCAATAACCCTGACAATATCGCCTTCGAGATTTTTGTGACTCACCCGAAACGCCATAGCGTGATGCTGCAAATCGCAGACTATGCTGAACTGGAGCCGACACTCGATGTACCGCAATACATCGACTATTGCCTGTCGTTTTGTCAAAAGCACAAGATTGACGTATTTCTCCCCAACTATCGCCTCGTGGAAATCTCCCAGCATATCGAGGAATTTGAACGGCTGGGCACACAGGTTATGATCGCTCAGGAACACCAGTTGTTGGAGGACATCTCGGATAAAGGCAAGTTGTTTCAACTGTTCCAGGACGTGCCGGAAGTACCGCTTCCCGCGTATCAGATTGTGAACACGGCCGAGCAGTTCCAGTCTGCCTATGAACAGCTCAAGCAAAATGGCGACAAGGTGTGCTTCAAGCCTGCCCGTGGCGAAGGCGGGGCGGGGTTTTATGTAGTGGAAGATCAGCTCGATCCGTTTGATCGCCTGTTTCGATCAGCCCACTATCAGATCACGCCAGAAGAAGCGCTCCGCGTGCTGTCCACGCGCGAGGCTTTTGACGACATCATGGTTATGGAGTATTTGGACCAGTATGAATACAGCATCGACTGCCTCGCCTACGGAGGTCAATTGCTGGCAGCGGTGCCGCGCAAAAAAGTCGAGGGCCGTATTCGCAAGCTGGAACATAACGAAGAGTTGCTGAGCATAGCCGAAGCAGTACAGCAGCGGCTCCAGCTTTCCTACCTGTATAATGTGCAAATCAAATACAAGGACAACGTGCCGAAGCTCCTGGAAATCAATCCGCGTGCTTCCGGCGGAATGTATGCATCTTGCCGCTCCGGAGTGAACTTCCCGTACTTGGCGCTGAAGCTGCTGTTGACCGGAAAAGCCGACGTGCCTGTACCGAAGCTGGATATTCTCACGACGCATGTGGAGCGCGAGATTGAATTGGTGCGGTTTTTTGAGTAATAGACACATGCCACTACAGCATGAAAGCCATCCCCTATCAGGATGGCTTGTTCATTTTCAGCGCGATTCCCGCTTGTCGGCTCGGTGAAGCCAATAACCACTTATCCTGTGCTTGGTATATAAAAAGTTATCTTCGTGCCTATACCTGGCGCGCTTTTGATATGAAGTCCCGTCCCGAAGTGCCGCTTCAATCGCTGGTCCGTATTGATCAATCCAACCCCTGACTTGCTATCTGCCTTTCTTTCCAGCAGTTGTCGCAAGTGGGCTTCGTCCATTCCAATCCCATCGTCTTCAACGGTTATCTCCACTTGCGTTTCGTGGACAGCAATCCGAATGAGGATTTTCCCCCCAGAATTGCGCTTCATCACGCCATGTATAATCGCATTTTCAACGAGAGGCTGAATCGTCAGATAGGGGATTTTTACTTCCTCACAGTCATCTATCTCCCAAACAACCTCCAGCCTTTCTTCAAACCGCACCTTTTCAATATACAGATACGAACGGATCAGACTCAGCTCTGTTTCGATCGGCACAAGTCCACCCATGTCTTCAAATTTAAATTTATACCGCAAAAAATTGCTGAACTCATAAAGCAATTCACGCATCTTATCGAGATTTATGTCACTCAAAGCTGTCGCAGCACTTAACGCATTGAATATAAAGTGCGGCTGGATTTGCGCTTGCAGCCAGGCAGCTTCTAAGCGCAGTTGTTCCCGAACAGACTGCTTGATCGTAGTTAATGCCTCAATCCGCGATTTGATCTCCATTCCATCTACTGGCTTCGTCACATAATCGTTTGCTCCCGCCAAAAAACCGCTCTGAATATCTTCCGGCTGGCTTCTTGCCGTAAGCAACAAAACAGGAAGTTCAGTGAGCGTAAACCGCTGGCGAATGATCTGCGTCAGCTCATAACCGGACATCTGCGGCATCATAATATCGGAAATGACCAAGTCCCATTCCTTGGTATCCAATAAAGCCAACGCTTCTTTTCCGCTCGTCGCCATTGTTAGATCGTATTGTTCTGGAGGCAGGATCGCTTCGAGCACTTGCAGGTTGATCGGATCATCGTCCACGATTAACAGGCTGGGGCGGCCGCTTTTCGCTTTGACTACAGCTGTTCGTTTCGTAGTCGACAAGCTTTCCGCTTTTTCCTGAATCGACATGGCCGGGACAAAGACCTCTTCCTGCTCTTGCACATTGGCCAGCTCTAACGAAAAGGTAAAGGTTGAACCTTTTCCCAACACAGAGGACACTTCTAGCGTCCCTTCATGAAGTTCAACCAGCTGCTTGCTTATACTTAACCCTAACCCGAAACCGCCTTCAATCATGGTCTCGCTCGTGCTGGCTTGCTCATACGGATGGAACAGGCGCTTGAGCATGTCTTCATCCATGCCGATCCCTGTATCTTTTATAACGATATAAGCCCTTCCCTCCTTGGAAAAAGCCTGAATCGAAATCATCCCTTCGTTCGTGTACTTCACCGCATTATGCAGCAAATTGAACACGATTTGAATCACCCGGTTTTCATCCGCGTGGACGGGAGGGAACTGTTCCGGAATTTCATTGATCATTTTCACAGATTTCACTTCTGCGTTAATTTGCAGCATATCAATCACACCTGTCACAATCGGCTGAATATAAATGACGGTTTTTTGCAGACGCGGATTGCCTTCCCGCAAACTCATCACGTCAATCAAGTCGTTCAAAATCAATGTCAGCCGACGTCCTACCGATAAAACCGTCTCTAGCTCCTTGACACTTCTTTCCTGCAACGAATGCCGTTCCCTGCTTAAAACAGATTGCGACATGTTCAACATGCTATGCAGCGGATTTTTAAATTCATGCGAAGTATTCGCCAAAAATTGATCTTTGTGGTCATTCATTCTTTGCAAGGTTGCAGCAAGCTCTTTTGTTTGGGCATGCATGATGAAGTAACCTTTAAACCATACCGAAGCAATACACCCGATGGAAATGATCAGATCAAACGGATAGTAGACCAGGCTCAAGCCGCTTTCCCGCCAGACCAGCATCCAGATCAGATGGTGAATCAGCGCGAGCAAAGCACAAAGCAGCAGCAGATTGCCCATGACATCCTTGATCAGTCTTTTCAAAATGGAGATCATCGCAACTGCTGCGGCAATCGCACTCAACAGGAGATAGACCGGGAATAGCATCGTTATTTGATCGGGGTTTAAACCCAGCGTAATACCCGCAATCCCCAGGCTAACTATTTTGTAAACCGGATATATTCTGCTCCAATAAGGCAGCTCGCGATGGCTCGTACACGCAAGCAAAGCGTAAGCTCCGAGCATGAAAGAGAAATTAGCCAGACGGAAATCCCAATCGATGCCCATGTAGAAGAATTGATGGAACAACTTTTCATCATTGCTTAACACCGTGCTAAAAGCCGTCGTTAATGCCAGCAACGCAAAATAAAGCAGCCTTCTTTCCTTGTTTCCTAGTACATATAAAATCAGCGCATAAACGGCATGCATCAAAAAGATCAGCGCTGCCAAAAGCTGCGTAAAAACAGATGCTTTCATTTCCTTAGCAATGGTTTCTTCTGAGCCAAACTTGATGGATCGAACAATGCCGCTGCTTCGCCCATCTACATAATTGGCGGCCTGAATGACCAGTTCAATTACGCCGTTTTCATCTGCCGTAAAGGTTGTGGAATAAGGCAAATTCTCGGCAACATAGCTTTCCTTCGACTCCGCTGTCCGTCCCGATTTGGCAAGCAATCGGCCATTCACATATAGTTCCGATGCCGTACGCACGCTTGGTACACGAATACTGTAACGCCTTTCTTTTTCCGGATTGACATGAAGACGCAAGCGATAAGAAGCAAAGCCGTATGGAGTTGGCTTTTCGCCATTCAACGCTTCATTCCAGCCTCCCGGAACGTATATAAGTGCCGGCTTCTTCTCGTCTGCTACTTGGTTGGATCGACTCCCCATCAACCATTGCGAGGGGAAAAACTCCCATTCCCCATCAAGCAGCACAATGTCGCCATCTTCTGCGTTCCAGTCGCGCAAATCCAATTGTCCGTTCTGAATCGACACTTGGTGATACCGAAACAAATCCATCCACAAAATGCGCGACACGGACAAGACAACCACTAACAACCCTAGCAGCAGGACAATATGGCTCTTTTTCATGTGGTATTTCGGTGAATCATGTGCCAAGAAGTATTCCTCTCCTACTCTTTTTTTCTTCTAAGACACCGGATCGAGCGGAAACGGTCAGTACACCTTGTATGCTTCGTATCGTTGTTGAAAGTAGGAAATGATAAAGTCTCGCAGCTCGATTACTGCCGGTGGCAAGTGGCGATCTTTCAGCCAGGACAACCCGATCGTATAGGTGGAATCCATATCGGCGATCTTGACGTAAGTTAAATTCAATTTTCTGCACACGGAAACCGGGAGCAGCGCTACCCCTTGGTCCAGCTTGACAATCTCCGCCAACAGTCCGGAATCCAGTTCAAAATTGATGGCAGGAACGAATCCTGCCCGTTCGCAAAGCGCCATGGTAAAGCTGCGATATTCTTCATTGTTAGCCAAGGCAATAAACGGGTCATTGGCCGCTTGGCTTAACGCTACCGCTGTCTCGCCTGCCAGCTTGTGGCCGGAGGGCAGCGCCAGCACGATATCTTCATCCACCAGCACGCAGCTCTCAATCTCTTCATCGGCAATCGGCGGCCCCGCGATCCCTAAATCAAGTTCTCCTTTCTTCAAACTTGTCTGTATCACGCTTCTCGATCCGATTCCTTGCTGGATTTTCGCCCCTGGATGGCAAGCAATGTACTCGCTGATCAGTCCTGAAAGAAATCGGGGGTTCGAGATCGATATTTTGATCGTCCGCGCAGCTTGTTCAGTCTGTGATTGAATCTCCATTTTTGCAGCTTCAATGGCGGTAAAAATTTTGTTCACGTGCTTTAGAAGAATACGTCCGGATGGGCTTAGCTCGATGTGTCTTCCTTTGCGGTGAAACAAGCTTGTGCCTAATTCGTCTTCCAGTCTTTTGATCGTCAGGCTCAAAGAAGGCTGAGCAATCCTCAGCTGCTCGGCGGCCTTGGAAATATGCTCGGTATAGGCGACCGTTTGAAAGTATTTTAATTGAAGCAACTCCATCGATTAATGCCACCCCTATATTTATTATCGTAAATAAATTCATAGTTTATTATGTATTATATTAAATAATAAACTCGCCTTAAAATAGGGATTAGCAGCCCAGGTTAATCGAATGAATACCTCTGCGACGATGGGCTACATGATACCGAGCTGTCATTGGCTTCTCCAACAATCGCATATAATTACTTAGCTAATAAATAAAGGGAGGCTATTCAAATGCGCATTGCCATACTAGGAGCAGGTTCTTTGGGAACAGTTGCCGGAGCTTATATTGCTGCCGGAGGACAAGAGGTGGAGTTGATTGACGTTTACCAGGCGCATGTGGATGCTCTGAATCAGTCAGGCGCCAAAATTGTCGGTACGACGGACTTCCAGGCAAAAGTAAAAGCCGTCACCCCGGACAACATGTCAGGCGTCTACGACCTCGTGCTGCTATTGACCAAGCAGTTGCACAACGATTCCGTCCTGCGAGACTTGTTGCCCTTTTTGCATGACCAAAGCGTCGTCCTCTCTTTGCAAAACGGGATACCGGAAGAAAAGGTAGCTTCTATCGTAGGCCGCGAGCGCGTCATTGCCGGGTCGGTCGAATTTGGCGCTACGTTTATGGAGCCGGGCGTTTCCAAGCTTACCACCGAGCATCGTCACTTTAAAAAGTATGCTTTTCAAATCGGCGAATTGGACGGTAGCACCACACAGCGGCTACAGCAGATTCAAGCGATTTTAAACCTCGTGGGAGGCACTCACATTTCCGACAACCTGGTCGGAACAAAATGGTCCAAATTGCTGATTAACAACGCGTTCAGCGGCTTGTCAGCGGCGCTTAACACTACATTCGGCGGGGTACTCGATCATGAAATCAGCCTGATCAGCGCTGCTCATATTGCCGATGAAACAATCAAGGTCGGCCATGCCAACGGTGTGCAGTTCGCGGCCATGAACGGATTTGATCCGGCATCACTGGAACTGAACCGCGAAGAGGATATTTCCCCAAGCACGCAAAAGCTGCTCCAGCTGATGAAGGCTTCCCGCCTGCTGAAAGCGAGCATGCTGCAAGATCTGGAGAAAAAACGCAAAACGGAAATCGATTGCATCAACGGTGTCATTCCCCGGCTCGCGGCAGGCAAAGATATTTTGACGCCTTACAACGACCTCGTTGTGCAATTGGTCAAGCAGGCTGAGGAAACTCAATCCGTACCGGAGTTTGAGGTCAATATACAACGGCTTGCAGAGCTGAATCGGCGCGGGTGATTGGTTTGTGTCCCTATTGCGCGCCCCGCCGAACAATGCTCTACATCGATGGCAGGCACCAATTGCAAGGACGGAAACAGACTGAGTGTGAGTGTAAAAAAAGACCAGCGATGCTTCAGAAAGATGCACGCTGGTTCTTTTGTTGCATTAGGCAATCAGGAGGCAGGGATGATTTGCTCCTACTGATAGAACAGTGTAACAATTACTTCTCTACACCACAAAAGCCCAAGAACCCCCTTGCTCTAGGGGCTCTTGGGCTTTTATTCAGCATAGCTCTTTCGTTTCCCGTAAGGAATAACCAGTGGTGTGCCGAAAAGCGGATCGCGAATCACTTCGCAGTCCAAATCAAAAACCGCTTTGACAACCGCTGCCGATATGACTTCCTCTGGCTTGCCCTGCGCATAGATTCGCTGATCGCGCAGCGCAATTATATGGTCGGCATAACGGCACGCCAAATTGAGATCATGCAAGACCATTATGATCGTACGCCCAGCTTGGCGGTTCAGCTCAAACAGCAAGTCCAGAATCTCGATTTGATGCGTCATGTCGAGGTAGGTCGTCGGCTCATCCAGCAACAAGATCGGAGTATCTTGGGCAAGGGCCATGGCAATCCACGCTCGTTGCCTTTGGCCTCCTGACAAGGAATCAACCGCTCGCTGCGCATGCAAGGTCAGCTGTGTCGCCTCCAAAGCTTGGTTAATCAGCCATTCATCCCGTGCGGACTTTGGCGTCAACAAGCCTTGATGCGGGTATCTTCCCTGCTCGACCAGCTGCCTGACGGTCAATCCCTCCGGGGCAATGGGGCCTTGCGGTAAAATCGCCAACTGCTTCGCCAGCTCTTTTGTAGACCACTGGGCCAATTGTTTGCCATCCAATAAAACCGTTCCATCTTCGGGCTTAATCAACCGTGCCAACGAACGCAGCAATGTCGATTTCCCACAGCCATTACTGCCGATCAACACGCTGATTTTGCCTTCATGAATTTGAAGATCTAATGCATCAATGACTGTCTTGTGACCGTATCCTAAAGTCAAACTTTTCGTCTCTAGCTGCAAACTGATAGTCTCCTCCCGAGCGGTATTAGAGGTTTCGATTTCGGTACAACAAATAGATAAAGAACGGCGCGCCAATCGCTGCGGTAAAGATTCCCGCCGGCATATCATACGGCAAAAACAGCGTTCTTCCGATCACATCTGCCGCACATACAAGAAAGCCGCCTAATAACCCGGCTACAGGCACAAGCAGATAGAACGATCGCCCAATCAAGGTTCGGGCAATATGAGGAGCTACCAATCCCACAAAACCGATCGTACCCGCATATGCCACGGCAGAGCCAGCCAACGCTACACTGATCACGATAAAAAGCGTTCGATGGCGCTGCACGGCGTCACCCAAGCCTGTAGCAACATCATCTCCCAGTTCTTGAACGTGCGCCGGTCGAGTCAGTATCAGGGTCAACGGCACCAAAACGCCGATGACGACAAGCATTGCTCCAACCTCCGCGTAATTTGCCGCATAAACAGTACCGATCATCCAAATGTACGCTTGTGAAGCGACCATAGTTGGACTGAGCACAGTCATCATCGTCGTAACCGCTCCTGCCGCCGCTGCCATCCCAATCCCGATCAGAACGAGCCGAATCGGAGTCACGCCTTTATTCCAGGAGAGCAGATAAATAAGGAGAGATACCGTTCCTGCGCCGAGCATGGCGGCAAAAGGTAAGCCAGCCACTCCCCATTTTCCCATCAACAGCGCCGTATACAGCGTAGCGGCTACGGCCGCTCCGTTCGTAATCCCGATAATGTCCGGGGAAGCCAGTGGATTCCGAATGACGCTTTGCAAAATAAGACCCGATATCCCGAGTGCCGCACCCGCCAGAAAAGACAGTAGCACCCGCGGAAGTCTCAGTGTCATGACAATATAAGCATTTTCACCGTCGCCTAAACCGAACAGCTCCGCAATCACTTCCAAAGGAGAAAGCAGGGTCGACCCCAATGTTAATCCCGCCATGCAGACCAGCAATGCCAAGCTTGCTGCCATTACGACTATCATCCGCTGATGCCTTGTCATTTCTTCACAAACCCCCTGCGTGCAATGTAAATAAAGAAAGGGGTTCCCATTAAAGCCGTCAAGACGCCAATCGGCATCTCTTGCGGCATGATGATGAAGCGGGCCAACACGTCCGCGCACAGCAGCAGGCTTGCTCCCATTAGCGCGCAGTAAGGAACAATCCAGCGATAATCCTGCCCGACCAATCCTCTGGCGATATGAGGAACGATTAACCCAATGAAAGCAATCGTTCCTCCCATCGCAACCGAACCGCCTGCCAAAACAACGATTACTACGGCAAGGGCAAATTTCACCCATCCCAGCCTCAGTCCCAAACCGCGCGCAACGTCATCCCCGGAGATCAACACATTCACCGGACGAGCCAGACACAAGGCAAGAATAAAAGCCGCACCCATAATAGGCAGCAGCGGTTGGACGTTCTCCATTGTACGAACCGAGACAGAGCCGCCCATCCAGAACAGCACGCTTTCCAAGTTCTCTTCATTTAAGACAAGCGTCCCTTGCGTAAAGGAAGCAAACAGAGCCGCCACGGCTGAACCTGCCAGCACCATTTTTACAGGAGACAGCCCGTCTCGGCCCAAAGATCCTAAAAAGTAGACAATGACGGCGGCCACCGCAGCACCCAGAAAGGCGACCCACATATAGACCAGCATCGAAGCTGCCGGAAAAATGGAAAGAGCAAGTACGATAAAAAACATCGCACCTGCATTAATTCCAAATATACTCGGAGAGGCTAACGGATTTCGAGTGAGCGCCTGCATATAGGCTCCGGCAACAGCAAGCGCTCCTCCGATAACCATGGCAATAATCGCTCTGGTTAAACGGGTTGTACGAACAAGCATGTGCTCGGTAATGGCTGGGTCAAAGTGAACGAACGCATCCACGACTGTCGAAAAGGGAATGGTGATCTGTCCGAGAGATACGCTGGCTGTAGCAGCCAGAATAAACAAAACGAACGCAGCCACACACCCCCAAATTTTCTTCGATTGGTCAAACAATAAATGCGCCATGTTACTTCTCTAATCCGAACCGTTGGTAAATATCATCCAGCATGAGATTGGCGGCAATGATCCCTCCACCGACATTCCATGTGACTTCATCAACCAGATGTACATTGTTGGATTTTACTGCATCCAGACCTTTCCACAACGGATGATTCGTCCACTCTTGATACAGCTTTTGCACTTTTTCTGCTCCAGAATCGTCAAACTTGAATACAAAAAGGACCTTTGCATTCATCGAAGGAATGCTTTCTACGCTCGTCAGCTTCATGTGAACCGTTCCTTTATCGGCTTCAGCCTGTAGCGTCTTGGAGCGAATGAACCCCAGCTCATCGAGGATATCCCCTGCAAATCCAGTCACGTAAATACGCGCATGATCTTCCCGGAAATTCAATACGGTTGCTTCGAGCGGCCAAGCGCTGCCAAGCTTGGTTTGAAGTTTTGTTTTTAAATCTGCCACGCGCTTGTCCCACTGATCCAGCAAAACTTTACTTTCCGCCTCTTTATTCAGTGCTTGACCCACGACAGTCAGCGTATTTTTAAAATCGTATAATGGATCGATCATAACGGTTGGAGCGATTTTGCTTAATTGATCGTAGATTTTCTCGTGCCGTGAAATAGAAGCGATAATGAGATCCGGCTTCAACTTGGATACCAGTTCCAGATTAGGTTGTGTTTCTACTCCGAGATTTTCAACATCCTTCAGGCTGTCCCGCAAGTATTCATAGACAGGCTGTTGCGACCATGATTCAACGGCGCCAACTGGTTTCACATTCAGGGCAACTGCTACATCTGTCGCTCCCTGAAATAACGTCACAACTTTCTTGGGCGTTCCCACGATCTCTGTAGTGCCGAGCGGATGTGTAATTTTGCGAGTTTGCTCGGCTGGCTTAGCCTCCGAATTATTGGATACCTTGTTATCCGCACTACCACACGCTGCTGTAAAAATCGAAAGTACCATCGTCATAAGCAGTAATAGCAATAACTTCGGTTTCTGCTGCATACATCAGTCTCCTCTACTGTTGTCCGATATTAATTCTCATTATCAATTATATGAAGTTATCTTCTTTTTAACATGGACGTATCCGACTGTTATTTGGAGATATAAGACTCTAGCAGCTGATCCATTTGATCCAGAAGCAGATCATGGGATAAAGAGGTATAGCAAGTGTAAAGATGCTGCCTTTGGTACATCGGATAAACAGATGAATTTCTGACTGCTTTCAACTCCTGCCAATCCGCTTGTCTAAACAATTGCTGGACTTCACGGTTGATCGCGTAATTCATCCTCTCTGATCCGTCGTGCCTATAGCTCGTCAAAATAATATGTTCCGGGTCGTACTGTTTCAATGCTTGTACATTCGTTTCCTGATAGTGGGCAATTTGTTCGACACCAGCAGGTACAGCAAGCTGTAGATCGCCATACAGGACAGTCCCGACGTTCCGTTTTCCGTAAATGCACATTTCCCCCGCTCCAATCCCTACAATCAGAAAGGTCTGGCCCTCGATTTTTTGTGCATATTTCCGCCGGATTCGCTCTGCTTTTTCCTCGTATTGCTCAAGCCATGCATTAGCGGCTGACGCCTTGCCTATTGCTTTGGCGATGGATTGCAGGTGAATACGCCAGTCCTGGTGATAAGGCAAGGTAATGGTTGGTGCTATCTGGTTGTATAATTGTTCCTTCAAAGACAAGTCTTCATGGGTATGTTCTCGCATGATGATCAATTCAGGACGCGCCTCTAATAGTTTTTCCAGTTCAGGGGTGCTCTGTCCGATGTTAATGGTGTCTTCCAGGCGATCTTCAATCGGGTATATATTATTTTTAACCGCAGCATAAGGCTGAACGTTCAAAGCTACCAGATGCCCGGTTGTTAAATGCTTTAACGAAGCAATCTTATCCGTCATCTTGATTTTATTGATGTAAAAAGTGGGCGACATGCCCGTCTCCAGCTTGAACTTGCGGCTAAAATAAAATTCGTCGCTATATCCTACTTGATGGGCGATTGTGCGAAACGACTCATTTGACAGCAAAAGCGATTGCTTCGCATGCTTGATTCTCACTTGATTTACATACTCGATCGGCGTTTTGCCGTACTTCTTTTTAAAAGCGCGTGAATAGTAATCCGGATTTAGACCAGCTAATGCTGCCAGGTGCTCTCTTGTAATTTCCGAAGCATAAAATTGCTCTATGTACTTGCGGGAATACTCGATGCCCTGCTCGGTAAGCCCATCCTTTTCTTCAGCTGACCCTGCCATTAGCTCCAGCAATAATTCCTGAAACTTGATATTGGCTTTCATTTGCTCCAACTGCATCGCCATTGCATGACTTTGCAGTTGTGCCAGCTCTTTCACGAGGTCGGTAATGCCGGCAAATGGCGATATTGGCACATTAGCAGGCAGGATCGGCGATAAATGAGGCTCATAATTATTGTTTTTCGGTGAGTAGCACGCAAATTGAAGTTCATAGCAGGATGAAGGCTGAGCAGCAGTTTCCGGCTTCCAGACGAAGGGAGTGTATGGCGCAGCATAGTGCATCTGAGCAGTCTCTTCACCGTTCCGGGATTGATGGACATATAGCAAGGCATGGTGTTCTCTACTCAGCGCTGCGGACAAACTCGCATCGTCCATTTGAATTACCTTGATTAATTTGAACAAATAAGAGCTTGTGTCCTCATGACCTTTATTTGTAAGGTTCGTCGTCCTCATCCATCTTTGCACCCCTTCACCAGATGATAACTATTCTCATTATATTCTTATGAATGTAGTGAAGGCTACGGCTATTTCGTCATTTGTGTTCGTTTTGGGAAGATAGGCTATCATGCAACTGACAGTTATAGTCGTGTCAAAAAGGTTGAGGTTCAGATACAGCGACACCGTAAGCACGAATCCGTAGTTCATTCTAATCGGCATTCTCCTCCTCATCTTCCTCATTCGAAGCCGACACTAGCAAGATCAGCGTCGATTCATGCCTGTTCCACTGCTGCCGTCATCTGATCACGCATAAATGTGATGTGCGCATAAGCCGATCAACGGTGGCCACACACAGCCCGCTCATGGTTGATTGGCGCCACGCACAAAAAACCGCACCTCCAACTGTTAGATGTTGTCCAGCGAATCAAAAAGGCACCCAATCGGATGCCGGAAAAGAAAGGAAGGGGTCATTGCGATTTGCCAAGCTTCACGCCAGCAACACTCGGCCCCTTATCATTTATAATTGCAGATTTTTCATTTGCGCGATCAGGTCGTCAACCGCTTTATCCACCAGGTAAGGGCCGTAGTTCCAGTTTTCGCGGGATACGTTGATGATGCGGCTGTTCTTGATCGCCGGGATTCCTTGATACATCGGCTCCTTAAAGCGCTCCAGCAAACCTGGCAATTCTGCCTCGGTCATCTGTGTAAAGAAGTTGTCGGCTGGTTCGGCTACAAATGCCTCGATCGAAAGCCCCGTGTCGCCGTCCTTGAACTTTTTCAGGTTCTTGGGCATTTCGAAGCCATAATCCTCATAAATCAGCTTGCCGAGCGTGCCATCCGTTCCCCCGATCAGAAACTCTCCTTCATAGAAAATGAAGCTCGTCGCCGTCGTGCCTGGTTTGATCTTCACGTCGATCTGGTCGCGAATGCGTTGCAGCTTTTCCTCAAACTTGGCGATCCACGCTTCCGCTTCCGTTTTGCGGTTCACAATGTCGCCCATCGTCCGCAACGTGTTCACGACATCTCGGTCTAACTGCTATCGAATATTTCTGTACGGGGTTATTCCCGAAAGCTTGCTATCACTTGTGATATAGTCCACCTGAATCGTTGTAGTCCATATTTTCCGGCCAAAGTAACTAGATAAAGAATCCGGATAATCTATCTCTCCGTGATACTATGAGGACCGCGTAAAGAGCGTAGGCAGCAGGGAGAGCAGCTTGACCCTCGTCCTCGCGTCCTCGTAGTTCCAACTCCTCTCGTCCAGCACATAGCTGAACCCGTCTTTCACGGCGGGGAGATTGTTCCAGATCGGGCCGTTCATGAACTCCTCCATCGCAGTCCTGGACTCGGCGCTTTCCGGGAGCATCATGAACACGCGATCTCCAGCGTAGTGATGGATGGTCTTGGCCGTGATTTCCTTGTAAGGCCTGCCTGATTTCATGATCTGCTGGACCTTGCCCGCAGGTCGGAATCCATCGGGATGATACAAGATGGCGGACAAACCGATATTCCCCATCACGAACAACCGCTTTCCCCGATGGAAGACGAACACGGAAGCCGTCTCCTCGGGCCGTATGAGCGGCCGAAGCTGACGCCACATCAGCAACGTATCGCTATTATGATGAAGAAGCCATTGCTGGGCTTCTTTTTTTCTGCCGAACCACTCGCCGAGCATGAGCATCCGGTCGTTCAGCGAACCGCGAGAATTGTAGGCGAGGGTGGGTGCGATCCGCGAAATTTGCGAATAGAGCTTCTCATCGGAATGATCGACGATAATTAAGTCCGGCGAGAGCTTGGAAGCAAGCTCCTGATCAAGCGGTGTATCTTTGCAGAAGAGCTGCTTCTCAATTAACGGAATACCCAGCGCGCTAATATCGCCCGCGGTTTCCCCGCAGTACAGAATCCGGTGCGGGTTGGAAGGGATTCGTACTTCGTGGCCGTTCCAATCTTTAACGAGAATGTTCTGTCTCATGGAGACGGCATATTGCCTGGGCGAGAAACCCGTCATGTGCCTGAAGCGCCGACTGAAATAGTATTCATCGGTAAAGCCGACAAGTTCAGCTATTTCCCGAAGGGGGCTCTCCGTGCGGATTAACAACTCTTTGGCGCAATTAATACGCAGCTCCGTCAAGTAATCGAGCGGGTTTTTTCCGGTCAGCTCTTTGAAAATCGACGTGAACTGCCACGAAGGAACATTGGCCATGCGCGCGAGCTGGACAACGGTGATCGGGTCCTGGAAGCTCGTTCGCATGTATTGGATCGCTTGCTCTACCGCTTGGGTGGGACCCTGCAACTGATCGCCCCCCATATTATGCTCCAGCAGAAAGGCAATGACCTCCTGGAACTGCAATTGTTGACGGTACGCCTCTATGCCGTGCCGGCTTGCATGGCCAACATACAACTGGGCCAACAATTCGTTCCATTGCGACTGCGGATAAACGCGAAGCTCTTGGCGGTCCGGGAATAAAGGTTGACTGTAAGGCTCAGCTTTGCCGTCCTCAATATGGAACACTCCAAAGGCGATCCGAAAATATTCGATTCGCCCATCGTCCATGCTCTCGAATTGGTAAACGGCGGCAGGCGGAAGTAGAAAAACACTGTCCGTCGAGAAGGCCGCGCTGAACGACTCCGTATAGATTCTCCCTTTACCACTCTTAAACACGAATAACGTATAACTTGAAGTAACTTCTTCGGCTAATACCGCGCCGGCGCCATGGTTGAGCAATTCGACATTTATATAATGAAACAACAAGGAATGCAGCGGTATAGGGACTGTCGGAGACGGAGTCATAGGACACCTTCTTTCCATATGTGAGAACGATTATCAATTGAGGACATTATAAATAAAAAAAAGAAGCTTTTCAACAAGCGTTGAAGAGCTTCTTCATGTTGGCTTTAGGTTTCGGGAGTTAATGATTCCCTTTTTGGTTTAACAATACTTTGGGCAATTCCGTAATCATCCATTCCCTCGATGTCGCATCGCTGTTTGCTTTCAAAATATCGAAGTCGTAGACCTTACCGCTCTTCACTGCGGGAAGATTCAGCCAAACTTCACTTGCACGAAGTTCTTTCGTGGAATCCTGCGCCGCAGAATCGACGGGATTCAGAATGAAGATACGGTCGGCCGCATATTTCGGAAGGAGTTCCGTGGATATCTCGATGAATCCGGTCTGCTGGTCGATTAATTCTTGAACGATCGGCAACGGTTTGAACCCGCCCTTTTCATACAAGAATTGAGGGAGGCCCGCCCCTGCCATTACGAAAAGACGATTGCCCGGGTACATCGTGAATACAGAGGCCGTTTCGCCCTCCTGTATGCCGTTTGCACGCAGGTTTGCCCACATATCCGCCGCTTTAACCGTATAAGCCGCCAACCATTCCTCCGCCTCTTGCTTCTTATTCAATAGATCGCCCAAGGTGCGCATCCGTACTTCCAGCGTATCGAACGTATTGAAGGTGACGGTGGGAGCCACCTTCGAAATCGCTTCGTATTGCTGTGTGTCGGAGTTAGAGAAAATAATGAGATCCGGGTTAAGCGTCAAAGCCTTCTCTACGTTCAGCGGAAATCCAACGTCCTGGGCAGCCGGCAGCCTGTCTTCCAACACAGTGCCCTCAATAGCCTGCTTCATGATTCCGATCGGTTCGACGCCAAGGGCAAGCAAATCCCCCGTCGTCTCTCCATGATAAATGACGCGCTGCGGTGTGACCGGAACTTCGACCTCATGCTTCGCCCAATCCGTGAACATACGAGTCGTTGCGGCAGACGCTTTCGCCGTTTCAGCGACAGGGCTAGGACTTGCCGATTGGCTTTCCTTCGCCTCGTTGTTGCCGCAGCCTAGCAATAGTCCCCCCATCAGCGCAAAAGTGCTTAATAGAACGAATGCTTTGGATCCTCGATGCATATAAGTTCTCCCCCGAAAATTATTAAAGAAAATGATAATCGTTATCAGTATAAAGGTAATCGTAATGGATAACTGTGCCGTACTCAATGGACAAACTAAAAATGGACGATTGATTTTGTCCAAGTTGTATGCGCGCATACGATTACATTAGTTGAAAATGATACGTAGAGCACCAGGCGAGCTGAGTTATGTCATCATATGAGATATTGTCCGCTAAATTCGTTTCGATATAATTCATGGCACTATTCACCTCTCCAACGAATCCATCGTTCTCTTTCCCTGAAGATCCATGCCCCGCAAGGCATTCCGCAAAAACGACCCCTTACTCATAGTAAGGTTCTCCGCGCTGTCTGTAACAGCAAGTTACGAAGGCCATCCTTTGCGGGGATGGCCTTCAAATGATATATATCTGATTTCCTTCCCGTAGCTGTGGCCTTGTACCCACCGCCTTAATTTTCCTCTTCTTGTATCGTTCGATTTTCAGTAAGCCGTACTTTATAAGACTCCCCCCATGCTTTCATTGACATAATGATCGGTTCCAAAGTCCTTCCGAAATCAGTAAGGGAGTATTCCACTCTCGGAGGAACCTCTTTATATATTTCGCGATGAATGACGCCATCCCGTTCAAGCTCTCTTAACTGCAATGTGAGCATAAACTGCGTTATTCCCGGATTGAGGCGCCTTAATTGATTGAATCTTTTCGTTCCGTTTAGGAGCTGATAGAGAATAATCCCCTTCCATTTTCCACCAATAACATCCAGCGTTGTTTCAACCGGACATGCTTGCATATCCGGACTTGCTCCATATTTATTTCTCCGGTCTCCCATCAGCTTATCCCCCAATGGTTTGATTTTTAATACTATACCATAAAAATATGCGTACTTACTTAAAGTAATTGCATCGATTTACAATGCAACTATACAACATTTCCTATTGAGAGGATGATACCCATGAATACTCACCAAAAGATGAAAGCTGTCGGTGCTTACCAATACCTCCCCATATCCAACCCGGAAAGCCTTATTGATCTGCACTTGGATAAACCAGAACCTACAGGCCGCGATTTGCTTGTACGTGTAAAAGCAATCTCAGTCAACCCTGCCGACGTAGGCGTTCGCGAAACACATAACTACGAAGCCGAGTCACCGAAAATTCTTGGTTGGGATGCCGCTGGAATCGTAGAACAGGTTGGTCCAGACTGCCAATTGTTTAAACCTGGGGACAAGGTTTATTATGCGGGCAGCGTGTCTCGTCCAGGCAGTAACAGTGAATTTCATTTGGTTGATGAACGTATTGTGGGAAATATGCCAAGAAGTTTGGATTTCGCAGCCGCCGCTGCATTACCGCTTACCTCGATAACTGCATGGGAGGGCCTGTTTGATCGTTTGGGAATTAGCGCAAATACAGGTGAAAACAAAAACATACTGATTATCGGTGCAGCTGGAGGAGTAGGATCGATTGCCATTCAACTTGCAAAAGCAGCAGGTTTGACCGTCATCGGTACGGCTTCACGTCCAGAGTCAATCCAATGGGTCAAAAATCTCGGTGCGGATTTTACCATAAACCACAACAACGCTTTTCACCCTCAACTCAAGGAAGTTGGCATTGACGCTGTAGATTATATCTTTTGCTTGAATGATACTGTTCAACATCTTGAAAACATGGCGGAAGTCATCGTGCCCCAAGGTAAAATTTGCTCGATCGTTCCTGTAAATAAGGCTACCTGGGCAGGGAGCCTGAAAATGGACTTGCTGTTTTCTAAGAGTGTAACATTTGTATGGGAGTTCATGTTTACACGGTCCTTGTTTCATACCAATGACATGATGAAACAACACGAATTGTTGAATGAACTGGCGAACTTAATCGACGATGGAAAAATAAAAACTACACTGACTGAACGACTGGAGCCTATTAATGCAGCAAACCTTCGTCTCGCGCATGAAAAGTTGGAATCCGGACGGACCATTGGGAAAATTGTTTTGGAAAAATTCTGATACTGCGAAGACGAAGTAGTCATGTTTGGTTCTAAATGGCGGTAATGTGAATAGACAGTTTTAAGGCCCCCTGGCTAATGTGGGGGCTTTTTGGGTATAAATGGTATGGTGTTGGGGAGACAAATTTTTCCTAATTCCGTCTCTGTAGAAACTTTCTTTACTTGTGGTATGGTTCACCGTATCATCGCTAATGCGAAATTACATCAATATGTCTAAATCGCTATCTGTCTTGGCTGCTTAGGCAACTTTGCTTTTTTTGCAGTAAGAAATGTATTAAAAAAAGAATCCGAGTTTTTTCTTAAAAACAACTCGGTTCCTTTCAAGTAGGAGGGATGTTAAGTTGGGTCATTCACCGTCTTTAATTTGTTTCCAATATGTCCTATAATACATTTTCGAGTAGTTTCATCTGGTATAAAGAAAATACGTCCTGCTCCAGGCGTCATCCTTAAATGCCAAGAAAAAACCCTATATTGCCCGTCGGGGCATAAGAAAGTATGTTCTTCTTTAAAGTGTTCTAGAGTTCTTTGACTTTCAGGGGTTACTTTAAAAGAAAATAACGAACTATCAAACCCACCTTCACTCCAAGCATTGAAGTATTCTTCAAGTTCAATTAATCTACCTTTTATTTGTTTGAGTATATGTTCACCTTTTCCGTACTCATACAATTGAGCTACAGCACGTTCACAAAACTCTAAAGACGGAAATAACTCCTCTAATGAATTTCTCCAATCTAACTGCTCAATATTTAACCATTTTCTTTGTTCGTAGTATGGTTTATGAAATTCGAAATGTGAAAAAGTGCTAATATGACGAATTTGAATTCTTTCTTCGTATAGTTCACCCTGAGAATCTAATTCAATAAAACTTGCTTCTACTGAATGTGTATTCCACTGTTCATGAGAAAACACACTAATCCCAACTCCATCTAAAAGAAACGCAACCCCTAACCCTCTGCTGTTAAATCCATTGTACATGAATTCAGAACTTACAAAATGATTATATAAATGTGATTCAGTGTGTGCATCGATGTATGGTTTCCTTGAAATCCTAGCTTTAAAAAATCTTTTGATTTCCCTGTCAACTTCGCTATCATTTAACCATTGTACTATCCTATAGTCGTTTGCCAATAACAAATGTAGAAAATCATCTGTAACTCTTAAGTCCTTACTTAATCCGTCACGAAATAAGTGTTGAATAATTTCTACGAAATTTCCCATCCTACTTCTTGCTTCGGCTAGACTATCTAATGGTTTGGAAAGGGATAACTCATTGAATACTAAGTCCAAATTTCCCTTCCCTCCTTTAATCAGTAATATTAAGTAGTTGGTCTAAGCTTTTATCCCACTCATCGAAGAAGTCTTCCGGCCAACTATCAATTCGACCATTCTTATCAATTTTTAAATTTTCGACTAAATGCAAAATATTTCCTTGTTTTTCTCGTTTTGCAAAGAAATTGATGGAAACGTTATCCGGTGATACATGTCCGCCGTGGATAGCCAATCTAATTCCATTAAGCACATGATCACTATGAGTTTCTGTAAGAATTTGAACTCCCCCCATTGAAGCAAGTCCCATTAACTTTCCAATTATGGACTGTCCTTTAGGGTGCAAATGTGCTTCTGGATTTTCAATTAGCAAAACTGTACCTGGCTTGGCAGCTAACAAGGCAACTAGAACAGGTAATGTATATGTTAATCCAAACCCTACATTTGTAGCTCTAAAAGTGTTACTCAAATCCCTATCGCCAGTAAATCGGTACCTTAGGCTAATAATATCCATATCTGTATGTTCACCAATAACAATCTTTGTACCCGGTGTTATTATGCTTAGCCAAGCATCGACTTGTGCTTTTAAATTGTCTGAAACACCTTCTGGATGAATGAGGTGATTATTTTGGATACTTTCATTTTGGAAAACAGAAAGGAAATGGGTGGTATACTCACCGTTTATCCCCAGGTTATTTTGTTGTTTTACTTTGTAATTAGACCGGTTGAAATATGTTCGTGGCCCAATTCTTTCTGCACTCAGGTACTGGAATTTTTCAGAGAAAATATCGATCATTTTGTTATCATAATTCGTTTCTCTGATTGGTAATAAATCTGCCGATTTTTCATAATCGAACACCCAGCTTATCTTCTCATCATTACGAAATTGCAATTCAATACCGATTTCTTCGCTTTCTGCATTCTCGTTTAGTAAGTCTTGACCAGTACCTAAGTATATTAAATCACCATTCAATGATAAACCCTGATTAAATATAGTACCTTGCAAATAAGACTGTCTTAACAAAAGAAGGGATTGAAGAATAGTCGATTTACCTGCTCCGTTTAATCCTGTAAATAATGTTAGAGGACCAAACTTTATAAATTGGTCTTGAAAACACTTTACATTTTTTAAACGAACTCCCGTTATCACGTTAACACTTCCCTTATTAGTTTCTCAACCTTTGAGAATCTGTATTGGACCCTTCGAGGGTCACCTGTTCCCTGAGAAATGGCACCATCAAAATTCTTATCTTTCATGAGGTTAATAAACTTTTCCTTTACTAAACCACTACAGCTAACAACCATCTCGCTTTGCTCGTCATTTAGACCGCCTAAATTAACTGACCAAGTATCATATAAAGCCTTATTAATTTGCTTTCGTGTATCACCAACGTTATATCTTTTCCGAAAAGCATCGTCACCAAATATCCTTATCGAATTAACCATGGCTTTTTTAAATTTTTCTTCTAACTGCTTTAATTCCTTCTCACTTTTTTTATTAAGAAGACTCATTGAGGAATTCAAAAAGTTTTCTAAATCCGGAGTATAATTTTGATAAGGCGTCATAGTAAAAGCTAAAAATCTCAACACAAAATCACGATCTTCCATTCTATCTGATTTAATAGAGTGGCAAGTGGCTTGTAAAAACTCTTCACTTCCTGCTAATTTTGTTAGGAAAGCAGATGCCACCCCTTGATTTAAAGCATGGCGAATTTCTTGAGGCGTCAAAGGAACCCCACCGGTATTGATTCTTTTGAAAATATTGTACTTTACTTCTTCAGGTGTTCCATCGTTTATAATAAAGGCAATTATTTGGGTTTCTTCAACCCTTCTTTGAATATGCCTTGGTAACTGATCGTAAGTAAAACCCTCAAATTGTGTAACATATTCCATGCTGTTCAGTCTTAAATCTTTATCAATAAAAAACCTCTTTAATGTAGTTAGGCGCTGAAGCCCATCAACAACTAACCAGTTATTGTCGTTACTGCCGTCAAAATAGAAAGCTGGTAAAGGAATTCTAATGATTAATGATTCAATCAACCTGCTCTGTTGTCCGACGTCCCATAACCCCCCTTTTCTTTGAAAGTCAGTTAAGAGATTTATTTCGTCTTCTTTCAATCTTTTAATGAGCAAATCAATTGTTAGTGATTTTTGAGTTATATCAATCTTTGCTGGATCGAATGGATTTGTTATTAACATATCGCTTGATTCATCTGTTTTTTCAACATCACTGCTTCTATAAAAATCATCAAGAGATAATTGGCCAGTAAGATTGGACATTCTTTCACCCCACTCAAAAGTTCTCTTATTAATTATAACCCTAGCTTATCTTCAAATACATATCTCCCATAAGCTATCTCACTTTAAATTTGCGTCACTTATGATAAGGCTCCCCCCGACTAATCCGAAACGCCCGATAAACCTGCTCCAACAACACCAACCGCACCAACTGATGCGGAAACGTCATCTTTGAAAACGACAACAGCGCATCCGCACGCTTCAGAACCGTGTCTGCCAGTCCCAACGATCCGCCGATCACAAATGCCACCTGGCTGCGCCCATGCAGAGCCAGCCTGTCCAGTTCCGCCGACAGCTTTTCCGATGACCACATCTGTCCCTCGATCGCCAGCGCGATTACGTACTGGTCCTGCTTGATCTGCGCCAGGATGCGCTCGCCTTCTTTGCGCTTCACCTGCTCCATTTCGGCGGCGCTCATTTCTTCCGGAGCCTTTTCGTCGCTGACTTCGATTACTTGCAGCTTGCAGTAGGCAGACAGGCGCTTGCTGTACTCGTCGATGCCTTCGCGCAAATATTTTTCCTTTAGTTTGCCTACCGTAATGATTGTGATTTGCACGATCGTCTACATTCCTTTCTCTTTCAAAAGCGCAATCTGGCCTGGCTCGCCGCATACTCGGCAGCGCTTGTCTGCTGCATCGTCGTCAATTGCTTTTGCTGGATAGGTGTCCGGCGCTGCCTCGAAGTCGTTTACGTAGTCGTCCAGCTCCTGCTCCACATGCTCCATGCAAG
Source organism: Brevibacillus sp. 1238 (assembly GCF_029892995.1). NCBI lineage: Bacteria > Bacillati > Bacillota > Bacilli > Caryophanales > Paenibacillaceae > Brevibacillus > Brevibacillus sp. 1238. The sequence goes on along the minus strand of NZ_JARXWC010000007.1, from coordinate 52,366 downwards.
AAAACCGCACCGGAAATCCCGCCTCCAACTCCACCTTTTGTCCATCTATTTGAATGCTCTCCATCATTTTGCCTTTGTCCATGTCCATTGCCTCTTTTCCGCGCATTTTCATGTCGTTTCCTATTCTACCCCAGAACGCCCGCAAAACAAATCCATCTGCTTCGAACCGAGCTAAGCTGACTTGTCATCGTGGACGCTCCGTCACGTCATAACCTAGCCCGTAGCCCGCGCCAGAGCACTGGACTCCCAGCACCTCCTGAACCATAAATAAAGATGCACGGAAGAACGCGAAGATACCCCAGCACAAACATGTTAAACAGCAAAAAAAGAGAGCGCCGATCTCAGCTCGACGCTCTTCAATGAAGGGATCTATTTAAAAATAGATAGAGGGGGGAACATATATGCAAACGGGACAAATTCGTCCCGGAATTGCCACCAATGATTGCTCGTCTTGCGGGCTTTTCATGCCGCCACAAGCCACCAGCACCAACATACTGCCTTCTTGCCGCAACGCTTACACTCACACGGCCTGGCTTACATATGCCATCTGTCTGTCTCGCTTGAAAGAGGAACGGCATCCGGCTTACATCTACCATCCGTCTCTCCTCGCTTGAAAGAGGAACGGCATCAGCTTACATCTACCATCCGTCTGTCCTCGCTTGAAAAAGGAGCGGCATCCGGCATACGTAAGCCATCAGCCGCCATAGCAAGCGCGGGTCATTTCACGAGTCATTCCAATCGATGCTTTGCCTCTACTTACTGCGGTGTTTTCGTCAACTTAACTGTAGCTGTCTTCTTAACACCATCGCGATAGTAAGTGATGACCACCGAATCGCCTGGCTTTTTGTTCAAGGTCAAGAATTTGCGCAACTGGGCGCCATTCGAGATGTCCTTGTTGTCCAGCTTGACGATGACGTCATATTGCTTCAGGCCGACTTGCCCTGCTGGGGAGAATTTGCCTACTTCGCCTTGAACCACTACCCCTGCCTGCACATCGTCCGGCAGATTCAGTGTTTCTTTCCAATGCACTCGCGGCACGTTTGTCAGGTCGAATGGCTGCACGCCGAGGTAAGCGCGCTCCAGCTTGCCTTTTTCCATCAGTTCGCTGACGATGACTTTTACATCATTGATTGGGAGGGCAAAGCCCAAGCCTTCCACGCCTTCTTTGGAAATCTTCAAGGTGTTGATCCCGATGACCTGGCCTTCGATGTTGACCAGTGCGCCCCCGCTATTGCCCGGGTTGATCGCGGCATCCGTTTGCAAAACGTCCAGCTCCCAGTCGTCCTGGCCGTCTTCGTTAAAGTCCATTGGCATCGAGCGTTCCAGCGAGCTGATGATACCTTGCGTCACGGTGCGGGAAAACTTCATTCCCAGCGGGTTCCCGATCGCGATGGCCGGCTCGCCTACTTGCAGCGTGGAGGAATCCCCAAGCTCAGCTACTGTCGTTACTTTCGCTCCATCGATCTCCAGAACAGCCAAGTCAGCGTACGGGTCGGCACCCAAAACCTTCGCGTCTACCTTTTCACCAGTTGGCAAAGCAATTTGCAGCTTCTGCGCCTGATCGATTACGTGGTAGTTGGTGATGATGTGGGCTTTTCCGCCCTTTTTCTCGAAAATGACGCCAGAGCCTTCGCCCTGCTCGACATCTTGTGTATTGCTGAACCAGTTGGTTCGAGTTCGTCCGATATTAATCACGCCGACTACTGCGTTCTCCACTTTTTTCACTGCGTTGACTGTACCCGTTTCCACCTTTACAGAGACAGGCTGGGCAAACAGGTTGGCTGCCGGGTTGCTCATGACATTCGTTGTCCCTGGCTTGACCATGTTGATATATCCGGAGTTGGAGAGAGTCGGCAGCATGAGCAGGACGACCATTCCCCCAATCACCGCTGACGTTACTGACGTCAGAACAGTACGACCGATTGAACCGCTTCGTTTTTTCCGCTCCACATGAGTCAAATCATCATAGTACCCCATGATTCACACTCTCCTTCTTCCTCTACTAATACTAGGGTTACAGGTTTGCGTTACTCCTATACACCTGTATCACAGGTTTGCATGTATGAGTTCTGGTTGACTGCTTCCTTTTGACACCCTTAGTATACGTCTTGGTTTCGGCAAAATCGCGTGAGAAATATGGAAAGGTTGTGGAATGCAAAAAGCCCTCGGAATATTTCACCGAGAGCCCGGATATGCTAGATTAGAAGCTTTTTACGACCCCATCCAATATGAAAGGGTTGATAGATATGAAAGAGGTACAGATCATCGCCAAGCTTGCCGATCTGCAAGAAACCGATTACCACAACACGCTTGTCCTGCACGCTCTCATCGATATCCTCGTTGCCAAAGGCTTGCTGACACATGACGAACTGACAGAAAAAGTGAACGAGCTGGATAGTCAACTGAGCTTTCAACTCGATACGATCGCCCAGCTTTCGAACGCCATCAGCCGTCGCCAAACCCAGACCAAACCGCTCCTATAGCTCTTCCAGCTTGGTCGGCCGATCAGGGTATGTATCGCGCAAATGCACATCGTTGCCGACCGCCAGACCTTTTTCCTCCAAAATGTTTTTCACCGTCAGTCTGGCGAGGTCGATCATGTTGTTCTCCTTGCTCAAGTGAGCCAAATACACTCGCTCTGCTCCCCCTGTGAGACAATCGATCAGGGCGTCGCCTGCCGCTTCATTGGACAAGTGGCCCACATCACTCAAAATGCGCCGCTTGATGCTCCACGGATATTGCGACATGCGCAGCAGCTCCACATCGTGGTTGGATTCAAATACATACGCATCCGCACCGCGAATCGTCTCCTTGATCCGATCGCTGACATAGCCCAGGTCTGTTGCGACACTCAGCTTTTTTTTGCCATGGTAAAAGCAAAAGCCCATCGGCTCCGCCGCATCGTGCGAGATGCCAAACGATTCAATGCCCAAATCCTCAAGCTCTTGCTTCTCTCCTACGGCAAAGAGCCGCTTCTGGTCTTCCTTGATCGTGCCGATCTGCCCGTTCAGCTCTGCCCACGTTTTTTCATTGGCGTAAATCGGCAGATCGTATCGCCTCGCCATCACTCCGACCCCTTTGATATGGTCGACGTGCTCGTGCGTAACGAGAATCGCACTCAAATCGGCTGGATTGACGCCGATCGTCTGAAGCGCCGCCTCTGCCTGTTTGCCCGTAATCCCCACATCGATCAGCACGGAAACACGATCTGTCGCTACGTAAATGGCATTGCCTGTGCTCCCGCTTGCCAACACACTAAATCTCACCGAACATCCCTCTTCCCGTAACTTTCCCTGACAGTCTGTCTATATCTGCTACCTGTTCGTAACCATCGCGCGCTCCAGAGCACCTGTGAACGCATTGACAAAATGCTGCTTGCCGTCGTGAATGACTCGCCATACCGGAGCAAGCGCCTGAATGTCCGCGTCATATGAACCGTAATAGCCCAAGCTGACATTCTCAATCCGTTCTCCCGGCTGAATGATTTTCTTTTCCACCATCGACTGCAATGCTTTGTAGCCGGAGATGACCTGGCGCACGCCTTTTTGTTCCCGTACATGGAAAAAGGTTTGCCTGTATCCCAAAATCGTCCCGCTTTCCAAGTACACTTCCAAAGGGGCAATGTAGATCGGCATCTTTTCGTGAACTTGCCAGTACAGCAGACGTGATTGGTTCGACTGGTACGAATCCGGCCCGTACTGATCGGCGTACATCAGTTTTGGCCCGATCTGACGCAGCAACTCATTTGGCGTCAGCTGACCGCGAAGCTGAATCGGCGGATCAAGTCTTGCCGCAAGCGACATCTTTTCCACCGTAGCTTGAATCCCTGGTAAATCATGCAGGTTAATCGGATTAATCCCGACGTATTCAGCGTCCAAATAAGCCATCTCGGGCGTTTCCTGAGGCACTTCCGTGTCCAGGGAAATATTTTGCTGGTTGAGATACATCTCCATATTCCACTTCTCGCCCTGCGCCACTTCCTTGTCATTCCACAAGCTGATGCGCGTCACGTACACCTGGTAGCACAGAAACAGATCGAGCAGCAGGAAGGCCCAGATCAGAATGGTCTTGGTTCTACTCCAATCCATGCGTCTCTCCCCCTCCCTGCTGCACCCGTGCGAGAATATAGAGATTCCCCTGATTCGCCAGCTCGACGATCCAGGTTGGGATCAAGTCGACATAACCGTTTCCGATGACCGTTTGATAGGCGAGATACGCATTGGTGATTTGCTCCGTATCCGCCAGTTTTTTGTCCCTGATCAACTGATACAGCTCCGGTCCCGACAGGATGGTCTGCTCGCTGTTGCCAATATATTTGTCCAAATCGAGCAGAGAGCGATTCATTGTCACAACTTGTCCCGCTTCCGAAGTAATCTGGATCGTATCAATCTGAATCGGCACACTTGTGCTGACCAACGGATAGGCGCCTACATACTGCCGGAACGTAATCAGGTCCTTTTCATTGTAGCTTTTTTTAATCCGCTCAAAATGAAAGTCATCGAGCCATCCGAGATGCTTGTTGATAAAAGTAACTGCACCTTGGACTTTTTCCTCGTCAGACAACTCTTGCGCCCGCTGCTGGTAAGCCGGGTCTGTAAAAGTAATCGCCTGCTGCTCTGCCCTCAACTGAATGGATCTGCTTCCGTCTGTAAAAATAACCGTCTTGTCCCGCTCCATGATTTGCCTCACCAGCGACTGGTCGATAAAATACGCTTCCATCAGACGATCGTTGGTGACTGGCACATAGCTGTAGCGGAATTGCTGCATGCGCGACTGATTTTTCGGCAAATAATACGTACTCCAAATCGGCGCTGGTCCTTCAATCGCTGTAAAAGTTCGCTCCGGTTTGACCACCTTCATGATTTGCTCCGGCATGGAGCTTCCGGAAGCCAGATACGACTCTCGCAAATCTTTCGGACTGATCGACGTGCGGGAACGCATCATGCGGCCTTCCTCTGTGGAGAGAAATAGCGCATAGACGACATCCTCGTCTTTTTCGTAGTACAGCCAAATCCGGTCGATTCCTTTGATTTCGCGGTCATACTCGTCGCGAAACGTTACCAAGCGGCCAACAATCGACAAAGGAATCGTGCTGCGAAAGCGAACCTCGATCCCTAACTTTTCCCGGGCAATTTCCCCCCACTTGTCATTCGACAACGCATACGGAGAAAAATCGAGAAAAATCCACTTGGACATCTCACTCACGATCAAGCTGTACGGAGCATCCGTGGCGACTGCCCGCGTATGGCGTTCTTCCCCGTAATGAAAGACCACCGACTCCGGAGTGACCAGTTGCTCCAACGTCTTTTCCTTGACGGGCTTGGACTCTGTATATTGTGCAGGCTCGATAAATTGCAAATTGGGCTGGTTCGCCCACAGCATCGCTGTCAGGCAAAAACTGGACACTACCAGCACGATAAGCAAGACGGTCTTGGCAGGCTCCAGCATCCGCTTCATCCCGCACTACCTCCTTGGGCAAATGGGACCCAGAACGTCACCGTCGTCCCCACGTTCCATTCGCTGGTAATCTCGATATCTGCGCCATGGGCCTGTACCAGTTCACGAGCGATAGCCAGTCCCAGACCAGTACCTCCCTGTCCCCGCGAGCGGGCTTTGTCCACCCGATAGAACCGTTCGAAAATCCGCTTCAAATCACGGGCAGGTATCCCGATCCCTGTATCGCTGATGGAGATTTGCACACGGTTCAGGCTGCGGTTTTCTTTGGCAGAGAGCACGACCGTGCCGCCTTGGGACGTATACTTGATCGCATTGGACAATAAATTGTCCAGTACCTGATTGATCGCATCCAGGTCGATGTAAACAGGCGGGAGCTTGCTCGGCACATCAACGGCAAGCTGAACTTCCTGCTGCTCGCTGAAGATGGAAAAGCGATCCGCCGCATAGCGCAACAGCCGGCCGAGGTCCGCCTCCTTGCAATGCAGGCGCACACCTTGGGAGTCGAAGCGACTTAGCTGCAACAAGTCGTTGACCAGACGGATCATCCGCTCCGTCTCGGACATGGTGACTTTCAAGAAGCGATTGGACAGATCAGGCTCGTCCACCGCACCATCCAGCAAAGCTTCTACATAGCTTTTGATCGTCGTCAGTGGAGTGCGCAGCTCGTGCGATACGTTGGCGACGAACTCCCTGCGCTGTTGCTCCAGCCGCTGCTGCTCTGTTACGTCTGCCACTACTGCGATGATTCCGCCCTTTTTGCCGCTGTCGTGCTGCAACGGCGTAAACGTCACGCGCAAAATAACTTCTTCCTGATTGGGCAGGCGCATTTCAATGAAGAGCGGCTCCTCCTGGGCGTACAACGACATTTCGTCCTCAGGGGGAAGCCCCAGCAAATCAGCCAACGTTCTCTTTTTGCGCAGGACGTCAGCCATTCGCACTTGCAGCATCTCTTCCGCAGCGCGGTTGAACAAAATAATCTGATCGCTGCGGTTGGCCGCAATCACGCCGTCTGTCATGTTGCTCAAAATACCGGCGAGCTTTTCTCGCTCTTCTTCCTGCTGCAAAATCGCTTCCTGCAACCGCAGCGTCATATGGTTGAAAGCCATCCCCAGTTGTCCGATCTCGTCGTCGCTGTACACGCGCACACTGCTGTTAAAATCACCATCGGCAACAAGCCTGGCCTGCTTCGTCATTTCCTTGATCGGCTTCGTAATGGTCCGGGCGAGCACCACGCCAAGCACCGCTGTGATGACGAGCGCAAACATCGTGCCCGTCGCCAAGATCCCGTTCATTTTGCGAATCGTCGTATAGGTTCCTTCCATGGAAGCCATCATGTAGACAGCGCCGTAGACAATCTGATCGCCTTTTACGGGCAGTACCAGCACTTTGACTCGCGCTCCGGTCCGCGGATCAATCCGCATCGATTCACTGCGCGTTCCGAGCAATGCCACCGTAACTTCCGGCTGCGAGGTACGCTGGCCGATCGTGCTCTTGTCCTCTGTCGTGCTGACCACCGTTCCCGTCTGGTCAATGACTTGGACGTTGGCACCGTTTATTTTCACCAGGTTGTTGATGAGATTGTCGATGTCCTGGCGATTTTGCTCCACGCTCGGTTCTTTTCCGTCACGCGGCCGCAAATCGCTTTCCAGGAGACTCGCCAACAGACTCGCTTGAGCATTCAAAGCCTCTGAAAAGTTATTTATGTAATAGCTTTCCACTTCCCGAGCGAAATAAGCGCCGATGAACTGCATAGCAAGCAGGATCAGCAGCATGTAGATGACGACCATTTTCCACTGGATCGTTTTAAACAGCCGCCTCATCATCCAGGCGTGCCTCCCACTCCGGGATTGCGCATCGTGTAGCCCAAGCCGCGACGAGTGATAATGTACTTCGGCTGGCTAGGATCGTCCTCGATCTTTTCACGCAAGCGGCGAATCGTAACGTCCACTGTCCGCACATCGCCAAAATAGTCAAAGCCCCAAACAGACTGAAGCAGGTGCTCCCGCGTCATCACCTGTCCCTGGTGGCGGGCCAAGTACATCAGCAGCTCAAACTCGCGGTGAGTCAAATCCAGCAGCTCTCCCACTTTTTCCACCGTGTAGGAATTTAAATCGATCTCCAGCTCGTGTACCCGCAACAGATGCTGGCTGTCTTTCTCTTCGGCTTTCGGACGATTGCGGCGCAAGTGAGCCTTCACCCGTGCCACCAGCTCGCGCGTACTGAAAGGCTTCGTGACGTAATCGTCCGCCCCCAGCTCCAATCCAAGCACCTTGTCCAGCTCCGAGTCCTTGGCTGTCAGCATGATAATCGGGATATCATGTGTTTGACGGACAGCGCGGCATACATCCATCCCGTCCCTGCCAGGCAGCATGACATCCAGCAAAATCAGGTCCGGTCTCTCATCCTGCACGACAACGAGCGCTTCATCGCCATCGTAGGCGCACACCACCTGGTACCCTTCTTTTTCAAAAGTGAACTTCAATATATCTGCAATCGGCTTTTCATCATCTACCACGAGGAGTTTTGCCATCCCGCTCCCTCCTTTTCCTTATAACAATTCCACTTCGCACATCGCTATTCCTCTACAATACACCATGTCCGGCCTGCATAGAAACCCCTGCCAGACACTCCCTGCCCTTGTATGCAAAAGCATCCTGATACGACAAAAAGGGCTCCTCCAAAGAGTCGCCCTTCTTCATCCAAAAATTACATGTCTATTTTAAGTAACGAATCGGGTTTTGAACTCGTCCATTTTGATGAACCTCAAAATGAAGATGGACACCTGTGGAGTCTCCTGTCGAACCCTTAACGCCAATTTTCTTTCCTTGTTCAACAACATCGCCGACTTTTACGCTGATCGTGTTCAAGTGACCGTACAGCGTCTCCATGCCATTGCCGTGGTCGATGATGATTGCTTTTCCGTAATCGCCGTCCCAGCCCGCGAATTTTACGCGGCCGTTGTCTGCCGCCATGACAGAACCTTGTCCGGCAATATCAATTCCTTTATGCAGTCTGCCCCAACGAGAACCGAAGCCACTGCTCACATATCCGCTGGCTGGCCAGCTCAAACGGCCTGTCCCGCGCGAAGGAATCACTTTTGTTCCGCGTTCCATGATCTTTGCTACAGGCTGTGCAACTACATCTTGTTTGATAACCTTGCGATCGACAACTTGTCCATTTTCTTTCACTACTTCGTATTGAACGAGCTTCGTACCGTTTTTACCTTCTTGAATAACCTTTGTTTCCCCTTTGGGAAGCTTCTCGTTGTTATTGATCTGCGTAGAGAACGCGATCATTTCTTGCTGGGATACTTCTTCCTTTACCCGTACGGTAACCAACGGACGAATCGCTGTCACATTGATTTCCTGACCGAGCTGCAAAAGTGTATTTTCCGTAATGCCCGGGTTGTTGGCATAGATGTCTTTTGAAGTAATGCCGTATTTTTTGGCGATGCAACCGATGCAATCTCCTTCAACTACGGTGTGTTTCAAATCTTTGAAAGAGCCTTTGACCAAAAGTTCTTCCACTTTTTCGGCAGGCAAAATTTGAGCTGCAGCTACTGGTTCGGTCTGCAACTCTACGTTTTCTTTGAATGTTACTTCTTTTACCGGGTTTGCTTTCACTTCAGACATGGAAGCTGCTGCTACTGCCGCTTGCTTGCCAGTCAAAGCTGGAACGCCGGAATATTTTTGCTTCACGTCAGCCAGCACTTTGTCTGCTGATTCCTGATCAGGCAAGTAACCGACTACTTTTCCGTCAATGATCAGCTTCACTGCCTGAACTTTGATGTCTGCGATCGAAGCAAGTGCTTTGACAGCTGCATCGTTGTCGTAAGATGCTTTAAATTCACGCTCTTCCTGGAATGTTACATAATCAGCGAGCGTCAGGTTCAGACCTTTTTTTGCTTTTTCCTCTTCCAGCTTCGCTGTCGTCCAGTCATGAATGACTTTCGGGTCGTTCACCACACCGATTTCCTGTCCGTTGACGATGACATGATAAACGGATGTGACATTGCTCGTGTAGTAATATTGTGCAGAAGCTCCCGCTGCCACCGTAACGACCAATCCCGCTGCGATGGAAAGTGTCTGCTTTTTATGTTCTTGGATGTACGAGCTTGTACGTTTCATTGCGCGTTTCGCCAGATCGCTGCAATCTCGAACGATACGTTCTGACCGTTCTTGCAGCTTGGCCGTCCACTCAGACCATTGCATAACTTGTCCCTCCTGAAAACAGATACAACTATCTCGTTCCATTTCCGAAAATTTTAAAAATACCGACTAGGTCATATATCCCAAAATTTAGTTTCCAATTATCTGCCAAAATGCCCAAAGAAACCAACTATGTCGACTTTACCATAAGTTTCACGACAACATCAAGTGTAAATTGCTGTCGAATAAAAATTATGACGAGCGAATATTCACCAGATGGACAAACATTTGGGGGATATTTTCATTACTGGGAGAGCAATAGCCTAAGGCAAACAATAAACAGCCATCTTTCCTGATCGTACGGAAAGATGGCTTATTTCGTCGCGGACATCCAGACTTACACTTCTTGCATCGATGTTACATCTTTGAGTGCGAGTCTGCGAATCGTTGTCTTTTCAGCGTCATTTTGCTGCTTGTAAGTGGTGATGAAGCAAAGGTAACCGTTGTTGAAATGTGTCATGGTTCCTTTGATCACGACGCCGTTGATCATCTTCACCTGTACGTTTTTCCCAAGCAGCTTCTTGGCTTTTTGATCAAATCCCATCATCACGATCACCTCTCCATTTCTCCTTATGTCTAACCTTATGCCCAGAGGGTGTCGTTTCTTGTCTGTCCGTAAAAAAAGGAAAAGCTGCCGAATCATCGACAGCTTTTCTTATCGCCTCTCAGCACATGTACTGGCGAGGACGTATGCTATTGACGTGATGCTTATCCCCAAATGCCGCGTACAACAACGGTTTGCTCGCGATCTGGTCCTACGGAGAAGATCGACATTGGAATACCAGTCAATTGGGTGATGCGCTCAATGTAGTGACGAGCGTTTTCTGGCAGGTCGTTCAGGTTGCGAACACCTGTAATGTCTTCTGTCCAGCCTGGCAGTTCCTCGTAAACCGGCTCGCATTTTGCCAACAGGTTGAGGTTTGCAGGGAACGATTCGATGATTTCGCCGTTGTATTTGTACGCTGTGCAAATGCGCAGAGTCTCAATACCGGACAAAGTATCCAGCTTGGTGATCGCCAAGCCAGTAATACCGCTCACGCGACGAGCGTGGCGAACGACTACGCTGTCAAACCAGCCTACGCGGCGCGGACGACCAGTTGTGGTGCCGTATTCGAAGCCAACTTCGCGAATGTGATCGCCAGTAGCGTCAGTCAGCTCAGTCAGGAACGGACCGTCACCTACGCGCGTGGTGTATGCTTTTGCTACACCGATTACTTGGTTGATCTTGGTTGGTCCCACACCGGAACCGATTGTCACTCCACCTGCAATCGGATTGGAGGACGTTACGTACGGATACGTGCCTTGGTCGATATCGAGCAATACCCCTTGTGCGCCTTCAAAAAGAACGCGGTTGCCGTTATCGATAGAGTCGTTCAGTACAACAGAAGTATCAGCTACGTATGGACGAATGATTTCAGCCAGAGCGAGGTACTCATCCAGCACTTCTTGCAGTTCGAAACCAGTTGTATTGTACAGCTTTTCCAGCAGCATGTTTTTCTCTGCCAGGTTGCGCTCCAGTTTGCGAGCAAACTCTTCACGATCGAGCAAGTCAGCGATACGGATACCGATGCGAGCTGCCTTGTCCATGTATGCCGGGCCAATCCCTTTGCGGGTTGTACCGATTTTGTTAGCTCCGCGGCTATCTTCTTCCACGCCATCCAGCTTGATGTGGTATGGCATGATGACATGCGCACGATCACTGATTTTCAGGTTTTTCGTAGAGAATCCGAAGCTGTGAATGTACTCCAGTTCTTTTACCAATGCCTTCGGATCGATTACCATGCCGTTTCCGATTACGCAGGTCTTGTCAGTATAGAAAATTCCGGATGGAATCAGGTGCAGCTTATATTTGTTACCATCAAAAATAATGGTATGGCCTGCATTGTTACCACCTTGGTAACGAGCTACTACTTCTGCGCTTTCAGCCAAATAGTCTGTAATTTTACCTTTACCTTCATCGCCCCACTGGGTTCCGACGACAACGACTGTTGACATCGAAAAACACCTCCTGATATCATCATGTCCTTTTGGGCCTGAAACAATCTAAGTGTACTAAACCATTTCTTGCATGTCAACGGAAAATACGAACATTTAAATAGTGGAAAGATTATATGTTCGGCAATTCAATTTAGAAAACTTGGCCTTGTCAATCTTTTTGGCCAAGAAAAAAAGCCGGAATTTACTCCGGCTTCGGTTTTTCTCTTTCTTCTATTACCCTGCCTGGTTTCGGAAGCGCTGATCCAGGCTGACGAATTTGTTAAATTCTTTGAGGAACGCCAACTCAACTGTTCCGGTAGGGCCGTTACGCTGTTTGGCAATGATGACTTCAATCACGTTTTTGTTTTCTGATTCCTTGTCGTAGTAGTCATCACGGTACAGAAACGCTACGATGTCGGCGTCCTGCTCAATCGAACCGGACTCACGAATGTCAGACATCATCGGACGCTTGTCCTGCCGTTGCTCTACACCACGGCTGAGCTGAGACAGGGCGATCACGGGCACATTCAGCTCACGGGCAATCCCTTTGAGCGTACGGGAAATCTCCGATACTTCCTGCTGACGGTTGTCGCCTTTGCCTCGGCCATGAATCAGCTGCAAGTAGTCGATGAGAATCATGCCGAGGCCGCGCTCTGCTTGCAGACGGCGGCATTTTGCCCGGATGTCCTGAACGGTTACCCCTGGCGTATCGTCGATAAAAATCGGCGCTTTCGCCAGTGTCCCAATCGCCATCGTCAGCTTCTGCCAATCATCTTCCTCCAACGTCCCGGAACGCATGCGCGAAGCGTCCAGATTGCCCTCCGCACAGATCATACGCTGTACCAGCTGGGAAGCACCCATCTCCAGCGAGAAGATGGCGACTGTCTCTCCAGCTCGTGCAGCTACATTTTGTGCGACATTCAAGGCAAAAGCCGTTTTCCCTACAGAAGGACGCGCCGCCAAAATGATCAGGTCGCTGCGCTGAAATCCTGCGGTCATTTTATCCAAATCGGTGTATCCCGATGGAATACCCGTAATGTCTCCGCGGCGTTGACTCAAAAACTCGATCCGCTCATACGTTTCCAACAGGGCATCACGAATGGGTGTAAAACCGCCACTGTTGCGATTTTGCCCGATTTCCATGATGTACTTCTCGGCATCCGCGATGATCTCTGTTACATCGTCTTCGCGGGAGTAGCCGTCGTTGGCGATCTTGGTTGCCGTATGAATCAATCGTCTCAGCAAAGCTTTTTCTTCGACGATTTTGGCATAGTATTCGATATTCGCTGCTGTCGGAACGGAACTGGCGATTTCCGTCAAATACGTTACGCCGCCAACTTCGTCCAACAGCTTGTGGTCCTGCAAATCTGCGGTTACGGTAACCAGGTCGACTGGCTCGCCCTTCTCGTACAGGTCCACCATCGTTTGAAAAATACGCTGATGCGCTGTCTTATAAAAATCTTCCGGACGGAGAATCTCGATAGCCGTGATTAAAGCTTCCTTAGACAAGAACACGGCACCGAGTACCGATTGTTCCGCTTCCTTGTTTTGCGGCGGGACACGATCCAAAAACAGGTCGCTCACGTCACACCCTCCAAGTTTGCGTCATTATTCTTCCACCACGTGAACTTTGAGTGTCGCCGTTACTTCATTGTGCAGCTTCACTTTGATTTGGGTTACGCCAAGGGAACGGATCGCATCCATCTCCAGCTTGCGTTTGTCCAGCTTGATTTTGAACTGCTCTTCCAGCGCTTGTGCGACTTGCTTGCTGGAAATCGCTCCGAACAGTCGTCCACCCTCGCCAGCTTTTCCTGCTACTTTCACTGTCAGCTCGCCCAGCTTCACGCCAAGTTCTTGCGCTTCCAGTTTTTCCTGCTCCTTACGTTTCTCTTCGCTGCGCTTTTGAGCGTCCAATGTTTTCACGTTGCTATCTGTCGCTTCCTTTGCCAGTTTGCGCGGCAGCAGGAAGTTGCGTACGTAGCCTTCAGACAAATCTTTAATCTCGCCTTTTTTACCTTGGCCTTTTACATCTTGAAGAAAAATGACTCTCATCATCGTTTCCCCCTTTTCATATTGGCCTACACGACCGAATCAATCGCTTCTTTCAAACGTCGGGTCGCTTCCTTGACGGAAATGCCCTGGATTTGGGTGGCGGCCCCTGTCAGGTGTCCGCCCCCGCCAAGCAGCTCCATGATCGACTGTACATTGATGTCGCCCAAAGAACGACCGCTAATGACAATCGTATCATCGCCTCGCTCGGCAACGACAAAAGATGCCTGGATGCCAGAAAGTGTGAGCAGCTGTTCCGCTGCCTGTGCGACCTGGACTTGCGTATAGTTCTCGGCAGGATCACCCATGGCAATCGCCATGTTGTCTCTGTAGGTCTCTGTATTCATAATGATGCGAGCCCGTTTCACGTACTGGCTCAAATCTTCCTTCAGCAAACGTTGAACAGCAGCCGTATCGGCACCGTTCCGTCTCAGGAAAGACGCTGCTTCAAAAGTACGCGAACCCGTACGGAAGGCAAAGCTTTTCGTATCGACGACGATCCCTGCCAGAAGAGCCGTAGCGATCAGATTGTCAATATTCAAGCGCTCGCTCTGGTATTGCAAAAGCTCCGTAACCAACTCTGATGTCGAAGAAGCATACGGCTCAAGGTACAGAAGAACCGGCTCGATAAACTCTTCCGAACGTCGATGGTGGTCAATGACGACGATCCGGCTTGTCTCACCAAGCAGTTTCGGCTCAATGACCAAAGACGGACGATGCGTATCGACAACCACGAGCAGCGTTCTGCCCGTTACCAGTCTGATCGCCTGCTCCGGAGTGATGAATGTTTCTGCCAATTCTTCATTGGCGTAAATCTCCCGCATCAGTCGTTCTACAGAATTGTTGCCTTCATCCATGACGATATAAGCTGCCTTATTGTGCAATTGCACAGCCTTCAGCACACCGAGAGAAGCACCGATGGAATCCATGTCCGGCTGCTTGTGGCCCATTACGATCACATGCTCAGCCTCGTGGATCAAATCACGCAACGCATGGGCAATCACCCGTGCGCGAACGCGCGTCCGTTTTTCCACGGCATTCGATTTTCCTCCGTAGAAGGTGAGCTTGTTGCCAATCTTGATCGCGCACTGGTCTCCTCCGCGGCCAAGGGCAATATCCAAGCTCGATTGGGCCATTTGCCCCAGCTCGATGTACGTAGTTGCAGCCGCTCCCACCCCGATACTGAGCGTAATCGGAATTTTGTTGTCGGCTGTCATTTCCCGCACCACATCGAGAATGTCAAAACGTGTTTCTTCTAATTTATCAAGTGCTTCCCGTTCCATCAGCGCCAAAAATTTGTCAGCCGTGATTCGGCGAAGGTATATGCCATGTTTGTTGGCCCACTCTGTAATCACGCCAGCCACACTCGTCGACAGCAGCGTGCGGCTCTGATCGTCCATGACTTGTCCAACCTCGTCCAGATTGTCGAGGTGAATAATCGCCAGAGCAGCCTTTTCTCGATGGTAACGCGTCGTTAATTCTTTAAAGTCCGTAATGTCCTTGAAATACAAAAGACGCTCATCGGACCGAACCATGACCTCGTATACCCGCTCATTATAAGTAAATTCCAGCCGTTTTTGTTCCGGCTTCCACACGAGTTGGGGAAATACCTCTTGAAGGCTTTTCCCGATCATCGACTCATCCCCGGACATATGTGTCATGAACGGGTTGACCCACTCGATTGCCTTTTCCTCGTTGTATAGGAGTATTCCGATCGGCAGCTCCTGAATAACGCCTTCTCCGGCCTTTTTCACCCGGTGGGTAACTGTCGCCAAATACAGGCGCAAGTCCCGCTGGAATCCTTTTTCCGCTTGAAGGGCGTATAGAATCAGGCCAATCAAGCAGATAATGCCGATCGCCCCGTACATCCAATGGTGCAGGGTCAAAATCCCCAACAACAGCAAGCTAAAGCTGAGTGCCAGGACCATATGCATCCCGTACCAACGCTTTAACAGGAATTTGGGCATTTCCTCAGCCCCTCTTCACTCTTGTTTCCAGTTTTTCACGCAAACGAAGCCCTAAGTCAAATATCCCTACCAGACTAAGTATAGTGCTTAAGAACGGAAAAATAAATAGACAGACAACAAGCACTGGAGTCAATCTCTTCCACCCGTACAAGTACGCGGCAAACAGGCAGAAGCTCAAGCCTTGAAGCGTAAAAATCGCATCCAGCATGACCTTTACGTTCATGATTGCTGTTTCCCAGAACGTTCCCTGCATACTGGCGCCGAAGACCAGAATACTGATCATGGCGATAAAATAGTAGTACATCAAAGATCTCGGGAAGCTCCATTCCCGGATCGGCTTAAGCAACGGAATCGGCTTTTTGATCCGTCTTCCAATCAGGCCAGCCAGACCATGGGTAATGGCGCTGGAAATAAAGCTGAACATCACGATGCTCGTAGGCAACACCATCTTGACCAAAGCCAGCATCTGATCAAACTGTTCCTTGGTCACAAAGGAAGGGCGCATGCGGGCGGTTTCTTCCAGCATGTTCTGAAAGTTGAAGTTCATCCCGTACGCCATAAAAGCCAGTCCAAAAACGGTACTGAGGAAAACAACCGCCGCTCCGGCCACAATCGCGGGAAGCGCCTTTCCTCTTTTCGCATAAACAATCCCCATGGCAGAACCCCAGACCGCGCCCATCAATGCGATCGTGGCGGCAATCGGCCCTGCGAGAATCCACCCAAGGAAGGTGTATACGACTGAAATCCACACCATGTTGGACACGCTTCGGCTTACGGCCAGAAAAATAAAAGGCAGCGGCAAAAGGAAACTGACCAGTGATCCCAGCACGGTATATGTACTGAGGAACAACAGCACCAGTGCAATACCCAGCATCAGGGCATTTTCAGCCAATTGCTTTGTTTTGGAAGGCATGTCAGCACCTCGTTTGAGATTAGCAAAAAATATGGAAAAAAGAGGGCCACGCAATTGTGTCCCCCTTTTTATCACTTGTGTAAATTATTCAGCCGTGTAAGGCAGCAATGCTACTTGACGAGCGCGTTTGATCGCGATTGTCAGAGCACGTTGATACTTCGCAGAAGTACCAGTTACACGACGTGGCAAGATTTTGCCGCGTTCGCTGATGAATTTTTTGAGCAAGTCTACATCTTTATAATCGATGTGCTTGATTTTGTTCACTTTAAAGAAGCATACTTTACGACGCTTATTAGGACGTCCTTTGCGTGCCATGATAGTCCCTCCTTCTTAGGAATGTGAAAGTTGTACGATTCTTAGAACGGCAAGTCATCATCAGAGATGTTGATCGGCTTGCCTGCACTCGCGAAGGGATCACCAAACGGATCAAAGTCATTGTTTCTCTGACCGGATGGCTTGTTACCGCCACCAAAGCCCGGTCCTGGATCGTATCCTGCGTTATCTCCGCCGCCTTCATTGCCTCGTCCGCCCAAAAATTGAACGTTTTCAGCAACGACTTCCGTTACGTATACGCGTTTTCCTTCTTTATTATCGTAGGAACGCGTCTGAAGGCGCCCTTCGATGGCAGCTTGTCTTCCTTTGCGCAAGTAGCTTGCACAAAGATCGGCAAGTTTTTGCCAAGCGACAATATTAATGAAATCGGCTTCTCTCTCACCCGCCTGGTTAGTGCGAGGACGATTGATAGCCACGGTAAAAGTAGCAACGGCAACGCCATTTGGCGTGTAGCGAAGTTCAGGATCTTTCGTCAGGTTGCCGATGAGAATAACTTTATTCATCTTGGTTCCCCCTCTGACCGCGACAATGATTACTTCTCATCACGAACAAACATGAAGCGGATTACGTCGTCGTTGATTTTCATCAAACGCTCTGCTTCCGCAACAGCATCGGAGTTCGCTTTGAAGTTCATCAGAACGTAGTAACCTTCACGGAACTTATTGATCTCGTACGCAAGACGACGTTTACCCATTTCTTGAAGCTTAGAGATTTCGCCACCGTAGTTAGTCACAACTTCGCTGTAACGAGCTACATTGGATTTTACTTTCTCTTCTTCAAGGTCTGGACGCAATACATACATAACTTCGTATTGACGCATACCTTTTCACCTCCTTATGGACTTTGCGGCCCTGTTCGGGCAAGGAGCGAGTGCTAAAACGAAACGCATAACATGCACTCCATAAATACTCGCATTGTCGTATTATAGCAAAATGCCTATGGCGAATCAACTATTTCGTACTAAACATTAAAGCGGAAATGCATGACATCTCCATCGGCAACAACGTACTCTTTCCCTTCAAGACGGTACTTTCCGCGCTCTCTCGCTGCCGCAACCGAACCAGCATCTACCAGATCGTTGTAGGCAATCACTTCTGCGCGAATAAAGCCGCGCTCGAAATCGGTATGAATTACGCCAGCCGCTCCTGGAGCTTTTGTGCCCTGGCGAATGGTCCATGCGCGAACTTCCTGTACCCCTGCGGTAAAGTAGGTAACCAAACCGAGCAGCTTGTAGGCAGCGCGAATCAAACGGTCCAGACCGGACTCAGCCAAACCAAGCTCCTCCAGGAACATTTCTTTGTCTTCGCCTTCCAGCTCGGCGATTTCCGCCTCGACTTTGGCACTGATGACAACTACTTCTGCCCCTTCATTTGCCGCATGCTCGCGAACCGCTTGCACATGCGGATTGGTGTCTGCGTCGTTGATGCCGTCTTCCGCTACGTTGCACACGTACAGCATCGGCTTGATTGTCAAAAGGTGCAGGTCGCGAATCCATTTGCGCTCTTCATCGTCAAGCTCTACGCTGCGTGCAGACTGACCTTCTTCGAAAGCAGCCTTCAGCTTTTCCAGCACGTCCAGTTCTTGCTTCGATTCTTTGTCACCGGATTTCACCTTGCGCGCGATGCGGTCGATCCGACGGTCAACGGAGTCCAGATCGGCAAAAATCAGTTCCAGATTGATCGTCTCGATATCGCTCAGGGGATCGACACGGCCTGCCACGTGCGTAATATTTTCATCCTCGAAGCAGCGAACCACGTGTGCGATCGCATCTACTTCACGGATGTGTCCGAGAAACTGGTTGCCGAGTCCTTCGCCTTTGCTCGCGCCTTTTACCAGACCGGCAATGTCCACGAACTCAAATGCAGTCGGAACGACTTTATTCGGAACCACGATCTCGGTCAGCTTGGTCAGACGCGGATCTGGAACTTCTACGATCCCCACGTTCGGGTCAATCGTACAGAACGGGTAGTTCGCCGACTCAGCGCCCGCTTGTGTAATGGCATTAAACAGTGTCGATTTCCCTACGTTGGGGAGACCAACAATCCCGCAAGATGCACCCATCTATATACACTCCCTTGTCATCATCCTAACATCCTTTTAAGTATATAGATTTGGTTTTAAGAATACAATTGTCTCCTTGTGGCAACTTTAGACCCTGTCTGGAAGCAGCTTGCGTGAAATCCTCCCTCCTTTCAAGCTCTACGATAGCTGAAGCTGGTGGGACAAAAAAAGACATGCTAGACTTTACAAAAAGCACTTGACCCGATCACACGTTAATGAGGTGGATACATAATGAAGCTTCTGCTTCTCGGCGCAACAGGACGCGTCGGCAGCCATGTTTTGCAGCATGCATTGAAAGACGGCCATGAAGTGACCGTTTTGGTTCGCTCTGTAGACAAACTCCCTCACGATTTGCCCCAAACTGTGCGCGTACTTGCCGGAAACGTTTGCAACGAAAACGATGTCAAGCAGGCCATGTCGGGAGCCAGTGCAGTCATTAGCGCTCTCGGTACGGACGGAACCACAACTCTCACCGACAGCATGCCTTTCATCCTGGATGCCATGAAGCAGGAAGGCGTCAGCCGGATTGTCACGGTAGGTACGGCAGGAATTTTGCAAAGCCGGGTCTCCCCTGAACTGCTGCGCTACCAATCGAGTGAATCCCGGCAAAAACTGACCCGCGCCGCCGAAGAACACCACAAGGCATACTTGCTGCTTGCGCAATCCGGGCTAGACTGGACGATTGTTTGCCCGACTTACTTGCCAGACGGCAGCTACACAGGCAACTATCGGGTGGAAGCGCACCACCTGCCTGTAGACGGCATGCAAATTTCCGTTCCCGATACAGCCGAGTTTGCGTACAAGCAGCTCAATAGTTTGGATTATTTGCGGATGCGGGTGGGGATTGCTTATTAGGTGTTGTTTTGGCTGGGAAGCTGCCATTTAGTGAACAAGGGGCATATCTGATACTGCAATGACGCACCACATATTCATTGAAACCTTTTCCTTTTTTTCCCGTTATAACGATTAGCCTATTCCTCAGACTTACGGTCTGGCTTTATCTGGAGGGAGCATGATGAAAAAGCTTTTGATGTATTGTGCTAACGCTGTCATTGCTGTTTGGTTCGTTGTTCTCTGGCTGTATAAGATGATGCTTTCCAGTGATATTCCCATGTCCATTTCTTCCGCTGAAATGCAGAATATGATTCTGACATTACTCATTTCCACAATCACAGTCCTGCTCTATGTTAAACTTTCGTCCAGCACTGAATTGTTTTATTTTCTTGTTTTCCCCGCTTTCCTATGGGGCTTTTCTATGGTCCAGTCTTTCATGAACAGTTACCATGAATACAATACGCTTATGGCTGTTTCTGGATTTTTTTGCATGTCATTGATTTTTGCAAGTTCATCATTAAACGCTAAACGTCTGTCAAAGTTACCGTGATGTTGTCTTAACGCAGAACGTCTACTCTCTGGCGAAAACTCATCATCAACAAAAAGCTCCCTGCCATCAACCAGCAGGGAGCCTTTGCTTTGTTTTTACACGATTTTACTTCTCGTTCACCAATTTCTCCAGCTCTATCAATGTTTCTTCGAAAATTTCCATGGCTTGCTCGATCGGCTTGGATGTAGACATATCTACCCCTGCCGCTTTCAGCACTTCGATCGGAGGTGCCGAGTTGCCTGCTTCCAGGAAGTTTTTGCGGATGCGGTCAACGGCTGGCTGTCCTTCGTCGATGATTTGCTTCGCCAGCGCCTGGGATGCCGCAAAGCTCGTAGAGTATTGGTATACGTAGTATTTATAGTTGTAGAAATGGGATACGCGCGCCCACTCCATGCCGATTTCCTCATCGGAAACCATGTCCTTGCCGTAGTATTTTTTGTTGATGTCGAGGTAGATTTTTTTGATCGCCTCGGCGTTGAGAGATTCTCCTGCCTGTTCCTTGTCGTGGATCGCTTTTTCAAACTCGGCGAACTGCGTTTGGCGGAACAAGGTCGAGCGGAAGTTCTCCAGATAGTGGTTCAGAAGATACATCTTCTCTTCTTTCGTCTTCGCCTGCGCGTACATGCTCTTGAACAGCAATGTCTCATTCATTGTCGAAGCCACTTCCGCCGTGAAGGTCGGGTAGTTGGACGAGATGTACGACTGATTTTTGTTCGTGTAGTAGGACTGCATCGCGTGACCCATTTCGTGAGCGATTGTGTATACGTCATCAAGCGTGCCCTGATGATTCAAAAGCACGTACGGATGCGTGTCATACGCTCCCCACTGGTAAGCGCCTGTGCGTTTGTCGTCCGTCGAATAAACGTCTACCCAGCCTCCGTTGAGTCCGTCAGACAGCACTTTCACGTACTCGTCGCCCATAGCCTTCAAACCGTCGGTGACAATTTTCTTCCCTTCCTCGAAGGAAATATATTTGTCGTCGGATGGAACGATCGGCACATAGATGTCGTACATGTGCAGCTCTTTCACTCCGAGCATTTTTTTCTTCAATGCAATGTAGCGATGCAACAGCGGCAAGTTGTCGTTAACGGTATCGATCAACTCATCGTATACTTTGGTCGGAATGTTGTTCGGCGTCAGGCTTGCTTCCAGCGCAGAGTTGTACTTGCGTGCTTGCGCGTAGAAGTTGTCGCCTTTCACTTTTGCCGCCAATGTCTGTGCAAAAGAATCCTGGAAGTCAATCAGGGCACTGTAGTACGCCTTGAACGCATCTCTTCTCACGCGTTGGTCCTTGCTCTCCATATACGAGATAAAGTTGGCCCGCGTAAGCTGGACTTCTTTGCCTTTTTCATCCTTGATTTTCGGGAACTTCACGTCTTTGGACAACATGCTGTAAATGTTGGTCGGCGCATTGCCGAGCGGCGAAGACTTCGCCAGCAGCTCCTCCATCTCCTTGGACAACGAGTATGGCTTGGTGCGGAGCATGTCTTCAATGAACAGCTTGTACGGCGCAAGCGACTTGTCAGCGAGCAGGCTTTTGATTTTCTCATCCGGGATCGCAACGATTTCTGGCTGCACCCACGCGGTTTTTTCCGAGACAAGCGTGTACATTTTTTCAGCACGGTCTCCCAGCTTCTGCAAATCAGCATTTGCCGAGTTTACGTCGAGAGACATGTTGGCATACACATACGCCTTGTCATTGAGCCTCATCATTTCCACGTAATCATCAAAAGCCGCAAGCATGGCTGCCGAAGATGTTCCCAGCTTGCCTTGGTGCTTGGTAAATGCATTCGCCAAAGCTTCCACCTTGGCTACGTCCTTTTCCCAATCCTGCACGGTTGGGTAAATATGATTCAATTTCCACTTGTACTCATCGGGAATGTCTGCGCGAGTCTGATAATTTGGTTTTTCAGCAGCAAAAGCGACTGCCGGTGTGCTGTACGGAATGAATGGTACCGACACAGTTGAAAGTGCAATGGCCAATGCAGTAACAGATGCAAATACTTGCTTTTTCAAATCCAAATCGCCCCTTTTCCTTCTCTATATAGCTTTTCCAATTTCTAGTTAGAGTAATTACGTTATTCCACCTTGAAACTCCTTCTTATTAATAAAAATATTTTAAATATTTATTAACAACAGTCAATTTATCCAGAGAAAATTCAGTTTTGTGGATAAGATTGTGGATAACTACCTATCCACAGCTACTCCGCTTTCAACTCGCCATTTTTTTCTACTTTTTTCGACAATAAGTTATCCACATTTTCTGTGGATACAATGTGGATAACTTATTTTCGTCGGAACCAGGGCATTCGCCCATACCCATTTTCATGTTCCTACATAGCATGAGTATTGAAACTAGGGTAGGAGGTGTTAGCAAGTGGGTATCTTTAACGGCTTTGACGATTTCGCGCTGATCTTGGTTCTCTTCATTCTCCTCGTAATCGTAGGTTGTGACTGCAACTAAGCTTCCCGCTGCCATCCGGCCTATCTGAAGGTAAGCTTGCACAAGAGTGCATCTTACCTTCCCCATTCCACATAGATCATTAGCAGGCTATGCAGCCGATAAACAATGATCAGTCATAACCTTCGTACAATCACCGGGAGATACATCTGATCGTACAAAAGGAAAAAGGATGCGCCTCGTCATAAGGCTGCATCCTTTTTTTCTGCTTATCCACAGTCCGTTTTCACTACTTCGCGCCACTCGTGAAACTGGACGATTGTGAGTTATTCGCATTGCCCGCACGATCTTGCAGCAGCCCGCCAACGAGATGAACATGATAGCTCGTGTGCGGCTGCCATTTTCCTTTTGGCTTGACCGTCAGTGTCCGCTTGCTTTTGTTCCAGGTGACCGTATGCGGGACAGCCCTGCCTTGTTCATCTGTCACTCGCACCAATTTGCCCGCCGTTTTGCTGGATAGCGTCTCTCCGCTCACCAATGCCACCTCTTCGGCAAACTGAAGCGTCACCTTCTCACCGCTTTTCACCTGTTTGGCTCCATGTCCTGGCAAAATCACCGCCTGTGGCGCAATGTTATCCACGGGAGCCTTTGTCGCAAAAGCAACGGAAAGCTCAGGGTTCAGCTCTCCTCGCGCATCCTTCAGCCTCTTCGCCAAAAGGGTGACGCGATACGTCTTCCCCGCTTCCAGATTGCCCACAGGATCGATCACGAGGCTTTTCGCTGAATCGTTCCACTCGGCTGCGAAAGCCACCTTCTTTTTCTTCTCATCCACCAGTTGGACGAGCGACAACCACGACTTGTCAGTGATGTCCCGAGAATTTTTCAACTGGATCGCCCCGGAAAAAGTCATCGTGATCACATCATCCACAGCGACTCCGACCGCTTTGTCCTCGGGCAAGATGTTCACTTTCCAGCTGCTCGGCTCCTTCGCCGCAGCTGAATGTGAAAACACCAGCAAAATCCCCAGCATCACTACCCATTGCATCCAAAACCGTCTGACATCCATCGCAAAAATCCCTCCCGTTTGAACGGTGCAGCTGCTTTTGGCCGTCATCACCGTTTACGGGCATTGTAGAAAAAGACAGACAGGTCCTTCAAAAGTTTTTCGCTATCGCTAATGGCTATTGCTCCTGCGCTTCTTCCTCTGCGCGAACCAATATTTTTTTCAGTTTGCGCTCGAACTCCAGCCGCCCAATCATTACGCTATGGTCGCATCCCGTACATTTGATTCGTACGTCCATCCCCATGCGTATGACCTTCCACGCATTTGTGCCGCATGGATGCGGCTTTTTCATTTGTACAACGTCCCCCAGTCCAAATTGCTTCCTTTCCATCTCTCTTCTCCTCTCTGCTCTATGCTTGCCCCTGTGCCTTACCCGACATCGCAACGATTTTTGGATACGGAATCTGGATGCCGCGCTTTGTAAACTCGGTGCGGATCATGGCGCGCAGATTGCGGTTGACGCCGTGGTGGGTATTCGGCTTGCACTCGGCTGTCACGCGCATAACGACCTCAGACGGCCCCAATGCATGCACTCCGAGAATTTGCGGTTCTGCCACGATATCGTCCAGCTCGGTTTGCGCTTTTGCCAGCACTTCCTTCAAAACTTCTTCCACCTGACCCAGATTCTCCTCATACGCTACCGAAACATCCACGACAGCCAACGTATTTTGCAGCGAAAAGTTGGTTACTTGCGTGATCGTGCCGTTCGGAAAAATATGAACCTCTCCAGTCCAGCTGCGCACACGGGTAATTCGCAAGCCGATTTCCTGTACAGTACCTGTCATGTTATTGATCGTTACGACATCGCCAACCGCGAACTGGTCTTCAAAAATAATGAAGAACCCGGTGATGATATCACGGACAAGACTTTGTGCCCCGAAACCGACTGCCAGCCCCAACACCCCTGCGCTCACCAAAACAGGCTTCAAATCGATGCCGACCAGTTGCAAAATCATCAAAATCGCCAGGAAGTACAGCGTGTACTGGACGATGTTGTTGACGAGCACGCGCATCGTATCGACGCGGCGCTGATCCAGGTGTATCTTGGCTCCCTGACGATGCTGGAAAACGCGATTGACTGCTGTTTGCACCAGCGACACCACAATTCGCGATGCGATGATGATTCCAACGATTTTCAGCAGCGTCATCCCTATACTTACCCACATGTTTGCATCTGCTACGTAGTTGTAAATTTCACCGTATATTTTTTCAAAAAAGCTTTCTGTATTCATTCTGCCCTCTCCTTCTGGTTGCCGTTTTCGTCGACTTCCTGGTACTTGCCCAGGAACTGGCGAAAGTATCCCCGGATGACTACTTGCTGCTCTTCCATGACCGTTTTGGCACGAGAGTAATCAGGCAGAGGAAATTCAATGGAAAGGGCACAGCCGGCTGTTATCTCTTTTGGCGTCGGTCTTGTGTCAATATCAATATCTTCGTACTCCAGCAGCATCTCTGCACGTAAAGCTTGCTGCGTGGAGTCAAACGCAATCAGTACAGTCTCTCCTTCCATCCATCTCCCTCCCGGATTTTTGCTTTCTTATTGGCAAAGCTTTTCCTTCGTGCACTTCTTATTTTACCTGTTCAAAATCCCGCTTGCCAGCTTCCCTGATTTTTCAAAACCTACACAACCTTCTCATTAGCAGGTATAAAAATGACGGATCGGTACTATACTGTGAATACTCTTCTATAACTTTTAAGCCAAGACCGCAAGAGTGGGGGTAGCCATGAGTACATTTGAAAATCTCAAAAACTGTTCTTTGCCACCTTTTAAAGTGGAATACCGCAGTGAAAACGCAGAGGATCATCTGGCTAGACACCTTGCGCAGCGCTTTCGCTTAAAACCGTATGAAGAAGACATTGTGATTGTATGTATTGGAACAGATCGGTCCACGGGTGACGCACTCGGTCCTCTTGTCGGAACCAAGCTGCAAGCGGCCGCACCAAGCCATTTGCAAATTTACGGCACGCTGGACGATCCAGTGCATGCGATGAATCTCAAAGAAAAGCTCGATTCCATCCAAGAAACTCACCCCAGATCTACCCTGATTGCCGTCGATGCCTGTCTCGGCCAATTCAGCCACGTAGGCAACATCAACGTCATCAGCGGGCCTCTAAAGCCTGGCGCTGGGGTTAAAAAGGAGCTGCCGCCTGTCGGTACGTTCCATATCACGGGAATCGTCAATGTCGGCGGCTTCATGGAGTATTTCGTTCTCCAAAACACCCGTCTTGCCGTCGTCATGAACATGGCCGAGATTATTGCTTCTGGTTTGGCCAAAGCCACTTCAATGGCTGCTTCGCCGAACCGTTTGGATAGTGTTTTGCACGACTGACCATCTTCCCTCGACCTTTTCAACATCTATACGTATTGCTTTGGCCTGTCTTACTCCCATGTGGATGACAGGTCCCTTTTTTATACAAAAATCGCTTGCTGATCCGGCAGCATTTTCATCTCGATCGGCGTTTCACCAACCAACTCTCCATCTGCATGAACCAAATACGGTCTAACGGTCTCAATCGTGATCTGGCGCCCTCGATAAAATGAAACTTTCGGATGATGAATATGAGAGCCAAAATAAATTTTCGCAAAGGCGCGCAACAGTTCCCCACAGCTCGCATTGCTGACGACGCAAATATCGGCCCAACCATCGTTTGCTACAGCCATGGGACAAATTTTCATTCCCCCGCCGTAATTCGGAATATTGGCAGCTGTTACGAGCCATGCTGCCTCCATCTTGATGACTTGTCCATCCACTTGCATGACGAGAGTGCTGCGCTGGAATCTGCGCAGTTCACGCAACACGGAAATCACATACGCCAAACCGCCCAATCGCCACCGATTCAACCATGCCTTGTATTTTGCCTGATCAGTCGCTCTTGCTACCTGCGCATCAAATCCGGCACCAATCGAATTTGCCGCAACACGCCCGTTCATCCACATCAAATCAATTCGTTTTTCCGCTGTCTCTGACAAAACCCGCTCTACTGCCACGACAGGATTTGTGGCAATCCCGTGCGCTCTGGCAAAATCATTTCCTGACCCCGCCGGCACCAAGCCAAACTTGCATGACTGGCCCGATTGATAGATTCCGTTCAATACACCGTGAACGGTTCCATCTCCCCCTACGGCAATGATTTTATTTACTCCCTCTTTTTCAATCATCTCTTTTGCCAGTTTTTCAGCTGACCCGTCACCAGATGTCTCCCTGACGACAAAAACAGCTCCCAGACCACTTACAGCAGGCTCTATCCTCTCCCAGATTCTCTTCCCTTTGCCATTACCCGCCACAGGATTGACGATAAAACCTACCATTGACTTTCTCTCCCCATAACGCGCTTTCTGTTCTACTCGTCATTATCGCACGACATTTTCTTTTGATGATAGCGGTTTTTTATGTCATGCCGGCTCTTGCAAGCTTCTTAACATTTTTGGCAGTGCGCTTGCCAGTATTTCATCGACTCTTTTATTATCGGCATTTGTTCCTTTGCTTTTTGTTGCCCGTACCAGCAGGTCCGCGCCCACCCCACTGTTTGACTGCCTCAGTCCCATATGCAAAGCTGATTTTGCCTACAAAAAAAAGACTCTCCCGTTCAGGAAGAATCTTTTTCCACTCTCTTATAAAAACTTGGACAACCATTCGCTAAAAGGAACCCCGAGAGCCGCAATCAACAATGCTGGCAGCATGTTCGCCACATTGATCTTTTTAATCTCCAAAATGTTAATCCCGATAGCGATAATCATCAAGCCGCCTACTGCCGTTACTTCTGCCAACATCGCATCGAGCATCGTCTGGCTCACAAAGTTGTAGATTTGCGTTGAGAGCAAGGTAAGCAAACCTTGGTACACAAATACAGGCACAGCCGAAAACATGACGCCAATTCCTAGTGTCGAAGTGAAAATGATGGCGGAAAAACCGTCCAAAAGTGCTTTGGTGAACAAAATATCATGGTTGTTCCGCAATCCGCTGTCCATGGCTCCGAGCACAGCCATCGCACCGATGCAATAGACCAAAGTCGCTGTTACAAAGCCTGTGGCAATACTTCCCTGACCTCCGCCAACCTTTCGTTCCAGCCAATGCCCCAGATGATTCAAGCCTTTTTCAATCCCAATCAATTCTCCTACGATTGCCCCCAACACAATACTGACGATCACCAACAAAAAATTCCCCGATCCAAGACTCATCTTGACTCCCAAAATCATGACAGCAAGACCGATGCCCTGCATGACGGTATGTCGTATCGAATCAGGAATTTTCGTCAGAAGCCTGCCCAACAAGGCTCCAACGATGATGGCGCCAGCGTTTACCAGGGTGCCTAACAAGATCACGATTGTGTCCCCCTATAGCTGCATTACGAAAACGCGGATGCTATCTCTCTCACGGCGTTCATAAGCGCTTCTACGTCTTTCTCTGTGTTGAAAATCCCAAAACTGGCACGCACAGCTCCACGCTGCTCGGTCCCTACTGTTTGATGCCCAAGCGGTGTGCAATGATACCCTGATCTCGTAGCGATTCCATACTGCTGATCGAGAATAAACGAGACTTCAGAAGCATCCACTTCCCCGATATTGAAGGCGATGACGGAAACCCGTTCTGTCTCAATCCCTGGACCATACACCTGAACGCCGGGAATTTGCTGTAAACCAATGATCGTTTGCTTCGCCAGCTCCCACTCGTGCTCGCGGATGCGATCGACACCTCGTTCGAGAATGAAATCGACGCCAGCCTGCAAACCGGCCAAACCAGCCGTATTTAACGTACCGCTCTCATATCGGTCAGGGCGTGTAGTCGGTTGATCAATCGCTTCCGATTGGCTTCCTGTTCCCCCATGAATCAAAGGCTCCAAATCGATGTCGCCATGCACGTATAAACCGCCCGTGCCTTGTGGCCCATACAGCCCTTTATGCCCAGGAAACGCCAGCATATCGATCTTCATTTCCTCTACGTGAATCGGCAGTACCCCGGCTGTTTGAGAAGCGTCTACCAAAAAGGCGATACCTCTTTCTTTTGCCAGTTGCCCCAATTCAGCGATCGGCAAAATCACACCTGTGAGATTGGAAGCGTGGCTGACTACCAGCAAGCGCGTATTCGGTTGAATCGCCTTGACAAAGTCCTCTACATGAAAAAGGAAATCCGCTCTCGGCTCGACAAAAGTCGCTTCTACTTGATGCTCACGGCGCATATATTCAATCGGACGTCTGACAGAGTTATGCTCCACGGAAGAAGCAATCACATGATCGCCAGCTTTCAGGTAGCCTTTGATCGCCTGATTGAGTGCTTGTGTCGCATTTAGATAAAAAAAGAGGTTATTCGGGTTTTGAATCCCAAACAACCGCGATAACTGCACGCGTGTCCGAAACACGGTCTTGCTCGCTTTCATCGCCAAGGTATGTCCACCTCGACCAGGGTTAGCGGCAAAATCTTCGATGGCCTCAGCCATTCGCTCCTTCACGCCTGGTGGCTTTGGCCAAGTTGACGCTGCGTTATCCAAATAGATGATCGCCATGACTACCTCCCGGACTTACTTCTCATCATTCAGTATCTCAATGATTCGCTGCAAATCTTCCTGCGAATAAAAGTCAATTTCGATCTTGCCGCGTTTTGCGCCCTTTTTAATTTTGACGGCGGTTCCAAAGCGACTGCGCAACCGTTCTTCCATCTCTATCAAAATCGGCTCATTTTTTGCCGGCTTTTTTTTCTTTGTTTCACGTGAAACATTCAACTGCTTGACCAGTTCTTCCAATTGGCGGACGTTCAGACCTTTTTCCACGACATCCTTCGCCAACTGCATTTGCATGTTTTCATCCGATACACTCAACAGTGCACGGGCGTGCCCCATCGTCAGCTCTGTAGCTGCGACCAGCTTGCGAATGCTTTCGGGAAGCTGCAACAATCTCAGCATATTCGCTACGTGCGGTCTGCTTTTTCCGATCCGTTGTGCAAGCTGCTCCTGCGTGTACTCATGGTGTGCGATCAGCTTTTCGTACGCTTCGGCTTCTTCCAAAGGGTTCAGGTTTTCCCTTTGCAGGTTTTCAATCAGGGCGATTTCCATCAACTGCTGATCCGTATAAGCTTTGACCACTACAGGGACTTGTTTCAATCCCGCCAGCTTTGCGGCGCGCAAACGTCTTTCTCCCGCTACCAGCTCAAATCCCTTGATGCTCTTCCGAACAATCAATGGTTGGATAATGCCATGCTCTCGAATGGAGTGTGCCAATTCATCAATAGCCGATTGTTCAAATTCTTTACGGGGCTGATACGGGTTGGGACGAATCTCACTGACGGAGACTTCTTTCACTTGCTCCCCTTCTTCAATGAGATTGGAGGTAATAAGCGCATTCAGCCCTTTTCCCAAACCTCTACTCATACCCCAACCACTTCCTTCGCCAAGTCAGAATAAACTTCTGCACCACGCGAACGTGGATCGTACGTGATAATGGCTTGTCCATGTGATGGCGCTTCGCTCAAGCGAACATTGCGTGGAATAATCGTTTTGTATACTTTCTCCTGGAAATACTTTTTCACTTCTTCAATGACTTGCAGCCCCAAGTTGGTGCGTGCATCCAGCATCGTCAGCACGACCCCTTCGATCGACAACTGCGAATTGAGATGTTTTTGGACCAGTCGGATCGTATTCAACAACTGACTCAAACCTTCCAATGCATAGTATTCGCATTGAATCGGAATCAAAACGGAATCAGCAGCAGTCAACGAATTGACTGTCAAAATCCCCAAAGAAGGCGGGCAATCGATAATGACGAAATCGTATTTGTCCTTCACTACTTCCAGCGCTTTTTTCAAACGTACTTCTCTGGAAATGGTCGGAACCAATTCGATTTCCGCTCCCGCCAATTGAATCGTAGCCGGAATGATCATCAATCCTTCGATCTCGGTAGGCAAAGTCGCATCTACGGGGCTGATGTCATTAATGAGAACATCATAAATACAATAGCGCACATCGGCTTTGTTTACCCCGATACCACTGGTTGCGTTCCCTTGTGGATCAATATCCACCAGCAGCACCTTTTTCCCCAATGCGGCCAGACAAGCACTTAGATTGACGGACGTAGTCGTTTTTCCGACGCCGCCTTTCTGGTTCGCAACCGCAATGATTTTACCCAACTTCTCCACCTCATTCTCTTCGTGTAGGAATGCCGCTGATTATGCCATAAAACAATCGACAGCCTTCCGGAACGCCCATATCAATATCTATTTACGCTCATTGACTCATAAATGGATCATTTTCATTGCCTGGACAGTTGCTTGTACAGCCTGAACGTTCAGTTCAGTGCGGTGCTTGCCATTTGTGCAACAATCCCGCCGTCTGACACATAACGTACTCTGCAAACATCAGCCTGCTCCACCATGAAAAGTGATCCTCGTTACCTATAATTACGCACTCTTTCTGCCATTCGCTACATGGTGCCCAAAAACTCGTTCATCCTCTGGGCTATGGATACGAACAAACCGCAAGACGCCCTTCCATTTTACAGAAGTGAACAGCCATTAATCGCATGATCTGGCTCGGTAATACCCATGTTACCAGATTTAATGCTTGCCCGTACGCTGTTTTTTTGATATTGAGACAATTTGTCTTTAATTTTGCCCGAACAGTTCCAATTGACCCCTTTTTGCTGGAAAAGATGCGCCTGATTCTGACAAACGTTTACAGACAAATCGATTTTGAACAGAAAAAACTCCCTGCCCGCCTATCTGCTTTTCCCCGTTTATCCTACCATCATGTTTTGCTACTTTCGACATTTGCCCAAAAAGAAAGGCGACCTTGTCGCCATCCCCTTGCTGCTTTTGCTATCTATGTTCTATAAAGACAGCGAAGAACTCCTCGCTGTCATCTGCTCCGACCTAAGCGGCATTCCTACTTGTTGTTTTTCGGAATCCGAATCGTAAATTGATAAAATTCATCATGGTCTTCTTCATTTGTCTCTACGGGCAGACCCGTCTGCATGACCATATCAATCGATTGCCGCACCGTATTGATGGCGATACGAGCGTCTCGGGAAAATGCCTTCCAACGCGGCTTCGACTCTTTTTCCGCTTTTGGATTTTCTGCTGCTTCCAGAAGCTGTTTGACTCGCACTTCTGTTTGCTTGACATTCCACTCTCGCTCGACGATCTCGGCCAGCACTTTATTTTGCAACTCCGCATCCTTCAACGGGATCAAGGCTCTCGCGTGTCTCTCGGTTACTTGTCGCATCAACAGCG
Organism: Brevibacillus sp. 1238; assembly: GCF_029892995.1. Lineage (NCBI taxonomy): Bacteria > Bacillati > Bacillota > Bacilli > Caryophanales > Paenibacillaceae > Brevibacillus > Brevibacillus sp. 1238. Next base: position 20,334 of record NZ_JARXWC010000007.1, on the reverse strand, counting down.
CATCTTGAATCTCTTGCGGCAAATGCAGCAATCTCAGCTTGTTGGCAATGGTGGATTGTCCTTTTCCCAAGCGTTGAGCCAGGCTTTCCTGTGTCAGGTCGTGCAAATCAATCAGCTTTTGGTAGGCAACCGCCTCTTCAATTGCTGTTAATCCCTCTCGCTGCAGATTTTCAATCAAAGCAATGGAAGCTGTTTGCGCATCATTGAAATCTTTGATAATCGCAGGGATTCTTTCCATGCCCAGCTTTTTTGTTGCCCGTAAACGTCGTTCTCCGGCAATCAACTCATACTGACCATCTCTCAACCGTACAACAATCGGTTGAATAAGCCCGTGAGTGCGTATCGTTTGACACAGCTCATCGATTTTCTCGTCATCAAATACTGTTCGAGGCTGGTATGGATTCGGTACAATCTCCTCGACTGGTAATTGCCTGATCTCTTCATTCTCTGTCTTGTCCGTTAATCCAAAAATCCGAGAAAATGAATCCCTTACTGCCATAGAAAAATCCCCCACTTCTACCCGTTCCATCCGTACTATTGGTAATCCTTACGCTGCTGCTTGTGATTGCTTCTGGAAAAATCAACATCGCCAAGCTGTTCACAAAAAATCTTGCTGCTACAATGGCACGGGCTTCTTCATCAGTCATTCCAACCTCATTACCACGCATACTCGACCAGATGAGTCTTTTGAAACAATCGCCAGCAAAAAGCAAGCTCCTGGCAGCGTTTGCTGACAACACCCCAATCGTTTCGCGACATCATCTTTTCCATTCCCTTTTGCTTGGCGAAGGCGCAGACAATCCTCCACGTGAAAAAAAGGCCCTGTCTATGCATGCTGCATACGACAGAATCTTTTCATGAAGCTATTTGTCTGTCTCTCTTATACATCGGCTGGAAGGGACTATTCACCGTATACCCAATTTCCTTGTGCCTACAGTTTGTCATCCCCGCTTCCATGACAAAATCCATCGGCGTGTGCGCTTACAAGATTTTGTTAGGAGTGTACATGCTTGTTGTGAATGACAACCATTCAGTCATGCACGGACCTGATCGAGTCTTTTCGAAAATGCTTGTGGAGATAGATGTTCTGTTCACACTGTGAAAGGAGGCTAGTTCTTCAGAGCTAGTTTCCGTCCTCCTCGCATTTCAAACCGTCAGCCACTTTCCCTCAGAAATGTCTCTTTCCCTCATTTCCTCCGTTTCCTTTAGAGGATAGCGCATAAATCTCGCTTACAAGGTTCTCAGGCCCTACAGACTGTCCTTCCTAAAAGACGCTTCTTGCCTATCCGATCGTTTTGAAAAATCCCCTTTGACCTATCGTCATTTTCTAGACAAATGACTTCGGTTTTCTTTTATATAAGTAATTCTGCAAGCTTTGCCCAATTCCTGCTTGGGAAAAACGTTTCACGTGAAACATCAATCGTGATCATGGTCATAGAAATTGGCTCTGCCGCTGTGTTTGCCCCGCTCCTCTCCTCCTATGCTCTCATCTGTAGGATGTGAAATCTTGGTGACAGCAAAAAGCTTCGGAAACAGTCGATGAAAGTCCAAAGTCAGGTAGGCAAAGAAGGCAGCGACAATCGCCGTAATATACATTCCGGCACTAAACATCAATCCGATGGCAGACGCAACCCACATCCCTGCTGCCGTAGTCAAGCCTTTAACGGAACCGTTAAATTTGAGGATGGCTCCCGCTCCCAAAAAGCCCATGCCAGTCACCACCTGAGCAGCTACCCTGCCCGGGTCGTTGTTTACCCCGCTGGACTGAAAGCCGTAAATCGAAGCTAGTCCAAACAGACATGAGCCGAAGCAAACCAGGCTGTACGTGCGAAAACCCGCTCCTCGTTGTCTGCTCACATCCTTGATAAAACGCTCGCGTTCCCACCCCATGATGGCTCCAGCCAAAAAAGCGAGAAACAGCCTCAGCAATATGGTCGGAAGCTCTGATGGAAAAAGAGACATCCACACTTCTTCCATGTCTATCATCCTCTCAGAACGGTTGTCGTTCCCTGCAACGTTACTGGTATGTATATGCCCTCTGAAAGAACTCCATGCTTGAAAAAGTAGATTCCTTTGCCCGATCACCATCGATCAATGACCGATACACAATCACAAACACCTTTCCCCTGCACACATCACAAGACCACCAAAAGATCTCTTTCCCTTTTGTCATGAGAAAAGCCCCGTTCGAGAAAAAAGACGGAAATACCCGTCACGTCATCAGCCCCAAAGCACTCACTCTCCTTGGCACAAGCTTTTTCCATGAAACGAAACCAGAAACCACACCGCCCATGACTGTTTTGGGCAATCAGCACTCAAGCGCATCTCTTTTTTGCAGCCAGACGCCAAGACTTTTGCCTACAAAACGGTCATGACCTGACCGTTTTGTTGACCGCGAGTGGTCACATCCCATTTCATGAAAAACGTCGAGACGTTTTTCACACAAAAAAAGACCGCAGCATCAAACTGCGATCTTCCTTCGTTCCTTAAAACCTATTAAGTGACTATACCAGCGGTTTTTTCGCAGGAACGCCCGCTTTGCGCGGATAGCTCTTGGGTGTAGCTTCTACCTTTTCGATAATCACGATGTTGCGCTCTCCTGCTTCCTCCAGCAGTTGGAACGTCTCGACCTTTCGCGTTTTGCCGCCCAGCGTCTTGATCGCCTTTTTCGCTTCGTTCAGCTCTGGCGTAATATCTGCCCCTTTGAGAGCGATAAAATGACCTTTTGGCTGAGCAAATGGCAAACAAAATTCAGAGAGCAAATTCAGGCGGGCTACAGCCCGTGCTACGACCAGATCAAACTTTTCCCGATAGTTGGCTTCCTGCCCGCGATCCTCTGCCCGTCCATGCACCGGATGAACATCTTCCAGCCCCAGTTCACTCGCCACATGCTGCAAGAAGCCCATACGCTTGTTCAACGAATCAATAATCGTCATTTTCACATGCGGGAAGCAAATTTTCAGCGGAATGCTGGGGAACCCGGCTCCTCCTCCGATATCCACTACCGATTTTACCTGGTCAAAAGGAAAGTAAAAGGCAGGGGTGATCGAGTCGTAAAAATGTTTGACGTACACTTGTCCTTCTTCCGTAATGCCCGTCAAATTCATTTTTTCGTTCCATTCCACGAGCAAACGGAAAAAGTGGTCGAATTGCTCTTTTTGACGCTCTGTTAAGGAAATGCCTTGTGCGGCAAGCGCCTCGGCAAACTGTTCTTTAGTCATTTTGGCTAATCTCCTTACTCCGCTGCCCCTACGCGTTTATACTCCAGATACACCATCAATACCGAGATGTCCGCAGGAGTAACCCCGGCGATACGCGCTGCTTGCCCGATGTTCAGCGGGCGGATATTGGACATGTTCTCGCGGGACTCTTTGGACAAGCCGGAAATTTGATGATAGTCGATGTCGGCTGGTATGCGACGTTCCTCCATTTTCTTCATCCGCTCTACTTGCTGCAAAGACTTTTTGATGTAGCCATCGTATTTAATCTGGATTTCTACCTGTTCTGTCACATCGTCCGGCAAAACTTCCGGGGCTGGCACCATCGCCACAATATGGCTGTAGTTGATCTCTGGACGGCGCAACAACTGAGCCAGCTCGATCACTTCTGTCAATTCCGGCGAACCGGCAGCGCGCAATACTTCCTGCACATGTTGCATATCAGGGCGTACACGCGTATTTTCCACACGTTCCTTTTCCTGCTCGATCAATCGGCGTTTTTCGTTGTAGCGTCTGTAGCGCTCTTCGCTGATCAAGCCGATTTCATAGCCGATATCAGTCAGGCGCAAATCGGCATTGTCATGGCGCAAAAGCAAACGGTACTCGGCCCGGGAAGTGAGCAGCCGATACGGCTCATGCGTTCCTTTTGTCACGAGGTCGTCGATCAGCACGCCGATATACGCCTCTTCCCTGCCCAAAATGACAGGCGGTTTCCCTTGAACGCGGCGTGCAGCATTGATCCCGGCCATCAAACCTTGGCCCGCTGCTTCTTCATAGCCAGATGTTCCATTAATTTGCCCGGCAGTAAACAATCCCGGCAATTTCTTCGTTTCCAGCGACGGCCAAAGCTGTGTCGGCACAATCGAATCGTACTCGATCGCATAGCCAGGGCGCATCATTTTGACTTCTTCCATTCCAGCCATCGAACGCAGCATGGACAACTGCACGTCTTCCGGCAAGCTCGTGGACAAGCCTTGTACGTACATCTCTTCTGTATTTCGCCCTTCCGGCTCCAGGAAGATTTGATGGCGTGGCTTATCGTTGAAACGCACCACTTTATCCTCAATGGACGGACAGTAACGCGGCCCGGTTCCCTCAATCATGCCGGAGTACATCGGAGCACGGTGCAAATTGCTATTGATCAAGCCATGCGTGTCTTCATTGGTATACGTCAGCCAGCAAGGCAGCTGGTCCATAATAAATTCTGTCGTTTCATAAGAAAATGCCCGTGGAACAGGGTCGCCAGGCTGAATCTCCATTTTGGAAAAATCAACGCTGTTTTTATGAACACGAGGTGGCGTTCCCGTCTTGAAGCGAGTCATTTCAAAACCAAGCTCTTTCAAATGCAGCGCCAGGCGAATCGACGGGCGCATGTTGTTCGGCCCGCTCTCATACTGCAAGTCGCCAAGAATGATTTTTCCGCGCAAATACGTTCCGGTAGTCAACACGACGGATTTAGCCTTGTAGCGAGCGCCTGTCTGGGTGATGACCCCTACGCATACTCCATCTTCGACGAGCAGCTCCTCGACCATGGCTTGGCGAAGGATCAAATTTGGCGTATTTTCAATCGTTTTCTTCATTTCGTGCTGGTAGGCAAACTTGTCTGCCTGTGCACGCAAAGCATGTACAGCAGGACCCTTTCCCGTATTCAGCATCCGCATTTGAATATGCGTTTTATCCGTATTTCGTCCCATTTCGCCGCCGAGTGCATCCAGCTCCCGTACAACGTGGCCTTTTGCCGGACCACCTACCGACGGATTGCAGGGCATATAAGCGACCGCATCCAGATTGATCGTCAAAAGCAGCGTGTTGCAGCCCATGCGTGCCGCAGCCAAAGCTGACTCACACCCCGCATGACCTGCCCCGATTACGATGACGTCAAACGAGCCTGCTTCATACGCAGGTACAGCGTTCATTTTGTTTTCCCCCTTGCTCATAAGTGCTATCTCGCATCTAACTTTCTTTTCATAAAAACGATTGCGTCCTGCCAATACAGTACGACTTCTTTCTTGCCTATGCCGCGAGCTTTCCTCGCTCTAACCGACTACGCACCATCGCCATGCCTGCATCCCCTGCTTGCGGCGAATGACGAACTGTTTCTTTTCTATTACCAGCCTACTTGCCCAGACAAAATTGCGAGAAAATCTGATCGATCAAATCCTCACCGACACTCTCGCCGATGACTTCTCCCAACAGCTCCCACGACTTCTTGATGTCAATTTGAATCATATCGACTGGCATCAGATCGTCAATGCCGCCGAGCGCCTCGTCAATCGCTCTTTCCGCCTGGCGCAGCAATTGAATATGCCGGGCATTGCTGACATACGTCAAATCATCCTGCTGTACACGGCCGCTGAAGAAAATTTCTCCGATCGCCTGCTCCAGCAAATCGATGCCTTTTTCTTCGCGCGCCGACGTCATGATGAGCGGCTGCTGTGGAAAATGGCGTTTGATCTCTTCCAGGTCCACTTTTTGCGGCAAGTCGAACTTGTTCACAATCACGATGACCTGAAACCCTTTTGCCGCTTCAAAAATCGCATAATCATCAGCAGTGAGCGGTTCGTTGTAGTTGATCACGAGCAAGACGAGATCCGCCTTTTGCAAAAGCTGCCGCGATTTCTCTACCCCGATTTTTTCCACGATATCGTCCGTATCGCGAATGCCTGCCGTATCAATCAGACGCAAAGGCACCCCGCGCACATTGACGTACTCTTCGATAACGTCGCGAGTCGTCCCGGCTACATCCGTGACAATCGCCTTTTCCTCTTGAACAAGGCTGTTCAAAAGAGAGGATTTCCCCACGTTTGGCCGCCCGATAATCGCTGTCGACAAGCCTTCACGCAAGATTTTTCCTTGCTTTGCGGTCTGCAAAAGACGTTGAATCTCGCTTTTTACCTCCAGGCATTTTCCGCGCAGGAAGTTTTGCGTAAACTCCTCCACGTCATGCTCGGGATAATCTAACGTTACTTCTATATGGGCCATGGCTTCAATCAAATTTTGGCGCAGCTGGCGGATCAAACGCGACAGCTTCCCCTCTACCTGATTCAGTGCCACCTTCATCGCTCTGTCCGTTTTCGCCCGAATCAGATCGATGACAGCTTCTGCCTGGGACAAATCAACGCGTCCGTTTAAAAACGCACGCTTCGTAAACTCGCCCGGCTCCGCCAGTCTGGCTCCGTTATCGAGAATCAGTTCCAGCACCTTTTCAACGGACACGATTCCTCCGTGACAGTTTACTTCCACTACATCCTCTCGCGTAAAAGTTCGCGGAGCCCTCATAACAGACACCAGCACCTCTTCCACCCGATCTCCTGTATGCGGGTCGTACAAGTGCCCGTAATGAATCGTATGGCTGTCCACAGTGGACAACCGCTGTTTTCCTTTATATATCTTATCCACAACTTCGAGCGCTTCCGCACCGCTTACCCGAATGACGGCAATGCCACCTTCCCCCATCGGCGTCGCAACCGCTGCAATTGTATCGAATTTCATGACCTTCACCTCAAGCTTTCCAATCAGACAAGTCAGCCACTAACTTATTAGCTTAACAGATCGCCTTGAAAAATTCCAAATGAAAGTGTAAATTTTACACCCTCTCTTCATCAACAGGAAAAAGCAACCCTGCCGTCCAAGGTTGCTGTCCGCTCTCGTTATCCACAGTATGATCTTTTTTCGAAAAGCTCAACCCTCGCTTTGATTTATCCACAGTGGACAACCGTTTGCTTCGACATAAGCTGCGCCTGCATGCGCAAACGTCGACTTTTGTCGATAACACGTTCCTTTTGACACAAAAAAAGAAGCCTAACGCGAGGCTTCTTTCGGTGCAATGACGATGTATCGGTTTGGCTCGTCTCCTTCGCTGAAGGTAACGACGTCCGCTCTTTTTTGCAAGAAGGCGTGAATTACTTTGCGCTCGGCAGCCGACATTGGCTCCAGCCGCACATCCCGTCTGGTCGACAAAGCTTTTTTCGCCACCCGGTCAGCCAGCTGCTCCAGCGTTTCCTTGCGGCGCATCCGGTAATTCTCGGCATCCAATGTGATGCGTACGTGTTTGTCCGCATGACGGTTCGCTACGACGTTTACGAGATACTGTAAGGAATCCAGAGTCTGCCCTCTGCGGCCAATGATGATTCCAAGGTTGCTGCCCTGGATATCAAACAGGATGCCCTCTTCATTAGTACGAGTCTCCACTTTGGCGTTCACCTTCATGTTAGACAAAACATCTTGAAGAAAGTCACGTCCCTGTGCAACCGGGTCGTAGTGGTATTCCACTTCCACTTTGGCGTCCTTCGCCCCAATCAGGCCAAACAACCCTCTGCTTGGTTCCTCCAGGACGCGAATACTCGCCTTTTCACGCGGTACACCCAATTCCAGCAAAGCTTTTTGCACAGCATCGTCTATCGTTTTTGCCGTAGCTACCACCTTTTTCACTTGGAGGTTCCCTCCTTGGGAGTAAGCTTATTGCCTTTATCACGATACAGGAAATACGTTTGTACGATAGTGAACAGGTTACCGTATACCCAGTACAGGGAGAGCGCAGATGGCAAGGTTACTGCGATAGCCAAAATCATCAGCGGCATCATGATCAGCATCATTTGCATTTGCGGGTTGCCCTGTGTAGCCTGTCCCATCATTTTCGACTGCAAGTAAGTCGTAACTGCGGCGATGATCGGCAAAATGTAGAACGGGTCTTTTTCGCCCAACGTCAGCCACAGGAAGGTTTGAGTCTTGATTTCTTCTGTTCGGATGATCGCGTGGTAAAAGGCGATCAGGATTGGCATTTGCACCAGCATCGGCAAGCAACCCGCGAGTGGATTGACGCCGTTTTTCTGGAACAGAGCCATTGTTTCTTGCTGAGCCTTTTGCGGATCGTTTTTGTGCTTCTCGCGGATTTTTTGCATTTCCGGCTGAAGCTCTTGCATTCTCTTGGAACTCTTGATTTGCTTGACCATCAATGGCAGTACGATCAAACGGATGATGACCGTCGCTACCAGGATACCAAAGCCGTAGTTGTTGCCAAGGATCAAAGCGCTTTCTTTAATCAACCAGGACAAGGGATATACGAGATATTTGTCCCAGAAGCCGGTTGCGTCAGGCCCGATTGGTGCAGCAGTCGTCGGGTTACAGCCTGACAGAACAAGAACCAGCATAGTCAGCATAATTATGCTGAGGGTACGTCTACTCAAGGGTGGTCCTCCTTTTCCCCGCTTCAGTGAGGTATGCTATTTGCGTTGATCCGGAACTGGATCAAACCCGCCCGGGTGGAACGGATGACATTTCAGGATGCGACGAAGAGCCAGCCAGCCTCCACGCCACGCGCCAAATCGGCGAACCGACTCGATCGCATAGTGTGAGCAGGTGGGCGCGAATCTACATGAAGGAGGCTTTAACGGAGATATGAACAGCTGGTATCCCCGAATCAACCAAACCATGATTTTCGCAACCATCGTTTCACCCTCTTTTTCCATTATGTACGGGTGCCCGTTTGATCACTTTGGCCCGCTTCATCACATGCAACAAAGATTGCTCAATGGCTTCAAGCGACATGTTTTCCACTCCCGGACGGGCGATGATGACTAGATCGAGGCCGAGTGGAATGACTGACTCCAACCGCGCTACCGCTTCTCGGATCAGTCGCTTGACTTTGTTGCGGATAACAGCGTTACCAATTTTTTTGCTGACGGAAATTCCAGCGCGAAAAGCAGCTTGTCCCTCCTGCTTGGCTGAATACAGGACAAATTGCTTGTTGGCAGCAGAAGTTCCTCGTTGAAAAACCGCTTGAAAGTGCTCATTTTTTTTGAGCCGGTGTGAACGATGCAAGGTAAACAACCCCTAACATCACAATTATAGTAGAAAACGCAAACAGCATCTACCAGTATATCCTTGTTTCGTCCACTTTTTTCCCAAAGTACACATACTTTGCAAGAAATTTAGCCGATTTTCGCGATCAGCTCGGCTCTTGCGCTTCGCAGTTCTGCCGCCTTCGCCTGATCCATCTGGAAAAAGCCCAGCTCCAGCAGCGACTCCCCAAGCCCTGGCGGAAGCTCTTGTCGATGCTCCTCCCACCAGTTGTCGGCGTCTGTGCTCGAATACAGCCAAACCGCTTCGGAAAACAGCAGGAACCCCGCTTCGGCATACTGCTCCTTCTGCAAAAGTCTTCCCATCTTCTGCTGCAAAAGAACATCGTTTTCCGCTCCGAGTGCGAACGCCTCTGGACCAGCCTTCGTTTGCAAGTGGGCACGATAATCGGAAAGCACCGCCAGCCCTTCCATAAGCGCTTCTCTTGCAGCGTATCTCACGGAAAAGTGCCGCTCAAGCTCCGACCAGCCGCCTAACCCACTCACGAGCTGGAAAAGCGCACGATCGCTGAGCTGTCCTTGCGAGACGAAAGCAATCAGCTGCATGGCCTCCAGCCACCCTGCCCATTCGAGCAAAGCAGCGGAGTACAAGCGCCCTTCTGCCAAAGCCTCATCTGCGATGCGCTCGTACTCCTCGACCGCCGCCCTCGCCTGTGCAATCATCTTCGCTTTTGCCTCTTCTGATTCGAGATAAGCACGCATCTGTGGAAACCAGTCTGCAAAGCGGCCAGTTGGATCTGCCACCAGCCGTGCTTCCTGCAAATAGCGCCAACGCCAAGGATTGTCGCGTACATCATCCGCAGTCGGCACAGGATGGACGTGCAGCTGAATCAGTTGACCGCGAAACGAATGATTTTCGCTGCGGTGTTCCCTCGTTCCCTCCACAAAAAGGTTCAAGTCGAGATCGCTGAAGGCGTCTGCCTCCCCTCTCCCAACCGAACCTCCTGCATAGGCGCAAACTAAGTCAGGCAAAGCCAGCTCATGGACAAAATCACGGCCTACCCCAATAAAAAAGTCGGTGAAATTCTCTTCATTAGGCTTCATCGTCCCTCCCGCTCTTTTCAAACAGCATGAATCAAGAACTTTTTTGGTAGCTAGGTAATGATTCTCCACCAAAAGGTTCCACGCCGCGGCGAGACTTCCTCTTTCCACCTAAAAAAAGAATTTTCCGACATCATCTGGCAAACAAAAAGGCCACTGGAAATGTGGCCTACGCGGAAAGAACTTTTCTACCTCTTTGACGACGAGCAGCCAAAATTTTACGGCCGTTTTTTGTGCTCATGCGCTTACGGAATCCATGATCCTTTTTGCGCTTGCGATTGTTAGGGTTGAATGATGGTTTCATTATCGTATACACCTCCGTCTAGCACAGACATTCTTTTGCATTATAAGGACATATATAAAAAAAGTCAAGCAGCGATGGAATTTCGTTTCCAAGGCAAATATCCCCACAAAACTATTTCCCGGGTCTGTGGATATCGTTTTATCCACAAAAACAGGTTTCGACAACTTTATCTACAGCTTGTACACAAAATATAGATATGTGAATATGTGGCTAGTACCAGTGGTTGTGTTTGTGGATAAGTATGAAAAAACCATTGATGCCATGCCTTATATCTGTTATTATGTTTTTGTTTTGAAGCGTGAATAACTCCGATAGGCTAATCGGTTTTTCCACAGGGTGTGGATAAGTTTGTGGACAGATTCCTTCCTATGTGTATGTCGTTACACACAGGGATGAGGATAACCGTCTGCTTTTTTTCTCTTCTGCGAGCAGAATCCCTATTTTTCGACTTTTTTTATCCACAGTCGTCAAATACGACCGTGTTGACAATCGGGTCACACATATGCGGTTTTTGCAATTGTTATCGTTTATTTTTTATCGGTGATTTTTATTTTTCGGATGGCCCAAAAGGAGGGATTCTGGTTGGATGCAGCGATTAGCGAACTATGGCGCAAAGTTCTCGCCAAGATAGAAAAATCGCTAAGCAAACCAAGTTTCGATACCTGGCTCAAAGCAACCAGGGCAACCACCCTGGAAGAGGATGCACTGATCGTCGTGGCGCCCAATGACTTTGCGAGAGATTGGCTCGAAACCCGGTACGCTCAACTGATTACCGATACACTATATGAAGTGACAGGTATCAATATGAAGGTAAAATTCGTCGCCCTGCAAAATCAGGATGCCGCATTTGCCGAGGAACAACCTACCCCACGGGTGAAAATGAGCGCTCCGCCCACAGCAGCGGATGACCAGCCACCCAGCATTTTGAATCCCAAGTACACCTTTGACACTTTCGTTATCGGTGCGGGAAATCGTTTCGCTCATGCCGCTTCGCTTGCAGTCGCAGAAGCTCCTGCCAAAGCTTACAATCCCCTCTTCATTTACGGAGGAGTCGGACTTGGCAAAACCCACTTGATGCACGCAATTGGCCATTATGTTATCCAACACAATCCATCGGCAAAAGTGGTCTATTTGTCGTCCGAGAAGTTTACCAATGAGTTCATCAACTCCATTCGGGACAACAAGGCCGTCGAATTTCGCAACAAGTACCGGAGTGTAGACGTTCTTTTGATTGATGACATTCAGTTTTTGGCTGGCAAGGAGTCGACGCAAGAGGAGTTTTTTCATACGTTCAACGCTCTGCACGAAGAGAGCAAACAGATCATCATTTCCTCCGACCGGCCTCCAAAAGAGATCCCGACGCTGGAAGACCGGCTTCGCTCCCGCTTCGAATGGGGACTGATTACCGACATCCAGCCGCCTGATCTGGAGACGCGGATTGCCATTTTGCGCAAAAAAGCGAAGGCAGAAAACCTCGACATTCCGAACGAGGTAATGGCTTACATCGCGAATCAAATCGACAGCAACATCCGCGAGCTGGAAGGTGCGCTGATCCGTGTCGTTGCTTACTCTTCCTTGATCAATCGCGACATTGATACGCAGCTCGCTGCCGAAGCTTTGAAAGACATCATTCCGTCTTCTCGCCCGCGTGTGATTACCATTATGGACATTCAGCGTGCTGTCGGAGAAGCTTTCAGTCTGAAGCTGGAAGACTTCAAAGCGAAAAAGCGGACCAAAACCGTCGCTTTTCCTCGCCAAATCGCCATGTATTTGTCTCGGGAGCTGACAGACGCCTCCTTGCCAAAAATCGGCGACGAATTTGGCGGACGCGACCATACAACTGTCATCCATGCGCATGAAAAAATCTCGCGGGCACTGGCAAGTGATCCGCAGATGCAAACTACGATTCAGTCGCTCATTGAAAAGTTAAAAGCAAACCACTAAACCTGTGCATAACGCAAAAAGCCTATACACAACTTACCCACATGTGTATAGGCTATCTTTTACGTTATCAGTCCACATATCCACAAATCCACAGGCCCTATTACTACTTCTGTTAAAAAGATATATCCTAATAAGTTATGATAAAGACGCAGCCATTATGCATAGTCCATTAAAAAAATGGCGCAGATAGAGGGAGGATCACGTTGATGCATATTACCGTTCAGCGAGACAAGCTGTCTAACGCCGTGTCACATGTCAGTAAAGCCGTTTCCAGCCGAACAACCATTCCGATTTTGACCGGGATTAAGATAAAAACAGATGACGAGGGGCTTACTCTGACTGCAAGCGACTCGGATGTATCCATCGAAGTACAGATTCCTTTGGAAGAAGCGGGAGAATGGGGAGTAACGATCCATCAGCCTGGAAGCATCGTTTTGACAGCTCGCATTTTCAGCGAAATCGTCCGCAAGCTGCCAAGCAACGAAATCCATATCCAGGTAGACGATCGCCTTGTTACCCAAATCCGTTCCGGACAAGCTGAGTTCACCATCAACGGAATGGATGCCAGCGAGTATCCGCAATTGCCGCATCTGGAAGAGGATAAAGTATTCAGCGTTCCCTGTGACTTGCTAAAAGCAATGATCCGTCAGACTGTTTTTGGCGTATCCACTTCTGAAATGCGCCCGATTCTTACTGGATTGATGTGGTCCCTGGAACAAGGCAAGCTTCGTTTTGTTGCGACTGACAGTCACCGTTTGGCCAGCCGTACTGCCATGGTAGAATGCCCGGATGACCTTTCCTTCCACAACGTAGTCGTACCAGGAAAAAGCTGCAACGAATTGGTAAAAATCTTGGATGATGACCAAAATCCTGCTGATATCGTCGTAGCCGACAATCAAATTTTGGTGAAGTCCAAGCACATTTTGTTCTATTCGCGTTTGCTGGAGGGAACTTATCCAGACACGACCAGAATCATTCCACAAGGAAGCAAAACAGAGATCACTGTCAGCACCAAAGAATTTTTGCAGTCGATCGAGCGCGCTTCCTTGCTCAGCCGCGAAGGCAAATCCAATGTGGTCAAGCTCGTTACGCTGCCGGATGGCACTGTAGAGATCACCTCCAACGCTCCTGAAATCGGGAAAGTAACGGATATTTTGAGTCCGAAAGCGATGGAAGGCGAAGAGCTGAAGATTTCCTTCAACGCCAAATACATGATTGACGCTTTGCGTGCGATTGACAGCTCCGAAATCAGAGCCAGCTTTACTGGCCCGATGAGCCCGTTTGTCATTCGTCCGACGGACCACGATTGGATGCTGCATTTGATCTTGCCAGTCCGTACTTACTAGGGTTTTTTCGTAAAAAAGTTCTTTTTCGTAAAAGAAAGGAGCCAAGCCATGCGTGAGGTTTCCATCAACACCGAATACATTGCTCTCGGCCAATTTTTAAAGCTGGCTGACGTCATCGATACCGGAGGCATGGCCAAAGCTTTTTTGGCAGAGGTGCCGATTCAAATCAATGGCGAGCTGGACAACAGACGAGGCCGCAAGCTATATCCTGGCGATGAAGTGGCGATTGAAGGCCATGGCCGCTTTCAAGTGGTACGCCGCTGAGAGGAGAGCGTGATTCTTGTTTCTCAAGAACCTGTCGCTTACCAACTATCGCAACTATTCATCCCTGTCCTTGGATTTTGATGGCCCCATCCAGTTGTTTATTGGCAACAACGCCCAGGGGAAAACAAATGCACTCGAATCGATATACGTTCTGGCTCTGGCCAAATCCCACCGTACGCCCCGAGACAAGGAGCTAATTACGTGGGATGCCGATTTCGCCACGATCCGTAGCGATGTTCTTCGTCGCTACGGTTCTGTTCGTTTGGAGCTGCAGTTGACAAGCAAAGGAAAGCGGGCCAAAATCAACGGGATGGAGCAGCAAAAGCTGAGCGCCTATGTGGGAGCCTTGAACGTAGTCATGTTTGCGCCGGAGGATTTGTCCATTGTAAAAGGGGCACCCGCTCAGCGCAGACGTTTTATTGACATGGAAATCGGCCAAGTATCGCCCACTTATCTGTATTATTTAAGCAATTACAACAAAGTGCTGGCGCAGCGGAATCAACTGCTGAAGGACTTGGCGATGAAAAAAAGCCATTCGCTGGAAATGCTGGCAATTTGGAATACCCAACTAGCCGATTTAGCGGTAAAATTGTTGAGGAAGCGGTTTGAGTTTCTGCGCAAGCTCCAAGTATGGGCGCAGGAGATCCATACGGGCATTACCAATGGCCGGGAGAAGCTTTCCTTGCACTATGTAAACTCATCGCCAGTTACGGAAGAAATGTCGGTCGAGCAGGCTGTTGATACAATGCTGGCTGCCTATGAAGAGGTTCGCGACCGGGAAATCATGCGCGGAAGCACCTTGATCGGACCGCATCGCGATGATTTTTCGCTCAAAGTGAACAACATGGATGTCCAAACGTACGGTTCACAAGGGCAGCAGCGCACGAGCGCACTGTCCATCAAACTGGCCGAAATCGAACTGATTAAAGAAGAAGTGGGGGAATACCCCGTTCTTTTGTTGGATGATGTCTTGTCAGAGTTGGATGAACATCGGCAAACCCTGTTACTCGAAACCATTCAGGATCGGGTTCAGACGTTTGTGAGCACGACAGGTGTGGAAGGCTTAAAGCATCAGGTTCTCCAGCAAGCCTCTCGTTTTTACGTGAAGGAAGGGACAATCTCGGGAGAAAGGTAGGGATCAGGGATGTTTATTCACATTGGTGGAGATACTGTGGTGAGCACAAAGGAAGTCATTTCCATCCTCGATCATCAAACCGTGAAATCCTCGAAGGTCAACAAGGCTTTCTTGCAGGAAAAGCGGAAGACGATCGTCGACCACAGCGTAGAAGAAACAAAATCGTATGTAATCACCAAGGATGCCATTTACTGTTCACCTATTTCTTCTCTGACGCTAAAGCGACGCGCTCAGTTCGTGGACAGCTTGGATCAGTTTCCCTTTGTACAAGCTGAAGTGGAGGAGTTGACAGAGTAGTGGATCAAGTGACGACGAACGATACAAACTATGATGCGAGTCAGATTCAGGTTCTGGAAGGGCTGGAAGCGGTTCGGAAACGCCCCGGCATGTATATCGGCTCAACCAGCAGCCGCGGTTTGCATCACCTGGTATGGGAGATTGTCGACAATGCCATCGATGAGGCGCTTGCCGGTTATTGCGACAACATCTTGGTGGTCATTCATCCGGACAACTCCGTATCTGTAACTGATAATGGCCGGGGAATCCCAACCGGCATCCACGAGAAAACCGGGAAGTCGACAGTAGAAACGGTTTTAACTGTCCTGCACGCCGGCGGAAAATTTGGCGGCGGCGGATATAAAGTTTCCGGCGGTCTTCACGGGGTAGGTAGCTCGGTTGTAAACGCGCTATCCGAGTGGATGGAAGTAGAAGTAAAGCAGAACAATCAAATTCACTATATGCGTTTTACGGTCGGCGCACCTGTTGCTGATCTTGCTGTTATTGGCGAGACAGAAGAGACGGGAACAAAAGTCACGTTCAAGCCAGACCCGACCATCTTTACAGAAACAACCGTTTTCGAATACGACATTTTGCAAAAACGTATTCGCGAGCTTGCTTTCCTCAACAAAGGACTGCGGATTACGCTGAAAGATACCCGTCCCGAACAGGAAAAGGAAGAATCGTTCCACTATGAGGGCGGTATTGTTCAGTTTGTGGAATATTTGAATAAAAACCGCGAAGCGCTGCACGAAGAAGTCATTTATTGCGAAGGGGAGAAAGACGGCCTGCTTGTTGAGGTTGCCCT
The DNA here is from genome assembly GCF_029892995.1 of Brevibacillus sp. 1238. Taxonomy (NCBI): domain Bacteria; kingdom Bacillati; phylum Bacillota; class Bacilli; order Caryophanales; family Paenibacillaceae; genus Brevibacillus; species Brevibacillus sp. 1238. Next base: position 4,140 of record NZ_JARXWC010000007.1, on the reverse strand, counting down.
GCAATACAACGACAGCTACGTGAGCAATATTTATTCTTTTGCCAACAACATCAACACGCATGAAGGCGGTACGCACGAAACCGGGTTCAAGACAGCTCTTACCCGCGTGATCAACGACTACAGCCGCAAATTCAATCTCCTCAAGGAAAAGGATGCGAACTTGTCCGGGGATGATGTGCGTGAAGGGATCACGGCGATTATTTCGGTGAAGATCCAGGAGCCTCAGTTCGAAGGGCAAACGAAAACAAAGCTCGGCAACTCGGAAGCGCGCAGCATTACCGAGTCCGTGTTTGGCGATCGTTTCAGCACCTTTATGGAGGAAAACCCTGGCGTAGCGAAAAAAGTGGTCGAGAAGGCTCTGATGGCTTCGCGTGCCCGTGAAGCTGCCCGTAAAGCCCGGGAAATGACTCGCCGCAAGAGCGCGCTCGAAGTCAGTGCGCTGCCGGGTAAATTGGCCGACTGCTCTTCCAAGGACGCTTCCGAATCCGAACTGTTCATCGTTGAGGGAGACTCTGCGGGCGGTTCTGCGAAGTCTGGCCGCGATCGTCACTTCCAGGCGATTCTTCCTTTGCGTGGAAAAGTGTTGAACGTAGAAAAGGCGCGCTTGGACAAAATTCTCGGCAACAACGAAATTCGCATGATCATTACGGCGCTCGGCACAGGGGTGGGCGAAGACTTCGACATCACCAAAGCGCGCTACCATAAAGTCGTAATCATGACGGACGCCGACGTGGATGGCTCACATATCCGTACGTTGCTGTTGACGTTCTTCTATCGCTACATGCGTCAGCTCATCGAAGCGGGGTATATTTATATTGCGCAGCCGCCGTTGTACAGCATCAAGCAGGGCAAGACGCTGCATTATGCTTACAACGACAGGCAGCGGGATGAAATACTCGCTACCCTGAAGACTACACCAAAGCCAAATGTGCAACGTTACAAAGGGTTGGGTGAGATGAATGCGGACCAATTGTGGGAAACTACAATGGACCCAGAGATGCGTACACTCTTGCAAGTTGACCTGGAAGACGCCATGGATGCCGATATGGTGTTTGAGACGCTCATGGGCGATGAAGTAGAGCCGCGCAGAGAGTTTATTGAGCAATACGCAGCGACTGTCAGAGATTTGGATATTTAAGACCTTGATGGCTCCATATAGACATTGATTGCAGGAAGGCTCAGCTATGAAACAGGTGTGGAAAAGGCTTCTACCACGCTGTTTTGCGGATCGAAGCGGGTTTTTCGCTGGCTTTTTCGTAGTTGGGCCAGCCTTCTTGCAAAAAATTCACTTTTACCCGATAAAAAAATCAAAAATTCTATTGCAATGAATAAAAATCTATGCTAGATTAAAGATCCAGGAAGCGATACGGGCCTATAGCTCAGTTGGTTAGAGCGCACGCCTGATAAGCGTGAGGTCGGCTGTTCGAGTCAGCCTAGGCCCACCACTTACATAAGGCGATAGCAGCAAAATCAAGATCGCTTACCCATTTGAAAATGGGGCTGTAGCTCAGTTGGGAGAGCGCCTGCCTTGCAAGCAGGAGGTCATCGGTTCGATCCCGTTCAGCTCCACCATAGACTCCTAAAGGCAATTGGCCTGGATATTGTATTGTTCCTCGGTAGCTCAGTTGGTAGAGCAATCGGCTGTTAACCGATCGGTCGGCGGTTCGAGTCCGTCCCGAGGAGCCATATCACGCTCCTGTAGCTCAGTCGGTAGAGCGTTTCCATGGTAAGGAAGAGGTCGCAGGTTCGATTCCTGTCGGGAGCACCAGATTGTTAAAAAGCACGGCCCGTTGGTGAAGCGGTTTAACACAGCAGCCTTTCACGCTGTCATACAGGGGTTCGAATCCCCTACGGGTCACCTATGAATCCCAACTACTTTGTTGGGTCCCTGACAAAAGTCGGGGAGTACGGAGGCTTAGCTCAGCTGGGAGAGCATCTGCCTTACAAGCAGAGGGTCGGCGGTTCGATCCCGTCAGCCTCCACCATTATTACAAAATGATAATTAATATGGAGCTGTGGTGAAGTTGGAGTTCACGCCGGTCTGTCACACCGGAGGTCGCGGGTTCGAGTCCCGTCAGCTCCGCCATTATTCAAACTAATGGTGGCATCTCATATGCACGAGGCTCGGTAGCTCAGTCGGTAGAGCAGAGGACTGAAAATCCTCGTGTCGGCGGTTCGATTCCGTCCCGAGCCACCATGAAATAATCAAATATGCCGGTATAGCTCAATTGGTAGAGCACCTGACTTGTAATCAGGGGGTTGTGGGTTCAAGTCCTATTGCCGGCACCACCTTTAATTTTCAGTTGATAATACTGATGCTGAAAAAGGACAAGATGGGGAGATAGTGAAGTGGCTAAACACGGCAGACTGTAAATCTGCTCCCTCCGGGTTCGGCGGTTCGAATCCGTCTCTCCCCACCATCTTTACTTCATGGCTATTGGGGTATAGCCAAGCGGTAAGGCAACGGACTTTGACTCCGTCATTCCTAGGTTCAAATCCTAGTACCCCAGCCATAATGAGAGCCATTAGCTCAGTTGGTAGAGCATCTGACTTTTAATCAGAGGGTCGAAGGTTCGAGTCCTTCATGGCTCACCAGTTTTTACAAAGTGAATATGCGGTCGTGGCGGAATTGGCAGACGCGCTAGATTCAGGTTCTAGTGGTGGCAACACCGTGGAGGTTCAAGTCCTCTCGACCGCACCATATTTTCTTAAACAAATATGCGGACGTAGCTCAATTGGTAGAGCGTCGCCTTGCCAAGGCGAAGGTCGCGGGTTCGAGACCCGTCGTCCGCTCCATAGATGTTCTCGGGCCTCTCACCCGTTCCGGGTTTACCCTTGAAGAGCATCGACGAAGAGTGTCACGGGCACTTCCAATCTGGCTTGTCGGGTAGGAAATTGACGAAGCAGCGCCAGTAGAAGCGAGACCCGTCGTCTGCTCCATAACATGTGCCCTTAGCTCAGCTGGATAGAGCGTTTGACTACGAATCAAAAGGTCGGGAGTTCGAATCTCTCAGGGCACGCCATTTTTATCTTAATAGTCGGGAAGTAGCTCAGCTTGGTAGAGTACTTGGCTTGGGACCAAGGGGTCGCAGGTTCGAATCCTGTCTTCCCGACCAGTTTTATTAACTTGATATGCCGGTGTGGCGGAATGGCAGACGCGCGCGACTCAAAATCGTGAGGGAAACCGTGGGGGTTCAAGTCCCTTCACCGGCACCATATTTTTGCGGGTGTAGTTCAATGGTAGAACTCCAGCCTTCCAAGCTGGTCGCGTGGGTTCGATTCCCATCACCCGCTCCATTTTTTGCGGAGGGATACCGAAGTGGTCATAACGGGGCGGTCTTGAAAACCGTTAGAGTGCAAGCTCACGGGGGTTCGAATCCCTCTCCCTCCGCCATTTCAATTACTACCTGATGTTCGTGGCGGCGTAGCTCAGATGGCTAGAGCGTTCGGTTCATACCCGAAAGGTCGGGGGTTCGATCCCCTCCACCGCTACCATAGGGGCATAGTTTAACGGTAGAACGAAGGTCTCCAAAACCTTTGGTGTGGGTTCGATTCCTACTGCCCCTGCCAAAAAAACATATTGAATCAATTATGGCGGTCGTGGCGAAGGGGTTAACGCACCGGATTGTGGCTCCGGCACTCGTGGGTTCAAGTCCCATCGATCGCCCCATTTTTATTTCAAATAACGATATATGTCTCAGTAGCTCAGCTGGATAGAGCATCCGCCTTCTAAGCGGACGGTCGGGAGTTCGAACCTCTCCTGAGACGTTTTTACATGCGGTCGTGGTGGAATTGGCAGACACACCATCTTGAGGGGGTGGCGGGGCGACCCGTGCGAGTTCGAGTCTCGCCGACCGCACCACTAACAAATTTCAATGAGATTTAAAAAAACTCTTGAAATTACATTTGAAAGATGTTATATTAAAAGTCCGCTCGCGAATGAGTAGTTTAAAGCGAGTGAACAAATATCAAATCGTCTTCAAAAAAGTCATTGACTCGCTTGAAGAGATATGATAGAATGAAATTCCGCGCTAGTAAAAAGCGCAAAATGCTCTTTGAAAACTGAACAGCGAAAGCGTTGATGAGTCTATCATTAAATGATTTGCCAGCTTTGAACCAGTAACAAACTTTATTGGAGAG